>JACONM010000012.1:166205-202249 GCA_014323765.1 Cellvibrionales bacterium | reverse complement strand
GGGGTCTATGCCGATGGCGCGGTGGGCGCCGCTGCCGAGGGCGCGCCAGAGGTGATAGCCGTTGCCGCAGCCGACGTCGAGGATGAGACGATCTTTGAGGGGGGCGATGTGGGGGAGTAGGCGTTGCCATTTCCAGTCCGAGCGCCATTCGGCATCGATTTTTACGCCGAATAGGTCGTAGGGGCCTTTGCGCCAGGGGCTTAGGGTTTTTAGGGCGGTTTCTAGTTGGCGGCGGTCTTGGGGGGTGACGTTTTGGGCGGCTAGAGTTACGCCGGTGGCGAGGTCGATGGTTTCGGCGCGGAGGTTGGGCAGGGCTTGCAGGGCGGCGAGCCATTTTGGTAGGTCGCCGTAGCGGTGTGCATTTATGCCGCGGGCGATTTGGCCGGGCAGGGCTTGGGCCCATTGTTCGAGGCCGTTGGCTTGCATCCAAGCGGCGAGGTGGGCGTAGCCTAGGCGGTGGTAGAGGGCGGATGTGGGCGGGTGCATAGATGGGGGTGTTGGCTGGTAGAATGGGGCGGCATTTTAGGGGGGTTAGCCGGGCGTTCAAAACCATGAAAGTTTGCATTTTGCAGCATGTGCCGTTTGAAGGGGCGGGGACTGTGTTGCCCTATTTTGCCGGGCGGGGGCAGCGGGCGGAGGTGGTGCATTTGTATCGCGGGCAGGCGTTGCCGGCGGTGGGGGATTTTGATTTGCTGGTGGTGATGGGCGGGCCTATGGGGGTGGCGGATGTTGCTGAGTATGGGTTTTTAGCGGCGGAAAAGCGGTTGATTGCGGCGGCGATTAGGGCGGATAAATGGGTGTTGGGGATCTGTTTGGGGGCGCAGCTGGCGGCGGCGGCTTTGGGGGCTGATGTGCGGCGGATGCCGGCGGCGGAGATTGGTTGGTATCCGGTGAGTTTGGCGGCGGGGGCGGAGCGGAGTTGGTTGGCGGATTTATTGCCTTGCCAATTCGATGCGTTGCATTGGCATGCCGATAGGTTTGATTTGCCGGTCGGGGCGATGCATGTGGCGGGTAGTGCGGGGTGTGCGAATCAGGCGTTTGTGTTTAATCGGCGGGTGATTGGGTTGCAATTTCATTTGGAGTTTACGGTGGATTCTACGCGGGCTTTGATTGAGAAAAGCGGCGGGGAATTGGCGGCGGGACCGTGGGTGCAGGCGGCGGCGGATATTTTGGCGGATGAGGGGCGGTTTGCGGCGGCTAATCGGTTGATGGGGGCTATTTTGCGGCATATTGAGGGGGAGATTGAGTTTTGCTTGGATCCGCGGTTGGCGGCGGATTGTTATTGCATTGCCGAGCTCGATTGTGCCCGTTTGTTGCTGCATAAAAATGCTGCGGTACCGTGGTTTATTTTGGTGCCGCGGGGTGGGTATCGCGAGTTGGATGAATTGCCTTTGCGGCGGCGGGCGCGGTTGTTGCGGGAATCGGATTGGGTGGCGGGGTTGCTGCGCAGTGAGTTTGGGGCGACTAAAATTAATGTGGCGGCGTTAGGGAATCAGGTCGAGCAGCTGCATTGGCATGTTATTGGGCGGCGGGCGGATGACCCGGCTTGGCCGAATCCGGTTTGGGGGCATTTGGAGGCTCGGGCGGATTGGTCGGCGGCGCGGTTGGCGCGGATTCGGGAGTTGTTCACGGGGGAAGGGGGGTAGCGGTTATGGAGGCGGAAGCGGATTTGGTGCCGGAATCTTTGCAGGCGGAGATTCGGGATTCTTATCGGCGTTTTCTGGAGGCGACCGGGTTTCAGCGGCGGGGGACGCAGCAGCGGATGATCGGGGCGATTGCCCGGCAGCTGTTGAGTGCGGTGCCGATTTTGGCGGTGGAGGCCGGTACTGGCACCGGTAAAACTTTGGCTTATTTGTTGGCGGCGGTGCCGATTGCCCGGCATTTGGAGAAAACTTTGGTTATTTCTACTGGCACTGTGGCGTTGCAGGAGCAGCTGGTTAATAAGGATATTCCGGATGCGGTGGAAAAGGCTGGGTTGGATTTTGCGGCGTTATTGGTGAAGGGGCGCGGGCGGTATTTGTGTGAATTGAAATTGCAAAATGGGTTGGCGGCGGTGGATGATGAGCAGCTGGGGATGTATTTGGGGGAGGGGCATTCTTTGAGCGGCAATCGCTTGCATTTATATCAGGAGATGGCGGCGGCGTTTAGTGCGGGCGATTGGGACGGCGACCGCGATAGTTGGGATGCGGCTATTCCGGAGGTCGATTGGCGACCGCTGACTAGCGACCGGTATCAATGCACTGCCGCGGCTTGTCCGCATGTCGAGCGGTGTGCGTTTTTCCGGGCGCGGGGGGCTTTGGATAAGGCGCAGGTTTTGGTGGCCAATCATGATTTGGTGTTGGCGGATTTGGCGCTTGGCGGTGGGGTTATTTTGCCGGCGGTGGCGGATTGCATTTATATTTTTGACGAGGCGCATCATTTGGGCGATAAGGCGCGGCGGCATTTTGCGCAGCGTTTTCGGCATGATGGGATGCAGGATCTTTTAGAACAGCAGGGGCAGCGGTTGCCGCGGTTGCGTGAGGATTTGGGCGATATTAAGGGGTTGGCGGCGGCGGTCGATGAGGCGGCGGCGCAGGTGGCGGTGACGGCGGAGCGATTGCACCCATTGCGGCCCCTTTTGCAGCAGATTATGGCGGAGGCAGAGACGGAGGCGGGGTTTGCGTCCCGCGAGTTGAATCCGAGTCGGCGTTTTGCGCATGGGCAGCTGCCGGCGGAGTTGGCGGCGATTAGTGAGCCGTTGCGCGATGGTTTTGCCGAGTTATTTAAGCGGGTGCAGGGGCTGGCTGATACGCTGGAGCCGGAGGCGGATGGCGATGGCGATTCTGGGCAGCGGGAGAGGCGCGATCGTTGGTTTGTGCTGGTGGGGCAGTGGTTGGCGCGGATTGAGGGGGCGCGGGACCTGTGGGGTAGTTATGCTAGGTTGCCGGATTCGCCGGATCATGCGCGTTGGTTGCGATATTATGAAAAATTCGATGATTATGAATTGTTCGATAGCCCGGTGTTGGCGGGTGGGACATTGCGCGAGAGGCTGTGGAGTCGGGCGGCGGGGGCGGTGTTGACCTCGGCGACTTTGACGGCGTTGGGCGATTTTGAGCGGTTGAAATTGCGTACCGGGCTGGATGCGGTGGCGGCGGAAATGGAAACGGGGGGAGAGGTGGCTTGTTTGCAGCTGCCGAGTCCTTTTGATTATGCGAATCGGGCGGCTTTGCATATTCCGCCTGATGCGGTGGACCCGCGGGAGGCGGAGATGCACGATGAGTATTTGGTCGCCGCTTTGCCGCGGTTGTTGGCGGCGGGCGAGGGTAATTTGGTGTTGTTTGCCAGTAAGCGGCAGATGGATACGGTGTTTGATCGGTTGGATGAAGAGTGGCAAAAGCGGGTGCTGGTGCAGGGGAGTCGCAGTAAGCAGCGGTTGCTTGATTTGCATCGGGCGCGGATTGATGAGGGGCGGGGTAGTACGCTTTTTGGGTTGGCTAGTTTTGCTGAGGGCATCGACCTGCCTGGGGCCTATTGTGCCCATGTGCTGATCGCCAAAATTCCCTTTGCGGTGCCCACCGAGCCAGCGGAAGAGGCGTTGGCCGAGTGGGTGGAAGGGCGCGGCGGCAATGCTTTTCGGGAAATTAGTTTGGCGGATGCGTCCATGCGGTTGGTGCAGGCGGCGGGGCGGTTGTTGCGATCGGAGACGGACAGTGGGCGGGTGACCATCACCGATGAGCGGCTGCGCACTAAGCGTTACGGTGCGGAACTGTTGGGGGTGCTGCCGCCTATGCCGGTGTATAAGTAAAAGTCTATTCTAAAATTAAATAATATCTATTTTTATCTATTTAGGAAGGGGACCATAATGCCCGCCGACCTGAGAGGTGGGTCGGTTTTTAGGCAACCCTTACCGAGGAATTCATCATGAGCAACAAGCACTATCATTTCAGTCTCGCCGTTGGCTTTTGCCTGTTGGCCCTCGGCGCGTTGCTGCTGAGCCAAGTGGCGACCGGCGGCGGGCTGCTTGGGGTGGGGGTCGCGCTTATTGCGCTGACTGTGTTTAGCCGGCAGCGGGGGCGGAAGAAGCTGGGGTCGGCGGCGTTGCTGCCGGTGGCGGACTTCGCGCCCGCACCGCCGGGTATGCCGACCGCTGGCTAGGCGCAGTCGACCATGCAATTTGATGTCGGTATCGCCTTTTTTATTTTGGGGGCTTTTGCCGGGCTGGTGCGCTCGGATATTCAATTTCCTAAGGGGCTGTATCAGTCCCTAATTCTTTTTTTAATGCTTGCCATTGGGCTCAAGGGTGGGGTGGCTTTGGCTGAGCATGCGTCCTGGCAGCTGGTGCTGCAATCCGTTCTGGTTATTGGCTTGGGGCTGGTGTTGCCGCTGATTGCTTTTCCGGTGCTTTATTATATCGGCGAATTAAAACGCCATGATGCGGCATCCATCGCCGCGCATTATGGGTCGGTGAGCGTTGGCACTTATGCGGTGGCGGTGGCGTTTGTCGAGGCGCAAAATATCTCTTATGAAGCCTATATTCCGCTTTTTGTGGTTCTGTTGGAAATGCCGGCCATTGCGGTGGGCATTGCCCTGGCCCGCATGGGGGCGGCGCGATCGGCTGGGCCGGGGCCGCGGACTCGGGAACTGCTGCACGAGGTGTTTTTCAATCAGGGGATGGTGCTGATGGTCGGCGGGCTGCTGATTGGGTTTTTGTCTGGGGTGCGGGTGGAGCGGGTTACGCCGTTTTTCTTTGAATTATTTAATGGGGTGCTGGCCCTCTTTTTGTTGCAAATGGGTATTATGGCGGTCAGTCGGCTGGGTGAGATTAAGCAGGTGGGTAGTTTTATGTTAGCCTTTGGTGTGGCCATGCCGCTGGTGGGTGGCGCGCTCGGTACCTTGCTGGCGGTGGGGATTGGACTGTCGATGGGCGGGACTATTTTGCTGGCGGTCCTGGGGGCTAGCGCGTCCTATATTGCGGTGCCGGCGGCTATGCATGTGGCTTTGCCGCAGGCCAACCACAGTTTGTCGATCAGTGCCTCTTTGGGGATTACTTTTCCGTTTAATGTGTTGATTGGCATTCCGACTTTTGCGGCGATTAGTCAGTGGATTTTTGGGTAATGGGATTTTGGATAATTGGGATAAATAAGCATGGGCGATAAAAAAGTGGCGATTATTATGGGGTCGCGCTCCGACTGGCCGGTGATGCAGCAGGCGACTGTTTTGCTGGAGGAGTTCGGCATTGAGTATGAGACCGCGGTGGTCTCGGCGCATCGTACGCCTGAGCGGCTTTATGAGTTTGCCCGTCGTACGGCGGCTCAATATAAGGTGATTATTGCTGGCGCGGGTGGGGCGGCCCATCTGCCCGGTATGACCGCCGCGCTGACTACGCTGCCGGTGGTGGCTGTGCCGGTGGAAAGCAAGTCGCTTAAAGGGATGGATAGTCTGCTTTCCATCGTGCAGATGCCCCGCGGCGTGGCGGTGGCCACTCAGGCCATTGGTGCGCCTGGGGCTTATAATGCCGGGTTGCTGGCGGTGCAGATTTTGGCGGTCGGCGATGCTGAGTTGCGGGGGCGTTTGAACGTTTGGCGAGAGCAGCAGACCGCCGCGGTGCCTTTTACTGTTGAAGCGGATAGAACCGAAATAAAGCCGCAAGGGCCTGAATAATGCGCATTGCGATTGTCGGCTGCGGCCAGCTGTCGCGCATGCTGGCGTTGGCCGGCATTCCTATGGGCATTAAATTTAGTTTTATTGCTGAGGGCGATGAGGATAGCCGCTGCGTTGAGCAGCTGGGTAGCGTGGTGCGCTGGCAACCCGGCGCGAATAATAATAATAATAATGTTGGCGACCTTTATGCCGCATTGGGGAAGCCGCTGTTATTGACGGTAGAAAAAGAGCAGGTTGACACCGATATTTTGTATGCCTTGCAGGAATATTGCACGGTGCATCCTAATCCGGCGGCTTTTGCGGCGTGTCAGCACCGTTATCGGGAAAAGCAGCTGTTGGAAAAATTAAGTATTCCATGCGTCGATTATTGCTACGGTTTGCCCGCCGATGCGCAGGCGGCGGGGTTGGATTTGCCGCTGGTCGTGAAGTCTTGTCGGCATGGGTATGATGGCAAAAATCAATGGGTGCTAAAAACGGCGCGGGACTTGGCCGATTTTTTGGGGCAGGCCCGTGAAGAGCGATATATCGTCGAGCGACAGGTGGCTTTTGAGCGGGAGATTTCGCAGGTATCTGTTCGTTCAATAAAGGGTGAAATATGCCATTATCCGCTGACTGAAAACTGGCATGAGCGTGGGATGCTGGTGCGGTCGCTGGCCCCGGCACCGGGGGTTTCTGCGTCGCTACGGCGGTGCGCGCAGGATTATGTTTGCCGGATTATGGAGGCTCTCGATTATGTCGGCGTACTGGCTATGGAATGCTTTGTGGTCGGCGATGAATTGCTGGTCAACGAATTGGCGCCGCGTGTTCACAATAGCGGCCATTGGACTCAGTCCGGCGGGCTTTGTTCACAGTTTGAAAATCATTTGCGCGCCCTTTTTGGGATGCCGCTTGGTAGTGCCCGGATGCCGGGGGCGGTTGGCATGTTCAATTTAATCGGCATTGAGCGACCGCCTTTGGACTGCGCTCCGGCGGATGGTGCGTTGCATTGGTACGATAAAACGGTGCGCCGCGGTAGAAAGCTGGGGCATATTAATTTTTGTGGTGCGACTGTGGAGGCGGTCGGCGAAGAAATTCGAGATTTGGTTGCTGCCTATACTTTGCGGCCGGTGCGCTAAAAAAAGCCCGCCACAATATTTATTGCGGCGGGTTTTTATCTTGGTTTAAGTTGGGTGGGCGTTAATCCGCGCTAAACGGCAGGGAGGAGTGGTGCAGGTTTATTTTTACATCGCCATAGGCATCCTTGATGTAGCCGAAGGAGTATTCTACTTTTACCTCCTCGCCGTTAGTTTTGGTGAAGAAGTAATTGCCCATGGCCATGGCGGAATCGCCATCGGTGATAATGCCCTCATTTTCCCAGCGCACCTTGGTATAGGGAGCCAGCGCAAAGCCCTTGTCTTCGGCTAGGTCCCCGCCGATGAAGTAGGATAGGGCTTCCTTTCTGGTGCCGCGGAATTGATCGGTGGCGGCCAGCGTTGGCTTAAACAACACTGGACCCTGATCAAAAGCATAGAACTGGTCTAGGTGTTCGAGCGCGGCCTTGCGGGGGTTTTCGGCCTTGCCGATTTTGACAATGCCTTCGCCCCAGCCCTGTTGGGCGGCTTCGACCTCGGCGGTAGAGATTCGGCTTGCTTCGGGTAGGGCGCGTTCGGTGCCGGTGGTGGCTGTGCAGTTGACGTTGATTGGGCCGGTCGGGTTGCATGCGGTGAGCATGCCTATGGCGATAAGAAATGCCAGTGCAGTGATGTTTTTCATCGGAGGTTCCTCAGAGTGATGGATGGAAAGGAAAAGTGAACAGTGGTTCAAGCCGGCGATGCAAGTGCCCGGCGCGGCGTTTTGCGTAGGCGCAGTTGCTTGCGTTTTAATTTGCGGCTTAAAGATTGGCTGGCGCGGTGCAGGCAGCGGTCGATCGCTTGCCTTAAGTGGTCGCGTTTTTCGGTGATGACCAAGGGGCGTAGGCCGCTGGCGCGGATGACCATTTGGCATTGTTTGTCGATGCCGCCTTTGGGGCCGTTGATATCGGACAGGGTGAGGGTGGCGGAGTCGACCTCGTGGCGCATGCGGGCGAAGGCGAAAGATAGGCGGTGTTCGATGTAGTCGGTCAGGTCGCCGTGCTCGCGGATGTTGCGGTGGATGATTTTGAACTTCATGCTGGGTTCCTCGGTTTGTTGCGGGTCGTTGACCGGCGGTTGGCTTGGTGAGTAATGTAGGCAGGGAGTAAATTCAATGCAATTCGTATTTATCGTGCTTTTAGATCGAAAAAATTTGCTATGCTTCGGGCGTTTGCAAGCATGCCAGACCGCAGGTAGATCCATGGGGCAGCAGCTTAACTACAGTCATTTGCGCTATTTTTACACCGTTGCCAGCGAGGGTAGCATTGTCAAGGCATCGCGCCTGTTGCATGTGTCGCCGCAGACCATCAGCGGTCAGCTTAAGGTGTTTGAGGATTATTTGGGTGTGCGGCTGTTTGATCGCCAGGGGCGGCGGCTGGTGATGAGCGATAGTGGCAAGCAGGTCTACAGCTATGCCGAGGATATTTTCGCGCTGGGTGCTGAGCTGCAACAAAGTCTGCGCTCGCAGGATGCGCATCAGCCGTTTGTGTTTAACGTTGGGGTTAGCGATGTCATTCCTAAAATGCTGGCGGTGCAGATTTTGCGGCACTGCTTTCGGCTGCCGGGTTCTACCAAACTGGTGTGTCGTGAAGGCGATTTTGAGGCACTGTTGTCGGAGTTGGCGCTCAATAATTTGGATCTGATTTTATCTGACCGCACTTTGACTCCGGGCACTCCGATACGCGCTTACAACCACTTTCTCGGCGAGTGTGGGTTGAGTTTTTATGCTGGCAGTCAGGCGGCGCATGCCTTGCGCGAGGGGTTTCCGAGATCGCTGCATCAGCACCCGTTTCTCATTTGTGGCGATAAATCTAACCAGAAAATTAACTTGCAATCTTGGTTCGATCAGGAGCAGATTTATCCGACGATCATTGCCGAGTTTGACGACAGTGCCATGTTGAAATATTTCGGGAAATCGGGGCACGGTATTTTTTGTACGCCGAGCATTATTGAAGAGCATGTCGCGCAGCAATATGGGGTGGAGGTTATCGGGCGCACCACTCAGGTTGTCGAGCGGTTTTACGCCATTTCGCCGGAGCGCAAGGTCAAGCATCCTGGGGTCAGGCTGTTGGTGGAGGCCGCGCAGCAGATCTTTGCCGATTGGCCGCAGTAGCTTGCCGCGTTCGCTAGGCTATTTTTTTGTAGAGGGAAACACCCATGCCGTTATTTCTGCTTTTGTTGGTTTTTATCGCCGTTCCGCTCGTGGAGATCGCGCTGTTCATTCAGGTGGGCGGCTTCATTGGTCTTTGGCCGACGCTGAGCATTGTGGTTTTGACTGCGCTGGTCGGTACATTTTTTCTGCGCTTGCAGGGGTTGGCGGTGCTCGCCCGGTTAAGGGCTAGTTTGCAAACTGGCGATAAACCGGCGGATCTGCTGGCGCATGGGGGGTTGATACTTGCCGCGGGATTACTGTTGCTGACCCCCGGATTTTTTACCGATGGCGTTGGTTTTGCCCTGCTCATTCCGCCGGTTCGTTCGGTCATTATTCGTTGGGCTGCTCGCTGGTGTGCTCGTTGGGGCACCGCTCACTTCAGTGTGCAGTTCACGGAATTGGATTGACTGAGTCCACAGTTCGGCATTGATTCCGTCCCTCGATAAATCGAAAAATCCGCAATAAAACTACGTTATCTTCGGATTGTACGAATTTGCTTCCTGCGCAAGAATGCGACGCAACTGCCCTAGAGACCCATTGCAACGGGGGAAATCATGAACGCATCCTTGCACTCGCTCAAGCCGGTCGGCCAAGCAAACTTTGCCGCCCCCTCGCCTGTTCCGCTTAGCCTGCCGGTCGGCGACATGCGCGGCGAGGATTCCGCCGCTAAGGTGCTGGAACTGCTGCTGGCGGTCAAACGCCACTGCCGACAGCGCAACCATAGCCATATGGAGCGTTTCGGCGAGCCAGATACTTGGTGCGATGCCGTGCTGGCCGACCTCGATGAGTCGATTGGGGCGGCGCGGCGGCTTTTGGATGGGACCCAACTGGTTGAGCGTTCCTCATCGCCTGCTGCGCCTACTGCTATTCGCCTTGCCTTGCCTGCCTAGGGCGCGGTGGCGCATCTCGCCACTGTGCTTGTCGCGTTGCGCTGTATTTATCTTGCCTGCGCCCTTTCACCTCCACCTCCACCTCCACCTCTCTAAGCCTCCCCTGCGCCCCACCACGGTACCTGCTTGGCGGGTACTAGCCGGGTGAATCGATTCCTGTGTTTTACGCAAAAAACACTTCAATCGCTGGCATAATGGTCGCAATCGGAAAGTGGCGGGTTGCGGGGGTTATTGAAAATGAGGCAGGCGATGGAAGACAAAATTGTCATCGGGCAGGAAGAATGGTGCGGGCTGGAAGAGCTTGGGTTGCCGGCGATTAAAGCGCGGGTGGACTCCGGGGCTAAGACATCCTCGCTGCATGCGTTTAATATCCATCAGTTTGAAGAGGCGGGCAAGCGCTATGTGCATTTTGATATTCACCCCATTCAGAATGATCGCAAGACTATTCAAAGCTGCCGCGGTTTGGTGGTCGATAAACGCAATGTGAAGAGCTCTAGCGGCGATAAAGAACGCCGCCCGGTTATTAAAACGCCGATCACTCTGGGGGGTGAGACTTGGGATATCGAAGTGACGCTCACCAACCGCGATACCATGGGCTACCGTATGCTGATTGGGCGGGAGGCGATGGCCAATCGGGTGTTAATTGATCCGGATCGGTCTTTTTGTTTGGGGACGGTGTCTACCGATGAATTGAAACAGTATTATGGCACGGTGAGGCCGAAAAAAGATGGTTTGCGCATTGTGGTGCTGGCCAGTAATCCAGAGCTTTACTCAAATAAACGCTTGATTGAGGCGGGCGAAGAGCGCGGGCATGAGATGCGTTTTGTGAATATCAGCCAGTGTTATATGAACATTAGCTCGAACAATCCAGAAGTGCATTATCGCGGCGGCCAGCTGCTGGATGATGTGGATGCGATTATTCCGCGGATTAAACCGGCGATGACGTTTTATGGTTGTTCGGTGGCGCGTCAGTTTGAATCCACGGGGGCTTATTGCCTGAATGATTCGGTGTCTATCGCTCGTTCTCGCGATAAGCTGCGCTCGTTGCAGATGCTGTCTACAAAACGGGTGCCCATGCCGACGACCGGTTTTGCCAATTCACCCATGGATACCACGGATATTATTAAGATGGTGGGCGGCACCCCATTGGTGATTAAACTTTTAGAGGGCACACAGGGGAAAGGGGTCGTTCTGGCTGAGACAGTGAAAGCGGCAGAAAGCGTGATCAGTGCCTTCAAGAGCTTGCAAGCTAACATTTTGGTTCAGGAGTTTATTAAGGAAGCGGATGGCAAAGATATTCGCTGTTTGGTGATCGATGGCAAGGTGGTTGGCTCTATTCAGCGGGAGGCTGCCGCCGGTGAATTTCGCGCCAACCTGCACCTTGGTGGCTCTGCCAGCCCGGTAAAAATTACATCGGCGGAGCGTAAAATAGCTGTGGTGGCGGCCAAGGCGGTGGGGTTGCAGGTGGCGGGTGTCGATATCATTCGTTCCAAGTCGGGGCCGAAGGTTTTGGAAATAAATTCCTCGCCGGGGCTGGAGGGGATTGAGTCCGTGACCGAGAAAGACATAGCCGGGCTTATGATCGAATGCATCGAGCGCAAACTGCGGGAAAGAACCTAGGTATTTTCCTAGCATTGAGATGGGTGGTGCTCAATGGGTCGGGCTGCTGGTGTCGCCGTCCACCGGGCTGGGTGCTGGGTATCTGGGTCTGGGCTGCTGAGGCGTGGCGCAAAAAAATCCCTTAACCACTGGCAAAATCGCCGTAATCGGTAGACAATGGCGGGTGCAAGTTGCCATCTGCGAGAAAAATCATGCAGCAAACGCCACCGAGTTCCCCCCTCCTCAACGCCGTACAGAACTTCATCCGGCTGGAAGCGGCTGGCGGAATCCTGTTGCTGTGCGCCGCTATTTTGGCCATGCTGGTGGCCAATTCGGTGCTGGCCCCGTTGTACAGTCAGTTTCTCGATACGGAGATCGCGCTGCTCAAGGTTGGCGAGTTTGGCATCGAGAAGCCGCTGCTGCTGTGGATAAACGATGGCCTGATGGCCATTTTCTTCTTTCTCATCGGCTTGGAAATCAAGCGTGAGATGCTTGAGGGCGAGCTGTCGAGCCTGCCACAGATTGTGCTGCCGGGCATTGGTGCGCTTGGGGGCATGTTAGTGCCGGCGGCCATTTATGTGTGGTTGAACGGGGGGGATCCGGATGCGCTGCGCGGCTGGGCGGTGCCGGTGGCGACCGATATTGCCTTTGCGCTGGCTTTGCTGGGGTTGTTTGGGCAGCGGGTGCCGGTGGCACTGAAGGTCTTTTTGTTGACGCTGGCGATTTTTGATGATCTGGCGGCGATTATGATTATCGCGCTGTTCTATTCCAGCGACCTGTCGCTGACTGCGCTGTCGGTGGGGGCGGTGGCTTTGGGGGGTGCCATCCTGATGAACCGCATGGGCGTGACCGAGGTGGCGGGCTATGTGTTGCTCGGCATCGTGCTTTGGGTGGCGGTGTTGAAGTCTGGCATCCACGCCACCTTGGCCGGCGTGTTGATCGCCTTTTGTATTCCCATGCGCGATGAGCGCGGACGGTCGCCAATTAAAGAGATGGAGCACGACCTGCACGCGCCGGTGGCCTTCGCCATCCTGCCGCTGTTTGCCTTTGCCAATGCTGGGCTGAATCTCGGCGAGATGTCGATCGGTTCTCTGGCGGAACCCATCACTTTGGGCGTTATTCTCGGCCTGCTGTTGGGCAAACCCATCGGCATCCTCGGTTTTGTTGGCTTGGCCGTGGCGGTGGGACTGGCGCGCCTGCCGGAGCGAGTGACCTGGCCGCAAATATTGGGTGCGGCCATGGCTTGCGGCATTGGCTTTACTATGAGTCTGTTCATCGCCGGTTTGGCTTTTGAGCACGGTAGCGCGGAACTGAGCGGCGGTCGGTTGGGGATTTTGGCCGGCTCGATCCTCTCGGCACTGGTGGGGTATTTGGTGTTGCAGCTTAGTCTGCCGGCCAAAAAGCCGGCGGTCGGCGCGGCGAAAGCGGCTACGGAGGAATGAGGGCGGGGCGTGAAGAGGTTGGTACCAGAGGCCGGACTCGAACCGGCACGCTTTTAAGGGCGGGGGATTTTGAATCCCCTGTGTCTACCAATTCCACCACTCTGGCTGGGTGCCGCTGCGCCACGAAGTAGGGCGCAAGGCGGGCGGGGTGCGGATTATAGCAGCGTGGCAGCGCGGCCATGCGGGTTTAGTTTTTGGCTGGGGTGGGCAATCTATAGGGTGCATTGAATGCCGTTTCTCTGCGAGCGGGTTTTCTGGGCGTTGACGTTGCTTGCTTTTGCGGGTGCATTGCTGGCGCGGGATTCTGTTGCGGTGCCGGTGCCGATTGCTGGTGCGTTGGAGCGGGCGGGTATTCCGCAGTCGGCGGTTACTTTGCTGATTGAGCCGCTGGACGGTGGGCCGCCGCTGGTGCGTTTGAACCCGCAGGTGGCGCGCAACCCGGCTTCCCTTATTAAACTGATTACTACTTATGCTGCGCTGGAATTGTTGGGGCCGGGCTATCGCTGGTCGACCGAGATTTACTTGCGCGGCCCGCTTAAAAACGGTGTATTGAAAGGCCATTTGGCGGTGCGGGGCGGGGGGGATCCTTTTATGCGCATGCAGGATTTTTGGCTGCATTTGCGCGAATTGCGCCGCCGTGGGGTGCGGAAAATTACCGGCAATTTGCTTCTCGATGACGGTTTTTTTGCACCCATTGCAGAGGATGCGGGGGACTTTGATGGTCGTCCGGCGCGCACTTATAACCTTGCACCCAATGCGCTGTTGGTCAATTTGCAGGCGGTGCGCCTGTCGCTGAAACCGGCGGGCGATTCGGTTGCGGTCGATATGGTGCCCGACCTGCCGGGGGTGCGGCTGCGCAATCGCTTGCGTTTAATTCCCGGTGAATGCGTCGCGGACAATGCGGATATTAGCGTGGCGGTGACCGGGCGGGCGCGTAATCGGTTGGAATTGCGCGGCGATTATCCGATTGGGTGCGTGGATTATCAAATGGTGCGCACCGTGTTGCAGCCGCATTCTTATTTTTATGCGCTGTTTCGATTGTTGTGGGAGGAGCAGGGCGGGGTGCTCGGCGGGTGGCATCGCAAGGCGGTGTTGAATGTTTCCGCCGATGAGGAACCGTTTATGGTTTGGCAGTCGGCCCCGCTGCGCGAGATTTTGGTGTCTACCAATAAACACAGTAATAACACCATGGCGCGCCATTTGTTGCTGACCATCGCTGCTGAAACTCGGGGGGTGCCGGCGCGACCGGAGCAGGGCGTGGCGGCTATTGTGGAATTATTGCAGGCGCAGGAAGTTCCGGTCGACAATCTTGTTCTGGTGAATGGTTCGGGGCGGGCGCGGCTGGCCCGTGCGGATGGGCAGATGTTGATTGAGGTTATTCGCCGGGCTTATCGCTCGCCGTTGGCGGCGGAATTTTTTGCTTCGTTGCCGCTGAATGGAGTGGACGGCACCATGCGGCGGCGCCAGCCGGATGCAGAGGCGCATGGGTATGCGCATTTGAAAACTGGTCGGCTGAAGGATGTGACGGCGTTGGCGGGCGTGGTGCAGGCGCAGAGTGGTCGGCGTTATGCGCTGGTGTTTATGGTGAATCACCCGGCGGTGCATCGCGGTATTGGCAACGAGATTGGCGATCTAATTGTCGACTGGGTGCATCGGCAATAGTGCGTTTTTTAGAATGCCGGCTGGCTAGGTTTGGCGGTTAGTTGTTTTGATGCAGGGTTTTATTTAGGGCGATGGCGGCGCGATTTGGTAGGCATTCGACAGTGCCGTTGAGGGAATTGCGGCGGAATAATAGGTCGGATTGGTTGGCTAATTTTTTTGCTTTGACTGCGCCTGTCGATCGCCCCTGCGTGTCGATAGTTTGCACTTTGGTGCCGGCGGTGAGATACAGCCCGGCCTCGATAGTGCAGCGGTCGCCGAGTGGGATTCCCAATCCGGCGTTAGCCCCGATTAGGCAGTCTTTGCCGACGGAAATGATCAGTTCGCCGCCGCCGGAGAGGGTGCCCATGATTGAACAGCCGCCGCCGAGGTCGGAGCCTGCGCCGATAAAAACGCCTGCGGAGATGCGCCCTTCAACCATATTGGGGCCTTCGGTGCCGGCGTTGAAGTTGACAAAGCCTTCATGCATTACGGTGGTGCCCGCGCCTAAATAGGCTCCGAGGCGGACGCGGCGGGCATCGCCGATGCGCACTCCGGATGGCATCACATAATCGGTCATGCGTGGGAATTTATCGACCGCTTGCACTTGCAGTGGGGTGCCTTGCGCCCGGGCTTTGTGTTGTCGTGCGGGCAATTCCTGCGCATCGATCGCGCCTTCGTTGGTCCATGCGACATTGGGCAGGGTGGCGAAAATGCCCTCTAGGTTGGTGCCATGCGGGCGGACTAAACGGTGCGAGATTAGCTGCAATTTTAGGTAGGCGGTGGGCACGTCCGCCGGTGGGCTGTCCGTGGGCAAGGCGCAGATTACCGTTTGCCCCGCTGCGGGAAGATCGGCGCAGAACCCGTCTAGGATAGCCGCCTGTTCGCCTGCTCTGGCGGTGCGCAGTGTTTGACTTAGTCGCTGGCCCTGTTCTGTGTTTTTAATGGCGTGTGTGCCGGCCCCCACCGTATTGAGAATGGCCGCGGCCAATTCTGCAGGGGGATTCAGCAGTGGGGCTGGATAAAATACTTCCAGCCATTGTCCTTGGGTGTTTTGGGTACCGCGACCGATGCCGAGCGCATAAAGCTGTGTCATGGTTTCCTCGCTTATCTTGGAAATTGCTTTACTTGAAAATACGGGTGTAATCTTCCGCATTAAAACCGATTTGGAGTTGGTCGCCCCTAATGAGCACCGGTCGTTTGATTAACGTGGGTTTGGCGCAAAGTAAATCTAGGGCTTGTTCGGTCGATTGCAAAGCGCGTTGCGATTCGCTGAGTTTGCGCCAAGTGGTGCCGCGGCGATTTAATACCTTCTCCAGCCCGGCGTGTTTTATCCAGTCGGCTAATTGTCTGCGGTCGATGCCATCTTTGCGGAAATCGATGAATTGATAATCGATGCCTGTCGCAGTTAGCCATTTGCGGGCCTTTTTTACGGAGTCGCAGTTGGGGATGCCGTATAGGTGGCATGGGTTGGCGGTGGGCGGGGTTGGGTTTTTTGTTGTGGGGTTATTTGGAGCCATGGGTTATTCTCCTTAAATTGCTTTGGGTTGATCTGCGCCGGAACCGATGGGGACCATTTTCCCGGCTTGGGGAAAATGGTCTGAGATATCGATATCTGATTGCTCGCATTCCCATCGCTACAACTCCGCGGTTTGGAAAGTGTTGTAGCCTTCGTAGTGGTAGCTGGTGTCTATGCCCTGCATGAAGAGGGTGCGGCTTTTTGTTTGATCGGTTAGGGCGGCTTGGAGTAGGGTTTTTAATTCTAGATCGTTCACTGGGCTGCGTTGCATGGCGGCTAGATAATCGGCTTTTTTTACCATGTTCCAATTTACCACTTGGTGCAGTTCCTGTTTCAAGATTAAATCTAGCCAGATTCGGGTGGCGCGGCCGTTGCCTTCGCGGAAGGGGTGGGCGATGTTCATTTCTACGTACTTTTCGATAATGGCGGCGAAGGTTTTTTGCGGCATTTTATCGATATGTTTTAGGGATTGTGACAAATACATTGGCGAGGCGAAGCGGAAATTGTCCTTGGCGATATTTTGTTCGCGCAGTTTGCCGGCGAAGGGGTAAATGTTGCCGAACAGGTAGCGGTGGATAAAGGCGAGGCCGGCGAAGGTGCCGACTTCCGCTTGCGCCATATCGCCGGAGTCGAATAGCTGCCGCGCTTGCTGTTTGCTGAGCCGCTCTTCCGCCCGGGCGAGGGCGGCTTGGTCGGTGAGGCCGAGTTTGTTGTTTAGGATGGCTTCCATCGACCGATTGCCCGGTGTGTCCGCGTTAAAGGTCGAGCGGGCAGTCGCCGCAGTGCAGGTATTTGTGGGCGGGGTCGTTGAGCAGCAGATCGGCGGCGGGGGTTTTGGCGAGGCCAAGCAGGCTGTGCAGGCTAGTGGGTAAGTTTAGATTGAGGGAAAAGGGGGCGTTTTCCATTATTTCGCGGAGGATCTGTTCGCCGAGGCCGAGCGGGGGTTCGACCGGGTAAATCTGATACTCAGCGGGGATCTCGGCCAGCTGTGCGGCTGCTTCGATGGCATCGAATTGGGAGCCGAGGCGGTCGACCAGCCCTAGATCTTGTGCTTCGCGGCCGGTCCAAACGCGCCCACCGGCTATGGGTTCAAGTTGTTCGAGCGGCAGGCTGCGCGCTGTGGACACCAGCCCTAGAAAGCGGCGGTAGAGGCGGTCGATCTCAGATTGCATGATGCGCCCGGCGGCCGGGGAGGGCGGGCGGTCTAGGCGGAAGGCATCGGCCAGCGGGGCACTGGTGACCCCATCGGGGTGCAGGCCGAGAGCGTCCAGCGAGCGGTCGATGGTCGGCATTAGGGTGACGGCACCGATGCTGCCGGTCAGGGTGCTGGGAGTGGCCCAGATTTGGTCGGCGGGGGCGGCGATCCAGTAGCCGCCTGAGGCGGCCAGTGCGCCCATGGAGACCACCACGGGGATGCCGGCGCGGTTGTATTGCAACAATTCTTGGCGAATGACTTCGGAGGCGAAGGCGCTGCCGCCGGGCGAGTCGATGCGCACCACTAGGGCGGCTAGGTCATCGTGCAGGCGCGCCTGTTTTAACAGTCCGGCCAGCGAATCGCCGCCTATGCTGCCGGGTGGTTGCACGCCGTCTAAAATCATGCCGCTGGCGACGAGGTAGCCGACTTTGGGCAGCAGTGGATCCGCCTCGGGGCGGTTGGCGTGCAAGTAGGTCAGCGCGTTGCTGTGGTGGTAAAAATCGCCTTCTTCGGTGGCCCCGGCAGTGGCTTGCAATTCCTGCATGACTTCTTCGCGGGTGACTAGGGCATCCACTAGGCCGGTTTGTAGGGCGAGTTCGGCGAGCGATAAGTTGGTCTCGGTTAGGAGTTGATCTAGCCGGTGGCTGTAGTCTTCCAGCTGTGCGGCGGTGATGGGGCGGCGGTCTAATAGGCCCTCGCGGTATTGCTGCCAGAGGTCGTCGACTAGGCGTTGGCTTTGGGCGCGGCTGGCTTCGCTCATGCGATTGGCGACTAGTGTTTCGGCGGCATCCTTGTGTGGACCGGAGCGGAAGACGCGCACGTCCACCCGGAGTTTGTCCAGCGCGTCGGCCATGTAGGTGCGGTAGCTGGCGAGGCCGGCCAATTCCACCCAGCCGAGGGGGTTTAGCAGGATGCGGTCGGCGTAGGAGGCGAGAAGGTATTGGCTTTGGGTGTAGGAATCGGCGATGGCGATGACGGGTTTGCCGCTGTCGCGAAAGCGCATGATGGCCCGCCCGACTTCTTCAATTTTGGAGATGCCGGTTTGCTCTAGGCCATCGAGGATCAGGGTCATGGAATTGATGCGCTCGTCTGCGGTGGCGAGATCTATGGCCTGCACCAGATCAAATACGCGGATCTCGATGGGGATCTCGTCCGGGTTGAGGGCGATATCGAGCGGGTCGATGTAGGTTTTTTGGTCGACTAGGCGGCCTTCTAGGTCGACGCGCAGAGCCCCGGAATCGGGGATTGGCACGGCATCGCGTTGGCTTAGCAGGGTGCCGATCGAGCCCAGAAGGACGACCAGGATGAATAGCGTCAGCAGGTTGAGGAATAGGCTGCGCAGCATGCTCAAGAAGCGCGCTAGCCGGCGGAAAAAGGCGGCGATAAGCCGGGTTACATTAGCCATGTTGGTTCCCATTTTTTAGCGTGAAAATATCGGCGCGGTGCTGCCAGCGGCTGTAGAGCATGGCGGCGGTGAATAGCAGCGCAATCAGTGCGGTGACTAGGCTGTCGCGCCAAATATTGCCCGGCGCGAATAGCCATTGCACGGCGAGCATAAAATACAGCAGCAGCACGAAACACAGCAGGCTGGCGGCGCGGTGCTGGCGGCGTAGCAGGCCGGGGACACAGAGTGCGAGCGGCAGGCAGCTAATGGCGATGCGTAAGAGTGCGTCCGTCGCGCTGCTTAGGTGCAGCCAACTATAATAGCCTATCAGGGTGGCCAGCAGGGCGAGCACGAGCAGTCGGCTGCGGGCCGCTTTGACGGGGTAGGTCATGCGGGATTCAGCAGCTGCAGTGCGTTTTCTGGCGGTCGGCCAAGGATGGCGCGTGAGCCGCTAATTAGGATTGGGCGTTCGATTAGGATGGGGTGGGCGACCATGGCGGCGATTAGCTGTTGCTCGGTGAGATCTGGGTTGGCTAGGTTGAGTTCTTTGTAGGGGGGTTCGCCTTTGCGCAATAGCTGGCGGGCTTTTAGCCCTAGTTTTTGCAGAATGCTGCGTAATTCGGTGGCGGTTGGCGGCTGGCGTAGGTAGAGGCGCACGGTGGGCTCGGTGCCCGCTTCTTGTAGCAGGGCGAGCGTCTGCCGGGATTTGGAACAGCGCGGGTTGTGGTAGAGGGTAAGGTCGTGCATGGGATTGGGGCCGGGGTGGGGCGGCGAGGCGGCATTTTAGGCACATTGTGGGCAATGGCAACGGGTTTCTGTGGGAGTTTTGGGTGAGGGCGAGGCAGATAATGAGACGGGCGGTGCTTTGGCGGCAGATTGTGGCGGTGGGCGGCGGACTTCATCGCCCATTCGTCGCGGCCCGATCGATCGTGTTCCGGTCGCCAAGGGCGCAAGGCTGGATGGCTGGCGGTTCGCTGGCGTGGGTCTGCATTTTTCTGGGGTTGCTGGCCGCTTGTTCGCCACCGCAGTCCGAGGGTCGCCTGCGGTTGCTGGATGGCGAATCGGTGGATTTGCGGCGCGAGTCGCGCTTGGTGTATCTCAATTACTGGGCCGCTTGGTGCCGCCCCTGTTTGCATGAAATGCCTGAGCTGGCCGAGTTTCAGCGGCGTTACCCGGCGGCGGTTGCGCTTTATGCGGTGCATTACGATCTTCCGGAGCCGGCGGTGCTCGCCCGTCAGGTTGCGCAGATGGATGTGCGGATAGCGGTCTTGCTCGACGATCCGGATGTGGTCCTCGGCTATGCTCGCCCGCAGGTGTTGCCGACTACTTTGGTGGTGCGCCGTGGGCGGGTTTTGGAGCGGCTGCACGGGCCGCAGACGCTGGCTAGTTTGGAGGCGAATTTGCGTAAGTGGCGACCCTAGAGGGCGTGATATTGGTCTGCCACGCAGGCGCACTCTGCTTGGGTTTGAAATCTCTCTGGGGCTGAGGAAGCTTGTTGTGCATAATCTTAGCCCCTGATCTGTGAGCGGAGAAAAGAAAGCATGGCGGGTTTGCCGCACGGGAAACAGATATGGATTCGCGGTGACTTCCGCTTTCACCCAGAAGAAACGGGTTTTGTCGGCTGGACCAAGGAGGCTGATCGCGACCGTGTGCTCAATCAGTTAAATGATGGCGACTTGATGCTGTCTTATTGCACCGTATCTTCGCCAGAGTGCGAGTTGCGCCGTCACGTTCTCGGATTTGCTCAGATTGATGCCGTTCCCGTTCGTGACTTTGAAAGGGCTACTGAAGATTTCATGACGCGCAAGCGGCAAGCGGATTGGCGGAATAAGTGGCAATATAGGCTGCCGGTCCGCCGGGCTTGGCGCACGGAAGAAGCGGTATTGATCGGCGATATTGCCTTTAACACGTATCAGTCAAACCGCGGCATGGTGTTGACCATTCAGGGGGCACCCCTAGACCCTGAAGAAATCGAAAAAGTATTCGCTATTCGGGTTCGCGAGGTGAATGTGTTTGGCGAGCCGCCCATTACGGAGGGTGCGGCGGTCATTCAGCCGCTCGCTGGATTTTTCAAGCCATCGCGGGCGTTTCCCGGTTGAATTTGATTGCCTGAAAACGCTGCTCGCGGTGCGGTCGGTTGCCTGTGTCTGGTGGCTATAATGGGGCGTATTCAGATCGCCTGCCTATCCCCGACACAATCGAATGTCCGATGCTCTGTTGCGTGTGGAGGGGCTTTGCGTGGAGCGCGGCGCGAGGCTGTTGTTTGAGCGCCTTTGCCTGGTGTTGCGGGCGGGTGAGATTTTGCAGGTGGTCGGACCCAATGGGGCGGGTAAAAGTAGCCTGTTGCGGGTGTTGGCTGGGGTGTTGGAGCCGTTGGCTGGGCGGCTTTATTGGCGCGGTGAGCGGGCGCGGGCGGCGGAATATAACGATGAGCTGCTTTACATTGGCCATAAGCCCGCCGTGCGCGAGGGGCTGACGGCGTTGGAAAACCTGCGTTGGTATGCGCATTTGCATTCGGTGGCGGGGGCGGATTCTGGGTTGCGGCGGTTGCTGCGGGCGGTGGGGCTGGCGGGGTACGAGTGTGAGCTGGGGGCGTGGTTGTCTGCCGGGCAATGTCGGCGCTTGGCGTTGGCGCGGCTTGGTTTGGGGGTGCCTGCGCCTTTGTGGATCTTGGATGAGCCGTTCACGGCTCTCGATGCGGCGGGCGTGGCGACTGTGAGTGGTTGGATTGCGCGGCGGGCGGAAGAGGGCGGGGCGGTGGTGTTGGCGACTCATCAAGCGGCGCAATTTGGGCGGGCGGCGGTGCGGCGTTTGGCGGTCGGTTCGGGCGGGTTGGGTGAGCGGGGGGATTGAGGCGCATGGGTATTTTATTGCGCACTGAGATGCGGTTGTTGGCGCGGCGTGGTGCTGAACTGTTCAATCCGCTGGGGTTTTTTGTGCTGGTTTGTGCGCTTTTTCCGCTGGCGGTCTCGCCCGAGGCGGAGCGGTTGGGGGGGTTGGCTCCCGGGGTAATTTGGGTGGCGGCTGTTCTGGCGGTGTTGCTGTCGCTGGACAGTTTGTTTCGCCATGATTTTGTTAGCGGTGCATTGGAGCAGCTGTTGTTCAGCCGCCATTCGCTGGCTCGCTTGCTTGCGCTGCGGGTGTTTGGTTATTGGGTGCTGACGGGCCTGCCGCTGGCGTTGCTGGCCCCGGTGTTGGGGGGGATGCTGCATTTGCCGGTGGCGGCGTGGCCGGTGTTGGTGCAGAGTTTGCTGCTCGGTACCCCGACTTTGGTGTTGCTGGGCGCGGCGGCGGCGGCCCTGACCTTGCCGCTGGGGCGGGCTAATCTGCTGCTTGCTCTGTTAGTATTGCCGCTGTTTATGCCGGTGCTGATCTTTGGCAGTAGTGCGGTGGCCGCTGCCTCTGCGGGGGGGAGTGCTGCCGGGCAACTCGCTTTTTTGGGTGCGCTGCTGATCGGCGTTGCGGCGGTCGCCCCGCATGCGATCGCGGCGGCGGTGCGCATTGCCGTGCATTTGGATTGAGCCTGATAAATCGATGAAGAGCCGCTGGAACTGGCTGCACCAATGGGCCTCGCCGCGCTGGTTTTATCGGCGGAGCGGGGCCTGTATTCCCTGGTGTGCGGTCGCTGCTGCGGGGTTGTTGGCGGTGGCACTGGTTTGGGGGCTGGCTTTTGCGCCGCCGGATTATCAGCAGGGCGATAGCTTCCGCATTTTTTATATTCACCTGCCGGCTGCGGTGTTGGCGCAGAGTGTTTTTGCGGGGATGGCGGTTGCCGCCTTGGTGGTGTTGGTGTGGCGGGTGAAGCTGGCGGACCTGTTTATTCGCGCTGCTGCCCCTTTTGGGGCTTCTATGACGGCACTGGCATTGGGGACCGGGGCTATTTGGGGCAAGCCGGCTTGGGGCACTTGGTGGGAGTGGGATGCGCGCCTGACTGCGACCCTGGTGCAGTTTTTTCTCTATTTGGGGGTGATTGGCATGCATGGGGCGTTTGGGTCGACGCGTACCGGCGGGCGGGCGGCTGCGTTGGTTTGTGTGTTGGGGGCGCTCAATTTGCCAATCATTAAGTTTTCGGTGAACTGGTGGCACACGCTGCATCAGCCGGCTACCTTTACGCTGACCGCGCCGCCGGCCATGCCGGCGGAGATGTGGTTGCCGGCCTTGGTGGCGGTGTTGGGGTTTTATGCGTTGTTTGCTGCGGTGGTGCTGTTTCAGATGCAGTCGGAGATTCTTTATCGGGAACGCCATACCGATTGGGTGCGGCGGTTGGTCGATGGGGCGGCGTAGGGGAAGGCGGGATGCAGTTTGATTCTTGGGGGGCGTTTTTGGCGATGGGCGGGCACGGGCTTTATGTGTGGCTGGCTTACGGCGGTTTTGTGGCGGCGCTGCTTTGGAATTTGGGTTGGCTGTGGTGTGCCCGGCGGCGTATTCTGATGCGGTTGCGCCGGGAGCGGGGGCGTCGGGCTGCGGCTGGCGGTGCGGGAGAGTCGCCGTGAGGCCGGTGCGGCGGCGGCGTTTGCTGGCTTTGTTGGGGCTAGTGGTGGCGGCTAGTTTGGCGTTGGGGCTGGTGCTCTATGCGCTGCGGCAGAATATCAACCTGTTTTTTACCCCGAGTCAAATTGTGGCTGGCGTCGTCCCGCTCAATCAGCGGCTGCGAGTCGGCGGGCTGGTGGTGCCCGGTTCGGTCGAGCGGGCGCCGGATAGCTTGGCGGTGGTTTTTTTGGTGACCGATACGGCTGCTACGGTGCCGGTCACCTTTGAGGGTATTTTGCCGGACCTGTTTCGCCCCGGGCAGGGGGTGGTGGCGGTCGGTCGGCTGGATGCGCAGGGCACAGTGCGCGCCGAGCAGGTGCTGGCTCGCCACGATGAAAATTATCAGCCGCCTGAGGTGCAACGCGCTATTGAGCAGGCTAGACCGCCGGACGCGGATGAATACTGAGACGGTCGCGGATGCGCGTTGGATGGAGCACGCTTTGGCATTGGCGGCGCAGGCAGCCGCGGCGGGCGAGGTGCCGGTCGGGGCGTTGATGGTGCGCGATGGCGAGCTCATCGGCGAAGGGCGCAATCAGTCGCGCAGCCTGCTGGACCCCAGTGCGCATGCGGAAATTCAGGCGTTGCGCACCGCCTGCCGCCGGGTGGGCAATTATCGGCTGCCGGGGGCAGTCCTTTATGTGAGCATCGAGCCCTGCGCTATGTGCGCCGGGGCTTTGGTGCATGCGCGGGTCTCGCGGCTAGTCTACGGGGCCGCCGAGCCGCGCGCTGGAGCGGTGGTCTCGCGGGCGCGGCTGCTGGATGGCGACTATCTGAACCATCGCGTGGTACACAGCGGCGGTTGTTTGGCTCCGCAGAGTGCCGCTCTGTTGCAAGCGTTTTTTCGCCAGCGGCGCGGCTAGGCTGGTTTTGGATGGGTTATAGCGGAGCCAGCGACGCGTCCAAAATATCCTGATAGGGGGTGGTGGCCGGCCCGTTGCGGCGGTCTTCGAACAGGGTGTCGAATTGCAGCTCGCGTTGCCAGATGTGCCAGTCGAGGATGCGCTTGTAGTTATAGATATTGGTCACGTAGGTAACCGGCTCTTGGCCGCGGGCGTAGCCGTGCCGCACGGTCGAGTAGTATTTTTTCTGACGCAGTAGCGGTAGGTAGCGGGCTAGGACGGACCAAGAATCCGGGTTGGCACCGGCGCGGCGGGCGAGGGTGCGGGCATCGTTTAGGTGGCCGAGTCCCACGTTGTAGGCGGCGAGGGCCAGCTTGGTGCGGTCCGGCTCTGGGATGCGCGATGGAATGCGCCCGTGCAGGTGTTGCAGATAGGCCAGCCCGCCGCGCAGGCTCTGTTCCGCATCGAGCCGGTCGGTTACCCCCATTTGCTGGGCGGTTGGGCGGGTGAGCATCATCATGCCGCGCACCCCGGTGGCTGAGCGCGCCCGCGGCTCCCAGTGCGATTCCTGATAAGCCTGGGCGGCCAGCAGCAGCCAATCGTGGTCGTATTCGGCGGCGACTTCGCGGAATAACGGCTCGTATTCCGGCAGCCGCTCTTCCAGCCGGCGGCGGAACAGGGCTGCGCCGGCCACATCGAGGCGGCCTTGGTGGTTCAGATAATTGTCTCGCAGGTGGCCCAGTGCGCCGCTGTCGCGATAGTCGCGCAGAAAACCATCGATGGCTTCCAGTAGTGAATGATCGGGCGATCGGGCAAAGGCGAAGCCCACTGGCTGCGGTTCGGTGAGCGGCAGGGCGACCTCGATGCGCGGGAACATGGCGCGTTCCAGCTGCAGAATGCTGGAGTCGACTAGGCTGTAGTCGAGCTCGCCGGATTGCACTTTTTCCAATAGCTGAAACATGATGACCTCGGCATCTTCCTGCCAATGGAGTTGCGGGTGGTCGCGCCGTAGTTCGCGCAGTTTTTCGGCGTGGGAGCTGCCGGCCACGACCTGCAGCCGGTAATCGTCGCTGCCTGCGAGTAGCTCGGCGATGCTGGCCGGTCGCGGCTTGCGGCTGTGTTGCACCAGCAGCATGGCCACGTGCAAATAGGGCTGGCTGAACTGGTAGCGGGATTGGCGCGTCTCGGTCGCGGTCAGGGTGGCGGCGGCCAGATCAATGCCGTTGCTATGAACCGCGGCGAGCAGCGCATCGAGGTTTTCGTACAGGCGGACCTGCAACTCGACGCCCAAGTGGTCGGCCAGCGCATTGAGCAGCCGATAGTCGAGGCCGCCGGTGGTCTCGCCGTGACGGTAGTAGCTGAGCGGCCCGGGGCGGATGGCGACGCGCAATATGCCGCGTTCGTTGAGGGCATCGAGGGCGTTGAGTCGCGGTGTATCGAAGCCGGCCCAGATCAGCAGTAGGATGAGTGCGCCCGCATAAAAGCGCGGATGGCGTAATAGCGGCGGCAATGTCGGTATTTTCATCCCCAGCGGTATTCCCGATTCGGCGGCGGACGGCGGACCATGCCCTAGAATTGTACAGATTGAGCGGCGGGGGAAAGTCGCCTTGCGGAGCGGTCTTTGGCGGGCGAGGCGGGGATGTTTCCGCTAGAATAGGCGGTTTGCATCGCCTGTGCGCTGCCCGTCTTTTTGCCCGCATCTTTGGGGAACCCCGCGATGATTCAGCTGCCCGGTGCCCCTGCGCTGTCTGCGTTTAGGCTGGAGAAACTGCGCTTGGCACTGGGCGACGAGCACCTAAGCCCCGCCTATCTGTACGCTCAATATCTGTATTTTGTCGACCTGCAACAGCCGCTCAGTGTGGCGGAACAAGAGCGGCTGGCGGAGCTGCTCGATGCGCCGGGAACGGAGATGTCGCCGCCTGACGCTGCCGCCCTAGTGGTTTTGACGGTGCCGCGCCTTGGCACCCTCTCGCCGTGGAGCAGCAAGGCGACCGATATTGCGCACCGCACCGGATTGCACGGGGTCCGCCGCATCGAGCGCGGCATCCGCTATGTTTTGCCGGGCGCATGGTCCCTTGACGCGACCGCGGCCCGCCTGCTGCACGACCCCCTGACCGAGACTCTGCTGGCAGACCCGGTTGCGGCGGCGCAGCTGTTCACCCATCACCGCCCGCGCCCGTTGCGGCGCATCGATATTCTGGGCGACGGGGGGGCTGCGCTGCGGCGGGCCAATGCCGAGTTGGGGTTGGCTTTGGCGGCGGATGAAATCGATTATTTGCTGGCCTGCTTTGGGAAACTGGCCCGCAACCCCACGGATGCGGAATTGATGATGTTCGCGCAGGCCAATTCCGAGCACTGCCGCCACAAAATTTTCAATGCCCACTGGACTATCGATGGCAAAGACCGCCCGCACTCGCTGTTTCAAATGATCCGCAACACCCACGCGCAGGCAGGCGCAGGGGTGCTCTCGGCGTATCGCGATAACGCCGCGGTGCTGGCGGGGCCTTGCGGCGAGCACTTTTTCCCAGCCCCGCAGACGGGCGAATATCGGGCGGTGGCGGAACCGCTGCATATCGCCATCAAGGTCGAGACCCACAACCACCCCACGGCCATTTCACCGTTCGCTGGCGCAGGCACCGGCAGCGGCGGGGAAATCCGCGATGAAGGCGCGGTCGGGCGCGGTGCCAAGCCGAAGGCCGGGCTGTGCGGGTTCAGCGTCTCCAACCTGCAAATCCCCGGCCACCGGCAACCCTGGGAGCAGGACTACGGCAGCCCAGAGCGCATCGCCCGCCCGTTGCAAATCATGCTTGATGGCCCCTTAGGGGCGGCGGCCTTCAATAACGAATTTGGCCGCCCCACGCTGTGCGGGTATTTCCGCACTTTCGAACAGACGGTCGGCGGGCAGCGGCGCGGCTATCACAAGCCGATCATGCTGGCTGGCGGCTACGGCACCATTCGCGCCGAGCAGATCGATAAGGGGCCGCTGGAGCCCGGCTGCCAGCTAATCGTGCTCGGCGGGCCGGCCATGTTGATCGGTCTCGGCGGCGGCGCGGCCAGCTCGCAAACTGCGGGCGATTCCAGTGCCGACCTAGACTTCGCCTCGGTGCAACGGCAGAACCCGGAAATGCAACGCCGCTGTCAGGGGGTCATCGACTCCTGCTGGGCACAGGGCCCGCACAACCCGATTCGCTTTATCCACGATGTCGGGGCCGGCGGGCTGGCCAATGCGCTGCCGGAATTGCTGAAAGATGGCGGGGTCGGCGGACAGATCGACCTGCGCACCATCCCCAGCGATGAGCCGGGTCTCTCGCCCGCCGAGCTCTGGTGTAACGAGGCGCAGGAGCGCTACGTGCTGGCGGTGTACCCGGATGATCTGGAAAATTTCGCTGCCATTTGCCAGCGCGAGCGCGCCCCTTATGCGGTGGTGGGGCGAACCGTGACGCAACCGCACATTCGGGTGGACGACTCGCTGGACGGCACCGCGCCGATCGACTTGCCGCTGGCCCTGCTGTTCGACACTCCGCCGAGTGCCCGCCGCATCGCCACAACAGTGCCACCGAAAATCGCCCCCTTCGCCGCCGATGAGATCGATAAGATCCCGCTCGCACAGGCGATTGAGCGGGTTTTGGCGCATCCGGCGGTCGCCAGCAAAAGTTTCTTGATCACCATCGGCGATCGCTCGATTGGCGGCCAAGTGGTGCGCGATCAGATGGTCGGCCCCTGGCAGGTGCCGGTCGCCGATTGCGCGGTCACCGTGGCCGGCTTTAGCGGTGTGGCGGGCGAGGCCATGGCCCTAGGCGAGCGCACCCCACTGGCGCTGCTCAATGCCCCGGCGGCGGCGCGTATGGCGATCGGCGAGGCCCTGACCAATATTGCCGCTGCGCAAATCGCCTGCCTGAGCGATGTCAAGCTGTCCGCCAACTGGATGTGCGCCGCCGGGCAGCCGGGCGAGGAAGCTGCACTCTTTGCGGCGGTTCAAGCGGTGGGTTTGGAACTGTGCCCGGCCTTAGGATTGTGCATTCCGGTGGGCAAGGATTCCATGGCCATGCAAACTCGCTGGCAGGAGGACGGGCAGGAAAAAGGCGGGCAGGAAAAATCCGTCACCGCGCCCCTGTCCCTCATCGTTTCCGCCTTCGCCCCGGTGGTCGATGTGGGCACGACCATGACCCCAGTCCTGCGCACGGATCTGGGGCCGAGCCGCTTGCTGTTCATCGACTTGGCCGGCGGTCGGCAGCGCATGGGCGGCTCCATTCTGGCGCAGACCCACAACGAAATGGGCGAGACCGCTCCCGACCTAGAAGACACGGAGGTGCTATGCCGTTTTTTTGCCTTTATGCAGTCGCGCCATCAGCACGGCGGGCTGGTTGCCTATCACGATCGCAGCGATGGCGGGTTGTTGGCCAGCCTGCTGGAGATGGCCTTCGCCGGCCGCTGCGGGCTGAATATCGACCTGCCCGCCGACTGCGCCCCGCTCCCCTATCTGTGCAACGAAGAACTCGGCGCGGTGATTCAGGTGCGGGAGGCCGACCTGCCGGCAGTGCAAGCCAGTCTGGCCGCGCACGGGCTGCTCGATGCCACGTTCGATATCGCCGCACCGCGCCCCGATGGTCTGGTGCAAATCTATCAAGACGATCAGCGGATCTACTGCAACAGCCGGGCGGGTTTGCAGGAAATCTGGGCGCAGGTTAGCTATCAGATCCAAAAACGCCGTGATAACCCGGACTGCGCCATTAAAGAATTCGCCGGCATTCGGGCTGCCGATCCGGGGCTGTCCTACAAATTGACCTTCGCCCCGGCGGACGATATGTGCGCCGCGCCGGCCCTGCGCCGCCACCGCCCGCGCATCGCTGTGTTGCGCGAGCAGGGGGTCAACGGGCAGATGGAAATGGCGGCGGCGTTCACCGCGGCGGGTTGTACGGCGGTGGATGTGCCTATGTCCGACCTGTTCAGCCGGCGGGTGACACTGGCCGAGTTTCAGGGGCTGGTCGCCTGCGGTGGGTTTTCCTATGGCGATGTACTCGGGGCGGGCACCGGCTGGGCGAAAAGCATTCTGTACAACCCCCTGTTGCGCGAGCAATTTCAAGATTTTTTTGCCGACCCTGAGCGGCTGGTTTTAGGGGTCTGCAACGGCTGCCAGATGTTGGCCCAGCTGCGCGATCTGGTCCCCGGGGCCGCGCACTGGCCGCGCTTTGTGCGCAATGAATCCGAGCAGTTCGAAGCACGAGTCGCGCTATTGCAAATCGAGCGGAATCCCTCCCCCTTCTTTGCGGATATGGCAGGCTCAGTACTGCCGGTGGCAGTGGCGCACGGCGAGGGCCGCGCCGAATTTGCCAGTTCTGATAGCCTAGACAAGGCGACGGTGGCAGCGCGGTACGTCGATAATCACCATCGGGTGACGGCAGACTACCCCGCCAACCCCAATGGCTCGCCGCAGGGGGTCACGGCCCTGTGTTCGGAGAATGGGCGGGTGACCCTGATGATGCCGCACCCAGAGCGCGTCTTTCGTACCCTGACCAATTCATGGCGACCAGACGACTGGGGCGCGGATGGGCCTTGGTTGCGCATGTTCCGCAATGCGCGGCGTTGGTTGGGTTAGGTCTGGCGGGCAGGGCAGGGCAGGGCGAACGCGATGAATCTAGGGCTGTTTTGCGCGGCGATTTTTGCGCTGGTGTTGTTGGCCGGGGCCCTGCCTTTCGTGCATCGCTTTGCTAGCGAAGCGCAAATGCTCTACCGCGCCACCGCTCTGGCCGCCGGATTTTTGATTTGCGCCGCCCTGCTGGTCGCACTGCCGGAGGGCTTGGAGCATTATCTGCATGCGGCGGAAGTCGCCGAACATCGCGCCTTTATGTGGGCCGGCCTCACGGTGCTGGCGGGTTTTCTGTTTATGCTGATATTGGAAGGCTTCGGCTTCGGCCACGATTTCCACGAAGAACACCACGGCCACGAAGCCGAATTCGGGCACCCGCACCTGCACCACCCGCCGACCGGTAGTGCCCGCGCGGTCGCCATCGGTCTCGGCCTGCATTCGGTGACCGACGGGCTGGTGCTCGGCGCGGCTTTTGCGCTCGGCGGGGTGAGCCTCAGCATGCAGCTGGCCACAGTCATTCTGATGCACAAATTCCCCGCCGCCTTCAGCCTCGCCGCCTTCAGCCTGCACAGCCGCCGCAGCCGCTCGCGCTCGGCTTTGGATCTGCTGTTGTTCGCGCTACTAACACCGGCAGCCATGCTGATTGCGGTGCAATTTCTCGCCGATCTGAACCATGCCACGCTGGGACTCATGCTGTTGTTCGGGGCCGGCAGTTTCGTCTATGTGGCCACGGTAGATGTGCTACCAAATATCCACGTCCGCGCCAAATCGCACGAAACCCTCTGGTTGGTGCTCGGCGGAGTGGCGATTATGACCGCACTGGTGCTGGCCATCGGCCCGGCGCACTAGGCGACCAGAGCAAATTGAGGGAGTCATTTTGAATGCCATAGCGGATGCCGCCCGCCCCACCGATCTCGCCCGCCTGTTTGCCGCGCTGGATCCGCTGCAGCCGCAGGCGCCGCCGGAACCGGAACGCGCCGCCGCGGTATTGATCGCCATCAGCGCACCGCCCGCCGCGGCGGAAATCATCTTCACCCGCCGCGCGGCCCACCTCAGCTCCCACGCCGGACAGGTGTCCTTCCCCGGCGGTCGCTGGGAGACGCAGGATGGTGCCCTGCACCAGACTGCATTGCGCGAAGCGCACGAAGAGCTCAGCCTGCCACCGCAACAGGTCGCGCTCAAAGGCCAGCTGGCCAGCCGTATTTCCGCCAAAGGATTGCGGGTAACCCCGTTCGTCGGCCAGGTGCCGGCGGGCCTCAAACTGACCCCCTGCGTTACCGAGACCGCCGCCGTATTCCGGGTGCCCCTGCGCTTTTTTACTCAGGTGCGACCGGTGCGGGTGGACTGCATCCAACGGGCAGACGGTCGCGCAAGGGTGGCCGCCTGGGATTATCAGGGGTTCGAAATCTGGGGGCTAACCGCGCACTTCACCGAGCAACTGCTGGCCCGTATGGGGCTAAATATCGATTACCGCAATCTACCGGAGCGGACCCTTGGCTAAATCGCCCCGTAACAACCAGAAACGCATCGCCTCCCCCTGCCGCTCACTCTGCCAACTGAATGCGCAAAATGTTTGCACCGGCTGCCACCGCACCGCCACCGAAATCAGCTTCTGGACCACGATGACCGAGGCCGAAAAACGCCGCACCCTGGCCCGCCTAACCCAGCGACGCAAACAGGCCGAGTCCAGCCCCACCTAACCCGCCCTGTGCTATGCTGATTTTTCGCCCTCTCCTCGCCCGCACCGCAGCCCACCCGCCCATTTCTCCCCATGTTTGACAGTCTGCAAGAACGCCTGAGCCGCACCTTAAAAACGCTCACCGGCACCGCCCGCCTGACCGACAGCAATATCCAAGCCACCCTGCGAGATCTGCGCCGCACCCTGCTAGAAGCCGATGTCGCCCTGCCGGCAGTCGACGCCTTCATCGATGCGGTACGCACCCGCGCCCTAGGGCAGACAGTGGCACCCGGCCTAAACCCCGGCCAGCAGCTACTAAAAACGGTCCAAGCGGAGCTAATCGCCCTAATGGGCGGGGCCAGCGCAACCCCACTCAATCTGGCGCAACAGCCGCCCGCCGTCATCCTGCTGGCCGGCTTGCAGGGCGCCGGCAAGACCACCTCGGCGGTCAAACTAGCGCGTTTTTTGACCGAGCGCGAGCGCAAAAAAGTACTGCTAGTCAGCACCGATGTTCACCGCCCGGCGGCCCTAGAACAGCTGGCAGTGCTCGGTCAACAGGCCGGTATCGAAGTGCTCCCCACCGCCCCCAAACAACGCCCGCTAAAAATCGCCAAGCAAGCCCTAGCCAGCGCCAAAAAGCAGTTTGCCGAAGCGCTAATCGTCGACACCGCCGGCCGCCAAGCCATCGACCCCTCGATGATGGCGGAAATCCGAGCCCTGCAGGCGGCATTACGCCCCGCCGAGACCCTCTTCGTGCTCGATGCCATGACCGGCCAAGACGCCGTCCACAGCGCCAAAGCCTTCCACGATGCGCTCACCCTCACCGGCGCGATTCTGACCAAAGCCGATGGCGATGCCCGCGGCGGCGCAGCCCTATCCGTGCGCCACGTGACCGGCCAGCCGATCAAATTTATCGGCACCGGCGAGAAAACCGACGCCCTAGAACCCTTCCACCCGGAGCGCATCGCCTCGCGCATCCTCGGCATGGGCGATATGCACTCGCTCATCGAACAGGTCGAGCGCAAGGTCGACAGCAAAAAAGCGGCAAAACTGGTACGCAAAATCACCGCCAGCAAAGGGCGCGGTTTTGATCTGGAAGACATGCGCACCCAGCTACAGCAAATGCGCAGCATGGGCGGCGCAGGCGCACTACTAAAACTGCTACCGGGCAACCCCGGACTACCGCGGCCGGGCACCCAGCCAGATTTTGCCCGCATGGAGGTCATTATTAGCTCCATGACCCCAGCCGAGCGACGCAACCCGGCGATTCTCAACGGCTCCCGCAAACGCCGCATCACCCGCGGCTCCGGCACCCGCATCCAAGACCTAATGCGCCTGCTCAAACACCACAAGCAGATGCAAAAAACCATGAAAAAGATGGGCGGTCGCGCCGATCTAAGCAAGCTGCTACCGGGCGCAGGCGGCACCATCCCCGGCCTCGGCCCCGGTGCCGGTTTAGGCTTAGACCCCAGCAGCCTCCCTGGCGCCGGCAGCCTCCCCGGCCTCGGCACCGCCCCCAACAGCGGCCTACCAGCAGACCTGCTACGCCAGCTAACCAAATCCGGCAAATAAGGGGCATCTCCGACCCCGCCGCAAAGCGCAGACATCGAACGCAAATCGCCCCGGCAAAAGCACGGCTCAGGCTTCCCAATCCGCCGCATCTGGCGTAAAATGCGCCCCCTCGCCGCCGGGCACCGCCAGCCCGCACCAATAAACCTGACAGGTCTTCCCAATGGTAACCATTCGCCTCGCTCGCGGGGGTGCCAAAAAGCGCCCCTTCTACCACCTAACCGTGGCCGACAGCCGCAACCCCCGCGATGGCCGCTACATCGAGCGGGTCGGGTTTTTCAACCCCGTAGCCCGCGGCAACCAGCCCCGCCTGCGAGTCGACATCCCCCGCATCGAACACTGGCTAGGGCAGGGTGCCCAGCTGTCCGCACGGGTGAAATCCCTAGTGAACGAGGCGCAAAAACAAGCCGCCGAAGCCGCCGCCGAGCAGGCCACAGAACAGTCGAAATCAGAGCCGAAAGCAGAGCCAAAAACACAGGCGAAAGCAAAGCCGAAAGCACAGGCGAAAGAAAAGACCACGGCAAAAGAAAAAACACAAGCGCAGGCATCGGCAAAAGAGAAGGCGCAAGCAAAAGCCCCAGCGCAAAAACACCCCACCGAACAAGCCGATTCCGCGCCCGCCGAATCCCCCACACCCCCCAAACCCACCGCCGATTAAGCGGCACCCCCGACCGCGCCGACCAATCTGTGCTGACCGATGACCGCTGCCGAATCGCTGCCCGCCGGGCAGGTGCGTCTAGGGCAGATTTGCGGCCTGCACGGCACCGCCGGCTGGGTCAAAGTATTTTCTGACACCCAACCGCGGGAAAATATCTTCGCGTACCGCCCCTGGCTAGTCCACAGCACCGGGCAGTCACGAACCCTAGACGTGCTGCACTGGCGCAAACAGGGCAAAACCCTAGTCGCCAAACTCCGCGAACCAGCACACCAGCGAAGCTGGGAATGCCGCGACCAAGCCCGCGAACTACTCGGCGCGGTGATCGCTCAGCGAGCGGCGGACTTCCCCCCCCTTCCCGCCGGCGACTACTACTGGCACCAGCTACTCGGTTTGCAGGTCCACAGCGAACACGCCGGGCGCACAGTGCCGCTCGGTCGCGTGGTGGAATTGCTAGAAACCGGCGCCAACGATGTCCTAGTGGTACGCGACGATGGCGATACCACCCAGAAAACCCCAACCGAACACCTAATCCCCTGGACCCCAGGCCAGCATGTGTACAAAGTCGACCTCGCCCACCGCCAGCTCCATGTTCGCTGGGATCCACACTTCTACGCGCCCGCCGGCAAACGCGAATAACCAAAATGCAAATCGCCGTCATAACCCTGTTCCCCGCCATGCTGCAAGCCATCAAATGCGGCGTGACCGGGCGCGCCATCGCCGACGGCCTGCTGGAACTGGCTACCTTCAACCCCCGCGACCACGCCACAGACCGCCACCGCAGCGTCGACGAACGCCCCTACGGCGGCGGTCCCGGCATGGTCATGCGCTGCGAACCGCTCGCTGGCGCGGTCCAAGCCGCCCGCCGCTGGCTCCGCGGCACCGCCACCCTGATCTATTTATCGCCCCAAGGCCGCCGTTTTGACCAAGCGCAAGCCCAGCAAACAGTCCAAACAGACCAAAACCTAATCCTCTTAGCCGGCCGCTACGAAGGCATCGACGAGCGTTTCATCGAATTGGAAGTGGACGCAGAATGGAGCATCGGCGACTACGTACTGAGCGGCGGTGAATTGCCGGCCATGGTGGTCATCGATGCTCTGACTCGACAGCTGCCCGGGGCCCTCGGACACCAAGATTCCGCCGCGCAGGACTCCTTCACCACCGGCCTGCTCGACTGCCCGCATTACACCCGCCCGCCCCTCTATCGCGGCTTGCAGGTGCCGCCCGTCCTACTCGGCGGCGACCACCGCAAAATCGCCGCTTGGCGGGCCCGGCAAGCACTAGAGCGCACCCGCACCCGCTGCCCCGACCTGCTCGCCGCCACGAACCCGGCGGACCCGATCGATCACGCGGCCCAGCCAAATGAACCCCCCCTCGCCCCACCGCCCGCGCCCCCAAACGCCGGGCACAACGCAGACAGGAGACTGCCATGAGCATGCGCAACCCCATCATCCAAGAGCTCGAAAAAGAGCAGATGAGCAAAAAGATCCCCGACTTCGGCCCCGGCGACACCGTAGTCGTGCAAGTGCGGGTCAAAGAAGGCAACCGCGAACGCCTGCAAGCCTTCGAAGGCGTGGTGCTCGCCCGCCGCAACCGGCAAATGGGCTCGGCCTTCACGGTGCGCAAAATCTCCCACGGCATCGGCGTTGAGCGCACCTTCCAAACCTACAGCCCACTGGTCGAGCGCATCGAAGTCAAACGCCGCGGCCACGTCCGCCAAGCCAAGCTCTACTACCTGCGCGAGCGTTCCGGCAAAGCCGCCCGCATCAAGGAAAAGCTCAACTAAACAGCGGCGGCCAGCCACCTCGCGCCAACACCAGTAGGGCAGGGCAGGGCAACCAAGCGGCACCGGCCAAAGCACCGGCAACAGACCCCAATGCAACCACCCTCGTCGACAAGGCAACAGTCAGACCCACCAAGCCCGCCGCCCTACCCCCTAGCCCACCGCAGCCAACGCCTAGCCGCCGCCCTGATCGACGAAGGCATCGCCCTACTCTGGCTAATCCCCCTCTTCAACCGCTACGATATTTTTGCCCACGCCCAGCGCGGCGAACCCGCCCCCCTAAACGCCGTCATCCAAATCAGCATCCTCGCCTTCCTATTTTTCCTACTGGCCCACGGCTACCTGCTCCACCGCTACGGCCAGACAATCGGCAAACGAATACTGCGCATCGCGGTCGCCACCCTAGACTTCCAAGTCCCGCCCTTCAACCGCCTAATCGCCCTACGCTACCTCCCCTTCCGCGTACTAGGAGCCATCCCCGGACTAGCAATTCTGACCCTACTAAACCCCCTCTTCATCTTCCGCCAAGACCGCCGCTGCCTCCACGACCACCTAGCCGGCACCCAAGTCATCTATGTGGGACGCTAGATGCGGGCAAGTTCACCGCCTCACCGTTAACTATTTGCTGCTAGACTAGCGAAATGCGCAAAAAGATAAGTCTGCCAAACGGACCGCTACGGTGCCGCCCGATCACGCCGCCGCCATTCGTCATTTTAGTCGCCGCCCTGACGCTGGCTGCGGCCCTGTGTAGCCCGGCTTCCGGGGGCGGTGTTTTTGCCGATGCCTCAGCCAGCAGTCCCGCCAGCTTGAACCGCGGGGGGGGGGGGGGGGGGGG
>JACONM010000012.1:115786-166185 GCA_014323765.1 Cellvibrionales bacterium | reverse complement strand
CGCCCCGTGAATGCGGGGCATTTGCCGGCTAACGCGCCCACCCCGGACCAAATTTCCGATCCCGCCCGCCACGCGGAAATCCAGAGCGACCGACCGCGCCTGCATATCGTCCAGCTGCAAGGCCAGCCCAAACGCTGGTCGCCGGCAAAAATGTTTGCCAAAGACCGCCGCCCGGTGCCGATCGGAACCGCCCCTTTGCGCCTGACCCCCGGCGGCGCGCCCTTGCATTTAGAGTTGCGCTTCCTGCCCGGTCTTCCGCCCGGCTCTCTACCTGCCTACCGCGCTACCCCCGCCAATTTTCGTCTAACACTCGCCCCCACGACCGCCCAGGGCGCGGTGCTCGGCACCCATTATCAAATCCGCAGCCCCGAACCCGACCTAGCCCGCACCCTGAAACGTCAGGGCAGTGCGCGGGTGCAGATTGCGCCAGACCGCCCATTGCGCTTCAGCCTGATTCCCGCCGCAGCTCTGAGCACCGCCGACCCGCCGCGCACTTTCACCTTTTCGCTCGCGGCGGTCGATTCCCACGCGCAAACGGTCGCCATCGCCGCGGCCACAGCGGGCCAACCACAACAATGGCCAATTCAAATAATGGGCACAGCCAACCGCCTGCCCACGGGCCATCTAGCCCTAGAACGCTCCCCCAAATCCGCCCCCAAACCCCCGAAAAGCCCGCCCAGCCCCGGCCAAACCTTCATCTGGACCCCCGGCACCCTAGCCGATATCGATGGCCTGCCACGCGGTTTCCAGAAAGCCGAAACCACCGCCACCCAATGGCAACGCCGCACTCCAACCGGTCGCTGGCGCACCATCCCCGGCGCGACCAACCCCCGCTACACCCTGACCGCGGACGATATCGGACAGCTTATCCGCGCCCAAGTCCGCTACATCGACAGTGCCGGCCACCGCAACCACATCCGCTCCATCGCCCTAAAACCCGCAGCCGCCCCACGCCCCAACATTATCCTGCTGATGGCCGATGATCTGGGCTACGGCGACCCGGGTTATATGGGCAACCCATGGGCGCAAACCCCCAACCTAGATGCCATGGCCAAGGCCGGCATGCGCCTCGACCGCTTCTATTCCGCCGCCCCGGTGTGCAGCCCCACCCGCGGTAGCGTCCTGACCGGTCGCCACCCCTATCGCTATGGGGTTTGGTACGCCAATAAGGGCTCCCTGCCGCGCGAAGAAACCACTCTCCCCGAAATCCTCAAACAAGCGGGCTACCGCACCGGTTTCTTCGGCAAATGGCACCTCGGCACCCTGACCACCGCCCTCCGCGATGGCGAGCGTGGTGGAAGATCCTGGAATACCCAACACTACTCGCCACCGCAAGCCCACGGCTTCGACCGGGTTTTTGCTGCGGAGCTCTCGGTGCCCCTGTATGACCCAATGCTGCGACCGGATCCAGACGAGTGGCGCGGATTACCCGGCAACACCCTAGGTCACCCGGGCAAATGGTGGCCCGCCTTCGATGGCCGTGACGCGCTGCCACAAGCGGCCGGCCTACCCAGAACCCGTTACTGGAACGAGCGCGGCGAGTTTGCCACCCACAACCTGCGCGGCGACAGCAGCCGCATTATCCTCGACCGGGTGGTCCCCTTTATCGAGCAGGCGGTGGCCGCCGACCAGCCGTTTCTAGCGGTGGTCTGGTTCCACACCCCACATCTGCCACTGGTGGCCAGCGATGCCGACCGCGATGCCATAGCGACCGATAATCCCGTGCTGGCCAGCTACCACGGGGCCATCCGCGCCATGGACCGGCAGATCGGTCGCCTGCGCACCCTGTTACGCGAGCAAGGCATAGCAGAAAACAGCCTGCTGTGGTTCACCTCCGACAACGGCCCGCGCAATGAAGTTGCCGGCGGCCTGTTCCGCGGCATATTGGAAGGTGGTAAAGGCAGCCTGCGAGAGGGCGGCATCCGCGTCCCCACATTGATCGAATGGCCCGGGCGAATTCCCGCCGGCACCCGCCAGGACCGCCTCGGCGTGACCAGCGACATCCTGCCCACGCTCGCCGACCTGCTGGGGGTGCCCCTGCCCGCGATGTTGGACCTCGATGGCATCAGCCTGCAAGCGGCCCTGTTCGACCAAGCACCGCCAGCAGGCGAACGCTATATCGGCTTTCAATCGAAGTTACATCAAGCTTGGGTAGGCCAGCGGTACAAGCTGCTGTCGCGCAACGGGGGAGCCGACCAGCTCTACGACCTAATCGCCGACCCACGAGAAACCACCAACCTAGTCCGACGAATGCCCGAACGGGCGCAGAGCATGCGGGCGCAGTTTGAGCGCTGGCGCAAAGCCGTCGCCGCCGACTGGGATGCAGAATGAATCCCGCTCAAACTTATTTTTATTTTAAGAAAAAATTGTAGTAGTTTGATATTAAAGGTTTTATTTTGGATAAATTGACCAACCGAATCGAGCAGCAAATTTTTGCTATTTAGGATTAAAAAAACTAGATAATTTATTGATAATTAAAACTAAATTGTGAATTTTTGACTTGATCTGCTCACCGACTTCATACCGTTAAGTCGGCGGCTCAATTTAGGCGGAAGGCGACGGGGATCTGCAGGGTCATGGGGCTGTCTAGCAGGGCGGGGATGGGGGCGAAGGGGGCGGCTTGCTGTACGGCTCTCTCGGCGGCGCGGTCGAATATCTTGAAGGGGGCGTTTTGTACGATGGCGGTGCGTAGCAGGCTGCCGTCGGCGGCGATGGTCAATTCGATGCGTAGCGAGCCGCTGCGGTTGCGGCGCAGGGCACTCGATGGGTAACTGAGCTTGGCGTAGACCGCTTTTAGGACACTGCTTTGGTAATTTTGCGCTGCAAGCAGGGATTCGGCGGTGATGACCGGGGCGGCTTCCTCTGCTTCCGCCGCGGCGGGTGGGGTCGCTGGGGCGGGGGATTCTGGTTCTGCTGGTTGAGGTTGAGCGGCGGCTTCGGCCACTGGGGTGGGGGGTTCCGCCGGAGTCGGTTCGGGTTCCGGTTCGGGGGCCGGGGCGACGGGTTCTGCCGGCACCGCGGCGGCGGCTGGCCTCTGGGCACGGCGTGGCGGAGGCGGGGGCTCTGGCTCTGGTTCCGGTTCAGGGGCGATCCAGGCGGCGATCTGCTCAGCGCGAGCGGCACTGTAACCGAGGGATTCGAAGCGGGCGTTCAATTCCGCGCTGTAGTCGCCGGCGGCTAAGAGTGCGGCCTTGAGTTCGCTGCTTGGCGGAATGGCCCCGACAAAGGCGGATAACAGAAATTCAAAGAATCCGGGAGTATTGAAAGCGGCGAGTTCCTGGCTGTTGATGTACAGCACCGTCAGATCCGCGGCCACTCGTTCAAACACCACCAGATCGCCGCGCTGGAGCGAACCTTTTAGTGCTTGACTTAGGGCGATCAGGTCGTCGGTTTGGCGGGTAATGGTTTGCGGGGTGTTGTTGATCGACAGGTTTTGAATCCATAGCTGCGACCAAGTGCGCGGTGAGCGGGTGGCGACTAGGCGCAGCGACAGGCGTTTGCCGATGTCGGCTTCCAGCAGCTCGGCGGGGTTGGCGATTGTGGCCCCGGCGAGCTCGAGACGCAGCAGCAGGGCGGTCTCGCCGAATTCCAGATATTCGCCGACCCCGTTGATCTGCATGCTGTTTTGCGCATGCACTGTTTGGGTGCCGAGGCTGGCGACCAGCCACAGCAGCAGGGCCAGTGTGGCGCAGCGACCGGTTGATGGCCGGCGGTTTGCCGTCTTTGCTTGCATTGTGCCGTTCATCTTTCCCCCTCCATCTCCCCGGTGCCCGGCCCGTTTGCTATATTGAGCCGCTCGACACCGCCGTGCTCGCTGCTATCTTAAAGGCTTTTTACCGCCATGCCAGTTTATATTGTGCGGTAAATCTACTGCGGCGAGGGACGCGGGTGAATTACAAATTGATCGTCTATGTCCCGGATGCGCAGCTGGAGGCGGTCAAGAGTGCGTTGTTTGCGGCTGGGGCTGGGGTGTTGGGCGGGTACGCGCAGTGCGCTTGGCAGGTGCTTGGGCGGGGGCAGTTTTGCCCGCAGGCGGGCAGTAACCCGACCCTTGGTGAGCGCGGGCGACTGGAATATGTCGATGAATGGCGGCTGGAAGTGCTGGTGCCGCAGGCGCGGGCGGCGGCGGTCAAGCGAGCTTTGCTGGCGGCACACCCTTACGAAGAGCCGGCTTTTGAGTTTTTGCCGGTGGTGGATATTTAGGGGTAGCAGGGCAGGGCGGGCAGGGCGATTTTAGGGAGCTAGGCGGGTTAGGGTCCAACCGTCCGGGCTTGCGCGGTAGAGGAAGCGGTCGTGCAGGCGGTCCGCTTGCCCCTGCCAAAATTCCACGCTGTCGGGCACTAGGCGATAGCCGCCCCAGTGCGGCGGGCAGGGCACTTTGCGATCGGCGTACTGTTTGCGCAGTTTTTGCATTCGGGTTTCCAGTGCGGCGCGGTCGGGTAGCGGCTGGCTTTGCGGCGAGGCGTGGGCCCCGAGCTGGCTGCCGTGCGGGCGGGTGGCGAAGTAGGCGGCGGATTCTGCGGTGCTCATTTTTTCTACTTGGCCGGCGACGATAATTTGCCGCTCCAATTCTTCCCAGTACAGGCAGAAAGCGGCGGCGGGGTTGGCGTCCAGATGCGCGGCTTTGCGGCTGCGGTAGTTGCTGTAAAAGCAAAAGCCGCGGTGGTCGATCCCTTTTAGTAGCACGGTGCGTACCAGCGGTCGCCCATCTGTCGTGCTGGTCGCTAGGGCGATCGGGTTGGGGTAGCGTTGGCATTTTACTTCCGCCTGCTTGTACCAGATAGCAAATTGCGCGAAGGGGTCGGGGTCTAGGTCGGTGCGGCGCAGCGGGGGGTGCTGGGCGGGGCGGGTATTGGAGTCCGGCGACATTTTGGCGGCATCCTAGTCGGTTAGCGGATGTGGCCGGTGGTCCGCACTCGACGCGAGCCGACTTCGATCGGCGGGGCCTTGGCTAGGCGGCGCATTTCGATCTGTTGGTCGATGCGATTTTTTAGTGCGATCAGCAGCCCGGTGATGAGGAAGGCTCCGGGCGGCAAAATGGCCACCAGCATGCCGGAATCGACCGCGACTAGAGTCATTTTCCAGTCCACGCCGGCGCCAAACAGCAGGTGCATATCGGCGAAAATCGCCCCGGTGCCGAGCAGCTCGCGCACCGCGCCGAGCACCAGCAGCACAGCCATAAAGCCCAGCCCCATCATTAGGCCATCGAGTAGTGCGGGGCCGAGCGGGTTTTTGCTGGCGAAGGCTTCGGCGCGGCCTAGGATGGTGCAGTTGGTGACGATCAGGGCGATGAATAGCCCTAGAATTTGGTAAAGCTCGTAGGTGTAGGCGCGCATTAGGAGCTCGGTGCAGGTGGTGAAAGTGGCGATGATCATCACAAAAGCGGGTAGGCGGATGATGTCGGTTACATGGTGGCGGATTAGCGATACCGCTAGGTTGGAGCCAGTCAGTACCAGTAGGGTGGCGAGCCCCAACCCCAGGGCGTTGACCACGGAGCCAGTTACCGCCAACAGCGGGCAGAGGCCGAGTAGTTGCACCAGGGCCGGGTTTTTATCCCACAGCCCCATGCGGGTGATTTCTGCCCAGTTACTGGTTGCCATTGAGTTGCTCTCCATGTTCGTTCCCCTGTTCGCGCGGTTCGTGGGCAAGTGCCAATAGGCGGTCGCGCTCGGCGGCGTATTGTTGCAGGGCGGTGCGCAGAATGCCGACCACGGCGCGGGGGGTGATGGTCGCGCCGGTGAAGGCATCAAAATAGCCGCCATCGGGTTTTACTGCCCAGTCCGCGAGCGGCGGATTTTGCAGTGATAGGCCGGCAAATTGGCTGATCCAGGGGTGCTTTTTTGCGTCGATCTTATCGCCGAGGCCCGGGGTTTCGCGGTGTGCCACGGCGCGTACGCCGAGCAGCTGGCCATTGCGGTCGATTCCTAGCAGCAGGCGGATGGCGCCGGAATAGCCATCTGGCGCCACCGCTTGGAAGATAAAGCCGGTCGGTTCGCCGTTTAGCCGCGCCACCCGCACCATTCGCAGTTCGGGTGCGGCGGTGTCTAGGTTTAGCGCGGCGGCGAGATCTGTGCTCATCGGCAGCTGGTCGGTTAGCAGGTCGTTATCGAAGGGGTGTGTGCCTAACACTTCCAGCAGGGCCTGTTCGGCGGCGCGGCGTTGGGATTCGGCGATCGGGTCGCGGGTTTGCACGTAGGTCAGCCCCAGAATCAGCGCGGTGGCCAGGGCGAAGGTGCCGAGGCGGGTGGCACTGCGCAGGGCGGCGGTGGCGTAGTTTTTCATTGATTTTTGCGGATGCGCACTTGCCGGCGTTTGGCGTGGCCGTAAGTGCGCGGCAGGCTGTAATAATCGAGCAGGGGGGCGGCAAAGTTCATCAGTAACACGCCGAAGGCGACCGCGTCCGGATAGTTGCCCCAGGCGCGGATGACGAAGGTTAGGGTCCCAGCCCCGATGCCGAACAGTAGCCGCCCCAGATTGCTGGTGCAGCCGGAAACGGGGTCGGTGATGATAAAAAATGCGCCTAGCATGGTGGCGCCGGTGAACAGGTGAAACAGCGGCGATCCTAGGCTTGCCGAGCTGCCGTTGTCGTAGAAAAGAGTCGACAGTACTAGCAGGCTGGCAAGCATGCCAACTGGCGCATGCCAGCTATAGACCCGCCGCCACAGTAGCCAGAGTCCGCCGGCTAAAAATGCGAGGTTCACCCATTCGCTACCGGCGGCGGCGATGCGACCGGCGGCAAAGAGCGGCTCGCTGGTGTAGAGCTGCGCTAGGGTCAGGCTGGTGTTTTGCTTGAGGATGTCCAGCGCGGTGGCTCCGGTGACCCCGTCCGGCGGGGCAGTGCCGAGAAAAATTATCTCGAGAGCGGTTAGCGGGCCGGGGATCTGTTCTGCTAGACCGCGGGGGCTGGCCCATTCGACCATGGGCACCGGAAAGCTGATCAATAGCACGACGTAGCCGACCATGGCCGGATTAAAGGGGTTGTAGCCCAGTCCGCCGTAGAGGTGTTTGGCGATGGGAATGGCGAAGGCGATACCGACTAGAGTGGCCCACCAGGGGGTGTAGGGCGGCAGCGATAGGGCCAGTAGCCCGGCGGTGACTACCGCGCTGTAGTCGCCGATATAGGGGCTGAGCGGGCGGCCACGCAGGCGCATGATCGCCGCCTCCATAATTAGGGCTAGGGCGATGGCCCAGGCGAGGTTGATCAGGGTGCCCCAGCCGTAAAACCAAGTTATCGCCGCCAGCCCCGGCAGGGCGGCTAGGCAGAGGGTGCGCATGAGTCCGGCGGTGTCGAGTGACCCGTGCGCATGCGGGGAGCTGATGCGTTTTAGCATGGGTTAGGCCCCGCGCTCGTCGGACGGCGGTGGGGGTGTCGCCGGCGCATTTTTGGGGTCTTGAGCGTTGGGCGGTTCGGGGCGGGGTAGGTTTTTGAGTTTTTGTTTGGTGGCGCGCAGGCGTTGAGTGGCGTTTTTTTGTTGGGCGATGAAGTGGTCGCGCTGCTGGGCGGTGGGGGCGGCTTGGGCTTTGGCGGTGAACTGCTCGATGCGCTCGGTTAGGGTTTGCTGCTGGCGTTCCAGCCGGGCGCGAGTTGCGGCGGGGTCGCTGTCGGCCTGCGCGACTCGGGCTTGCGCTTGGGCGATGAGGGCGGCGGCGTTGTCGTCTAGGGCGAGGCTTTTGATCGAACTGGTGATCGAACTGGCGATTGGGCCGGCGACCGGACCGGCGGCCTGGCGGGCTTTGGCGGCGGCCATGCGTTTGCGGCGTTTTGCGGCGCGTTCGGCGGCTTGTTGGGCGACTCGCTCTTGGCGGGCTTCGAAGCGGGCGCGGGCGCGGTCGGATTTGACTTTTTCACGCTCGGCGGTGCGGATGTCGCCCTTGGCGGCGCGGTAATACTGCACCAGCGGGATGTGGCTGGGGCAGACGTAGGCGCAGGCTCCGCATTCGATGCAATCGAACAGGTTGTGGTCTTTGAGCCGCTCGTGGTCTTCGGATTGGGCGTACCAGAATAGCTGTTGCGGCAGCAGGCTGGCCGGGCAGACCTCGGCGCAGTGACCGCAGCGGATGCAGGCCAGCGCGGGCGGGGCGGGCGGCAGTTCGGCGCGGGTGGGCACCAGCAGGCAGTTGGTGATCTTGGTGATCGGCACATCGGTGCGCAGCAGGCTGAAACCCATCATGGGGCCGCCCATAATGACCCGATCGGCGCGGTTTGGGTCTATGCCGGCATGGTCCAGCATGCATTGCACCGGGGTGCCGAGGCGCACGTGGAAATTGCGTTCGGTGGTGAGGGCTTTGCCGACTAGGGTGGTGATGCGTGAGATGAGCGGGCGTCCATGGTTGATGGCGTGTAGCGCGGCCACTGCGGTGCCGGGGTTTTGCACCAGAATGCCGAGTTCGGCGGGCAGGGCGGCGGCGGGGACTTCGCGCCCGGTCAGAATTTGGATGATCTGCTTTTCGCCGCCGGAGGGGTAACGCGCCGGAAAAGTGTGCAGGCTGAGGCGGCGGTCGCCGGCGACCCGGATGGCGCGGTCCATGGCGGCGATCGCATCGGGTTTGTTGGCTTCGATGCCGATCAGGATCTGCGCCGGTTCGTCCAGAATGTACGCCAGTAGGAGGGTGCCGGCGATGATTTGGTCCGCATGTTCGCGCATGAGGGCGTGGTCGGCGGTGATGTAGGGCTCGCATTCGGCGCCGTTGATGATCAGGCTGTGGATCGGTTGGCTGGCGTTTAATTTGGCGGCGGTGGGGAAGCCGGCCCCGCCTAGCCCGGCCAGCCCGGCATCTTGCAATTTGTGGCGCAGCTCGGCGGGGCGCAGGGCGCGGTAATCGGCGGTTGGGTGCAGTTCTGTCCAGCGGTCTTCGCCATCGGATTCGATGACCACGCAGGGCGCGTTTAGCCCGGATGAATGGGCGATCGGGCGGTCTTCGATGGCGATGACGCGGCCGGAGAGAGAGGCGTGAACCGCCGCGCTGACCGGGCCATCGGCGCGTGCCAGTAGCTGCCCGGTGGCGACTGTGTCGCCCACCTGCACCACGGGTTTGGCGGCACTGCCGGCGTGCATGGTTAGCGGCAAGATCACCTGTTCGGGGAGCGGGGCGGTGGCGATCGGGAGGTGTAGGCTTTGCGCTTTGTTTTCCGGCGGGTGGATGCCGCCGACTAGCGGGCGCGGGCGCACTGTGATTGGGCGGTCGGGCGAGGGCGTGTTGACGAAGTCCGGCGGCATGGTTTGCATGGGGGCTAGGCTCGGGCTTAGGCTTAGGCGCGGTCGGTGGCGATTAGGTTGGCGGAGCGCGCCCCGGTTAGCTGTTGCGCGGAGCTGGGTGGTAGCTGCCAATGCCAGTCGGTCAGCCCCTTTTCGACCGGTCGCATTTCGATGCAGTCTACTGGGCAGGGGTCTACGCACAGGTCGCAGCCAGTGCATTCGCTTTCGATGACCGTGTGCATTTGCTGCGCGGCGCCGAGGATGGCATCCACCGGGCAGGCTTGGATGCATTTGGTGCAGCCGATGCAGAGCTCTTCGATGATGAAGGCGACTGTGGTTTCTTCCTGCTCCACGCCGCTGGCGGCATCTAGCGGCAAGGGATCGGTGTCGAGCAGGTCGGCCAGCTGGTTGATGGTGGCTTGGCCGCCCGGTGGGCAGCGGTTGATCTTGGCCTCGCCGGCGGCGATCGCCTGGGCGTAGGGGCGGCAGCCGGGGAAGCCGCATTGCCCGCATTGGGTTTGCGGCAGGATACGGTCGATCTGCTGGACGATCGGGTCGCCCTCGACTTTGAAGCGTAGCGCGGCGGCTCCGAGCAGGCAGCCGAAGAATATCGCCAGCCCGACTAGAGCGGCGATGGCGAAGGCCAGAGTCGGGTCGGCGAACAGGGTGGAAAAGAAGGCGGCCATGCGGCGTATTCCCGGCTTAGACGAGGCCGCTAAAGCCCATAAAGGCCAGCGACATGAGCCCGGCGGTGACCATGCCGATGGCGGCCCCCTTGAACGGCAAGGGCACATCGGCGGCGGCGATGCGCTCGCGCATGGCGGAAAACAGCACCAATACCAGCGCAAAGCCGCCCGCGGCTCCGAGTCCGTAGATTGCCGATTGCAGGAAGCTGTGCGCCTTGGCGGTGTTTTGCAGGGCGACGCCGAGGACGGCGCAGTTGGTGGTGATCAGCGGAATATAAATGCCCAACACCCGGTACAGCAGTGGGCTAGTTTTTTCGATGAACATTTTGGACAGGGAGACCACGGCGGCGATGACCAAAATAAAAGAAATGGTTTGCAAAAATTCGATGCCCAGCGGGGCGAGCACAAAACTGTTGACCAGATAGCTGCAAATGGAGGCCAAAGTCAGCACAAAGGCGGTGGCCAGCGACATGCCGAGTGCGCTTTCGACTTTGGTGGAGACCCCCATAAAGGGGCACAGGCCGAGAAACTGCACCAGCACAAAATTGTTCACCAGCACGGCACCGATGAGGATGATTAGCAATTCGTTCACGGCGTTTTACCGGGGTGGTTGGCGGGGATTATCGGTGGCATGTTATATAACTGCAATGAATATAAATGAATGGATTTAGCGCAGTTTGGAATAAATGGGACTCGCTACAGGGGTGTGCTCTTAGGCTATGCGGGAGCCGGGGGAGGCGTCGGCGTGGGGTTCTAGCAGGTGGAGATTTTCGCCATCGGCGGCGCAGAGGACCATGCCTTCCGATGTGCCGAAGCGCATTTTGCGGGGTTTTAGGTTGGCGACTAGGACGGTGTGGCGACCGATGAGATCTTCCGGGCGGTAGTGGGTTTTGATGCCGGCGAAGACGGTGCGGGTTTTGCCGCCGAGGTCGAGTTTTAGCCGTAATAATTTATCGGCCCCTGCGACGCTGCTGGCTTCCAGAATGCGGGCGACTCGCAGGTCGATTTTGCTGAAATCGGCGAGTTCGATAATTTCTGAATGGGGTTCTGGTGCGGTGTGGTTTGCGGGCGCGGGCGTATCGGGGGGCGGTTTGCTGGCGGCGATTACTGCTTCTACTTGGGCCTGTTCTATGCGGCGCATTAGCGGTTTGAAGGGGGCGATGGGGTGGTCCAATAGCGGCTCGATATCATCCGTCCAATTTAAGTCGGATTGTAAAAAGGCGGCACTTTTGGCGGCCATGTCTGGTAGCACGGGTTGTAGGTAAATCATCAGTACGCGGAACAGGTTTAGCCCCATGCTGCAAATGGCGAGCACTTCTGCGGCGTGGTCGGGCTGTTTGGCGAGTTTCCAGGGTTGGCGGGCGGCGATGTATTCGTTGGCGGCGTCGGCTTGGCGCATTATGGTGCGCATGGCTTTGGCGTATTCGCGGTTTTCGTAGTGGGCGGCGATCGAGTCGCCGGCGGCGAGGGCGGCTTGCCAGAGGGCGGGGTCGGCGAGGGCGGCGGAGAGGCGGTTGTTGCCGAGTTTGGCGACGAAGCCGGCGCAGCGGCTGGCGATGTTGATCAGTTTGCCGACTAGGTCCGCGTTGACTCGCACGACGAAATCTTGCAAGCATAGGTCGATGTCTTCCACGCCGGGGCCCAATTTGGCGGCGTAGTAATAGCGCAGTGGCTCCGGGCCGAGGTGTTGCAGCCAGGTGGCGGCGTTGATGAAGGTGCCGCGCGATTTGGACATTTTGGTGCCGTCGACGGTGACGAAGCCGTGTGCGAAGATGCCGCTGGGGGTGCGTAGGCCGGCGGAGTGCAGCATGGCGGGCCAGAATAGGCCGTGGAAATTGATAATGTCTTTGCCGATGAAGTGGAAGAGCTCGGTTTTTTCCTGATTTTCTTGCGCCCAGAAATCGTCAAATTTCAGCCCATTGCGCTCGGCGAGGTTTTGGAAGCTGGCCATGTAGCCGATCGGCGCGTCCAGCCAGACGTAGAAAAATTTGTCGGGCGCGCCGGGGATGGCGAAGCCGAAGTAGGGCGCATCGCGGCTGATGTCCCAGGGGTGCAGGCCGGCTTCCAGCCATTCGCGCAGCTTGTTGGCGACCTCGGTTTGCAGGCTGCCGCTGGTTAGCCAGTCGCGTAAAAAGTCGGCGAGCTGCGGCAGGTCGAAAAAATAGTGTTCGGATTCGCGGTTTATCGGCGGGGTGCCGGACAGCACCGAGACCGGGTTTTGCAGGTCGGTGGGCGCGTAGGTGGCGCCGCACTGTTCGCAGTGGTCGCCGTATTGATCGGGGGCGCCGCATTGGGGGCAGCGGCCTTTGATGAAGCGGTCGGCGAGGAATAGCCCCTTTTTTTCGTCGAAGGCTTGGGTGATGCGGCGGCTGATAATGTGGCCATTGGCTTTTAGGCGGCGGTAAATCTGAGTGCAGAGCTGGCGGTTTTCGTCCGAGTGGGTGGAGTGGTAGTGGTCTAGCGCGATTAGAAAGTGGCGGAGGTCTTGCTGGTGCGAGCGGTGAATTTCGGCGATGTGGGCTTCTGGCGAGATGCTGCGTTCTTCGGCTTTCAGCATGATGGCGGTGCCGTGCGCGTCATCGGCGCAGACGTAGTGGCATTCGTGCCCGCGGGCGCGTTGGAAGCGCACCCAGATGTCGGTTTGCACCGCTTCTAGAATGTGCCCGAGGTGTAGCGGCGCGTTGGCGTAGGGCAGGGCGCTGGTAACCAGTATTCGGCGGCGTGGCATGCGATGCGGGGCAACCCCTGATGGGGCGCGGGATTGTGGCGGCGGCGGGGCGGCGATTGTAGCAGTAAGCCGCTTAAGGTGCGCCGCCGGTGTTTGCTTTTGCGCCTTCGAGTAGCCCTAGTTGGGTGAGCCATTTGCGCAGGCGTTGGTCGCTCAATTCGGCTTGATTTTCATAATCGAGCGGCAAGCCTAGGAATTGTTTGCCGTCGGCGGTGAGGGCTTTGGAGGCTTGGAATTTGTAGCCCTGATTGGGCCAGTAGCCGCCGAGTTTTGCGCCCTGCGCTGCCAGCCGGTGGTGCAAATAGCCCATGGCATCTTGAAACCATAGCGGGTAGCCGTGCTGGTCGCCGAGGCCGAAAATGGCGCAGTCGGTGGCGGTCAATTCCAGTGCATCGAGTTCATCCCAGCGGCTGTCCCAGTCTTCTTGGAGTTCGCCGTAATCCCAAGTGGGGATGCCGAATAGCAGGGTTCGATAGGCGGCGCAGCGGTGCAGGGCGGTGTGGGCGATGTTGTGTAGGGTGGCGCGATGGCTAAGCAGTTCTTGGATGCGCTCGGCGGCTATTTCGGTGTAGCAGGTGGAGCTGCCGTAGAAGATGCCGATCTGCGTGGGCGGCGTGGGGTTAGTCTGGCGGCGCAAGTTCCACCATCCAATCATCGGCCAGATTTTCTAGTGCCGCGATTAGTGACTCATCGGCGAGCGAATCCGGCAGGCTGAGGCGGCAGGTTGCCTGAAACAGCGACTGATTGGACATGGGGGCAGGGATGCAGTCGCTGGTTAGCTCTTCGACATTGGCGTTGAGGCTGGTCAGTGCCGCGCTTAGTTCGTGCAAAATGCCGGGGCGGTCGTTGGCCAGCAGGCGGAGGTGGCGGGTGCGGCGATTGTCGCTCGGCGGGGTTTGAATGCGGGTGATGCGCACCGATAGCTCGGCGGTTTTTAGCGCATCCACCTGCTGCGTAAAATCTGCGGCATTTTGGTGTGGCACCGCGGCCAATACCATGCCGGCAAATTTGCCGCGCAGGTTGGCTAGGCGGCTCTCTTCCCAGTTGCCGCCGCTTTTGGCGATGGTGCGGGCGATTGACTCGACTAGGCCGGGGCGGTCGGTGCCGATGAGGGTGAGGAGGTAATGGTCGATCATGCGGGCGCATGCATGGGCGGGGGCGGGGCGGTATTATTCCACATTGCAACCGCCGCTAATGCGCTCGAGACCATTATGCAGATTCCGTATAAACGCTTGACCCCGGCCCTGTTGCATGAATTGCTGCGGGAAATTGTAACCCGCGATGGCACCGATTATGGCGCGGTGGAAGTGCCGGCTGAGGAACGGGTGGCGCAGGCGGTGCGGGCGTTGGAGCAGGGGCGGGCGGTGTTACATTGGGATGCGGCGACGGAGACGGCGTCGTTGCATCGGGTGGAGGCGGGGGTGGATTGAGATGTGTTGGAAATTCGTGGGGCGGCTGCGGATCGGGTGTGCTCGCTTGTGTCCGGTGGCGGTCTGTGGTCTGATCCGTTGTTATTTTTGGTCGCCGCACCGCAACCTATTTTTCCATTATGTCAACTTTTATGAATAATGCTGCCGGGGGTGGACTGTCGCATTTGCGGTTGGTGCAGCTTTTTGATGGGTTGTTTTGCGCTACTGAGAATACCCGGCTGGAGGCGGGTTGGGCGGAGCCGGTCTATCTACCTGCCACAGGCGCAGGGCCCGCCGTGGACGCAGGGTCTGCCGATGGTGGAAGCGGGGCGCGGGTGTGTTTTCGTGCCGATTATGCGTCCTCTGCGCTGCATGAAATTGCGCATTGGTGCATTGCCGGGGCGGGTCGTCGCCAGTTGCGCGATTATGGGTATTGGTACGCGCCGGACGGTCGCTCGCCCCCACAGCAGCGCGCTTTTGAGCGGGTGGAGGCGCGTCCGCAGGCGTTGGAATGGATATTTTCACAAGCGGCGGGGGTACGCTTTCATTTGAGCGTGGATAATTTGGCGGCAGGGCAGGGGGGCAATTTGCCTTTTGCGCAGGCGGTGGTGGCCGCGGCGCACCGTTATTTATGCGTTGGCTTGCCACCGCGGGCCGAGCGGTTTTATCGGCGGTTGCTGGTCGAGGGGGTCGGGGTGGAAGCGATGCCTGCATTGTTTAGCCTGGAGCGGCTGGGGTATTAACGGGTTGACAGATGCGCTGTCTGGTTGACGAAAATATCCCTTTTGCTGCGGAAACCTTTGGTTCGCATGCTGGGTTGACTCGTTTTAGCGGGCGTGAATTGTGCCCGCAAGATCTGTGCGGTGCGGATGCGCTGATCGTTCGCTCTACTACTCAAGTTGATAGTGCGTTGTTGGCGGAACACTGCCCGGCTTTTGTCGGTAGCTGTACTAGTGGGCTGGAGCATCTCGATACCGATTGGCTGGAAGCCGCGGGGGTGGCTTGGGCGCATGCGCCGGGGTGCAATGCGCAATCGGTGGTCGAGTATGTGCTTTGTGTGTTGGCTGCGCTGGAGGTGGATTTGGCTACGCTGGCGGGCGTGACAATCGGCATCATCGGTTGCGGGCAGGTGGGCGGGCGGTTGCGCGAATGTGTGCGGCGGCTTGGGGCGCAAGTGCGCGTCTATGATCCTTTTTTGAATCGCGATCAGATACCGGAACTTGGTTCGCTGGAGTGGGTGTGCGGTGCCGATATTCTTTGCCTGCACACGCCGCTGACCCGGAGCGGCCCCTTTCCCACCGCAAAGATGTTTGGTCGTGAGCAATTAGAGCGGCTGCCGCCCAATGCGATCTTGCTAAATGCCGGGCGCGGCGGGGTTATCGATGAGGCGCAGCTGCTGGCTTTTATGCGGCAACGACCGGATCTGCGGGTGGCGTTGGATGTTTGGGCTGACGAGCCGTTAATAAATACCGAATTGCTAGGGCGCGCTCAAATCGCTACGCCGCATATCGCCGGTTATTCGCTGGAAGGCAAGCGGCGTGGCACCTTGCAGGTGTATCGGGCGTTTTGCCGGCATTTTGGGTTTGCGCCGACCGAGTTGCCGGAATTGCCGCCGGTGGCGATGGAACCGGTGCCGGATTCGCTGCCTGCCCTTTTAAGGCGGGTTTATGATCCGCTGATCGATACGCGCAATCTACGTCAGCAATGCGGCGGTGCAAGCAATGCCGACCGCGGCAGGGCGTTTGACGCGCTGCGGCGGGGCAGGGTGGAGCGGCGGGAGTTGGGGGTTGCCCCGATAATTTCAAGAAAAATTTAGAAAGCTTAGGTTTTATCTTTGTAGATGGATCAGGTACCGCGGTTTAGTTTTTCTTGCGGACGTAGGCGGTGCCGCGCTCGGGATGGCGATAGGTTTCCCATACTTGGTTTTGTGGGCCATAGATCGCATCGAGGGCTTTTTTTACTAGGTGATAGGCTACTTGATCTCGATCATCGAGGTGTTCGGGTAGTTTTCTGAAGAAAAATGCCCTGATTGTGCCCCAGGCAACTCCTTCTTCGGACTGGATTCTGTCGCATAGATTTTGATGGCTCCGCAAAGCGTTAATTGCTCGGCGTTCGATTTCTGCCATGCGGTCTACTGGTTCGGCTTCGTCGTTTGTTTCTTCGGCTTCTGCTTGGCGAATCTCTGGGGTGTTCGGATTTGTTGCGGTTGGCGGTGTGTTGGCAAAAATTTTGCGTAGCCCGGTTTGGGCATAGGTTTGAGCGGCGGGCTGGTTGTAGTCGGGGTCGCGCATTTTGAACATTTGCTCGAATGAGAGGGCGCGTAGGCTGACCGGGTAGGTTTTGCCGCCGACGGAACTCCAAAATACGCCTTGGCCTGGGATGGGTTCGTTCAGTAGTGAGCTTAATAGGTCGTCGCTGAAGTGGGCGTTGGCTCTTTTTAAGGAACTGAGATCTGCTGCCGATAGTAGGTGGAAAATAAACCAGTTGTCGCCCTGGCTGAGGATCTCGGTGGGGATGCTGCCCGGTTGCTGGGTGATTAACAATGCTCCTAGATCGTATTTGCGGCCTTCTTTTACCCAAGCGATATAGGGTTCGGCGGCTTGCGCTTTTTCATTAAGCACCGATTGCGCTTCTTCCACCACCGCGATTACTGGAATCGTCTTTGGGTCGGCGGCGGTAAATTCTCGTTGGTTACGCTCAAAAATACGGCGTAAAATTAATCCCGATAAAATTAGCGATTGGCTGCCGCGCATTTGTGAGACATCCACAACGCATAGCTTTCCCTTGGCGAGGGAGTGAATTAGCATGTCCATAAGTTGGCTGCTTTTGTCGTGCAGCATGCGGACAATCGCCGTCATGTTGCCCCTTGCGGCTAGGGCTTCTGCTTCTTGCCGGTCTGGGTCTAGGTCAAGCAGTTTGCACATTTCGTTTAGGGGCGTGCTGTTGCCGCCCTCTTCGATTAGATTGACTAGTTTGCTCCAGCGTTCTTGCGATAGGCCGCGCAATTTGCGGACGTTTTGTTGTTCTTGGCGTTCCGCTTCCAGCGCGATGGAGATGACATTGGCGGGGCGTAGGCGGCGAATATCTAGTTTGATGCCACCGGCGACGAAGGATTGATAAAAGGGGCTGGAATTTTTTCGATCGGTGAACACCACGATTTTTTCTTCAAGCGCGGGCACATCGCAGAGTCCCGGTCGGCCTTTGTCGTCGGGCCAGAAGTATTCGCCGTCTGGATCAAAGATCACGGTGCCGACCGCTACTTTTTTGCCGGCGCGTTTTGTTACGAATGGGGTTTTCCGGTAGAGGTTGGCAAACAATAGCTTATTGAGGTTTGATTTGCCAAAACCTGCTCGGGCGAAAATAAAACTGCGACGCGATACCAACGATTCGATGGGGAAACGGATCAGCACTTGTGGTGTGCGCATTTGCATCCATTCTTGCGCTTCTAGGGCCTTGCTTTCTGCGGCGTAAATGTATTCGCCAAATGCTAGATGGCCGATGGGTGCTCCTTTGATGTTGTGGCCGGAGATCTCGCGTAATACTTCTTCGCTTGGAAAGGCTACTTTGCTGCCCACATGCGGGAGGCGGCGGTGTGAGGGGATAAAAGTTAGGGTCTTACCGTTTAACCTTAATACCCCGAGAACTCGGATATTCACTAGGTATTTTAGATATTGTTCGCGGAGATCTTCGGGAATCGGTCGGTCTTCACGGTTGGCACGAATGCTGAATTCTTCACCGGCACCGTAGGATAGTTTTCCGCTCGATGCAAAAGAGGCGATGCGGCCAAATACGGCTTCATTTTCGGTGGCCAGCTGTACTAGCACAAATTGCCCATGCATGGGGGTGCTCTGAAAATCGTGGCGGTACGGTAAGACTAGGTCGGCGTGGAACTCCAACCCTCCTTGTTGGAAACCGCGAAAAATACCGACGACATTTTCCCTAGGGAATAGCTGAATTTCTGACATGACTGTTTTTGCCTCTATTCGTAGCGGCGTTGTGCGGGGTCGGCATCTTCAAGCTGGAATTCATCTAGGCTGCCGGCTTCGTCCCCTAGCGTTTTGCGGACTCCATCATAAATAAAATCTTGTAACACATCAAAATCGAAATCCACCAGTGCGGCATTTTCATGGGCTTTTTGCAAGCAGCGTGGGTAGTGTGCGATGGGGAAGCCGTTTAGCGCATCGGCCAGCATGGAGCCAAGGATGGCTTGCGAGTCGCCAATTTGGGGTTCGAAAATGTCGACGGGCCAGACTGGATCGCGGGGTTTAGAGCCAAACTTTACTAGGAACATCTTGCCGCCGGCAAATACATTTGTTTTGTCGGTTTCGCCGGTGCGCTCATCACCTCTGGCGAATCCCGGCCAGTTGTAGGCTTTTTCTTCTATTGATCTGGGTACTTCAACATAGGCGGGATAATTGACCCGGAGCACTTCTTCGAGTGCCATGGCTAAACGGTAGCGGGAAAGTACCTTGCTGCGTTTCGCTACTCCCGCTAAGTACAGTCGCCGCCGGTCGCGTTCCCAATGTTCGATAATGCGTTTTTCTATGGCTCGAAGAAAACGCTGAAATAGACCCTTAGCAAAAATCTGGCTACGGAGTAAGCCATCAAAAATAATTAGGGTATCGGTTGCAAAATATTTTTTAAGGATAGCAAATAGGGTGGCCCATTCCACCAGTTCCCGATAAGCCCGCACCCAACTAGGAGAAACAGGCTTGCCGATGCTGTTCGAACGAATCACGCTCGATAATGCCAGCAAGCTATCAATGCCTAGATGCCTCATCATTTCTCCCAGTGCTGTTTTAGCGGAGCCATCGGCGTTGAATTGGCGTTCATCGAGTTTGCGGATTGGGGTTGTGGGGGAGACGGCTTCTAGGCAGTATTCGTTATTGCTGCTGTCCACTACGCGGATCATCTGGACTAGAAACGGGTCGAAGCGGAGTTGGTTGTTGCCGCCATCGGTGCCGACTAGGGATATCGATGTTGTATTTCGCGATTGGATGGGGTGCATGCTGTTTTTTAGCGGGCGAATTTCGGCTCGTAGCGCGTCCAGAACGCCCTTATCGGTGTGGATGCAGTCGGCGATGGCTTTGCGTAGCTGGGCTTGGGTTACGGGGTCAATCATTGGGGGTATCCTCTGGCGGCGGTTTCTCGTCCGATTTTTGATCCGGCTGGGGGTAGGCTTTTGGGTCTAGTTGGCGGATAGCTTGGCGGACCATTTTTTCGGTTATTGGGACTTCTTTACCATCTGGGTCGATTAGGGTGCCGCCGTGGAAATCGACTTTGGGTTCCGCATTTTTTGCGGTGGGTTTTTTATTTGGCATGGTTTGATCCTCCTAGTTGGGTTGGATTTAGGCGCGGTATTTAATCAGGAAGTCGGCGAATTTGTCAATGGCGGCGGTTAGCTCTTCTTTGCGGGGCAGGAAGACTAGGCGCAGGTGGTCGGGGGTGGGCCAGTTGAAGGCGGTACCCTGGACTAGTAAGACGAGTTTATTTTGCAGCAATTCTAGGACGAATTGTTCGTCGTCTTGGATCGGGTATTGGCGCAGGTCGAGTTTCGGGAAAAGGTACATGGCACCGCGGGGCTTGACGCAGCTGACGCCGGGTAGGTCGTTGAGCATTTGCCATGCTAGGTTGCGCTGTTCTAATAGGCGGCCGCCGGGTAGGATGAGATCGCGGATGCTTTGGTAGCCGCCGAGGGCGGTTTGGACGGCGAGCTGGCCGGGGACGTTGGAGCATAAGCGCATGGAGGAAAGCATGTTTAAGCCTTCGATAAAGTTGCCGGCGCGTTGGCGGTTGCCGCTTAAAATGGCCCAGCCGGCGCGGAAACCGGCTAGGCGGTAGGATTTAGATAAGCCATTAAAGGTAATAACTAGGGTTTCATCGGTGAGGGCGGCTAGGGGGGTGTGTTGGGCGCCGTCGTAGAGGATTTTGTCGTAGATTTCATCGGCGAGCAGGACTAGGCGGTTAGTGACGGCGATATTTGCCAATTCTGATAATAGGGCGGGTTCGTATAGGGCACCGGTGGGGTTATTCGGATTGATGGCGAGTAGGGCAACGGTGCGCGGGCTGAGTTTGTTTTTTAGGTCGGCGAGATCTGGTTGCCAGCCACTGGATTCATCGCACATGTAATGGACGGGGACGCCGCCGCACAGGCGCACGGCGGCGGTCCAGAGTGGGTAATCGGGGGCGGGGATGAGCACTTCGTCGCCATCGTTGAGCAGGGCTTGCAGGCACATAACGATGAGCTCGCTGACACCGTTGCCCATGAAAATGTCGTCGATGCCGACATTGGGGATGCCGCGCACTTGGCATTCTTGCATTACGGCTTTGCGGGCGGGGAAGAGGCCGCGGGATTCGCAGTAGCTTTCTGCCGTGCCGAGGTTGCGGATGACATCTTGGACGATTTCGTCTGGGGCGTGGAGGTCAAAGGCCCCGGGGTTGCCGACATTTAGGCGGGTGACGCGGGCCCCTTCCTCTTCGAGGCGGTGGGCTTCTTCCATGACTGGGCCGCGGATTTCGTAGAGGACATCATCGAGTTTGGCGGATTTTAGCCATTCTTTGGGTTTGCTTGCCGCTGCGTTGATTGCGGCGGTGTTGGCGGCTGTCAACTTGGGGAGTAGTTCGTGGCGGAGGCGGAGTTCATGCTTTTCTGGGATCGGGTCGTGCAGGGGCCATCTGGACACGGCTTGGCGGCTTATATTCAGGGCGGCGGCGACCTGGGATTTGCGGTCGGAGAAATGGGGGAGGATTTCGGCGAGAGTTAACATTGGGATACATCTTTGTGAATTGGGTTGCGGGGTATTCTAGGGGGTGTTGGCGCGGATTCCAATACGAGGTGCTATTTATTTACTTTTTGGTTTTTGTCATGCCTTTTTTGTCAACTTGGGTTTTTTGCGCCGGGGGTAGCAGGTGCGGCAGATTTCGCAGCGGGTGCCGTCGCAGCCGCGGGCGGTGCAGTGGTCGCGCCCGTAGTAGATGAACTGCAAATGGAGGTGGTTCCAGGCGTGTTGGGGGAATAGGTGCTTTAGATCGCGCTCGGTTTGGCGGACGCTGTTGCCATTGGTTAGGCCCCAGCGTTGGGCTAGGCGGTGGATGTGGGTGTCGATGGGGAAGGCGGGTTCGCCGAAGGCTTGCGCCATGACCACGCTGGCGGTTTTGTGGCCGACACCGGGCAGGCGTTCTAAGGCGGCCATATCGCGAGGGACTTGGCCGGCGTGGTCGCGGACTAGGATTTGCGATAGGGCTTTGATGGCGCGGGATTTGCGCGGGGCTAGGCCGCAGGAACGGATGGCTTGGTGGATTTTTTCGACCGGGAGTTTTTGCATGGCTTGCGGGTTGCCAGCTAAGGTGAATAGAGCGGGGGTGACTTGGTTGACACGCTTGTCGGTGCATTGCGCGGAGAGTAGGACGGCGATTAGTAGGGTATAGGGGTCGCGGTGTTTTAGGGGGATGGGGGGTTGCGGGTAAAGTTCGTGTAGGCGGCGTAGGATGTATTCGGCGCGTTGTTTTTTATTCATTTTTTTGCGTCCGGTTTAGGGGGAATTAAGGGGAGAGGCGGGCGGCGTGGCGGCAGAGGCGTTGGGCGGCTTCGATGAGTTCGTCTTCGTTGCTGGCTAGGGCGATGCGGAGGCGGTTTTGGCCGGGGTTTTGGCTGTTTATTTGGCGGGCTAGGAAGCTGCCGGGTAGGGCGAGTAGGTTTTCTTGGGCGTATAGAGTGCGGGCGAATTCGCGGTCATCGATGGGGGTTTTTAGCCAGAGGTAAAAGCCGGCATCGGGGGCGGTGAAGGGGAAGTGGTCGGCTAGTATGGGGAGTAAGCGGCGGTATTTTTGGCGGTATTTTTGGCGGTTGGCGACGACATGTTTTTCGTCTTGCCAGGCGGCGATGCTGGCGGCTTGGTGGTGTGGCGGCATGGCGGAGCCGTGGTAGGTGCGATAGCGGAGGAATTGGGCGATGCGGGCGGGGTCGCCGGCGACGAAGCCGGAGCGCAGGCCGGGAAGGTTGGAGCGTTTGGAGAGGGAGTGGAAGGATAGGCAGTGGGAATAATTGCCGGGGGTTAGTTGATCGCAGGCTTGTAAGAGGCCGGGGCTGGGGTGGTTTTCGTCTAGGTAGAGTTCGCCGTAGCATTCGTCGGATATTAGGGTGAAGTTGTGGGCGCGGGCTAGGTTAATTAATTGGATTAGGGCGGGGGCGGGGAGGGTGCGTCCGTTTGGGTTGCCGGGGGTGCAGAGGTACATGAGTTGACAGTGGTCGAGTTGCACTTCGGTTAATTTGGTTAAATTTGGTTGACCGGTTTTTGGGTCTAAGGGGTAAAATAGCGGTTGTGCGCTGGCTAGGAGGGCGGCCCCTTCGTAAATCTGATAGCAGGGGTTGGGCATTAGCACTGTTGGTTTTTGGGGCGTTTCGGGCTTTGCGCCGGTTAGGGCTTGGGTGACGGCGAACAGGGCTTCGCGGGTGCCGTTGACGGGGAGGATTTGGGTGGCGGGGTCTATTTGGCTGAGGGCGAAGCGTTTTTGCAGCCAGCAGGCGATGGCGGTGCGGAGTTCTGGGCTGCCTTCGGTGGCGGGGTAGTGGGCTATTTTGGGGAGGGCGTTTTGTAGGGCGGTGAGGACCGCTGGCGGCGGAGGGTGTTGCGGCTCGCCGATGGATAGGCGGATGAAGGGCAGTTTTGGATTAGGGTGAGTGTCGGCCAGCAGTTTGCGCAGGCGGGCGAAGGGGTACGGTTGGAGGTGGGGCAGGGCGGGGTTCATGGTGACTCGGCGGTTGACTCTTAGATCTGGGTGCTGGCGTCGACTTTTTGGTCGATGGTGGCGCGGATGGTTTGTTCTAGGTGGGTGGCTTGGGGGCCGCGGGGGAGGGGGGTGCCGTTGGCGGTCTCGATGACGAAGAGGTCTTCGACGCGTTCGCCTAGGGTGGTGATTTTGGCGCTTTTTAGGGTGACTTGGTGGGCGATGAATTGTTCGGCGATGGCGGCTAGGAGGCCAGCGCGGTCGGCGGTGATGACTTCTAGGATGGATTGGCCGTTGGCGGTGAGCAGGTTGGTTTGGGTTTTTACCGGGAATTGGCGCAGGCGGCGGCGGGTGGGGCGTGGGGCGGTCTCGGTGGGGCGGCGGTGGCCGGGGTGCAATTCACGGCGCAGGGTTTTTTGGAGTCGATCGAGGCGGGCGCGGTCTTGGTTTATCGGGTGGGCGTTTTCATCGAGGACGTAGAGGGTGAGGAAACTGAAGGGGCCGGCGGCGTAGAGGCGGGCATCTTGGATATTGAGCCCGGCGCGGCTGAGGGCGCGGGCGGCGGCGTAGAAGAGCAGGGCGGAGCGGCGGGTGCGGAGAAATAGCACGGTGGCGCGGTCGCGTTCGGCGGGGTTTAGGGGTTTGGTGGTGACTAGTGGGTTGGGGGTGTCGGGGTCGGTTAGTAGGAGTTCGGTGTGCCAGGCGATGTCGGCGGGGCTTTCGCGTTGGAAATAGCTGTCGCCTAGGTCGGCCCAGAGTTTGGCGTAGCTGGGTTTTGCGATGCCTTTTTCGTGCAATAAGTACAGGGCTTTGTCGCGGGTCTCAGTGATGAGCTCTTGGCGGTCGGGGGCTTGGTGGAGGCCGCGGCGTAATAGGCGGCGGGTGCTGTCGTACAGTTGGCGCATTAGGGTGGCGCGCCAGCTGTTCCAGAGGGTGGGGTTGGTGGCGAGGATGTCGGCGGCGGTGAGGGTGTAGAGGAGGTTTAGGCGAGTCTCGTCGCGCACTTGGCGGGCGAAGGTGGCGATGATTTCGGGGTCGGAGATGTCTTCGCGTTGGGCGACTCGCGACATGAAGAGGTGGTTTTTGACTAGCCAGATGAGCAGTTTGGTGTCCCATTTGCTGAAGGCGTGGTCTTTGGCGAAGCGGGCGACTTCGATCGCGCCGAGCTCGGAGTGGTCGCCGCCGCGGCCTTTGGCGATGTCGTGGTAGAGGCCGGCGACGATGAGGAGTTCGGGGCGGGGGAAGTGGGTCATGGTGTGGTGGGCGATGGGGTGGGTTTGGCGGGCTGCGGGTTTGGTGAAGTCGTGCAAGTTGCGGAGGAGGGCGAGGGTGTGGATGTCGACCGGGTAGATGTGGAACAGATCGTGTTGGGTTAGCCCCATTATTGCGCCGAATTCGGGCAGGTAGCGGCCGAGGATGGCGTAGCGGCTCATTAGTTGGAGGGCGTGGGCGAGGTTTTCGGGGCTGCGGAGGAGCTCGGTGAAGAGGCGGCGGTGTTCGGGGTTGGCGCGGAATTGGGCATCGATGCGGTGGCCGGATTCGCGCAGTTGGCGGATGGTCTGGCCGTGGAGGCCGTGGATTTGGCGGTCGCGGGCGAGGATGAGGAAGATTTCGATGAGGGCGGCAGGGTGGTGGGCGAAGGTGTCGGGGGCGGTGGTTTCTAGGTAATTGCCGCGCAGCTGGAAGCGGGGATTGAGCGGGCGGAGGGTCTGGTCGGTGGCGGGGTCGAGGTCGGCGGCGAGTAGCTGCATGAGCACATCGGTGATTTCGCGCACGCTGGCGGCGGTCAGATAATAGTGCTGCATGAATTGTTCGACGGCGAGGCGTTCGGGGGTGTCGCGGTAGCCGAACTTGTCGGCTAATTGCCGTTGGGTGGCGAAGTCGAGCTGTTCGCGGGGGCGGCGGGCGAGGCTGTGCAGGCAATAGCGCACCCGCCACAGAAAGGCGCGGGCGCGGGTGAGGGAGTTGTATTCTTCCTCGGTGCAAAAGCCGCGGGCGGCGAGTTTTTTGAGGCCGCCGACCCCGTAGGCGCGGTGGGCGACCCATTGGAGGGTTTGAATATCGCGCAGGCCGCCGGGGGATTCTTTGACGTTGGGTTCGAGGTCGAATTCGGTGATGCCGTGGCGGGCGTGGCGGGCTTTTTGTTCGGCTAATTTGGCGGCGAAAAATTGGGGGGCGGGCCAGAGGTTTTCTAGTTGGTGGTCGAGGCGGTGGGCGAGGTCTTGCGGGCCGATGAGCAGGCGGCGTTCTAGCAGGTTGGTCATTATGGTGGGGTCGGCGCGGGCGGCGATGCGGCATTGTTTGGCGGTGCGGGTGCTGTGGCCGATGGTGAGCTGTAGGTCCCAGAGGAAGGCTAGGAATTGTTGGATCGAGTTTTGGTAGCGGCGTGGCGTGTTGTGGCGCAATAGGAATAGCAGGTCGAGGTCAGAGTGCGGGTGCATGTCGCCGCGCCCGTAGCCGCCGACTGCGAAGAGGGCGATGTCGGCATCCCAGGGGTAGCGTTGCCAAGCGTAATACAGTAGGCGGTCGATGAAGGCGGCGCGGTCGCGGATCAGTTTGTGGACGGTCTCGCCTTCGTTGAGGCGTTGGTTTAGGTGTTCATCGGCGTTGCGTAGGGCCCGTTTGAAGGGGACGGCGGAGGTGCCGGCCTGCTGGGTGGCGGCGGCGAAGGCGCGTTCGTCAAAGAAGAATAGGGTGCCGAATTCGGGGCACTGATGGCGGGTTTTGCGCCGCGCAAACATGGGTTTAGAAGGGTTCGTCGGGGCGGCGGGTGAGGACTTCGAAGCCGCTCTCGGTGACGGCGATGCTGTGTTCGTATTGGGCGGACAGGCGGCCGTCGCGGGTGACCACTGTCCAGCCGTCCGGTTTTAGGCGGCTGTGGTGGCTGCCGGCGTTGAGCATGGGTTCGATGGTGAAGCACATGCCGGCTTCTAGGGGCAGGCCGGTGTTGGGCTCGCCGTAGTGCAGCACCTGCGGCGGTTCGTGGAATTTGCGCCCGATGCCGTGGCCGCAGTAGTCGCGCACTATCGAATAATGGTTGGCTTCGGCGCGGGATTGGATGGCGGCACCGATATCGCCGAGGCGCACCCCGGGGCGGACCATTTCGATGGCTTGGTAGAGGCATTCTTGGGTGATGCGGCAGAGGCGTTGGGCGTGGGCGGGGGGTTGGCCGACGTGGTACATGCGGCTGGTGTCGCCGTGCCAGCCGTCTTTGATGACGGTGACATCGATGTTGAGGATGTCGCCGTTTTTGAGGATTTTTTTGTCCGAGGGGATGCCGTGGCAGATGACCTGATTGACCGAGGTGCAGATGGATTTGGGGAAGCCGCGGTAATTGAGCGGGGCGGGGATCGCCTGTTGTTTTTCGACGATGTGGCGGTGGCAGAGGCGGTCGAGGTCGGCGGTGGAGATGCCGGGTTTGACATGCTCGGCGATCATTTCCAGCACCTCGGCGGCTAATTGGCCGGCGGTGCGCATCTTGGCGATCTCGGAGCGGTTTTTTAGGGAGATGGGCATGCGGGGCAGGGCAGGGCGGGGAATGGCGGGTGGGGTATTTTAGCGGCTTGCGATGGTCTTGGCGGGTTGGATGCGGGACTGATTGGCGGATTATTTTGCCTGTGTACCGCTGCGGCGGGTGCAAAGCTGGCGGTGGGCGGGTACAATGGGCGGCTCTTTGCGGGCGGTGCGCCAGTTCTCTTTTCTTCTCCCCTTTTCCTTCCCCTTTTTTTGCAAGGCAATTTGATGCAGCCGCGGCGCAAACCTGCCAATCCGAATTTTTCCTCTGGCCCCTGTGCTAAGCGCCCCGGTTACGATCTGGGGCGATTGCCTACCGCTAGTTTGGGGCGGTCGCACCGCTCAGCATTGGGCAAGGCGCGGTTGGCGGCAGCGATTGCGCAGACTCGGGAGTTGCTGGAGATTCCGGCGGATTATCGCGTTGGCATTGTGCCGGCCTCGGATACCGGGGCGTTTGAAATGGCGATGTGGGGCATGCTGGGGTGTCGGCCGGTGGATATTTTCCATTGGGAATCTTTCGGTTCGGGCTGGGCGGCGGATGCGATCGAGCATTTACGGTTGGCGCAGGTCAATAGCTATCGCGCTGATTATGGGCGGTTGCCGGATTTGAGCCGGGCGGACCCGCAGAATGACTGCTTGTTCACCTATAACGGTACGACTTCTGGGGTGCGGGTGCCGGATTTGGAATGGATTAGCGAGGCGCGGGCGGGGTTGACGTTTTGCGATGCGACCTCGGCGGTGTTTGCGGTGTCGATCGATTGGCGCAAGGTGGATGTGCTGACGTTTAGCTGGCAAAAGGTGCTGGGTGGGGAGGGGGGGCACGGTATGTTGGTGCTTAGCCCGCGGGCGGTCGAGCGGTTGGAATGTTATCGCCCGGAGTGGCCGCTGCCGAAGATTTTTCGCCTGACTAAGAATGGCGCGCTGATTGCGGGCATTTTCAAGGGCGCGACCATTAACACGCCTTCTATGCTGGCGGTGGAGGATTATTTGGATGCGCTCGGCTGGGTTGAATCCATCGGCGGGCTGCCGGCCACCATCGCCCGTTGCGATGCCAATTTGGCGGTGATCGAGCGTTTTGTGGCGGCGCATGCCTGGCTGGATTTTCTGGCGGCTGGGCCGGCGGAGCGGTCTAATACCAGCGTGTGTTTGCGGTTGGATTTGCCGGATGAGCGGGTGGCGGCGCTGGTGGGGCTGTTGGAGGAGCATGCGGTGGCCTACGACATCGCCGCTTATCGTGATGCGCCGGCGGGGTTGCGCATTTGGTGTGGGGCGACCGTGGCGGCGGCGGATATTGAGCTTTTGATGCCGTGGATTGAGTGGGGTTATCGGCAGGTTTGTGTTTAGCCTGCTGCCCTTTGTTTTTAGATCGCCTGCAACTAGGAGCCGGCATGTATCGAATCAGAACTTACAACGCTATCGCCGCTAAGGGTTTGGCGTGTTTTCCGGCGGAACGCTACGCAGTGGGGCCCGCCGAGCCGCGGCCCGATGCCTGTATTTTGCGCAGTCATAAGCTGCACGGTGAGCCTTTGCCGGACTCGCTGCTGGCGATTGCGCGGGCTGGGGCCGGGGTCAATAATGTGCCGGTCGATGCCTGTAGCGAGCGCGGCATTGTGGTGTTCAACACGCCGGGGGCCAATGCCAATGCGGTGAAGGAATTGGTGGTGACTGGCATGGGGATGGCGTGTCGTGATCTGGCGGGTGGCATTGCTTTTTGTCGCGGTTTGGCGGGCACTGCGGCGGATGCTGAGATGCCGGCGTTGTTGGAAAAGAATAAGAAAACCTTCGCCGGTAGTGAATTGCAGGGGAAAACGCTGGGGGTGGTGGGGCTGGGGGCCATTGGGGCTATGGTGGCTAACTTGGGGCTGGAATTGGGGATGCAGGTGGCGGGGTATGACCCGGCTATCTCGGTGGAGGCGGCTTGGCGGCTGTCGAGTTTGGTGGAGAAAATGGACAGCTTGGAGGCCCTGTTGGGGCGCGCCGATTTTGTCACCCTGCATGTGCCGGCCATTGAATCCACGTATCGAATGATCAATTCCGAGCGGCTGAAGCTGTGCGCGCCGGGCACTGTGTTGCTGAATTTTGCGCGGGAGTCGATCGTCGATAATGGGGCGGTGTTGGCGGCACTCGATTCGGGGCAGCTGCGGCGGTTTGTGACCGATTTTCCGGATACCGCCCTGGCTGGGCATCCGGCGGTTATTCCCATGCCGCACTTGGGCGCGAGCACCGCCGAGGCGGAGGAGAACTGCGCCATTATGGCTGCTGAGCAGATCATCGATTATTTGGAAAACGGCAACATCCGCAACTCGGTCAATTTCCCCACCGCCAGCATGTCGCGCATGGGCAAGACGCGGATTACCTTTGCCAATCAGAATGTGCCGCGGGTGCTGGGCACTGTGCTGGGGCTGTTGTCGGAGGCCAACATTAACATTGCCGATATGCTCAACCGTAGCCGGGCGGAGCTGGCTTACAACATTATCGATGTGGAAGCGGAGGTCGATGCCGCTATGGTGACCGCCATCGGTGCGGTGGAGGGGGTTAGCGGGGTGCGGGTGCTGTGAGGGCGAGACGGTTATATTTTTTGCGTTGGGGCGGGTGTTTTGTGGTATAAAGCCCGCCGTTCCGTGTGAGGCAGAGAGCGGGGCAGAGAGCCAAGCCGAAAATCAGCCGGTAGTGGCTTTTCTTAATTGTAATTAGCTGAAACGACACACAGGTATTTGCAACCCTTTTCCGGGTGCCCGCCAGCCTCCATGTTGGGGTGACGGGTTGGGAAAGCGGGGATACTTGGAGGCGCAACCCAACCACTGGAGTCATTGACATCATGAGCGATCTCGCAAGCACCGTCAGCATGCGCGACATGCTGCAAGCGGGGGTGCATTTCGGGCACCAAACCCGTTTTTGGAACCCCAAGATGCAGGAATACATCTTCGGGGCGCGCAACAAAATCCACATCATCAACCTCGAGCATACGCTGCCCGCGTTCAATGCGGCTATGGCGTATTTGCAGAAGCTGGCTGAATCCAACAGCCGCATTCTGTTTGTCGGCACTAAGCGGGCGGCGAGCAAACTGATCGAGGAACATGCGCGGCGGGCGGGCATGCCCTATGTTAGCCATCGCTGGCTGGGCGGCATGCTGACCAATTACAAGACCATCCGCGCTTCCATCAAAAAATATCAGGACTTGGAGCAGCAGCGGGCGGACGGCACTTTCGCCAAGCTCACTAAGAAGGAAGCCCTGCTACGGCAGCGCGAGATGGACAAGCTGGAGCGCGGCATCGGCGGTATCAAGGATATGGGCGGGCTGCCGGACGCGCTCTTTGTGATCGATGTGGAGCACGAGCGCATCGCCATTAGCGAGGCCAACAAGCTGGGCATTCCGGTGGTGGGCGTGGTCGATTCCAATAGCGACCCGGACGGGGTGGACTATGTAATCCCCGGCAACGATGATGCCATCCGCGCCATCAAACTGTACGTCACCATGGCCGCCGACGCGGTGCTGGCCGGCAAGGCGCGCAATGCCGCACCGGGGGAGCCGGCGGCGAAGAAACTGGTTGCGGTCGCCGCGGTCGCGCCGGAGTCGCGCTCTAAAGTGATCAAATCTAGGGCTCCTCAGCCCGAATAACCCCTTTAATTTAGCTTTTTCAGAGGATTTTCCCAATGGCTGCTATTTCTGCCGCTCAGGTGAAAGAACTGCGCGAGCGCACCGGGCTCGGCATGATGGAGTGCAAAAAGGCTCTGGTCGCGGCGGACGGCGACATGGAGCTGGCGGTGAGCAATTTGCGCAAATCCAGCGGCTTGAAAGCGGCTAAGAAAGCCGGGCGCATTGCCAGCGAGGGCGTGGTTGTCACCCGCATTCGCCCTGATGGGTGTCGGGCTTTGATTCTGGAGGTCAACAGCGAGACCGACTTTGTGGCGCGTGATGCCAGTTTCCTCGCTTTTGTCGAGCAGGTGGCGGATACCGCTCTGGATTCGGAGGCTGCTACTGTTGAAGAATTGATGCGGGCGCACCCTGAGTTGGAGGCTGCCCGGCAGGCGCTGGTGCAGAAAATTGGCGAAAACATCGGGGTGCGGCGCTTGGCGCGGATCGAAACCGCCGGGCGAGTGGGCAGTTATGTTCACAGTAACCGCCGCTTGGCCGCGCTGGCTGAATTGGCTGGTGGGAGCGAGGAGTTGGCGCGGGAGGTCGCTATGCATATCGCGGCGGTCAATCCGCGGGTGGTGCGCCCTGCCGATATGCCGGTCGCGGTGCTGGATGAGGAGCGGGCTATTTTTGCTGCGCAAGCTGCCGAGTCTGGCAAGCCGCCGACCATTGTCGAGAAGATGGTCGCGGGGCGTATGCGGAAGTTTCTGGCTGAAAACAGCCTGACCGAGCAGCCTTTCGTTAAGGATCCCGAGACGACAGTGGGGCGGTTGCTGGCCGCGGGCGGTGCGGAGATCAATGCCTTTGTGCGCTTTGAAGTCGGTGAGGGCATCGAGAAGGTGGAGGAGGATTTTGCGGCGGAGGTCGCCCGGCAGGTCGCCGGGGCTGGGGCTTGAGACAGCCGGCACCTTGCGCTTGCTTTTGCGCCGCCCGCCATTCTTAATCGACGGCAGAAATAGGACAAACCATGCCAGCCGGGGCGCACCGTGAGCGCAAATACAAGCGCATCCTGCTGAAGCTGAGCGGCGAGGCTCTGACCGGCGACGAAGGCTTCGGCATCGACCCCAAAGTGCTGGACAAAATGGCTCTGGAGATCGGCCAGCTGGTCGGCATCGGCGTGCAGGTGGGGTTGGTGGTCGGTGGCGGCAATTTGTTTCGCGGCCAGGTGTTGAGTGCCGCCGGGTTGGACCGGGTTACCGGTGACCACATGGGCATGCTGGCGACCGTGATGAATGCCCTAGCTCTGCACGATGCTTTGGAGCGCTCGCACATCGCCAGCCATGTAATGTCGGCCATCCCCATCGGCGGGATTGTCGAGCACTATGAGCGGCGCTTGGCGATGAAATATTTGGCGGCGGGCGATGTGGTGATCTTTTCCGCCGGGACGGGCAACCCGTTTTTTACCACCGATTCCGCCGCCTGCCTGCGCGGTATCGAGATCGAGGCGGATATTGTGCTGAAAGCCACTCGGGTGGAAGGGGTCTACGACAAGGATCCGATGCGCCACGAGGATGCCCGTTTTTTCGAACGCCTGACTCATGATCAGATTCTGGACAAAAAGCTTGGGGTGATGGACCTGACCGCCATTTGCCTGTGCCGCGATCACCGGCTGCCAGTGCGGGTGTTTAAGATGGCCAAATCCGGGGCTCTGCTGCGCATCGCCCTCGGCGAGCAGGAGGGCACCTTGATTACCGAAAGCGTGGCGGCAAAATCTGTGGGGGAAACCGGGAGAAAAATCGAGGAGCAAGCATGAACGACCAAGCATCCAGCGAGACAATCCAGAGCGAGGCGGAAATGCGCATGCAAAAGGCTCTCGATTCACTTCAGCATCAATTCAACCGCATCCGCACCGGGCGCGCTCATCCGGGGCTGCTCGACAGCATTCAGATCGATTACTACGGGGCGCAAACGCCGTTGAATCAGGTGGCGGGGGTGGCGGTGGAGGATGCCCGCACCCTGATGGTAACGCCTTGGGAAAAGGCCATGGTGCCGGCGGTTGAGAAGGCGATTATGAAGTCTGATTTGGGGTTGAATCCGAGCACCGCCGGGGCGGTGATTCGCGTCCCGTTGCCGGTGTTGACCGAGGAGACCCGTAAAAATTACACCCGGCAAGCGCGCGCCGAGGCGGAAAACTGTCGCGTGGCGATCCGCACCGCCCGCCGCGATGCGATGGCTGCGCTTAAGGCGTTGCAAAAGGACAAGCAGTTGTCCGAGGACGATGAACGTCGCGCTGCCGAGCAGGTGCAAAAGCTGACCGATACGCAGATCGAGCGGGTGGAGGCGGCTCTCGCCGTCAAAGAAAAAGACCTGCTCGAAATCTAGGGCGCGGCTGTGAACCACCCTGCGCCGGAGCCGGAGCGCGAATCTCCCCAGCATGTCGCCATCATTATGGATGGCAACAACCGCTGGGCACGGGAGCGTAATTTGGAAGGCGTGGTCGGCCATCAGGAGGGGGTCGAGCGGCTTAAGGATGTGCTGGAAGGCTGCCTAGAGAGCGGCATTCGGGTGCTGACCGTGTTTGCGTTTAGCAGTGAAAATTGGCGGCGCCCGCGGGAGGAAGTGGGGGCACTGATGTCGCTGTTTGTCGCCGTGCTCAAGCGGTATCGCAAAGAATTAAAACAGCGCAATGTGGCGTTGCGCATTATTGGCCGGCGCGACCGCTTTAGTGCTCGGCTGCGCAAGCTGATGGCTGCGGCGGAAGCCGATACTGCTGGCGGCGATTACACCCTGGTGGTGGCGGCCGATTACGGCGGGCGTTGGGACTTGGCACAGGCGGCGCAGCGGTTGGCGATGCAGGTGCAGGCGGGCGAGCTGCGGGCGGAATCGATCGATGAGGCGCAGATGGCGGCCCATTTGGAACTGGCTGATCTACCGCCGGTCGACCTGCTGATCCGCACCGGGGCCGAGCAGCGCATCAGCAATTTTTTGCTTTGGCAAATTAGTTACGCGGAGCTGTATTTTGCCAGCTGCTATTGGCCGGATTTCGATCGCCATTGGCTGCGCAAGGCTTTGGAAGACTATCGTCTGCGGCAGCGGCGTTTTGGGGTGGGGCCGGCGGCGGGTGCTGAGCCGGATAAGGCGGGCTAGGCGATATGCTCGCTAAACGGGTGGCGACCGCCATGGGCTTTATCGCCGTGGCTTTAGTCGCGATATTTTTGCCTCTTTTGAGCGGGTCGGATTGGCCGCTGTTTGCGCTCTTTTTGCTGGCGTTGTTGGTTATTTCTGCCTGGGAATGGATCTGGTTGGCTGGCATTGCGCGGTGGGTCGGGCGTGTGGGGTATGTGGTGTTGCTGGGGGGGCTGTTTTGTGCCGTTTTTTGGTTTCGGGAGCAGCTGGTGGATTTGGCATTGGTGTTGGCGGCGGTTGCTCTCGGCTTTTGGGTTTTGCTGATTCCGCTGTTGGTGCGCTTTCCTGAGAGCCGTCCGCTGTTGCGCACTGGCTGGGCCATCGCGGTGCTGGGGGCGGTGATTTTGCTGTCCACCGCTTGTGGGTTGCTGCTGTTGCATGCGCACCCGCATGGGGCTTGGCTGGTGTTTTGCCTGTTCACCATCGTTACCCTGGTCGATACTGGCGGCTATTTTGTCGGGCGGCACTTTGGGCGCAACCGGGTGGCACCGCAGATCAGCCCGGCTAAGACTTGGGAGGGACTCTACGGCGGCTTGGCGGCGAATTTGCTGTTTGCGCTGGGGCTGATTGCGCTGTTGGGACGCGACTTGCAACAGAGTTTGCTGATCCTATTTACGGTGCTGCTGACCAGTTTGTTTGCGGTGGCGGGTGACCTGTTGGAAAGCAGTATCAAGCGCAGTCAGGGGGTCAAAGATAGCGGCACGGTGTTGCCCGGCCACGGTGGCTTGCTGGACCGCATAGACGGGGTGTTGGCGGCCACGCCCTGTTTTATTTTTTGCGTGCTGGCGTTCTCTTTAGATTTTTCTTTGGGTTGACGGGGGCGGTGCGGTGCGCAATGTCTTGATTTTGGGTTCCACCGGCTCCATCGGGAAGACCACTCTGGATGTGCTCTGGCGCAATCGTGATAGCCATCACGTCTGGGGGCTGGTGGCGAACACCGATGCGGCACTCATGTTCAAACAGATCCTGACACATGATGCGCAATTTGCCGCCATGAGTGATCCGCAGGCGGGGCAAGATTTGGCCCGGCAGGTTGCCGAGCATGGCTTGCCGGCTGAAGTGCTGAGCGGCCCGCAGGCGGCGGCGGAGCTGGCGGCGCACCCGGAGGCGGATACTGTGGTGGCCGCCATTGTGGGCGCGGCGGGGCTGGGCGCGACCTTTGCGGCGGCTGAGGCTGGCAAGCGGGTGTTGCTGGCGAATAAGGAATCGCTGGTTTGCGGCGGTCGCCTGTTGCTGGAGGCGGCGGCCCGCAGCGGGGCGGTCTTGCTGCCGATCGACAGCGAACATAACGCGATTTTGCAATGCATGCCGCCAGCGGGGGAGCGCGGGGCCGTCGAGCGCATCTGGCTGACCGCCTCGGGCGGGCCTTTCCGCGGCTGGTCGATGGAGCAGCTGAAAACCGTGCGCCCGGAGCAAGCCTGCCGCCACCCCAACTGGCGCATGGGGCGCAAAATATCCGTGGATTCCGCCACCATGATGAATAAGGGGCTGGAGCTGATCGAGGCGCACTGGCTGTTTGGGCTGCCGGTGGAGCGGATCGAGGTGCTGTTGCATCCGCAAAGCATCGTCCATTCCATGGTGCAATATCGCGATGGCTCGCTGTTGGCGCAGCTGGGTGAGCCGGATATGCGCACCCCCATCGCCTGCGCTCTCGATTGGCCGGAGCGCTTGCAGTCCGGCGGTGCGGCGGCGACCCCGGGCGATTGGGTGTTTAATTTTGCTACTCTAGACGCGGATGCTTACCCCTGCTTTGTCCTCGCTCGCGAGGTGGCGCAGAAAATGGGCGCGGCCCCGGCGGTGTTGAATGCCGCCAATGAGGTGGCGGTGGCGGCTTTCTTGGACGGTGCGCTTGGCTTCACCGATATTGCTGCGGTGGTGGCGGGCACTCTTGAAAAGCTCGATTTGGCGGAACCTGCCAGCCTAGAAGAAGTCTTTTATGTGGATGCGCAGGCGCGTTCTGTGGCTGGCGAGTTGCTGGTGCGTTACCAGCGGTAAAAGCGGTAAAAGCGGTAAATAAGGCGGTCGATAAGGAGTTTTTGTGGCGATTCTTGCAACCATTTTTTATGCGCTGGTGGCCCTGTTTATCTTGGTTGGCGTTCACGAATTCGGCCATTACTGGGTGGCGCGCCGCTGTGGGGTGCGGGTGGAGCGGTTTTCCATCGGCTTTGGTCCGCCGCTGGTGCAGTGGCAGCGCGGTGAGACTCAGTTTGTGCTGGCGGCCCTGCCGCTTGGCGGTTATGTCAAGATGCAGGGAGAGATGCTGATTGGCCCCGGGCAGGAAGCGGAAGCGAAGGCCGATGCGGGGGCTGATGCCGCCGAGCCGCACCGAAGTTTTTGCCGCAAACCCCTGTGGCAGCGCGCCGCTATTGTGTTGGCTGGGCCGGTGTTTAATTTGCTGCTGGCAGTGGTGGTCTATTTTGCGATCTTTTTGGCTGGCACCCGTGGCATCGCCCCGGTTATCGGCAGCGTGGTGCCCGGCTCGCTGGCGGCACAGCAGGGGGTGCCGGCGAACAGTGAGATTGTGCGGGTGGATGACCGCCCGGTGGCGACTTGGGAGGAGGTGCTGGCTGCGCTGGTGCGGCGCGTGGGGGAGTCTGGCCAGATTCGCTTGCAGCTGGTCGATCCGGCCTTGCGCGGGGCGGGGGACATTCAGAGCTATCAGGGTTACGCGCTGCCGATTCGCGACTGGCATCGCGCTGCCGATGCGCCGGATCTGCTTGGCTCGCTGGGGCTGGTGCCCTTCAGTCCGCATATCGAACCCGTTATCGGGCGGGTGCAGGCCGGTAGTGCGGCTGCGGCGGCGGGGTTGCGGGCTGGCGACCGTATTATCGAGATGGATGAGACCGCGATTGCCGGCTGGCAGCAGTGGCGCGACATGGTGTATGCCGCGCCGGGTCGGTCGCTTGATTTGCTGGTGGAGCGCGATTCGGAAGTGGTGCGCCTGAGTTTGCACCCGCAGCGGGTTGTTGTCGAGGGCGGTGCAGAATATGGGCGGGCCGGGGTTGCGCCGCAGCTGCCCGAGTGGCCGGCGGAAATGCTGCGCCCGCGGCAGTACGGTGTGCTTGAGGCGGGTGCGGCGGCGGTGCAGAAAACCTGGGGGCAAAGTCGGTTTATTTTGGAGTCGCTGGGCAAGCTGATTAGCGGGCAGATATCCACCCGCTCGCTGGGCGGGCCGGTGTCCATTGCCAAATTTGCCGGGGCTTCGGCGGAGGCGGGCTGGCAGCAGTTTTTGTCGTTTCTGGCACTGATGAGCATTATGCTTGGTGTGCTGAATCTGCTGCCTATTCCCATGCTCGATGGGGGGCATTTGCTGTTTTATCTGATCGAGGCCGTCAAGCGATCGCCGCTCAGTTTGGCGGTGCAGCAGGCGGCTATGCAGGCCGGCATGGCGTTGGTGTTCGGGGTTATGTTGCTGGCACTTTACAATGATTTTTTGCGGCTTTAGGGTGCCTTGGGCCTGGCCTGCTGTGCGCCGAACTGGGCGCGGGCGCATGCATGCTTGGCGGGCTTTGCTGTTTTTGGTCGCGCTTGGGGGGCCGGCGGGAGCGCAGGCGTACAGTTTTCAAATCGCGGATCTGCGAGTGGAGGGACTGCAGCGTGTCTCGGCGGGGTCTGTGTTTGCGGCGGTGCCGGTGCGGGTGGGGGACCGGGCCGACCCGGTGGTCATCCAAAACAGCATTCGGGCGTTGTTCAGGACCGGCTTTTTTGATGATATTGCCGTCTATCGCGATGGCGATGTGTTGGTGATGCAGCTGTCCGAGCGGCCGGCTATTTCGGAAATTAACTTGGAAGGCAACAAGGTTATCAAGGACGAGGATCTGCTGAAATCGCTGCGAGAGAATGGCTTGGCCGAGGGGCAGATATTCAAGCCGGCGACTTTGGATGGCATGAGCAAAGCCCTGAGCCGCGAGTATGTTTCGCAGGGGTTGTATGGCGCGACTTTGGAGACCGAAATCCGTGAATTGCCGCGCAACCGCATCGCCATCGATATCACTATCGACGAGGGCAAAAAGGCCAAGGTCAAGGCGATAAACTTGGTTGGCAACCAGAAATTTTCCGATGCGGAGCTGCTGGACCTGTTCGAATCGCGCACTAGCGGGCGGTTCACCTGGCTTACTGGCAAGGACCGCTATGCCCGTGAAAAGCTGGCTGGTGATCTGGAGACGTTGGAATCGCATTATTTGGACCGTGGCTACATTCGCTTCAATATCGATTCCACGCAGGTGTCGGTCAGCCCGGACAAGCGCGCTGTCTATATCACGGTGAATGTGACCGAGGGCGAGGTCTATCGCTTTGGCGAGATCGACCTGCTGGGCGAGTTGGTTATCCCGGAGCGGGCGTTGCGCCGTTATGTTTTGGTGCGCGAGGGGCAGGATTTTTCGCAGGCGCGGGTTAGTGCGACTGTGGAAATTATTACCGAGCGGCTCGGCAACGAGGGCTACAGTTTTGCCGAGGTGCGCGAGATTTTGGATATCGATGATGAGGCCGGCACGGTGAATACGGTGTTTTTTATCGACCCGCAAAAGCGCACCTATGTGCGGCGCATCGAATTTCGCGGCAACACCCGCACTGCTGGCGAGGTGCTGCGGCGGGAATTGCGGCAGTTTGAATCCTCGGTGGCTTCGGATCAGCTGATCGATTTTGGCAAGGTGCGGCTAGACCGGCTGGGGTTTTTCAAGGAGGTGGAATCCGAGGTCGTGCCGGTGCCCGGCACTAGCGACCAAGTGGATGTGATCTATACGGTTGAAGAGCAGCCCTCCGGCAGCGTCAGCGCGAGCATTGGTTTTACTCAGAATCGCGGGGCTATTCTGGGGCTGAGTTTGCAGGAAAATAACTTCCTCGGCAGTGGCAACCGTGTCGGCATCAGCGTCCAGCGCAGCACCTATCGCGAGTCGCTGAGCCTGAGTTACACCGACCCCTATTTCACCGAAGACGGCATCAGCGCGGGCTATTCCCTGTTTGCGCGCAACACTGATTTTGAGGAATTGGATGTGGCGACCTATTCGACCGATGCGCGGGGGTTTGATGTCAGCTATAGTTACCCGACTTCGGAAATATCGCGGCTTTCGTTTAGTTTTGGCTATGAGAATATCGATGTGGAGGTGGGGCGCATCGCATCGGATGAGATCGAGGAATTTGTCCGCGGTGGGCGCAGTTTTGATCAGCTGAAACTGTCCGGCGGCTGGGGGCGCAGTACCCTTAACCGCGGGGTGTTCGCCACCCGCGGTAGCCGTCAGCGGTTGAATTTGGAAGCGGCTTTGCCCGGTAGCGATGCGCCCTATGTCAAAGTTCGCTACGATGGGCGCAAGCTGGTGCATTTGACTGGTCCCTGGACTATGCGCTTTACCACTGAGCTTGGCTGGGGGCAGAGTCTCGATTCCGGCAAACGCCTGCCGTTTTTTGAGAATTACTACGCGGGCGGGTTTGGGTCGGTGCGTGGGTTTGAGAGCAATACGCTGGGGCCGCGGGAATCGCCGGCGCAGAGATGCCCGGAATCGGAGGGCGGTAGCCCGCCATTCGCTTCGCTGTGGCGGGAAGCGGATCTGTCCGGTGGCTGTCGCCTGCGCGATGATGCCGACCCGATCGGCGGCAATGTGCTGATCAGCGGCTCCGCCGAATTGCTGCTGCCGCTGCCCTTTTTGCCGGACCAGCGTTCGGTGCAGGCGACGGCTTTTGTGGATGCGGGCAATGTGTTCGACACCGATTGCGGGCCGCGGCAGGTGTTTTGTTTTAAGCCTAGCTTCGATGAATTGCGGTATTCTTACGGGGTGGGGCTGACTTGGCTGAGCGGTTTTGGGCCGCTGTCTTTTGCCCTAGGCCGCGGGCAGAATGGCCGTAGCGGCGGCACTCTAGTGGAGCCGGAACGCACTGAATTTTTCCAGTTTTCGCTGGGGCAAACGTTTTAATTTACCGGAGGTAATCCCGTGTTCAGATCCATCGCTCGCACTCTGCTGTTGGTCGGCTCCCTGACTGGCGCGGCCCTGTTTAGCTCGGCAGTCGCCGCGCAGAATATCGCCGTGGTCAACATTCAGGCGGGGATTTTGCAGTCCACCCCCGGGCAGGCCGCGCTGGCCGCGCTGGAAGAAGACGCGACCTTCAAAGCCTTGGTCACCGAGGCGCAGACGTTGCTGGCTGATATTCAAGCGTTGGAGAAGGACGCGCAGGCCAACAGCCAGAAGTGGCAGCAAGACAAGGATGCGGCCAAAATTGGCGAATATCAGCGGCAGCGGCAGTTTCTGGCTGCGGATTTGGAGCTTAACAATAAAAAAATTCAGGCCGAGCGTGAGCGCGTGGTGCGCCAGCTGATCAATCGTATGCGCCCGGCGGCTGCCGAGGCCCTGCAAGAGATCATTAAAGACGAGAAAATTTCCCTGTTGCTGGACCATAATGCGGTCCACCATGCCGCCGATGCGCATAACATCACGGTCAAGCTGGCTGCCCGGCTGAGTAAATAAGCCGAGCAACTAACCGGAGCCGTGCCCTGTGGGATTCCGCCTTGCCGATCTGGCCGAGCAGCTCGGGGCGCGGCTGATAGCGGGGGAGGGGGGGGCGGATGCGGAGGCGGCGGGCGATATTGAGATTTGCGGTATTGCCAACCCGGACCGTGCGGGGCCTGCGCAGTTAACCTTCGTCGCTTCTAAATCCTACGCTGCGGCCTTGGCCCGCACCCGCGCTGCGGCGGCTCTGATTACTGAAGACCTGATCGAGCAGTGCCCGGTGCATCGGCTGGTGCTGGCCGACCCCTATCTCGGTTACGCTCGTTTGACCACGCTCTTCGCCCGCCCGAAACCGCCCGCCGGGGTGCATCCGAGTGCTGTGGTGGATGCCGCGGCGATGCTTGGTGCGGGGGTGCATGTGGGCCCGCATGCCAGCATCGGCGCGGGGGCGCGGCTTGGGGATGGGGTGGTGATCGGGGCCAATTCCTGCATCGGGGAAGAGGTCACCATCGGTGCGGATTCGGTGCTTTGCGCCAATGTTAGCCTGTATAGCGGGGTGCAGATTGGGGCGCGCTGCCTGCTGCATGCGGGGGTGGTGGTGGGGTCGGATGGCTTCGGCTTTGCGCCCACCGCCGAGGGGTTTCTGAAAATTCACCAGCTGGGGCGGGTGATTATCGGTGATGAGGTGGAGATTGGCGCCAATACTTGCATCGACCGCGGGGCACTGGATGACACCCGTATCGGTGCCGGGGTCAAGCTGGATAATCTGGTGCATATCGCGCACAACTGTGAGATTGGCGACCACAGCGCGATTACCGGCCAGTGCGGGATGGCGGGCAGTGCGCGGCTCGGCAAGGGGTGCAGCATGGGCGGGCAGTCTGGGTTGGCGGGTCATATCCGGGTGGCGGACCATGTACAGATCGGCGGGCAGACGCGCATTACCAAAAGCATCGACCGGCCGGGCACCTATGTGTCTGGTACCGGGTTCTCCGAGGCCAGTCAGTGGCGCAAAAATGCGGTGCGCTTCGACCGCCTGAATGATCTGTTCAAGCGCGTGGAACGGCTCGAGGCGGACCAAGCCGGTCAAAATGCCGGCAAAAATGGCGGTAAAATGAAGCCCGCCAATCGCCAGCAGTAGCAGCAACGCCCGTGGATATTCTCGAAATTCAAAAATACCTCCCGCATCGCTACCCCATGCTGTTGGTCGATCGGGTGGAGGAGCTGGTCATCGGCGAGCGCATCCGCGCTTACAAAAACATCACCTTCAACGAAGACCTGTTTCAGGGGCATTTCCCCAACGCGCCGATCCTGCCTGGGGTGGTGATTATCGAGGCTCTGGCGCAGGCTTCCGGGGTGCTCGGCTTCCGCACTAAGGGGCAGACCCCGGACGATGGGCTGCTGTACCTTTTCGCCGGTATCGAAAATGTGCGCTTCCGCCGGCGGGTGGTGCCGGGCGATCGGCTGGATTTGCATTCGCGAGTGGTGACCAACCGGCGGCACATCTGGAAATTTGCGGTGGAGGCTACGGTGGACGGGGATATGGCCGTCTCTGGGCTGCTGACCTGCGCCATTATTGATGCCTGACCGCTGCTCTGACCGGATTCACCCGCAGGCGCAGATCGACCCTGCCGCCATCCTGCACCCCTCGGTCGCGGTCGGCCCCTTCACCCTGATTGGCGCGGATGTCGAGATTGGCGCAGGCACCTGCATCGGCCCGCACAATGTGATTAAGGGACCGACCCGCATTGGGCAGAACAACCGGGTGTTTCAATTTTGCACCCTCGGCGAGGACTGCCAAGACCTCAAATATCAGGGCGAGCCGACCGAGCTTATCATCGGCGATAACAACCGGTTCCGCGAATATTGCTCGGTGCATCGCGGTACGGTGCAAGACCGCGGTGCCACCCGCATCGGCAGCGATAACCTGCTGATGTGTTACACCCACGTGGCGCACGATTGCCAGCTGGGCGACCATTGCATTCTATCGAACGCCGCCCAGCTGGCCGGCCATGTTCATCTCGGCGACTGGGCGATTGTCTCCGCCAATGCCGGGGTGCATCAGCATTGCCGCATTGGCGCACATGGTTTTGTCGGGGCTTACAGCGCGGTGTTTCAGGATGTGCCGGCCTATACGGTGGTGCATGGGGCCCCCGCCGTGCCGCGGGTGGTCAATGTCGAGGGGCTGAAGCGCCGCCAGTTTTCCGCCGCCGATATCCGGGCGATTCAAACCGCCTTCCGCACCCTTTACAAGCGCAAACTTAGCTTGGCGGATGCGCTGACTGAGATCCGCCAGCAAATGGAAGCGCACCCGGTGGTAAAGCCGCTCTATGATTCGGTAGCCAGTGCCAAGCGCAATATCGTCCGCTAAAACGGATATCCAGCCCGTTAAACAAGCGATATTTCGCGTAACAAGGGCGGCACGGACCACTTGGATAATTTGCAGTTGCTCTGTGGCAGCTGTAACCGCATTAAGGGCGACCGCGGTATGGAATACCTGCGCACCCATTTACAGATGTAATCGCTCGGACCTCTGCTTGAGAATGCGCAAATGCACGGTTCCTTAAAAATCGGGATGGTGGCGGGGGAAGCCTCGGGCGATATGCTGGGGGCGGGCCTTATGCGAGCCCTTCGCCAGCAGTGCCCGACTGCCGAATTTATCGGCATCGGTGGACCGCGCATGCTGGGGCAGGGGATGCGCAGTTTTTATCCGCTGGAACGCTTGGCGGTGATGGGCTTTGTCGAGCCGTTGCGGCGGCTACCGGAGCTGTGGCGTATTAAAGCGGATCTGCTGGCACGTTTTAGATCTGCACCGCCGGATCTATTTATCGGTATCGATGCGCCGGAATTTAATTTGCGTTTGGAAGCACCACTGAAAGCTGCCGGCATTCCGGTGGCGCACTATGTCAGCCCCTCGGTCTGGGCTTGGCGGCAGGGGCGGGTGCGGACGGTGCGCCGGGCGGTGGATATTATGCTTTGCCTGCTGCCTTTTGAGGCCGATTTTTACCATCGAGAGCAGGTTCCCGCGCTCTTTGTCGGCCACCCGTTAGCCGATGAGATCCCCCTGGATGGGCAAGCCGCCCGTGCCGCTAACTCGCTGACCGGCACCGATTCGTCGACCGGCGAAGATCTGCTTATCGGGTTGTTGCCGGGCAGCCGCGCCGCTGAAATCGAGCGCATCGCGCCGCTGTTTTTTGCCGCCGCCGAGCGGATTCGGGCCGCGCATCCGACCGCCCGCTTTTTGGTGCCGGCGGCCAATGCTAAGCTGTTCGCCCGGCTGACCGACATGGCGCAGGGTCGCGATCATATCGAGGTGCTCGCCGGGCAGGCGCGGGCGGTACTCGGCGCGGCGCGGGCGGCTTTGGTGGCCTCGGGCACGGCGACTTTAGAGGCGATGCTGATGAAGTGCCCGCTGGCGGTTGCGTATCGCGCCGATCCGCTGTCTTTTTTTATCGGCAGTCGATTGGTGAAAACCCGCTTTATTTCGCTGGTCAATCTGTTGGCCGGGGAAGCTCTAGTCGCCGAGCGTCTGCAACGGCAGGCTACACCCGAGGTTCTCGCCGCTGATTTGCTGCCGCTGCTGGAGTCCGGCACCGTGCGCGATTCCATGTTGGCGCAATTTGACCGCTTGCATGCCGAGTTGCGGCAGGGGGGCAGTGCCCGGGCGGCGCGGGCGGTGTTGAATTTAATTGCTGAGTCCGATGCGCATCGCCGGCACGGATGAGGCCGGACGTGGGCCGCTGGCCGGGCCGGTGCTGGCCGCCGCCGTGATTCTCGATCCGGCCCGGCCCATCTCTGGTTTGGCGGATTCGAAAAAGCTCGGTGCGGGGCGGCGCGAGCAGCTCTGTGCGCAAATTCAAGCCCGTGCGCTGGCTTGGGCGGTTTGTGCAGCCAGCGTGGCGGAGATCGATGACCGCAACATTTTGCGTGCCGCTTTGCTGGCCATGAGTCGCGCCATCGCCGCGTTGGATCCACCGCCGCAACAGGTGCTGGTCGATGGCCTTCATTGTCCGCCGCTGGCCCCGTCGCTGGACATTCCCTGCCGCGCCTTGGTCGGCGGGGACGGGCTTGAGCCCTGTATTGCCGCCGCTTCGATTTTGGCTAAGGTGGAGCGCGACCGCATGATGGTCGCCTATCACCGCCGCTATCCGGCCTATAGATTCGACCGGCACAAAGGTTACCCGACCCGCCTGCATCTGCAAAAATTGCGCCAGCATGGGCCCTCGCCCATCCATCGACGCAGCTTTGCGCCCGTGCAACAGGCTGCGCTTTTTGGCTAGAATTGCCCGCCTATTTCCGCCGTCTTTTTGTTTGTTTTTTTACCTGTCTTTTCATCCCCCTCTTCCCACCCCTCTTTCCACCTGCTATTGGCCACAGAACTATGACTGATTTTGTCCACCTGCATGTCCATTCCGAGTATTCGCTGACCGACAGCATCCTGCGTATTCCGGCCATGGTGGAAGCCTGCCGGGAGGCCGGTATGCCGGCCATTGCGCTGACCGATCAGAGCAATTTTTTCGGCGCGATCAAGTTCTATAAGGCGGCCCGCAAGCTGGGGGTTAAGCCGATCTTGGGGGCGGATTTCTATCTGGCTGGCGAGCATGACCGCCGCTGGCCCTTTACCTTGCTGGCGATGGATGCGAGCGGTTATCGCAATATGATCCAGCTGATCTCGCTGGCGCGCACTGAGGGGCAGGGCACGAGCGGGCCGCTGGTGCAACCTGAGTGGTTGGAACGGCATTCGGCGGCGACCATTTGCCTGTCCGGCGGGGTGCAGGGCGAGCTTGGGTATTACTTGGTGCAAGGTAGGCAGCCGGAGCTGGCCGACCGCTATGCTTATTGGAGTGAGTTATTTGCCGACCGCTTTTATCTGGAAGTGCAGCGCACCGGCAAGCGCGGCGAGGATGAGCACGTGCGGGCGGCGGCGCAGTTTGCCAGCGAGACCGGTTGCCCGCTGGTGGCGACCAACGATGTGTGTTTTTTGCAGGCGGATGAATACGAGGCGCACGAGGCGCGGGTGTGTATTCAGGATGGTGTCACTTTGGCTGACTCGCGGCGGGTGCGGCGTTATTCCGAGCAGCAGTATTTACGCAGCCCGGCTGAGATGCAGGAACTGTTTGCCGATTTGCCGGAGGCGTTGGAAAACACGCTGCAGATTGCCCGCCGTTGCAATTTGGAATTAGAGCTTGGCAAGCACCATTTGCCGGTGTATCCCGTGCCCGCCGGGGTGACTGAGGATGAGAAGTTCCGCCAACTGGCTCAAGAAGGGTTGGCGGCGCGTTTGCAAGCGATCACGCCGGCGGTGTCGGAGGCACAGGCGCAACGCTACCGCGAGCGGCTGGAGCTGGAGATGGACACCATCGTGCAGATGGGCTTTGCCAGCTACTTTTTAATCGTGATGGACTTCATTAAATGGGCCAAAGCGGAGGGGATTCCGGTGGGGCCGGGGCGTGGTTCAGGGGCGGGGTCTTTGGTGGCCTATGTGCTGTTTATTACCGATCTGGATCCGCTGCCGCAGGATCTGCTGTTTGAGCGGTTTTTGAACCCGGAGCGGATCTCCATGCCCGACCTGGATATCGATTTTTGCATGGAGGGGCGGGACCGGGTTATCAACTATGTGGCCGAGCAATACGGGCAGGAGGCGGTGGCGCAGATCGTCACTTTTGACCGCATGGGGCCTAAGGCGGTGGTGCGCGATGTGGCGCGGGTGCAGGGCAAGTCGTATAGCCTTGGCGATCGCATAGCGAAGTTGATTCCCTTTGCGGTGGACATGACGCTGGAAATCGCGCTGCAACAGGAAGAGCCATTGCGCCAGCTGTTGGAGGAGGATGCCGATGCCAAGGAAATCTGGGAGATGGCAGTGCGGCTAGAGGGTCTCGTGCGCAACTGTTCTAAGCACGCTGGCGGGGTGGTGATCGCCCCGACTCGCATCACCGATTTTGCGCCCTTGTATGCCGATGAGCGCAGCGAGCGACTGGTCGCGCAGTACGACAAGAATGACATCGAGACTGTCGGGCTGGTCAAATTTGATTTTCTGGGGTTGCGTACCCTGACCATTATTCGTTTGAGCATCGATCTGGTGAACCAGAAGCGGGCGGCGCAGGGCGAATCGCCTCTCGACATCGAAAAGATCGATATGGCGGATGCCAAGACGTTTGCCCTTTTGCAGCGAGCGGAAACGGGGGCGGTGTTTCAGCTGGAATCGCAGGGCATGCGGGACCTAATTAAGCGTCTGGTGCCGAACTGTTTTGACGACATAGTGGCACTGGTGGCCCTCTTTCGCCCTGGTCCGCTGGGCTCAGGGATGGTGGAAGACTTCATCGACCGCAAGCATGGGCGTAAGCCGGTGACCTATCCGCATGAGGAACTGCACTCGGTGCTGGAGTCCACTTACGGCATCATCGTCTATCAGGAGCAGGTGATGCAGATTGCGCAAATTATCGGTAATTTCACCCTCGGCGGTGCCGACTCGCTGCGCCGTGCCATGAGCAAGAAAATTCCGGAAGCGATGGCCCGCCAACGGCAGCTGTTCATCGAAGGGGCGGTGGCCCGCGGGGTGGAGGAGAATCTAGCGCGCAACCTGTTCGGTCTGATGGAAGAGTTTGGCAAATACGGCTTTAACAAGTCGCACTCGGCGGCCTATGCGCTGGTGGCTTACCAGACCGCCTGGCTGAAAACCCATTATCCGGCCGAGTTTATGGCGGCGGTCATGTCGGCGGACATGCGCAACACCGATAATCTGATGGCCTTTGTCGATGAATGCCACGCCCTAAAAATCGACGTGCGCCCGCCGGATATCAACGCCGGGGAACGTGTTTTTACGGTGGACGAGCAGGGGGGCATTCGGTACGGCCTCGGTGCCATCAAGGGGCTGGGGCAGACCGCCATTGGGCTGGTTATCGATGAGCGCGATAAAAACGGTGCCTATCGCGATCTGTTCGATTTTTGCGCCCGCATCGACCTGCACCGGGTCAACAAGCAGCTGCTGGAGGCATTGGTTCTGTCCGGCGCATTGGATTCCATTGGCCCGTCGTACGAGGACCGCGGGGCCGGACGCGCCCATTTGTTGGCATTGGTGCCCGCCGCCGTGCGCGCTGCTGAACAGCAAAATCACAACAGCGCGGCGGGGATGAGCGACATGTTCGGCACCCTGCCCGGCGATGCGGAGGCGCAGGAGGAGAAACCCAATACGCCAGAGGTCGACTACATCCCCTGGAGCAACCTCGAACTGATGCGGCGGGAAAAACAAGCCATCGGGCTGTATTTGACCGGGCACCCGCTGGATGACCATGCGGAACAAATCTACCGGTTGAGTGGCAACCGGATCAGTCAGATAAAAGCCGCTCGCCGTAAGCAGTCGATCGGTGGGCTGGTGCTGGATGTGCGGCGCATCAAGACTAAGAAAGGCAAAAAAATGGCGGTGGCGCAGCTGGACGATGGCAGTGGGCGCATCGAAGTTACCCTGTTCACCGAGATGTTTGAGCGTTACCGCAAGCATCTGGGCAAGGATTCAATGGTGTTGGTGCGGGGGCTGGTGGAGCATGATGAGCACATCGGCAGCCTGCATATGCGCGCTGAAGAGGTCAGGTCGTTTTTTGATGTCCGTAAGGAGCGTCTGCGCAGACTACGGGTGCAGATCGACGGCGAACAGACGGTGGAAGACCTCGCCCGCATGCGCACGGTGTTGGAGGAATACCGCCAAAATGACGGCTGCCCGCTGCGCATCGATTACCGCCTGAACGGTTACCGCAGTGCCTTTCATCTGGGCGACGACTGGCGGGTGGAGCCGAGCGATGATCTGGTCCACCAGATGAAACAAATATTTGGCAAACAATCGGTTAGCTTTGATTTTTAATGTCAGAAGTTAGCCTCGATTCGCTGGCAAAGGAGCTTGAGAATGCGCTCGATCGCGATGCGGAGGTGCTGCTCGGTTACAGCGGCGGGCTCGATTCTGCGGTGTTATTGCATGTTGCGGTCCGCGCTCTCGGCCCGCAACGTTTGCGGGTGTTGCACTGTGACCACGGCATCGCAACGGAATCCGCCGAATGGGCCGATTTTTGCCGCACTCAGGTCGCCGGGTTAGGGCTGCGCCTGCACATCGAGCGGCTGCATCTGGGGGCTGCAACCAACGAGGGGCGGGCTAGGGCGGCGCGTTACCGTTGCTTTGAGACTGTGCTGGCCGGGTTGCGCCGGCCCGTGTTGCTGTTGGCGCATCATGCCGATGATCAGGTTGAAACCCTGTTGTTTCGCCTGCTACGTGGGGCCGGGCCGCGGGGGCTGTGTGGCATTCCGCGCACTCGACCGATAGGGCAGGGCGGGCGGCTATATCGCCCCTTTTTGAATTTGCGCAAAGCGCAGCTGCGGAACCTTGCCGAAACCGCGGGCATTGCCTGGATCGACGACCCGAGTAATGCGCAGACGCATGCCGACCGCAACCATATTCGCAACCGCCTGCTGCCGCCGATCGCCGAGCGTTGGCCGGTCGCGGCCCGGCGCATTGCACGGGCTGGGCAGTTGCAGGCTGAGTCGCACTGCTTGTTGGAGGCTTACGCCGATGAATTGCTCGCCCGCGCCGATCGGCGGCCCGCCGATTTTGGGTGCAGTTACGATTTGACGGTGTTGGCGGCGTTGCCGGAGGCGCAGTTTGCGCTGTGCATCCGCCGTCTGCTTGAAACCGAATTGGGGGCGCAGGTGAGCCGTGAGCAAGGGCGGCAAATTCGCGCTCAATTTGTCGAATCGCGCCCCGATGGGACACCGCGTATGGATTTTGCGGCGGGCAGTTTGCGGCGTTTTGCTGGGCGGCTTTATTTGCTGCAAACGATGCCCGACCCTTTGCCATCTGCCAGCACATTCGATTGGGACAGTCGCGCCGAGTTATCGCTGCCCCCGCTCGGTCGGTTGCGGCAGCGGACGGGCAACCCGGCGCAGTTCCGAGTGCGCTTCAGGCAGGCTGGTGAGCGGGTGTGGATGGCGGGGGCGACGCACTCGAAAAGCCTAAAAAGCCTGCTGCAAGAACAGGGCATTGAACCTTGGCTGCGGGACCGGCTGCCGCTGATCTTTCACCGCGACAAGCTGGTCACCGTCGCCGATCGCCGTCGCTTTACGCAGGTAGATTTTGTTTGGCAGTGGGGAGTTGAGGATTGAGTCCCCGCAGAAAAATACACTCTAACTCCTGATATAAAAAACCGTAGGTGTAAGTGAGGCAAAGTTTCTCATAATCTAACCGTTGTCATAGACTAGTATTCTGATTCATATTTTGAAAAGAAATGGGTACAGGCTGATCTCCGCTTAGAAAGCATCTACTCCCAATGTCCGGCGGAGAATCCAAGAAATGTCTTTTGCGCCTAGTGTGGGCATCATTCCATTTGCCGGAACTAGTCACGAAGGGCAAGGTGCAGGCGCCGCTCCTCATCCTCTGCTAGGGCCTTACAATGAGCGATTGGCCCGCGCAGCGTGTTCAGAGTGGCAAGGATTTTTTCCAAGGCTGTGATATCACGGAACGTGTCACCGAATGTTGCCCAGTTTGATTTGATGATCTCCCCCAGTTCCCCGAAAGTGGTAAAGTCGATTGGAGCGTCGGACCTGCGTGTTACCCCGGTTTTTATCTCCTTTTTCATATTTACATCGGCGTTTTTCCTGACCTGTTCCGGGACGACTTCATCTTCATTCCACCAGTCGTTGCCATGCTCTTCCTCCAGCCGTTCGACGATAAGAGCGCGAATGTTGTTTTCTAGGCAATAAAAAACCCTGTAATGAGCCGCCATGCGGGCGGCTTCGTCGCGCATGTGCTGTGCAAATTGGGGGTAGTAGGTTTCGTCAATACGTTCCTCTGGCGCGGTCTTGTGCCCCATGTCGATATCGTGTGCCCTTTCTATTTTGCGCAGATCCGCTTCAATAAGCAGGTTGTTGAGCCCGAACAATTTCAGTGCTTCTTGTTTGCGCATCAGTTTTTCAAAAGATTTTTGTGAAGAGAGGTAAAAATGGCATCGAAAACCGCCGGGTCTGTGGTTTCCGGCAGGTTGAGGTTGATGGTATACTCCACCTGCAAATTTACGCTGTCGTTGCCGGTTGTGCGGGGCGGATGCGGCAGATTGGGCTGCGGAACGGCCTCCGCTGGCGGCACCGGGTTTTCTGCCACTTCCTGCGCGGTTTCGCCGCCGAGACTTGCATCAAAATCGGCCCATTCCTTCAACGCAAGAAAAGTGCTAACCGTGAACCTGGTTGTGTTATCGTCTTTGGCGGCACCAGTGGTTTCCATGATCAGGCCGGTCAGATCTTCCTTGCCTAGGTCATTGGCGTATTCATTCCTGTCAAACAATTCGGAATAGGCATTTTTTATTCCCTGTGCCACGGTCGCCCCTTGGGTCGCAGGGTTTCTGAATTGGTCATACAATGCGGTTGGAATGCCATCGGACCCCAAAAATTCCATACGCTTGAGAAGTCGTATTATTGGCCGGGCACCGCTGCTACGATGGCCTAGTTTTGTTCCCAGAAAATCGATTGTGAACCGGTCGGGACGTCGGGCGTTTTGTACGCTTTCAAGAATCTTTGGCACAAGACCGTACGATGCCATGTAGGGTAGCTTTGTAGCCATTATCGACCCCATGTTCAGTTATTCCTAGAGGAAATACAGTAGACCCGACAACATTTGGCAAGGATCGTTCTAATCGCTCTCTTGGAAGAGCGAAGTAGCCGTTGTTCAGTCTACGGGCTTAGCGTAGGGTGGCAAGATTTCGAGATGCTGCACGGCGGGAAGAGCGAATCCAATTCGATTTTTGGGATGCGCTCCTCACCATGGCAGGCATGGGTTTTATGTGCGGTTGAACTACGACAGCTTTGTGTTGGTACTGTTGCGAAATTTGGGCGGCTGACGTGCCTGATATCGGCTTTAAAGATTGAGCCACCCCACCCCAATAGTTTAAACTGCACCCCCACCTCACAA
>JACONM010000012.1:110621-115766 GCA_014323765.1 Cellvibrionales bacterium | reverse complement strand
CCACCCCCCCCAACCCGCTTCATCTTCGTCACCGGCGGCGTCGTTTCCTCCCTCGGCAAGGGCATCGCCGCCGCCTCCCTCGGCGCGATTCTAGAAGCCCGCGCCCTGCAAGTAACTATCCTCAAACTCGACCCCTACCTAAACGTAGACCCCGGCACCATGAACCCCTTCCAACACGGCGAAGTCTTCGTCACCGCAGACGGCGCCGAGACCGACCTAGACCTCGGCCACTACGAACGCTTCCTGCGCAGCAAAACCTCCAAGCGCAACAACTTCACCACCGGCCAAGTCTACGAAACCATCCTCAAACGCGAACGCCGCGGCGACTACCTCGGCGGCACCGTCCAAGTCATCCCACACGTCACCGACGAAATCAAATCAAGAGTCCTAGCCGGCGGCACCGGCTACGAAGTCGCCATCGTCGAAATCGGCGGCACCGTCGGCGACATCGAATCCCAACCTTTCCTAGAAGCAATCCGCCAACTCAAAGTCGAACTAGGCCCCCGCCGCGCCCTACTAATGCACCTAACGCTAGTCCCCTACATCAAAGCCGCCGGCGAGACCAAAACCAAGCCCACCCAACATTCAGTCAAAGAATTGCGCTCGATCGGCCTACAACCAGAAATCCTACTCTGTCGCTCAGAAGTCGAGGTAGACGCCGAATCCCGCCGCAAAATCGCCCTCTTCACCAACGTCGAACAACGCGCCGTAGTCCCACTCGCCGATGCCGATTCCATCTATTCCATCCCCCGCCGACTGGCAGAAGTCGGCCTAGACGACATCGTGATCGACAAACTAGGGCTAGAACGCCCACCCGCAAACCTCGCCGAATGGGACCGGGTAGTCCACCTGCAACGCGCCTGCAACACCGAGATCCGCATCGCCATGGTCGGCAAATACATGGAATTGCCAGACGCCTACAAATCCCTCAACGAAGCCCTAGAACGCGCCGGCCTCGACAGCAGCACCCGGGTACAGATCGACCCCGTAGATTCCGAACAATTAGAACAAGGGCAACTAAAAGCCCTAAACCCAGCCCACGCCATCCTAGTCCCCGGCGGCTTCGGCCTGCGCGGCATCGAAGGCAAAATCGCCGCCGCCCGCCACGCCCGCGAACACAACATCCCCTACCTAGGCATTTGCCTAGGATTACAAGTAGCCATCATCGAATTCGCCCGCAACCAAGCCGGCTTAACCGGCGCCAACAGCACCGAATTTGACGAAAACAGCCCACACCCGGTGATCGGCTTAATCACCGAATGGCAAGAACCCAGCGGCACCATCCAACGCCGCACCAAAAACAGCGCAAAAGGCGCCAGCATGCGCCTCGGCAGCCAACCCTGCACCCTAGTCGCCGGCAGCCGCACCCACCAACTATACGGCACCGACCGCATCCACGAACGCCACCGCCACCGCTACGAATTCAACAACCACTACCGCGAGCCACTAGAGCGCGCCGGCCTCCGTTTCGCCGGCCATTCGCCAGACAACCTAGTAGAAGTCATCGAAATCCCCAGCCACCCCTGGTTCGTCGCCTGCCAATTCCACCCAGAATTCACCTCCACCCCGCGCGATGGCCACCCGCTATTTGCCGACTTCATCCGCGCCGCCCTAGAACACCGCCCACACCGCGAGGCCGCCTAATTGACCCCCCCCGCCAACCCGCCCGCCACAAAGGTCGAAGTCGGCAACCTAACCTTCGCCAACGACCGCCCCATGGTGCTGATCGGCGGCCTCAATGTGCTGGAATCCCGCGATCTCGCCCTACGCACCGCCGAACACTTCACCCAAACCACCGCCGCACTCGGCATCCCCTACGTCTTCAAAGCCTCCTTCGACAAAGCCAATCGCAGTGCCGCCGACTCCTTCCGCGGCCCCGGCCTAGAAGCCGGACTCCGCATCCTGCAAGATGTCAAAAGCGAACATGGAGTCGCCCTGCTAACCGACATTCACGAACCAGCCCAAGCCGCCCCCGCCGCCGAAGTCTGCGACATTTTACAGCTACCCGCCTTCCTAGCCCGCCAAACAGACCTAATCCAAGCCATGGCCGCCACCGGTGCCGCCATCCACATCAAAAAACCGCAATTCTTAAGCCCCACACAAATGCCCCACGTGGTCGCCAAATTCCACGCCGCCGGCAACCATCGACTGCTACTCTGCGAGCGCGGCAGCAATTTTGGCTACGACAACCTAGTGGTCGACATGCTCGGCTTCGGGGTGATGAAATCGACCTGCGACAACCTCCCGCTAGTCTTTGACCTCACCCACTCCCTGCAAACGCGCACCACCGGCAGCGCCACCTCCGGCGGGCGGCGGAAACAAGCTGCAGATCTCGGCCGCGCCGCACTAGCCACCGGGCTGGCCGCCCTATTTGTAGAAGCCCACCCCGACTCAGACAACGCCCGTTGCGACGGCCCCAGCGCCCTACCCCTCCCCGCCCTCAACCCTTTTTTACAGCAAATGAAAGCGGTCGACGATCTAGTCAAATCGCTACCGCCGCTGTCCATCGATTAAAGCCCATCGCTTAAAACCGCCGAGGAACCCAAACCATGAGCGAAATAACCGACATCCGCGCCTTCGAACTGCTCGACTCCCGCGGCAACCCCACGACCGGCGCCGAAGTCACCCTAGCCTCCGGCGCAGTAGGGCAGGGCTGTGCCCCCAGCGGAGCCTCGACCGGCTCCAAAGAAGCCCTAGAACTGCGCGATGGCGACCCCGCCCGCTATCTAGGCAAAGGCGTACTCAAAGCGGTCGCCAACATCAACGGCCCACTCCGCGACTGCCTGCTCGGTGTCGATGCCGCCGACCAACGCACCTTAGATCAGGCAATGATCGACGCAGACGGCACAGCAAACAAATCCCACCTCGGAGCCAACGCCACCCTAGCAGTCTCCCTCGCCGCAGCCAGGGCAGCGGCGGCGGAACAGAACACCCCGCTCTACCGCCACCTCGGCCAGCTGGCCGGCAACACCAATTACCGCCTACCCGTCCCCATGATGAACATCATCAACGGCGGCGAACACGCCGACAACAACATCGATATTCAAGAATTCATGATCGTCCCCGTATCAGCCGCCACCTTCGCCGAAGCCCTGCGCACCGGCGCCGAGGTCTTTCACGCCCTCAAAGCCCTACTAGCCGAGCGCAACCTCAATACCGCCGTAGGCGACGAAGGCGGCTTTGCCCCCGACCTACCCTCCAACGAAGCCGCCCTGCAAGCGATCATCGAAGCGATCGGTCGCGCCGGCTACACCCCAGGGCAAGATGTTTGCCTCGCCCTAGATTGCGCCAGTTCCGAATTCTACCGCTCCGACCGCTACCACCTAAAAGGCGAAAACCGCCAGTTCACCGCCGCCGAATTCGTCGACTATCTCGCCGACCTCTGCGCCCGCTACCCCATCCTGTCCATCGAAGACGGCCTAGACGAAGCCGATTGGGACGGCTGGAAACTGCTAACCGCCAAACTCGGCAAAAAAGTGCAACTAGTCGGCGACGACCTGTTCGTCACCCACAGCACCCTCCTACAACGCGGCATCGACACCCAAGTCGCCAACGCCATCCTAATCAAACTCAACCAAATCGGCACCCTATCAGAAACCCTAGACACCATCGCCCTAGCACAAAAAGCCAATTATCGCGCAGTAATCTCCCACCGCTCCGGCGAGACCGAAGACACCACCATCGCGGATCTAGCCGTAGCCACCGCCGCCGGGCAAATAAAAACCGGCTCCCTATGCCGCTCCGACCGAGTAGCAAAATACAACCGCCTACTCCGCATAGAAGCCCAACTAGACAACACCGCCCCCTACCGCGGCCAAACCGAATTCAGCAAGCAGAGATAACCCGCCACGCCAAAGCCCCCCCTGACAAGGCCCTTCCCCCCCCCGCCCCTGACAAGGGGGGCAGGGGGGGGTTGGTCTGGAAGGAGGTCGGTCTGGAAAAGACATAGAATTACCCCAAAAGCAAAGACGAACAAAAATGAACACCCCAAAACCCCCAAGCACCGTAGCACAGCTAACCGCCACCCACCCACCACCACCAAACCACAAAACCCGGCAAACAATCCTCACACTAGCAATTCTGCTACTAACCGCCTGCAGCATGCCGCAAAAACTAAGCGACCACCGCGAATTCCTAGAACGCGAAGTCCTAACCAACCCCGCCATCGCAACCCACCAGTTCGAACAGCCCGACAACTTCACCCTCCACTACCGCAGCCGCGGCACAGCCACGCAAGCAGTAGCCGTCTGGATCCACGGCACCCCCGGCAGCTGGGCCGACATCGGCCACCTATTTGTCAACGATGAATTTTTAGCAAAAGTACGCCTAGTCAGCCTAGACCGCCCCGGCTGGGGAAAATCCCACCACCGCACCACCCCGCATCCCCCGCCAGGCTCCCTACCAGACTTCGCCGACCAAGCAAAACACATCGCCCCACTACTAGAAAAATTAGCCGCCGCACACCCCAACGTACCACTAATCCTAGCCGGCCACTCATGGGGCGGCTCCCTAGCCCCCTACCTAGCCGCCGAACAAAGCACCACCGTAGACGGCATCCTAATCCTAGCCGGCGGCCTAGACCCCGCCCTAGCCGCCCCCCGCTGGTACAACCGCCTAGCCAACCTCTGGCCAGTGCGCCAACTCCTACCCCCCGCCCTAATCGGCGCCAACCGCGAAATCTACGCTCTCCGCCCCAACTTACAAAAAATGGCCAACCGCTGGCAAACCCTCCAAATGCCAATCCTAGTAATCCAAGGCACTAAAGATTCCCTAGTCCACCCCGCCAACGCCCCCTACGCCCGCACCCGCCTAAAAAACAACCCAAACACCCAAATCCTAGAACTCCCCAACCAAGGCCACCTACTCCAAATCGAACAAACCCCCCTAATAGCCCAATGCATCCTAGCCCTAGCTCAAAAAAACCTCCCCAAATGCACCCCCACCCCTATTGACAACCCAACCAACATCCCTTAGTTTCCCCGCCCCTAAGCGGCACCCCACAACCGCCACATACGCCAAGCGCGCCGCCACAACAATCTCGGCAACAATAAGGAACTCATCATGCCTTCGTTATTCTCCCCCCTTGCACCAGCCAAAACCCTAACCACCCTAGCCCTAACCGCCCTACTCCTAACCGCCTGCGGT
>JACONM010000012.1:0-110601 GCA_014323765.1 Cellvibrionales bacterium | reverse complement strand
GGGGGGGGGACAATAACAACGATAACAACGCCAGCGACACCAACAATAACAACAGCAGCAGCACTGCCACCACCACCCAACAAAACCCCAACCTAACCTTCACCAATAATCCACCCGCCAGCCTAGTAGCCGGCACCACCCACACCTTCACCGCCACCACCCGCGGCACCACCGCAATAACTTGGTCCGTCACCGCCCCCAACGATCAACCCACCAATCTAGCCACCATCAACACCAGCAGTGGCGTGCTCACCCCCCAAGCCGCCGGCCAAGTAAAAATAACCGCCCAAGTCGCCGCAGGCGGCGGTTACCGCGCCGCCAGCATCACCCACACCCTAACCATTACTCGCCTACCCACCACCCTAGCCTTCGGTGCCGTTGAGACCGACATTCCACTCGCAGACGGCCCTCTCACCCTAACCGCCACCAGCACCTCCCCCGCCAATATCAGCTGGCGTACCTCCAACCCCAGCATCGCCACCACCGCCGGTACCAACCGCACCGCCACCCTAACCCCCATCGCCGCCGGCTCGACCACAGTCACCATCAGCGTCCCTCAAACCACCACTCACACCGCCGCCACTCAGAGCATCACCCTAACCATCACCCTACGCGACTCCACCCTCGCTTTCACCGGCACCCCACCCGCCAGCCTAGTATCAGGCACCACTCACACCTTCACCGCCACCACCAACAGCACCGCCCCCATCACCTGGTCCGTCACCGGCACCGACGACCAACCCACCAATCTAGCCACCATCAACACCAACACCGGCGCACTCACCGCCCAAGCCGCCGGACAAATCAAAATCATCGCCAGCGTCGCCGCAGGCGGCGGTTACCGCGCTGCCAGCATCTCCCACACCCTAGAAATTATCTCCCGCGCCACCATAGCCGACATAGACGGCGACGGCCTGATCGAAATCGACACCCTAACCATGCTCCACAACATGCGCTACAACTTAGCCGGCACCAGCTACAAAACCAGTGCTGATGCCACCGGTATCACCTTCGGCTGCCCAGAACAAGGCGGCTGCACCGGCTACGAACTCACCCAAGACTTAGACTTCGATGCCGATGGCGACGGCAGAACATGGGACACCACCACCCGCGCCCTAGACCCCGACGACAACGCCGACCCCTACTTCCTAGTCGCCCAAGGCGGCTGGCTCCCCATCGGCGACTGCGGCAGCAACGGCAGATGCGGCGAGAACACCCGCAACGATGACAACCCCTTCACCGCCACCCTTGACGGCAATGGCTTTGTCATTCGTAACCTCGCCATCCGCCGAGACTTGCTAAGAATCGGGCTGTTTGGGGGCTACACAAGCAACGCCACCATTCGCAATCTGGGCTTAGAGGAAGCCCTAGCGGATTATACGGGCAGCGGCAGTAGTCATGCCCACGTGGGTTCGCTGATGAGCTACCAGTCTCAGGGAAACATCATCAACAGCCATGCAAGCGGGGCCGTGAACGGTGGGGGCGGCAGAGCCAACGATAACGTGGGAGGGTTAGTGGGGACGCAGGAAGATGGCACCATCACTGCCAGCCACGCGAGCGTTACGGCGGACGGTGGGGCGGGCGGAGATCGGGTGGGTGGCTTAGTGGGCACCCAGCTTTCTGGTGGCACCATCGTCGCCAGCTACGCCACTGGCGCACTATCTGAAACGGCTGGTGGGCCGCCTGCCGATGCGACCAACATAGCGGGCGGCTTGGTGGGCCTTCAGAGCAGGCTTGGTGGCAACAGCATTGTAGCCAGCTACGCCACCGGCACTGTAAACGGTGGGGATGGAATTAGAAATTATGTGGGCGGCTTAGTGGGCAGCAGTAGTAGCGGCACCATCATTGCGAGCTACTCGACTGGCGCGGTGACGGGCGGGGATAGCCTAGATTGGGCGGGCGGTCTAGTCGGCATTCAGTTCGGCACTGGCAGCATCACCGCAAGCTACGCGACTGGCGCAGTGGACGGTAGGGATGGGGGTGGCACAGTCGGCAGACTAGTGGGTTTTCAGTTTAATACCAGCAACGACACCGCCAGCTACGGCTTCGGCACCGCCACTGGCGAGACCGTGCGCAGCGAGACGGCAGCCCCGGTCGCCAACCCCATACTTCTCACCGCCACCAACGCCGGCTCAGAATGGAACGCCGCCGCCAGCAACGCCTTAGGTGCCTGGAACTTCGGCGACAATAATCAACCGCCGGCTCTGGTCTATAACGACTACGATGGTACCAGCAACGCCGCAGACAATATCGACCACTGCGCCAACTTCGCATCGATCGGCATCCAATGCGGCACCCTAATCCCCAACCAACGTACTACCACCACCCCCCAAATCGGCACCACCGCCAGCGACATCCAGCTAACTGACGGTGACACCGTCGAATCCATCACCGGCAACATCAACCTCCCCGCCACCTTCACCCTAAGCAACGGCACCACCCTAACCCTAAATTGGAATGTCCACCACGACCCCGAAGAAATAACCACCAAGCAAGTCACAGTCGGCAGCAACATGCTCATAGTCAACCAAGCCAACCGCACCAGCACCCGCCCCATCTTCCTCCGCGCCACCACCGGCAGCGGCGACACCGAGAGCATCGTCAACGACTACCGTCTGCGCATTGTGGAAGCCCCCTGATACCGCACCCAAAATTAAGGCGTGGAGCACAGCCGCAAAAAACAAACCGCCGCCAACCGGCGACCAAAGAATCAGAATAGGGCAGGGGGGCAGGCCTTACCGCTCCCCCAGCGGCTTAACATCCCGCTTAGCCGGCCCAGTATAAAGCTGCCGAGGGCGCCCAATTTTACTGCCCTCAGCAATCATCTCATTCCAATGCGCCAACCAGCCCGCAGTGCGCCCCAACGCAAAAATCACCGTAAACATATTCAGCGGAATCCCAATAGCCCGCAAAATAATGCCGGAATAAAAATCCACATTCGGATACAGCTTCTTCTCAATAAAATAATCATCCTCTAGGGCGATCTCCTCCAACCGCTTGGCAATTTCCAAAGACGGGTCGGACACACCCAGCGCCTCCAACACCTCATCGCAGGTCTGCTTCATCACCGTAGCGCGCGGGTCAAAGTTCTTATACACCCGATGCCCAAAGCCCATCAGCCGGAAGGGATCATCCTTATCCTTAGCGCGGGCTACCACCGAATCCACATTCTTGATATCGCCGATTTCCTCCAACATATGAATGACCGCCTCATTAGCCCCCCCGTGCGACGGTCCCCACAGCGCGGCAACCCCGGCGGCGATGCAGGTGAAGGGATTAGCCCCCGTAGAACCAGCCAAGCGCACCGTAGAAGTCGATGCATTCTGCTCATGGTCGGCATGCAAAATAAAAATGCGGTCCATAGCCCGCGCCACCACCGGGTCGACCTCATAAGTCTCGCAGGGGGTGCCGTACATCATGTACAGAAAATTGGATGTGTAATCCAGCTCATTGCGCGGATAAAGGGCCGGCTGACCGATGCTGTGCTTGTAGGCGATGGCCGCCAAAGTCGGCATTTTCGACAGCAGCCGGTGCGTGGTGATCTGCTGATGCTCGGCATCGTGAATATCCAGCAAGTCGTGATAAAAAGAAGAAAGTGCCCCCACCACCCCGCAAAGCATCGCCATCGGGTGCGCGTCATAGCGAAAGCCGTTGTAAAAATCCCGCAGCCACTCGGTAACCATGCTATGCCGACTGATCGCGCTACTGAACTCGGCCCCTTGCGCCGCATTCGGCAACTCGCCATTTAGCAGCAAATAAGCTACTTCCAAATAGCTACACTGCGCCGCCAGCTGCTCAATGGGATAGCCCCGGTGCAGCAAAACCCCCTTATCGCCATCGATATAGGTGATCTTAGATTCGCATGACGACGTAGAGGTAAACCCCGGATCATGGGTGAAAAACCCATGCCCGCTAAGGTCGCCAACATCGATCACATCCGGCCCCAAAGTGGGCGAATGAACAGCCAATTCAATAGGTTGGGTACAGCCATCAATGCTCAGTCGGGCCTTGCGGTCGCTCATGGGTCTCTCCGTCTCAGTGTCGCTGCGACCGGGCACTCAAGGCATGCCAGCCGATGGAACGGGCGATTATAGCCGATCATCCGCTACCGAATGCGCCCGCCAGCGACCGCCATCTAGCACCGGGACCAGCACGAAAGTGGCCCGGTTGAGTTTGCCGCCCCCAGCCGCTAAAATGCCGCCCCTCAACACCGCGGCACTCGCCGCCGCCACCGCCCCTATCGCCTCCCAACCCGCGTATCGACTATTCTGCCGCCCAGTCCGCCCCCGCCCCGCGACCCCCTCGCAACCAGCCCGGAGCACCCCCCGATGAAGAAAATGCAATTCGACGGCCTAATTATCGGCGGCGGCGGAGCCGGGTTACGCGCCGCCTTGCAGCTGGCGCAATCAGGCTTCGAGACCGCCGTCATCAGCAAGGTTTTCCCCACCCGCTCGCACACGGTCTCCGCCCAAGGCGGCATCACCTGCGCCATCGCCGCCGCCGACCCCAACGACGACTGGCGCTGGCACATGTATGACACCGTCAAAGGCTCCGACTACATCGGCGACCAAGATGCCATCGAATACATGTGCTCAGAAGGCCCCGCCGCCATCATGGAGCTCGACCACATGGGGCTACCGTTTTCCCGCTTCGACAACGGTCGCATCTACCAACGCCCCTTCGGCGGCCAATCAAAAAATTACGGCGAGGGCGGACAAGCCGCACGCACCTGCGCCGCCGAAGACCGCACCGGCCACGCCCTGCTCCACACCCTCTATCAAAACAACGTCAAAAACGCGACCACCTTCTTCAACGAATGGTTTGCCGTCGACCTGGTCCGCAACGCCCGCGGGCAGGTCGCCGGGGTCATCGCCATCGACATCGAATCCGGCGAGCGCATTTTCGTGCAATCGAAGGCCACAGTCCTCGCCACCGGCGGCGCCGGGCGCATCTACGCCTCCACCACCAACGCGCACATCAACACCGGCGACGGCATCGGCATGGCCCTACGCGCCGGGGTGCCAGTGCAGGATATGGAAATGTGGCAATTCCACCCCACCGGCATCTACGGCGCCGGGGTGCTGGTCACCGAAGGCTGCCGCGGCGAAGGCGGCTACCTAGTCAATCGCACCGGCGAACGCTTCATGGAACGCTACGCCCCCAACGCCAAAGACCTAGCCTCACGCGATGTAGTAGCACGCTCCATGTTCACCGAAATCCGTGAAGGCCGCGGCTGCGGCGATCAAGCCGACCACCTGCTCCTAAAACTCGACCACCTCGGCGAGGAAGTGCTAAACGCCCGCCTCCCCGGCATCCAAGAACTCGCCAAAACCTTCGCCCACGCCGACCCCACCCGCGAACCGATCCCCGTAGTCCCCACCTGCCACTACATGATGGGCGGCATCGCCACCAATGTGCATGGCCAAGCCCTGACCCAGGATGAAGCCGGCCAAGACCAAATAGTCGACGGGCTGTACGCCTGCGGCGAGATCGCCTGCGTCTCCGTCCACGGTGCCAACCGCCTAGGCGGCAACTCACTGCTAGACCTCGTCGTCTTTGGCCGCGCCACCGGCCTTTATTTGCAAGAAGCCCTAGCCGACGGCATCGCCCTAGACCCGCCCGCCGAAAGCGACATCGAAGCCGCCACCGCCCGCCTACACCGGCTGGATGCCAACCCAGAAGGCGAATCCGCCGCCGAACTACGCACCGCCATGCAAAAAATCATGCAAGACTGCTTCGGCATCTTCCGCAGCGGCCCGGACATGGAACGCGGCCGGCAAGAATTGCAAGCCCTGCGCGAACGGATAGAAAATGTCGGGTTAGCCGACCACAGCAACGTCTTCAACACCGCCCGTATCGAAGCATTAGAAGTGCAAAACCTATTCGAGACCGCCCAAGCCACCGCCGAATCCGCCACCGCCCGCACCGAATCCCGCGGTGCTCACTCACGTGAGGACTACCCCGAGCGCGATGACGCAAACTGGCTCGCGCATTCCATGTATTGGAAAGACGGCGTAAAAGATGGCGAAAAGGTACGCCGCCGCCAAGTCAACATGCTGCCCAAACAGGTCGATACTTTCGAACCCATGGCGCGGACCTATTGAGCCATCCATCGAGAGCCAGAACAGGAGCCAACACCATGTCAAACCCCTTAAAAGTCAGCATTTATCGCTACAACCCCGACACCGACACCGAGCCGCGCATGCAGGATTACCAGCTCGACACCGGCGGCAAAAACCTCATGGTGCTCGATGTGCTGGAAATGCTCAAAACGCAGGATGCCAGCCTGTCCTTCCGCCGCTCCTGCCGCGAGGGTGTGTGCGGCTCCGATGGCATCAATATGGGCGGCAAAAACGGCTTAGCCTGCGTCACCCCGATCGATGAAGTAACCCGCCGCGGCAAATTAGTACTACGCCCGCTGCCCGGCATGCCCGTCATCCGCGATCTAGTGGTGGATTTAGAGCAGTTCTACCGCCAATACGCCAAGATCAAACCCTACCTAATAAACGCCGAAAAACCACCGCAAACCGAACGCCTCCAATCGCCCGCCGAACGCGCCCGCCTCGATGGCCTCTACGAATGCATCCTATGCGCCTGCTGCTCGACCAGCTGCCCATCCTTCTGGTGGAACCCCGACAAATTCCTCGGCCCCGCCGCCCTGCTACAAGCCTACCGCTTCATCGCCGACAGCCGCGACACCGCGACCCAACAGCGGCTCGATGCCCTGCGCGACCCCTTCTCGGTATTCCGCTGCCAAGGCATCCAAAACTGCGTCGCCGTCTGCCCCAAAGGGCTAAACCCCACCAAAGCCATAGGCCACATCCGGTCTATGCTGCTGACCCGCTAAGCCCGCCCCCGCATGTCTGAAAAATACGATGTCATCGTCATCGGCTCCGGCCCAGCCGGCTATGTCGCCGCCATCCGCTGCGCCCAGCTGGGACTAAAAACCGCCTGCGTAGAAAAATGGCGCGACGCCAAAGGCCGCGGCATCAACGGCGGCACCTGCCTAAATGTCGGCTGCATCCCCTCCAAGGCCCTGCTAGAAAGCTCCCACCGCTTCACCGTAGCCACCCGCGATCTCGCCGCCCACGGCATAGAAACCGGCGCCCCCGGCCTCAATATCGCCCGCATGATGGACCGAAAAAACAAGATAATCCAGAAACTTAACGGCGGAATATCCGGTCTTTTCAAAGCCAACGGCATCACCGCCCTATTCGGCACCGGCACCCTGCTCCCCGACCGCCAAGTGGTCGTAGTCGATGCGCAGGGCGAGAAGACGACATACCCCGCCGAACACATCATCCTAGCGAGCGGTTCCGTCCCCATCGATATTCCGGTCGCCGCCACCGATGGCGAAGGCATCGTCGATTCCAGCGGTGCCCTAGAATTCCCCCAAGTGCCGCAACGCCTAGGAATAATTGGCGCCGGAGTCATCGGGCTAGAACTCGGCAGCGTATGGAGCCGCCTCGGTGCCGACGTGGTAATCATCGAAGCCTTAGCGGATTTTCTCCCCGCCATGGACCAAGACATCAGCCGCGAAGCCAGCAAAATTTTCCGCAAACAAGGGCTAGACATTCGCCTAAATTGCACGGTGACCAGCGCGCAAGTTCAAGATAAAAAACGCGGCAAAAAACCCCGGCAAGTGGAATTGCAATACCGCGACGGCACCGACAGCGACCATACCGAGCTGTTCGACAAAGTCATCGTCAGCGTCGGCCGCAAACCGTACAGCCATGGCCTGCTGGCATCGGACTGCGGAGTCGAGCAGGACGAACGCGGCCGGGTGCAGGTCGACGACCAGTGCGCCACCACAGTACCGGGGGTCTGGGCCATCGGCGATCTGGTGCGCGGCCCCATGCTGGCGCACAAGGGCTCGGAAGAGGGCGTAATGGTCGCCGAGCGCATCGCCGGGCAGCACACCCAACTCAACTACGATTTGATTCCGGATGTCATTTACACCCACCCCGAAATTGCCGCAGTCGGAAAAACCGAACAGCAGCTGACGGCGGACGGCACCGACCACCGCACCGGCACCTTCCCCTTCGCCGCCATCGGCCGCGCTCTAACCGCCGGCGAGGGCGAGGGCCTAGTCAAAGTGCTGACCGATGCCCGCAGCGATGCCTTGCTCGGCGTGCATGCCATCGGCCCAGCGGCGGCAGAATTGGTGCAGCAGGGAGCCATCGCCATGGAATTCGGCGCCACCGCCGAAGACCTAGGAATGATGACTTTCGCCCACCCAACCTTCTCCGAAGCCCTGCACGAAGCCGCCCTAGCCGCCCACGGCCACGCCATCCATAGCCTCAATAAACCGCCCAAAAAACCCACCTAATGTCCACTCCAATTTTCTAAACAGGAAATCACTATGAACTTGCATGAATATCAAGCCAAGCAACTCTTCGCCCAGTACGGCCTGCCCGTATCGCCCGGCATCGCCGCCGCTACAGTGCAAGAGGCGATCGCCGCTGAATCTGAATTGAGAGCCGAATCGGACGAACCAGATCTCATGGTCAAAGCGCAGGTTCACGCCGGCGGGCGCGGCAAGGCCGGCGGGGTCAAACGAGTCTCCAGCCGCGCCGAAATCGAACAATTCGCCCGCCACTGGCTCGGCAACCGCCTAGTCAGCTATCAGACCGACGCCCGCGGCCAACCCGTGGGACGCATCCTGCTCGAACCTTGCACCGCCATCGCCGAAGAACTCTACCTAGGAGCCGTCATCGACCGCGCCAGCCGCCGCATCGTGGTCATGGCCTCCACCGAAGGCGGCGTAGAAATCGAAAAGGTGGCGCACGAATCGCCAGAAAAAATCCTCAAAACCCCGATCGACCCCCTAACCGGCCCGCAACCTTACCAAGCCCGCCAAATCGCCTTCAAACTGGGCCTAGCCGGCCCCCAAGTCAAACAATTCGTCGGCATCTTCATGGGACTGGTAAAGCTGTTTCTGGAAAAAGACGTCGCCCTGTGCGAGGTCAACCCGCTAGTCATCAAAACCGACGGCAATCTGCACTGCCTAGATGCCAAGCTGGTCATCGACAGCAACGCCCTGTTCCGCCACGCCGACCTGCACGAGATGGCCGACCCCAGCCAAGCCGATGAACGCGAGGCGCAGGCGGCGCAGTGGGGGCTAAATTATGTGGCCCTAGATGGCAACATCGGCTGTATGGTCAACGGCGCGGGGCTGGCAATGGGCACCATGGATATGGTCCAGCTACACGGCGGCATGCCGGCCAATTTTCTCGATGTCGGCGGCGGCGCCAACCGCGAGCGCGTCGCCGAGGCATTCAAAATCATCCTATCCGACACCAACGTCAAAGCGGTGCTGGTCAACATTTTCGGCGGCATTGTGCGCTGTGACATGATCGCGGAAGGCATAGTGGGCGCAGTCGCCGAAGTCGGCGTAAGTGTGCCAGTGGTGGTGCGGCTGGAAGGCACCAATGCCGACCAGGGCAAGCAAGTGCTGGCCAAAAGCGGACTGAATATCCAAGCGGCCACCTCGCTAACCGAGGCCGCCAAATTAGTGGTCAACGCAGCGGGCCAAACCCCCAGCCAAGCGCAGGAGTAGCACCGATGAGCATTCTAGTCGACAAAAACACCCGGGTAATTTGCCAAGGCTTCACCGGCGCCCAAGGTACCTTTCACTCCGAACAGGCTCTCGCCTACGGCACCCAAATGGTCGGCGGGGTCACCCCCGGCAAGGGCGGACAAACCCACCTCGATCTGCCAGTGTTCGACACCGTCGCCGAAGCGGTGCAAGCCACCAATGCCAACGCCTCGGTCATCTACGTCCCCGCCGCCTTTTGCAAAGATTCGATTCTGGAAGCCGCCGCCGCCGGCATCGAGCTCATCGTCTGCATCACCGAAGGCATCCCCACCCTCGACATGCTGCAAGTCAAGGTCAAATGCGACCAGCTAGGCGTGCGCCTGATCGGCCCCAACTGCCCTGGCGTGATCACCCCCGGCGAGTGCAAAATCGGCATCATGCCCGGCCAGATCCACCGCCCCGGCAAAGTCGGCATCATCTCCCGCTCCGGCACCCTAACCTACGAAGCAGTCAAACAAACCACCGACGCCGGCTTCGGCCAGTCCACCTGCGTCGGCATCGGCGGCGACCCAATCCCCGGCAGCAACTTCATCGAGATATTGCAGCTTTTCAAAGACGACCCCCAGACCGAGGCGATCGTCCTAATCGGCGAAATCGGCGGCACGGCAGAAGAAGAAGCCGCCGACTACATCAAAGCAAACATCCGCCAGCCAGTCCTAGCCTACATCGCCGGCGTAACCGCCCCCCCCGGCAAACGCATGGGCCACGCCGGCGCAATAATCGCCGGCGGCAAAGGCACCGCCGAAGAAAAATTCACCGCCCTAGAAGCCGCCGGAGTCACCACAGTCCGCAGCCTAGCCGAAATAGGCGAGGGCCTACGCAAACTAACTGGCTGGTAAAAAAAACCAGTAAAAGCCCGGTAAAAAACCGCACGGCCACAATAGCCTAGAGTAAAACGATGAACGCTGCCGCCGAACCCCGCTGGCAACAACGTTTCGCCAATTTTGAGAATGCCTATCGCAAGCTGGCAGAAATCGCCGGGCAAGATCTAAGCAACTACTCCTTATTAGAGCGCGAGGGATTTATTCAACGCTTCGAATACACCCACGAGCTGGCATGGAACACCCTAAAAGACTGGCTCCTGATGCAGGGGTACCAAGACAAAACCCCACGTGAAGTTATCCAAAGAAGTTTTGCAGTCGATATTTTGCCGGAACAGGACACGGAACATTTTTTAGCCAGCCTAAAAGAACGCAACCTGACCAGCCACACCTACAACGAACAGTTAGCCCAAGACATCTTGCAGCGCATTCAAGAAATTTACCAGCCCATGTTCGGTCGCCTGTGCGAACGGTTGCAAAAAGAGGCGGACAAAAAATGACCGACGGCATCCAAGATAAATACCGCCAAGGCATTATTCGGGTTTTATCTGCTCACCCGGAAGTAGAAAAAGCCGTACTATTCGGCAGCCGCGCCGCAGGCACTTTCAGACCCACATCCGACCTAGACATCGCCCTATTCGGCAACCGCCTCACCTTCATCGAGCAAGCCAAAATCTCTCTGGAAATAGAGGATCTGGATATGCCGCAAAAGATCGATCTACTGATCTATCAAAAAATAACCAGCCAAAAACTACAAAACCATATTAACAAGCACGGGGTGATTTGGTATAAAAAGGGACAACCAGGCACAGTAAAAATGGTCTTAAAACAGGCCGAGCTAGTCGCCGGAGAGGGCTTGCCAATATAAGATCCTGCATGCCAACCGCTCAGAGAAAATAGCGGTTTCAGGGTTGCAAGATATTCTCGACAAGCCGATAAACCGTGGTACGCCCCGCAGTACGCGGCCAGTCGCCACAGGGAGGCTGGTCAAGCTGGCGAGCGCGGTCAATGGCCGCATCGATCTGTGTACGGCTTATCTGGCGAGGGCCAATGTCTTTATTGTAATCCGGCAGATGCTGCCGCAGTTTGCGCCGCAAGTCGCTCGCCGATGTACCACCAACCCCGTCTTCAAAATGCAGTAACAGCCAAAGCTCAAAACAGGGGTTGCTGAGGGCAAGATGGTAGGCATCATTCTCTTTAGTCCACGCATGTAACTCGAGTAACTGTTCGTCTCTCCAATGGTCCTTATCCACCACAAGCCATGCCTGATCGCCGCTTTGCATATTTTTTCTTTGAAGGTAATTTTGCATTCGTTTTAATACTCGTAATGGGTCGCTGTCCAGCTTTTTTTAACAATATCTACACGGTTATCTGGGCTTAGATAACGAATCATTCGAAAGTATTGTGGCTCAGTCTTGCTGCCTTCGGCTGCAATAACAAACAGTGTACGAAAACGCCTCTTAACAGGGTGTCTTGCAACCATGCGCCGCTGCTTTTTCCTAGCCATTGGTTGCGCCTTCTTCGGTCGTGAGAGCGGTGAAACTTTCATTCAGCACAATCTGTGGTGTGCCACCAAGACGATCTTGAAGGTAACTTTTTCGAATATCTGTGTCGCGACGCGCATCTTTGTATTCGCTAAAAGAAAAAAGCGTCGAAGCACCGCTGAGATTCCGCTCGGTGACCCACATTTCATCGCGACGCAACAGTTTTTGATCCATGAGCAGCACATCATGGGTGGTTAGCAACACCTGAGAGCGAGTTTTGTTGGAGCAGTCAGCTAAGTACATCTCGATTAAGTGACGCACCAGTAGCGTGTGGAGGCTTCGATCTAGTTCGTCAATAACATAGACTTTTTTGCTACCCGAAGAAGAGACATCAAAAAATGCAGGTAGTATTTCAATAAGCCGTTGCGAGCCATCTGACTCCTGATACAGATCGAATTTAGTTTCCGTCCCATCTGCTTTTGGATGATGGGTTACTAGTTTCTGCACGATAAACTTGCCATTCTGACGACTCGCATAAATTGGTTCATTCGGTATTCTCCGAGTAGATCCTTCTTGAACATGTTCCCGTAAAAATCTTTTTATTGAATCGGGAAGACTATCGAAGGAGATTTTTTCGAAGCTCAAACGGGTAATGCCAGTATCGAGAAGATCTAACATTTCCCCGATTGGGGCATCAAAGATCGCATCAATATTCTGCAAATAGCTATCGGGGCCAACCAACACGAGATGATCCTTGAACCAGCTGTAGACCGGACTGAAGGCATCGGCATTTTGAGAGACTAGACTGGTAAGCAATAACTGATTTTTTGCTGCGCTTTTAAAGATGAATTTTAGAAAATCCTGATCAGCTAAGGATTCCGCAAAATTGGGTTGACCTTCACATCGGTGATAGAGCACTTCTTCATCAGTTTTACCAATCTTTATCAGCTTTTCTTCCAACACCTCTTTACCGGTTACCGCAAAACTAAATTCATAAATAGTCTCACCAACCAGTAACTCGAAAGAAAATTTCACGGGTTGTTCAGCTGTCTCCGCATCGAGCAAAAATGGCTCGACCGGAATGGGGCTATCGAACCGTACGCCCTCAACGACTAGGGTACGGGCAAACTGCAAAGCCGTACAAAAATTACTTTTCCCCGACGCATTGCCACCATAAATAGCCGCGATGGGCAGCACTCGCGTTTTATATTTATCGATCCTAGGAACCCTATCATTGTGTTGACGCTCCCGGCTGGCAACCATGGAAAAGGTAACCTGATCTCGGAAAGACATCCAATTTTCGAGCGTACAGCTGATCAGCATCTTGCATTCCTTAGAATGAATTAGGTCGCCTAGAATAGTGCAATTATAGCTAAATGAGATCGCCTAGCTCGCCAATGCGCTGAACAGCCCCGCCACTAATCCTCCAAAGCCCCCGTATAGTTACCAATCGCCCAGAGCACATTGCGGCAGCTGACCTGGCCGATTAACTTGCCGTCTTTGACCACCGGGCGGCGGCGTTGGTTTTTGGCCAGCATATCTTGGGCGACTTCGAAGGCGGAATCCTCCGGGTGACAGGCATCCACGGGGTGGGACATGTATTCGCTGACCGTGCCGACCCGATAGCTGCTTTCGTTGTAGGCACTGCCGATGACGGCGCGCAGGCAGTCGAGCTCAGACACCACCCCCTTGACGTTGTTTTCTTCATCCACCACGGTCAGGCCCGATAGGCCGTGGTCGAGGATAATGCGGATGGCATCGTAGATCTCCGCCGATTCCAGCACTTTGGCGGGGTTTTCCCGCATACAGCTTTTGACGAAAAAGGGTTTGTTGCTTGGCATTGCAGGCTCCGATGCAGGGTGGGGCGCAGGGGGTGTGCCGCTAAATATAGGGCAGAAGGCGCATTCATGGCAACGGTATTTTACTCTGCCGCCCCCTCGCCACGGTGCGCCCGCGCCCGCTTGAAATTGCGCGATTGGTGCCCATAAAGTGAACCTGCCCGCCGCCACAGGTCTCGCATGATGTCCGCAAAAACTCCAAAATCCACGCCTGAATCCGCTTCCAGCCCCAAGCCGAACAGCCCGGTTAAACCCAAACCCGCCAAATCCAAAGCCACCCCCAAGACTGCGCCGAAATCCACGGCCAAGCCCAAGCCCGAGGCTGCCACCAAAACCACAGCAAACCCCACCGCCGAGACCCACGTCTTTCAGGCCGAAGCCAAGCAGCTGCTACGCCTGATGACCCATTCGCTGTACAGCAACCGCGAAATTTTCATCCGCGAGCTGGTCTCCAACGCCGCCGACGCCTGCGACAAACTGCGCTTCGAGGCCCTCGACAACGGCGATATCTACGCCGGCGACAGCGACCTGCGCATCCGCATCGAACTCGACCCAGCAGCCAAAACCATCACCGTGACCGACAACGGCATCGGCATGTCGCGGGAGGAAGTCATCGCCAATATCGGCACCATCGCCAGCTCCGGCACCGCGCAATTTTTAGAAAAACTAACCGGCGACCAGCAAAAAGATGCCGCGCTCATCGGCCAATTCGGGGTGGGGTTTTATTCCGCTTTTATCGTCGCCAAGCGGGTGGAATTATTCACCCGCCGCGCCGGGGCCAAGCCAACCGAGGGCGTGCATTGGGCCTGTTCCGGCGAGGCCGACTACGAATTGCGCCCCGCCAAACTAGCCCAACGCGGCACCCGGGTGGTGCTACACCTGAAACCGGACGCGGCGGAATTCGCCAACGATTGGTCAGTGCGGGCGACCGTGAAAAAATACTCCGACCACATCGCCATTCCGGTGGAGATGGCCAAGCCCTTTCACGGCGAGGAAAAAGACCGCCCAGAATCGCCCGAATTTGCCCCAGTCAACAGCGTCAAAGCCCTCTGGACCCGCTCGCGGACAGAGGTCAGCGATGAAGAATATCGCGAGTTTTACCGCCACATCGCGCACGACCCCGAGCCACCGCTGGCTTGGTCGCACAACCGCGTAGAAGGCAAACTGGATTACACCAGCCTGCTGTATCTACCCGCCGCGGCCCCCTTCGATCTTTGGCAGCGCGAGGCCCCCCGCGGCCTGAAATTTTACGTCCGCCGCACCTTTATTTTGGACCACGCCGAGCAATTTCTGCCGCTCTATTTGCGCTTCGTCAAAGGCATCGTCGATTGCAACGACCTGCCGCTCAATATCTCGCGCGAACTGCTGCAACAGTCGAAAGAAGTCGATTCCATCAAGACCGCCCTGACCAAGCGAGTGCTGGATATGCTCGGCAAAATGGCGAAAAACAAACCGGCCGATTACCAGAAATTTTGGGATGCCTTCGGTCAAGTCCTCAAAGAAGGCCCAGTCGAAGACCCCACCAATCTCGAAAAACTCACCGCCCTGCTGCGCTTTGCTTCCACCCATGATGACGCGCCCGAACAGCGGCACTCGCTGGACCAATACCTAGAACGCATGCAGGAGGAGCAGGAGAAAATCTACTATCTAGTGGCCGATTCTTTCGGTGTGGCGGTCAAGAGCCCGCTACTGGAAGCCTTCCGCGCCCGCGGTTGCGAGGTGCTACTGCTGACCGATCGCATCGATGAGTGGCTGATGAGCCACCTGCCCGATTATCAGGGCAAGGTCTTCCAAGATGTCGCCCGCGGCGAACTGCCCGACCTACAAAAGGCCAGCGCGGAGGGGGCGGAAAAGAGCAGCGACAAAGCGGAAAAAGACCCGCTCATCGAGCGCATCGCCGATTATCTGGGCGAGCGGGTGGCCGCGGTGCGCGCCTCCAGCCGGCTAGTGGAATCGCCCGCCTGTCTGGTGATCGGCGAGCAGGATATGGGAATGCAAATGCGCCGCATCATGCAAGCCGCCGGGCAGGAAGTGCCGGAGGCTAAGCCGATATTGGAGTTGAATCTAAAACACCCGCTGCTGGCCCGCCTAGGTGAAATCAAAGACGCCACCAAGGGCGGCACCGAGGCCGCGGGCGCCGGCAAGGACAAGGATGCGAACGATGCGAACACCGAAAGCGCGGACGCAAGCCGCTTCGCCGACTTGATCGAAATTCTGTTCGATCAGGCCAGCCTAGCGGTAGGCGAGCAGCTGGCCGACCCGACCGGCTACGTGCGCCGCATCAACAAGCTGCTGTTCGACCTCTAGGCAACCAGGCAAAAACCGCCCCACGCAACCTGCCAAAACCGGTGCTATACAAGCCGCGACAGCGTATAATACGCCAAAATTTCCCACTTCCGGAACCCGACCATGACTGACCAATCGAAGCCTAGCATCCGCCATTCGCTGCTCAACAAAAGCACCTGGCTGCGACTGCTATTGATCGCCGTTTTTTATTGGCTGGTACTCATGCTGCTCGGCTGGGTGCTGGGTGCGATCATTTTGGTGCAAGCCGTGCTGGTGTTGTTTTCTGGCACCCCGAACCAGCACCTGTCGCGCTTTGCCGCCAATCTGAGCACCTACTTCCGGCAAATTGTGCTGTACTGTTGCTTCGTCCGCGATGAAAAGCCGTTCCCCTTCCGTGAATTTCCATCCGAAGATTTGGCGGCGGACGAGTCCGCTCCTAGCCCTTGAACCTCTTCGTATTGCGCCACGGCAAGGCCGAACAGGGCACACCGGATGCGCTACGCGAACTCCGCCCCCGCGGGCGCGAAGATGTAAAACGAGTGGTGCAAGCGCGGCAAACTGAGTTGGCCGGGCTGACCGCCATTCACTCCTCGCCATTGACACGCGCCCGCCAGACCGCCGAGTTAGCCGCCGAGATTTTGGGGTTCAAAGGGGCGGTGGAAGAATGCGCCCAAATTGCGCCCTGGTCCACGCCAGAAGATTTCCTAAAAACCCTACCCGATGCAGCTGGCGACCTGCTAATCGCCACCCACCAGCCCTTTTGCAGCACCCTAGTCAAACACCTCACCGGCACCGATCTATGGATGCCCACCGCCAGCCTAGCCTGCCTAAACGCCGACCCCATGGCCCGCGGCTGCGCCGAACTAGTTTGGCAGCAAAACCCGGCGGACTGAATCTGCCCGGTTCGACTGCCTAACTGCGAATCAGCTGCAAGAATTCGGTGCGGGTGGCTTGGTCATCGCGGAAGCTGCCGAGCATGGTTGAGGTTTTCATGCTGGAGTTTTGCTTTTCTACCCCGCGCATCATCATGCACAGGTGTTTGGCTTCGATGACTACGGCGACGCCGCTGGCGGCGGTAACCTCCAGCAAGGTTTGGGCGATCTGCGCGGTCAGGCCCTCCTGAATTTGTAGGCGGCGGGCGAATAGGTCGACGATGCGGGCTACTTTGGACAGGCCGAGCACTTTGCCGTTGGGGATGTAGCCGACGTGCGCCTTGCCGATGAAGGGCAGTAGGTGGTGTTCGCAGAGTGAGAAAAGCTCGATATCTTTGACGATGACCATCTCACTGCAATCCGAGGGGAAAAGCGCGTTGTTGACCAGCTCATCGAGGGATTTGCGGTAGCCTTGGGTGAGGAATTCCATGGCCTTGGCAGCGCGCTTGGGGGTGTCGGCAAGGCCGGGGCGAGCGAGGTCTTCGCCCATGGCGGCAAGGATGCGGCGGTATTCGTCTTCCATGATCTGGGCGGGTTGGCGGCGGGGGTCGGCGACAGGGGTGCGCATGCTAACAGATGGCCTTGCCATTATTCGGGCGGTTGAAGACTTACGTATAATGTGCGCCTGTGGTTCATCGGTCGGTTTCTAGAAAAGGGCGGGGTGAGATGTCTGGCAATTCCATTGGTCGCCTGTTCGCGGTGACCACCTTCGGCGAGAGCCACGGCCCGGCCTTAGGCGCGGTGGTGGACGGTTGCCCGCCGAGCATTGCGTTGACTGAGGCGGATTTGCAGGCGGATCTGGATCGGCGGCGGCCCGGGCAGTCCAAATACACCACGCAGCGGCGCGAGGCCGACCGGGTGCGCATTCTCAGCGGGGTTTTTGAGGGACGGACTACGGGGGCACCTATTGGGTTGCTGATCGAAAATACCGATCAGAGATCGCGGGATTACAGTGCCATTAAAGACCTATTCCGCCCGGCGCATGCCGATTACAGCATTTGGCAGAAATACGGCATTCGCGATTACCGCGGCGGCGGGCGATCTTCGGCGCGTGAGACGGCCATGCGGGTGGCGGCGGGGGGAATTGCTAAAAAGGTGTTGCGCGAACTTTGCAGGGTGGAAATTCGCGGGTATTTAAGCCAGATGGGTGCATTAAAAATCCGCACTGTGGATTGGGCGGCGATTAACGACAATGCCTTTTTTTGTCCGGATGCGGCACTGGTACCGGAATTAGAAAAAACTATCGATGCTTTGCGGCGGGCAGGCGATTCCATCGGGGCGCGGGTGGAGGTTATCGCCACGGGGGTGCCGCCCGGCTGGGGCGAGCCGGTGTTCGACCGCCTGGATGCCGATATTGGCAAGGCGATGCTGTCGATTAACGCGGTCAAGGGGGTGGAAATTGGCGCAGGTTTTGACTGTATTGAGCAGCGCGGCAGCGAACACCGCGATGGTTTGACGGCGGACGGTTTTACCAGCAATAATGCCGGCGGAGTGCTGGGCGGCATTTCCAGCGGTCAGGATATTTTAGTTAGCCTTGCGCTTAAACCCACCTCGAGTATTGCGCAGCCGGGGCAAACCATAGATAAAACGGGGCGGCCAGTCGAGGTGGTGACTAAAGGCCGCCACGACCCCTGCGTGGGCATTCGCGCCGTGCCCATTGCCGAGGCCATGTTGGCCATTATTTTGCTGGACCATTTTTTGCGCCATCGCGGGCAGACCGGTCGCGATGGGGCCTATGCGCCTGCTTTGTCGCCCTCGTGAGTCGTGCGCCCTATTGGCGGCTGTCGTCGTTTTATCTTTTTTATTTTGCTTGTGTGGGGGCTTGGATCCCCTATTGGCCGCTCTATGTACAGCATTTGGGGCATGGAGCACTGGCAATCGGGCTTACTGGTGCGGTTTTTAGTGCCGCCCGAATTATTGCGCCCGGTATTTGGGGGTATCTCAGCGATGCCAGCGGGCGGCGCTTGCAAGTTATTCGCCACGGTTGTTTTTGTGCCTTCGTTGCTATTTTGGGGTTGATTTGGGCGCGCGATATTTGGTTGATAACGCTGGTATTGCTGCCATTTAGTTTTTTCTGGAGCGCGGTGGGGCCGCAGTTTGAAGTGCTGACCATGCATTATTTGGGGCATCGGGCGGCGAACCATTATGGGCGGGTGCGCCTGTGGGGATCGGTGGGGTTTATTTTAGCGGTGCTGTGCGGCTGGCTGCTGTTTGAATGGGTCTCGATTGCCCGATTTCCTTGGCTTATCGCGGTGCTTTTATTGTTGCTGTGGGGGAGTAGCTTAGCGGTGCCGAGCCGGGCGGCGAGTCGAGCGCAAGGAGCTGATGCGCAGGGCAGGGCAGGGCACCGGATAAAACAGAGTTTCCGCGCTAGTTTAATGCGGCGGCATGTCTGGGTTTATTTGCTGGCGGTGGTGTTGATGCAAATTAGCTTTGGACCCTATTACAATTTTTTTAGTATTTTGTTGGCGGATTTTGGTTATCCGCTAATGGCGGTAAGTCTATTTTGGCTGGTTGCTATCGGGGCCGAGATTTTTGTTTTTATTTATGTGTCGCGCTTTTATCGCTGGCTGGGGGTTGGCAATTTATTGTTGCTGAGTATGGTTTTGACCGTGTTGCGCTGGATGATTACCGGGGCTTTCCCGGACCATATCGCGCTGTTGATTTTTGCTCAGGCGTTGCATGCCTTTAGCTTTGCCACATTTCACGCCTGCATGATCGAGCAGATTCAGCGTCTTTTCCCACCGGCGCAGCAGGGCAGGGGGCAGGCCCTGTTTAATTCCGCCGGCTACGGGGTGGGGGCGGTCGCGGGTGCCTTGCTGAGCGGGCTATTGTGGGAACCGCTCGGCGCAGCGCTGTTTTATCTGGCCGCGCTGGTGGCAGCGGTGGCCCTGCTCATGGGGTGGTTGGCACTGCGGCATCGAGATTTTGCGGGGAGCTAGGTGTTGTTCGTGGAATTTTGCATTACAATGGGCGGGTTGGCTAACTAGTGGGAGCGGATCTTGGGTGAATTTAAGTTGGGTGAGTGCTATACGCGGCAGGAAATACGCGATCAGCTTGGAGGGGGCGATTTGCAATCTTACCTTCCGACTATGGACGGAAAAGTTATTGCGGCCTGTGTCCGTTGTTGCCCATGCAGCAATCCGAACGCGCCCTATGTCATCTTGCCTGGCTGGGGACCAAAAATCGAAAGGACAGCCAAGCAATTTGCATCGCAAATTGATCCTGTGCCCGCATTCACTCAGAAGCGAGGAGAAAAGCGTAAGCATGTCGGTTACTATCGAGTCAAACGTCAAAGTTTTGACGAACAAGAAATCGAGCGGCATGCGATCAAGGCGCACCGGGCGGGCGATGTTAGCTCCGTGTTATTTTTGGAGAGGGTGGACGCATCATGTACAAAATAAATCGTACAGAAAACAGTATCGAAGAGCTTCGGGAGTCCTCCTTTGCCGAGCTTGGTTTTATGGAACGTGATCACCTTCAAGAATGGATCGCTAAGGAGCCCGGTGTCTTTGGTGAAGACCTGCTGATCATTCAGAAAGAATTTGCCGGCTTTTTTAATACTCGCGAGCGGCTAGACCTGCTTACTTTGGATAAGAATGGCTCTCTAGTTGTTATCGAAAACAAGCTAGACGACAGCGGGCGAGATGTTACTTGGCAGGCGTTGAAATATGCCTCTTATTGCTCGAGTCTGTCTAAAGAAAATATCCGAAAAATTTATCAGGAATTTCTCGATGGTCAAGGCAAGAGTGAAAAGGCGGAAGAAAATCTGGCTGAATTTTTGGATGAAGACTATGAAAACCTGATCTTGAATGAGGGAGTGACGCAGCGTGTTATTCTGGTCGCGGCAAAGTTTCGTAAGGAAGTAACCTCGACGGTACTCTGGTTGCTTAATTTCAAAATTCGCATTCAGTGCTTTCGTGCAACGCTTCATTTAATGGAGGAAATGCCTGTTTTAAATTTTGAACAAATTATTCCGACCCAAGATGCGGAAGATTACATGATAGGCATGGCGGAAAAGGCACGGGATGAGGTCAATTCGCAGGCCGAGATAAAACATCGACAGGATATTCGCACGGAGTTTTGGGTTGGCTTGATCGATAAGGTGAAAGCCACTGATTCAGATCTATTTCGAAATCGGAATGTTGCCCCTAGTGTTCGCTCTTGGATAAATGCTGCTGTTGGAATCGGCGGCGTTTATTTAACTTTTTCTGCTCGAAGAAAATATGTGCGCACATCACTAGTCATTGAGCACAGAAATAAGGAGATAAATCGATTTATTTTTACCGAGCTTTCTAAATACCGGGAGCAAATAGAGCAAGATTTTGGTGGCGCATTGGAATGGGAACCGCCTGTACCGGAAAGACGTTTCTGTCGAATTAAAGCCGAAATTCAGGGCGACATTCTGGAAAAAGAACAATGGGATTCCATGCAAGCCTTTATGGTGGACAGCATGCTAAAAATGGAAAAGGCGTTCGCTGAGCCGTTGCGGCATGTCAAGCAGAAACTGCAGGGTAGGGTGGGCGATTATCTGCCCGACGACGACTGAGGCGGAAAATTGGTGGAGCCAGGCGGGATCGAACCGCCGACCTCAACACTGCCAGTGTTGCGCTCTCCCAGCTGAGCTATGGCCCCAGAATGGGGGCGCATTTTATGTGTACTCGCGGCACCTGTCAACGGCGGTTACAATTTTGCCCGGTTTGCCTATAATGCGCCCGATTGTTGCGCAACCCATCGAGACGTAGGGAGAAGCCCCCGTGAAAACACCTGTTCGTGTAACCGTTACCGGCGCGGCCGGGCAGATTAGCTACTCGTTGCTCACGGCGATTGCCGCCGGGCGGATGCTAGGGCCTGAGCAGCCGGTCATCTTGCAGCTGCTGGAAATCGCCCCCGCGCTGGATGCGCTCAAGGGGGTGGCGATGGAACTGGAAGATTGCGCCTTTCCGCTGCTGGCGGATGTGCGGCAAACCGCCGATGCCGATGTCGCCTTCAAGGATGCCGACTATGCCTTGCTGGTCGGCTCGCGCCCGCGCAGTGCGGGCATGGAACGCAAGGATTTGTTAGAGGCCAACGCCGCCATTTTTTCTGCGCAGGGGCGGGCGATAAATGAGCGCGCCAACCGCAATATCCGGGTGCTGGTGGTCGGCAACCCGGCCAACACCAATGCCTTGATCACTCAGCGCAATGCGCCGGACCTGGACCCGCGCCAGTTCACCGCCATGACGCGCCTAGATCACAATCGCGCCCTGAGCCAGCTGGCGCGCAAAACCGGTCGCCACAGCACGGAAGTCAAACGGGTGGCGATCTGGGGCAATCACTCGGCGACTCAGTATCCGGATATTCACCATGCGCAGGTGGCGGGGCAGTCGGCAATGGAATTGGTGGATGGCGACTGGTACGAGCAGGATTTTATCCCCACGGTGCAGCAGCGCGGCGCGGCCATTATTGCGGCGCGGGGTCTGTCCTCGGCGGCCTCGGCGGCCAATGCGGCGGTGGAGCACATGCGCGATTGGGTGCTGGGTTCTGCCGCCGATGACTGGGTGAGTATGGGGGTCTACGCCGATGGCAGCTACGGCATTGAGGGAGGGCTGATTTATTCCTTCCCCTGCCGTTGCGCCGCTGGCCAGTGGGAGATTGTTTCGGGGCTGGAGATTAACGAGTTCTCCCGCGCTAGGATGCAGGCTAGTGAACAGGAATTGCGCGATGAGTGCGCCGCGGTGCAACATTTGCTGCCCTAAGTCTGCTAGGCTTGCCGCCCGCCGCTGGAGGCATATGGATAGCCGCCTCCAGTCGACTGCCAGCGGCTGCCAGTTTTTGGCCCGGTATCCTTTACTCCTTTGGGGTGCCGGGTCTTTTTTAATTATGCAAATGCGCTGTGACTAGCGAGGGAAAAGCATGGCATTTCCGCAAATTGGTGCCCCGGCACCGGACTTTAGTTTGGCGGATCAGCATGGCGATCTTTGCACCCTAGCCGACTGCCGCGGTCGCTGGGTGGTGCTGTATTTTTACCCTAAGGCCATGACCCCCGGCTGTACGGTGCAAGCCTGCGGGCTGAGCGAGCAGCATGCTGCGCTGGAGGCGGCAGGCGCGCTGGCCATCGGCATTAGTCCGGATCCGGTCGCTAGGCTGGCCAAATTTGCGGAAAAGCATCGGCTGGCGGTGCGGCTGCTCAGCGATGCGGACCATGCCGTGGCGGAGCAATACGGCGTTTGGGGGTTGAAAAAGTTCATGGGGCGGGAATACATGGGCATTCTGCGCACCACTTTTATTATCGATGAGCAGGGCAGGGTGGCGCATAGTATGGACCGGGTGCGGACCAAGACGCACGACCAAGATGTGCTGGCTTGGCTTGCTGATAACGCCAAAAACCGTTAATTGAGAGGGTTGTACGCCATGCTAGATTTTTTGTTTCCCGCCGCTATGGCGCAAGATGCGGGCGGTTCCGCAGCGGCCACGGATGCCAGCATGTGGCCGTCTTTGCTGATGTTTGCCGGGCTGTTTCTGATCATGTATTTCATGCTAATTCGCCCGCAGCGCAAGCGGCAGAAAGAGCACCAAGAGCTGGTCAACGGTCTGAACAAGGGCGATGAAATTGTGTTGAGCAGCGGGCTGCTGGGACGCATTAGTGCGCTGAGTGATGATTACCTGACCCTAGACACTGGCTCGGTTACCCTGCAATTTCAGCGCGTGGCGGTGCATGCGGTGCTGCCGAAGGGCACCCTCAAGGGCATTGGGCAGGGGTGAATTGGGGGCTGGTCTGCCCCCGCTAGTCGTTGCGCTTGAAGCGGGGCGCACTTAAGGCGCATTTAATCCAAAAGCAGCAGTGCCGCCGTTACCGCCGCTATGAATCTGGTTTTCCCCAAGCGTCTACGGCTGGCTCGCCTGCCGACCCCCATTCAGCCGTTGAGGCGCATCGCACAAAATCTGGATTGCAACATTTGGGTCAAGCGCGATGACCTGACTGGCCTGGCGAGCAGCGGCAATAAGGTGCGCAAGCTGGAATTTATTCTCGCCCGGGCGCGGGCCGCGGGGGCGCAGGTGCTGATAACCTGCGGCGGCGTGCAGTCCAATCATTGCCGGGCGACGGCCATTTTGGGTGCGCGGCTTGGCTTCAAAGTGCATTTGCTGCTGCGCGGCGCAGAGCCGAAACGTGCAGAAGGCAATTTGCTGCTCAGCCGAGTTGCCGGGGCCACAATCCGCTATTTTGCGCCCGATCACTATCGCGACCAGCTCGATTCTATTTTCACGGAAACCGCTGCCGACTACCGCGAGCGGGGACTCAAGCCTTGGCTTATCCCCACTGGCGGCAGCGATGGGGTGGGGGTTTGGGGCTATCTGGCGGCGGCTAAGGAAATCGCCGCGCAGCAAGAAGAGCAAGGGGTGACCTTCGACCACCTTATCACCGCGACCGGCTCCGGCGGCACCCAAGCGGGCCTAACGCTGGGGGCGCACCTGTATCTGCCGAGGGCGCAGGTCACCGGCATCGCCGTCTGCGATGATGCGGCCTATTTTCAGCGCAAGGTGCGCGAGGACCTCCACGCTTGGGGGCAACTTTATGGGCAACCGTGCGCTCCCGATGCGCTCGATGTGCGGGTGCTGGACCACTACATCGGGGCCGGCTACGGCAAAGCGGGGCGGGCTGTTTTCGCCTGCATCGAGCAGCTGGCGCGCACCGAGGGGCTGGTGCTCGACCCGGTCTACACGGGCAAAGCCTTCCACGGCATGCTGGCGGAAATAGCGGCAAACCGGCTCGGCGGCAATATCCTATTCATCCACACCGGCGGCATCTACGGCATGCTGGCGCAGGCGGAGGAGTACGACCAGCATGCGACCCCATCCGGCTAGGGTCTAATGGGATGCAAGGCGTGGACTTTCTCGCATGAACAGTACAAATAGTCGCCATACTGCGTTTCTTTCCCAATGCCTATCCATCGATCTGGAGGTGGATCCCAAAAAGGCTAGGATATTTGCCTTTGCCGCGGTGTATAACGATGACCGGCCCGCCCTAAAGTCATCGACTGACTTGTCGCAAAAAGATCTCGATCTTCTGGAAAAGGCCGTCGCTGGCATCGCCCACCCAGTCGGTCACAATTTCCTGCACTACGATATGCAGCACCTGTTCGCCGCCAGACCTAGGCTGGCGCAATGCATGCAGGCACCGATTGATACGCTCTGGCTGAACCCACTCGCCTTCCCGCGCAACCCCTATCATCGCCTAGTTAAACACTATCAGGATGGCCGCTTGGCGGTGGGGCATAAAAATGATCCGGAACTAGATGCCCGCCTAGTTTTCGAGGTGCTGGCTAACCAGCTGGATGCCTTGCAGGATCTTGAAAAAATCGAACCCAATGCGCTTGCTGCCTATCACTATCTGACCACCCGAATGGAATGCTCAGGCGGCTTTGATGCCGTCTTCAGATATATTCGGCATGCGGATTGCCCTTCGCACCAAGAGGCGGTTGCCGCTATCCGCCATCTGTTAAACACGCGCACCTGCAACAAGCGAGCGGAAGAGACGCTGTCGCGGCTCAGTAATCCACGCAATGGGTGGCCTATGGCTTATGCGCTGTCATGGATCACCGTGGCGGGCGGAGATTCGGTCATGCCGCCATGGGTTCGGGCGCAATTCCGCGAGGCATCGTTGATCGTCCGGCATCTTCGGGATACATCTTGCAAGGATCCGGACTGCGATTGGTGTGTTGAGCAACATGACCCAGTCCGTGCGTTGCAAAGATGGTTTGGTTTCGATAGCTTCCGGCCAGAGCCGAGCGACTCTGATGGCCGGTCTCTGCAAGAGCGCATTGTTGACGAGGCCATGTCCGCCACCAGCTTGCTCGGTATTCTGCCTACCGGCACTGGCAAATCGGTGTGCTATCAGGTGCCTGCACTGTCGCGCTTTGACAGGATCGGTGCGCTGACTGTGGTCATCTCGCCCCTAGTCGCCTTGATGGCAGATCAGGTACAGGGGATGGAGCGGGCGGGCATTTCCTGCGCCGTTACTATTAACGGCATGCTGTCCATGCCGGAGCGGCAGGATGCGCTGGATAAAGTGCGCATGGGTGATGCCGCCATTCTTATCATCTCGCCGGAACAGCTGCGCAGCCCTTCCATCCGGGCCGTTCTGGCGCAACGCGAAGTCGGTTTATGGGCGATTGACGAGGCCCACTGTGTGTCGAAATGGGGACACGATTTCCGCCCGGATTACCGGTATTTAGGGCGTTTCATCAAGGAATTTTCAGGCGACCAACCCCCTGCCCCAATTCTCTGCCTTACCGCCACGGCCAAGCCTGCGGTGGTGGCAGATATCGTGGAGCATTTTCGCTCTCGCACCGGAGTTGAGCTGCTGTCGCTGGATGGCGGAGCATCCCGTCAAAACTTGCATTTTGCCGTCCGCCTGACTACTGAGAAGAGCAAGCTGGCCGATGTTTTGGGAGTTATCGAAGAATCGCTTCCCCCACAGGACAGATCCGGCGCGGTGATTTACTGCGCTACCCGCCGGGACACCGAGCGCGTTGCTGAGTTTTTGAAGTCGCAACAACAGGATGCGGCCTATTTCCATGCCGGGCTGGGAGCGGAGGACAAACAGGAGGTCCAAGATCAATTTCGGGACGGGGGTCTGCGGGTAATCGCGGCAACTAACGCCTTCGGAATGGGCATCGATAAGTCCGATATCCGGCTGGTGGTACATGCCGACATTCCTGGGTCCTTAGAAAACTACCTGCAGGAAGCCGGGCGCGCCGGGCGCGATCGAGAAGAGGCTGACTGTGTGCTGCTATTTGCAAGCGATGATGTAGAGCGTCAGTTTCGGCTGACTGCTAACTCTCGCCTTACCCGGCACGAAATCGGGGCTATTTTACGGGCACTACGCCGTCTCGATGAACACATGCGCAAAAGCGGCGAAGTCGTTGCTACTCCCGGCGAGATCGTTCGCTTCGAGAAAGAGCGAGAATTTGAGCGCGACAGTGCCACAGACGACACCCGAGTCAAGACGGCCGTCTCTTGGCTGGAAGAAGCTAAACTGGTCTCGCGTGAAGAGAATCGGGTGCAGGTGTTCCCTTCATCCTTACAGGTTCACACAGTGGAGGAAGCCAAAAAGCGGCTGGCGGGTGCTGGAATCACCGCAGCGCACGGTAGCAAGCTGCTGGCTATCGTGCGGCACCTGATTCAAGCCCCAGCGGATGAGGGAATTTCGACCGATCAGCTCTGTAATCTCAGCGGGCTGTCAATCAACACCTTGACCAAGGCGATGACTAACCTTGAAAGCCTTGGGATTGCACGCAACGAAATTGCAGTCACGTTTTTTGTCCATGTTGGCGTAGCGCAGTCTTCATTCGACCGTTTGGAACGAGCGACCAGTCTTGAACGCGCCCTCATTGCCCTGCTGTGCGAACTGGTACCAGATGCTGATAAAAATACACCCCTGCCCATGCACCTGTCGAAAACGTGCCAGCACCTGCGCGATCAGGGTCATTCCAACGCCCGTCCCGATCTACTGGACAAGCTAGTACGTGGGATAGCGCGAGATGGCCGTGGGCAGGATGGCGGCAAAGGGAATATCCGGCTGCGCAAACTCAGCCGCGATACCCTGAACATTACACTCGAGCGTTCCTGGAAAACGCTCTCGAAGACCGCCGAACTGCGCTGGCGGGCGGCGCAAATTCTGCTGAAATTTCTGACCAAGCAGCTTGACAAGGGCGCGCACGGTAAAGATTTGCAGGTCGACACCACCCTCGGCACTCTCTTAGCGCAGCTCACCCAGGATGCCATTCTAAAGTCTAGTGGCCTGCGTGATATGAGCAAGCTGCTGGAACGCTCCCTGCTGTGGATGCACGAACAGGGCATTCTTATGCTGGGTAAAGGGTTGACCGTGTTTCGCCCCGCCATAACGGTGCATCTCAAGCCCAAAGGGGGACAATTCACCCAGGCTGATTTTGTGCCGCTGGAAGAGCATTACGCCGAACAGACGTTGCAAACCCATGTAATGGCAACCTACGCGCAAATTGGTTTGAAAAATATACAGGATGCTGAACGCTTGGCTGAGGATTACTTCTCGTTAAGTCGCAATCAGTTTATGAAACGCTGGATGCCTGGTAAGGCGCATGAAGCCAGACGGCAGACCACCGGCAAATCTTGGGGTGCTATTGTCGACGATCTAGGCAACAAAGCGCAGCAAGACATCGTCACTGATGACCGTAGCCAGACCAATATGTTGGTGTTGGCGGGTCCCGGCTCCGGCAAGACTCGCGTTCTGGTGCATCGCATCGCCTATCTGTTGCGCATGAAGCGGGAAGATCCACGCAGCATTCTGGTGCTGGCCTACAATCGCCATGCCGCCGCCGAAATCCGCGTACGGTTACGGGTCCTAGTCGGGGATGACGCAGCGGGCGTTATGGTTTCGACCTGCCATTCCCTAGCGATGAAACTGGTCGGTGCCAGTTTCTCAGGGACGCAGGCCAGCACGGAAGATTTTGACAATATCCTCGTGGAGGCAGTGCGCCGGCTTAGCCCCGAGGGGCTGACAAAGTCAGAAGCCGAGGCGCAGCGCGAGAGCCTTATTCAAGGGTTTCGCTGGATTCTGGTGGATGAATATCAGGATATCGGCGCAGAAGAATACGCGCTCATCGCTGCTGTGGCGGGCCGTTCGCTGAAAGATGCCGACCTGAAGCTCAGCCTGTTTGCTGTAGGCGACGACGACCAAAATATCTACGCCTTCGCTGGTGCATCGGTTAAATTCATCCGCCGATTTGAGGAAGATTACAAAGCAAAGCCCACTTTTCTCATCGAGAATTACCGCTCAACCGCCCATATTATCGGGGCGGCCAATCAGGTTATAGACCAAGCACCCGATCGCATGAAGGTTGGGCAAGAGATCAGAATCAATCAGGCCCGGGTGTCCGAACCTAAGGGTGGTCGCCTAGAGCACATGGACCCCGTGGCACATGGTCGGGTGCACCTGTTGGATGTCCCGCCAGACGATATGGCACAAGCCGTCGCAGCCATTGATGAATTGACTCGCCTATCCCGTCTTGATCCTAATTGGAACTGGTCCCGTGCTGCCATAATTTCCCGCCGATGGAAAGCTCTGGATGCGGTCCGTGCCTACGCCGAAGCAAAGCAGATTGATGTCAAAATGGCTAATGAGCAATTGCCTAGCGTTTGGAGGTTACGGGAGATGCAGTGTCTAGTCTCCCGACTGCACCAAGAACAGGGCGCATTGCTAGGCACTGAAGATGTTAAAGCCGCTCTCAATGAGCAACCGCACAACAGTTGGGTGGAGCTGCTCGCCGAAGGTGTAGCCGAACTCGCTCGGGAACTGGGGGATAAAAAGATGCCGGCCCCGGACATCATCGAATGGCTCGCAGAATGGTCGCGGGACACCCGTAGCGAACAGCGCGGACTGCTTTTGCTAACCGCGCATCGTGCCAAGGGGTTGGAGTTTGAGCATGTTGTCATCCTGAACGGGGACTGGAAGCGAGTATCGACAGGAGAAGATACCGCTGCGCCTCGCCGCCTGTTCTACGTGGCCATGACCCGGGCACAGCAGAGTTTGACGGTTCTGACATCGGGGGAGCATCCCCTTGTGCCAACCAATTCAAATTCAATACTGAAGAGGCGAGTGGTTCCTGCGCTCGACAAAAATACTGCTTTGCCCACCACCAAATATCAGCTGCCCAATCTCAAGGTTGTCGACCTTTCTTTTGCGGGTCGCCAGCGGGATTCGCACGAAGTGCATGCAGCGGTAAGCACCGCCAAGGTTGGCGATACCCTGAGCCTCGTTTTCGAGAAACCGTGCTGGATATTGCTGGATAACGAAGGCCGCGTTCTTGGACGCATGGCGAAATCATGGCAACCGCCCAAGGGGTACCGATTTATCTCCGGTCAGGTAGGTGCCATCGTCCACTGGCGCAAGAGCGATAACGAAGAAGCCTACGCCCAACTCTGCCGGCGAGACAGATGGGAAACCGTCTTGCCTGAGCTAACTTTTCAGCCTGCGGATTCTGCAGGCTAGCCACCGCTATTGACTGATCTAAAACACAAAAATACCGATAAAAATCAATTTATTATCGATTTTATTTGCAGTATTTTAGAGTTTTCACTGCGCCCCTTATTGGCGGGGCGCAGGTTTGGCGGGGGCTTAACGCCGCGGTCGGGCCTCGTTGACGCGCAGGGGGCGCCCGTCCATGTCTTTGTCGTTGAGGGCTTCGATGGCGGCCTTGGCATCGGAGTCGTTCATTTCCACAAAGCCGAAGCCCTTGGAGCGACCGGAATCGCGTTCCATAATCACGACGGCATCGATCACCTCGCCATAGGGGGCGAAAGTTTTGCGCAGATCCTCGTCCCGCACACGATAGGGCAGGTTGCCTACATACAGTTTCATTGGTCAGTCTCAAATGTTCTGGGCCTTATCGACATCATTACCAAAAACCAGCCCAAGAAAATTTATTGGCAATGCCCGCGGTTGCGGTTGATTGAGCCGCACTGGGCAACTCAGGGGCGCATAGTACCTAATTGCGGCGGCAAATTGTTGCAAAATTGGTTTATTTTTGCACAATCCGCTTCCCCCCTGCCGCCGCCCCGGCTGGCTTAGCTGGCGAGCGGGAATTTTTAGCCGCTTCACCCCATTATTCACTGATTCGATGCGCCACGCCCGGTCGCTACTGGCGGCAAGCGATGATTTGCCGATCAAAACGGCGTTGCCGGTACATCGTGGCAAGGTGCGCTCGGTCTATTGGCTGGATGCGGTGGACAGTCGCCGCCTGATCGCCGCCCGCGATTACCCGGTGGTCGCCGATGCGCCTTTGGCGGTGATGGTCATCAGTGACCGCCTGTCGGCGTTTGAATGCCTGTGGAAAGGGCAGGGCGGGCTGAATGGGGTGCCCGGCAAGGGGGGCGCACTCAATGCCATCGCACAGTATTGGTTTGCCCGCTTTGCGCAACAGGGGCTGGCCGACAGCCCTATTTTGGAGGTGCCGCATCCCTATGTGTGGGTGGTGCAACGGGCGCGACCGGTGCGGATCGAAGCGATTGCGCGCCAGTATTTGACCGGCTCTATGTGGCGCCGTTATCAGGCGGGCGAGCGCGAGTTCGGCGGTATGCGGCTGGCGGATGGCATGCAAGCGCATGAATGCCTGCCCGAATTGCTGCTCACGCCATCGACCAAAGGCCGAGTACGCGGCGTGGCGGGGGTGGCGGAACAGGAGGATGCGCCCGTCACGCGCCGCCAGCTGCTGGCCCATCGCGCCGCTTTCAATTTCAAGGCGGCGGCGGATATCGAACGCTATGAGCGGCTATTGCGGCAGGGGTTTGCCCTGATCAGCGCGGAACTTGACAATATCGGGCAAATCTTGGTCGATACCAAATTTGAATTTGGCTACGCCACCGATGTCGCCGGCCACGAGCGGCTGATCTGCATAGACGAGGTCGGCACCCCGGATTCCTCGCGCCTCTGGGATGCGGCGCAATACCGGCAGGGCAGGGTGGTAGAAAATTCCAAGGAGGGCTTCCGCCAGGCCCTGTGCCGGCACTTTTCTGATGATCCGGATATTTTGCTTAACCCCGCCCGCTTGCCAGAGCGCACCGCACTGGCGGCACAGACGAAACTACCGCCGAAAATGCTTTTGGATCTGTCGGCTATCTACCTAGATATGGCAAGAAAAATTACCGGCAAGCCATTGAAAAAAATAGAAAACCCTAGGGCCGAAATTATCGATGTGCTGCACAGCCAATACGGCCTGATTGCCTAAAGCTATTACAGTGCGCCGGGTTGCGGGCACCAACAAGCACGGCTGCCATAGCCCGCCCAGCCCCGCAACCAGAGAAACCAGAAATGCGCTATACCCTCTACCAACCACTAAACTAGCTACACATGTTCACCGCCTGCATCAGAGCGATAAAACCGTGGGGGCGGTCAACAGCGATGGGTTTGCGATGATCGATGCGGTGCATCCCATGTTCCAGTTTGGTTGCGATTACAAAATCGGGGCCAAAAATTGGGGTACGCTGAGCGATTCCTAGTTCGGTGTGGCTTAGAGTGGAATAGGGCAGGGTGTCGAGAAACCGCGGTCAAACAAGCCCCGTTCCCTAAATCTCAATGGGTGCGAGAATTGCGTCGGGCTTCATCCAGTTCGAGGTTCACCGGATGCGTCCGCAACAGCGTTTTTGCCGCCAGATCCGCAGGCTGGTCGCCATACATATCATCCCGTGCCCGTGGATTGGCTCCCGCACTCAACAGTGCCCTGACGATTTTTGCTTTGCTCGGTGCAAGCCGCATGACTTCGGCGCGGCTCTGGCCGGGAAAATGTAACTCAGTGAGTATTGCGGCGAAGTGTAGCGGGGTGTAACCGTTGTCCTTCCGCACATTCGGGTCCGCCCCCGCATCCAGCAGTGCGGCGGTGATATCCGGCTTGGCGAACCACGCGGCTTTGTGTAATGGTGTTTCGGCATCGTTTGTCGTCCGCGCATCTATTTCTGCACCAGCCTTCAAAAGTGCCCGAACCGTATCCGCTGAACCGTATGCCGCCGCCCCATGCAAGGGTGTCCAACCCATAGCATCTCGTCTTTCAATATCGATGCCCCGATCAACGCAGCGTTGAATGTCCGCCGCCGTGAATACCATGGCTGCTAGTCCGACGAGGTAGTTGCACTTGTCCTGCGTAGGTTGGTCCAGATTTCCATCTTCTGTGCTAGTGCCTGCGTCTAGTGCCGCTTTATCTGCCGGCGGGATCGGTGCCGTCACGCTCTACACGCGATCGCCAACGACAAAGTGTTGAGTACCAGGATTGTTTTCAGTCTATTCATTTTTCAGCGACCCTTATTGGAACGGTGAGCATCAACATTGTGGAGACTCAGGTCGATCGTGCCGGCATTTGATTGGTGGGTACCATAGCACCTACGAGCATTGTGCGATACAAAAAGCGGACGAGGGTTGTGTGCGATTTCGTACAATCAGCGTGCCAGATGCCCCAATGCAGCCCGCCCAGCCCGCTGCCTTGTCCAACTGAATCCATAATTTAACATAATATATATTATGCGAAGTTTTATGCGGACCAGATTTGCGCCGATTCGTCAGCGAATTTGCGGTGGATAGCGCGTGACCAATATCTGTGCCCACTTTGCCGATGCTTGCGCCCATGCGCCGGAGGCCGTCTTTTTGCAGCTCCCCGATGATGGCGGCGAGCACAGCTTTGCTGTCATGGAGCGGCGCACGGCGCAGCTGGCGGGCGCGTTGCGGGCGCAGGGCATTGCGGCGGATAGCCGGGTCATGGTGCAGGCCGCTAAATCGCCGGACATGGCCGCGCTTTATCTGGCGGTGTTGCGGCTTGGGGCGATTTTTATTCCGCTCAATACGGCCTACACTGCCGCCGAACTCCAGTATTTTATCGCCGATGCCGCGCCGCATCTGTTGGTCTGTGCGCCAGCCGCCGCGCCCAGCGTGATGGCACTCTGTGCGGAAGCGAAGACCGGCACGGAGGTGCGCACTCTGGGCGATGCTACCAGCCCGCAAGCACTGGAACGAGCCGCCGAACAGGCCGAGCCCATCGCGCAAATTGCATCACGTTCCGATGCCGATCTGGCCGCCCTGCTCTACACCTCCGGAACCACCGGTCGCCCCAAAGGGGCCATGCTCAGCCACGGCAATTTGGCGTCCAATGCTGTGGTGTTGCGCTCGCTTTGGGCCTTTCGTGCGGAGGATGTGCTGTTGCATGCCCTGCCCCTGTTTCACGTTCACGGGCTGTTTGTGGCCATGCATTGCGCCTTGCTCGCCGCCTGCCGGGTGCTGTTGCTGCCGAAATTTGATTTGGCGCAGATCAAGCGGGGGTTGCGCCAAGCCAGCGTGATGATGGGGGTGCCGACCTTTTACAGCCGCCTGCTGGCCGACCCCGAATTTGGGGCCGCCGACTGTGCCCGGATGCGCCTGTTTATCTCCGGCTCGGCACCGCTGAGTGCGCCCTTGCATCGGGATTGGCTCGCCCGCACTGGGCATAGGATCTTGGAGCGTTATGGGATGACGGAACTAGGCATGGTCGCCTCCAACCCCTACGCCGGCGAGCGCATCGCCGGGACTGTGGGCTATGCCCTGCCCGGCATCGCGGTACGAGTCGCCGATGCAGACGGGCAGGAATTGCCGCGCGACAGCATCGGCACCTTGGAAGTCAAAGGCCCCAATGTGTTCCGTGGGTATTGGCAGCGACCGACGGAGACCGCCGCCGAATTCCGCGCGGACGGCTACTTCATCACCGGGGACCTGGCGACCATGGCCGCGGACGGGCGCATCGCGATTGTCGGGCGGGCCAAGGATCTGATTATCACCGGCGGCTACAACGTCTACCCGAAAGAGATCGAAACCCTGCTCGATGCCATGCCGCAGGTGGCCGAATCCGCCGTGATTGGCTTACCGCACCCGGATTTTGGCGAGTCCGTCTGTGCGATCGTGGTGGCGGCGGACCCGGCCCTGTCGGCGGCGGAGGTGCGGCGGGCACTTGGCGGCAAATTGGCGAAGTTTAAGCAGCCGAGCCGGGTGGAACTGGTCGATTCCCTGCCGCGCAACGCGCTGGGCAAGGTGCAGAAAAATGTGCTGCGCGCCCGTTACGGTTGATGCGCCCTATTCCGACTCATCGCCCACCACTCTATTCCGCCGCCTCTGCCGCTTAGTCGGGGCCCAGCTGCGGCGGCGACTCATGGACCCCAACCGCAACCCCAGCAAGAGCACAAAAATGACCGCATAGACCGCCGGCTCGCGATAATCGGCGCGGGTGAGCCAGAAATAATGCAGCAACACCAGCCCGCCGATCGGGTAAATCAGCCGATGCAGCCGGTTCCAGTGGCGGCGCAGTCGGCGGCGTAGCGCGCGGGTGGAGGTCACCGCCAGTGGTACCATCAAACCGAGCGCGGCCGCGCCCACTGTGATGTAGGGGCGTTCCAAAATATCGTCCAGCACCCGCGCCAGATCCAAGCTCTGATCCCACAGAAAATAGACCACAAAATGGCACAGCCCATAGAAAAACGCATACAGCCCCAGCATCCGCCGCAGGCGGGTCAGCCAATATAGGCCGGTCAGGGTGCGCAGCGGGGTGATGGCCAGACACAGCAGCAGAAAACGCAGCGACCAGATGCCAGTCTCGCGGGTCAGGTCCTCCACCGGATTAAAGCCCAAAGTGCCGCCGAGCAGCCGATAGACCAGCAGCGCGAAGGGGGCTAGGGCCAGCGCGTGAATCAGGGGCTTGATGCGCCAGGCGAGCGTGGCATTGGTGGGATTGGAGCGCATCTGCCCTGCCCTGCCCTAAAAGTGCTTTTGCAGGTCCATGCCTTGATAGAGACTGGCGACCTGTTTGGCGTAGCCGTTAAAAGGCAGGGTTTTGCGCTTGAAAAATTCGCCGATGCGCCGCTCGCGGGCTTGACTCCAGCGCGGGTGGCGGACTTTTGGATTCACATTGGAATAAAAGCCGTATTCGTGCGGCGCGGACATATTCCAAGAGGTCGGCGGCTGCTCGCGCACAAAGCTAATTTTGACGATGGATTTGATCGACTTAAAGCCGTATTTCCAGGGCACCACCAGCCGCAGCGGTGCGCCGTTCTGGTTCGGTAGCGGTTTGCCGTAGACCCCCACCGCTATAAAAGTCAGCGGGTGCATGGCCTCGTCCATCCGCAGCCCCTCGCGGTAAGGCCAACGCAGCACCGGGAAACGCTGGCCAGGCAAGGGGTTTTTGGGGTCGTAGAGGCTTTCAAAAGCGACGTATTTGGCTGCGCTGTGCGGTTCAAACCGCCGCAGCAAATCGGCCAGCGGAAAGCCCACCCAGGGAATCACCATCGACCATGCCTCCACGCAGCGCAGCCGGTAGACGCGCTCTTCGAACTTGTGGGGGCGGAGAATATCTTCCAGCGCATAGGTGCCCGGTTTGCCGCATTCGCCAGCCACGCGCACCGACCACGGTTCGGTTACCAGCGCGGCGGCGTTGCGTTTGGGGTCGGATTTGCCGGTGCCGAGCTCGTAAAAATTGTTGTAGCCGGTGATGGCCTCCCAGCTGGTGAGTTCTTCATCGCCCGCATCCATGGCGACAGTGTTGGGCGCGCTGCCAATCTGCTCGACGAAGCGGGCAGCCAACCCCCAGGCGGTGGCGGGCAGCATGCCTAGCGTGGCGAGCATGCCGCCGGCGTAGACCCCATTTTTTAGGAAGCGGCGGCGTTGCTGGAATAGCCGTTCAGCAGTAACCGCGGATTCACGCAATTCGTGGGCGGTGCGGCGTTTTATTAGCATATTCAATGTGTTACTGCGATTTAATGAGAATTTCTTGCAAGTCGGCGGACAGCCCGCTGGCCTCCCCCATCCGCCGCAGCTGGGCGCGCATCTGCCCTGCCCTGCCCTTGTCCATCCGTTGCCAGCGCGTTAAAGGGTCGAGCAGCCGCGCCGCCAGCTGCGGGTTAAAGCGGTCGATGTCCAGCACCTGATCGGCGAGCAGGCGATAACCGGCCCCATCGCGCTGGTGGAAGTTGTGCGGATTCAGCGTACAAAAGCCGCCGAGCAGGGCCATTGCCTTGTTGGGGTTGTGGCGGTCAAAATCCGGGTGCTGCAGTAATGCCGGCACCCGCGCCAAGCCGCCCGGTGACTCGGCGGCTGCCTGAATATGGAACCAGCTGTTGACCACCAAGGCTTCGTGCTGCCACTGTCGGTGAAACTGCGCCAGCGCATCCTCCGCCGCCTGCGGCGCATCGGGCGCATTGACTAGAGCACTGAGCGCGGCGAGCTGGTCGGTCATATTGTCCGCCGCGGCAAACTGCTGCTCGCAGGCGGCAATGGCCGTCTCGTCGCCGCTCTGCACCCAGTAATTTAGGGCGGTGTTTTTTAGGCTACGCTGGCCAATTTGCGCGGCCTCGGGCGCGTAGGGTTGCGGCGACTGGTTTTGCTGATACAGCCGCTTGCATGGGGCGTGCAACGCTGCGGCCAGCTGGCGGCGGGTGCTTTGTCGCGCTGGCCAAAGCGAGTCCAGAGCGACCGACTCGGCTGAACACGCTGGCCCCGCCAAATAGTCGATCGAGGGCAGGGCGAGCAGCAGCGCGAGCGTGGCCGGGTCTAGGCTGGCATCCGCGGTCAGGCTGGAGAGCAGGTCGACCAAGTCGGCTGAAATGGCCCGCTCAGTGCCCTGTTCGATCGCCTGCTGCTGCGCCTGAATTTCCCGCACAAACAGCTGTTGCATGGCATCCCAGCGGTTGAAGCCATCGCTGTCTTGGTGCGCCAAATGCGCCAGTTCTTGGGGCTGATAAGCAAAGTGCAGGCGCACCGGGGCGGAAAATCCGCGCAACAGCGAGGGCACGGGTGGCTCATCGATGTTAGTAAAAACAAAGGTTTGGGTGCGTTTATTTAGATGCAGCATGCCCTCTGTCGCGCCACTCAGCCCGGCTGCCGTACAGTGCAGCGGCAGCGGACCAGTGCGCCCAAGCAGCCCCATGCGGATAGGGATCAAAAAGGGCTTTTTAGCGGCGCATTCCGGCGTGGGCGGGCACTGTTGCGCCAGTTCGAGGGTATAAGTGCGGGCGCGGGGGTCGTAACGACCGCTCGCCTGTACCAGCGGGGTGCCGGCTTGCTTGTACCAGCGTTTGAATTGCGTCAAATCCAACCCGGAGACCTCTTGCATGCAGGCGAGAAAATCTTCGATGGTCGCCGCCTGCCCATCGTGACGGTCGAAGTACAGATCGGTGCCCTTGCGGAACTGTTCGGCCCCCAGCAAATTGGCCTGCATGCGCACCACTTCTGCGCCCTTTTCATAGACGGTCAGGGTGTAGAAGTTATTGATTTCCATGTAGGAATCCGGCTGCACTGGGTGCGCCAGCGGGCCGGCATCCTCGGCAAATTGGCGATCGCGCAGGGTGCGCACATCTTCCACGCGCTTGACCGTGCGGCAGTTCATGGCGGCGGAAAATTCACTGTCGCGGAAGACGGTAAAGCCCTCTTTTAGGCTCAGCTGAAACCAGTCGCGGCAGGTGACGCGGTTGCCCGACCAGTTGTGAAAATACTCGTGCGCCACCACCGCCTCCACCCATTGAAAGCGCGTATCGGTGGTGGTCCGCGGGTGTGCCAGCAGCGCGGCGGTGTTGAAAATGTTCAGCCCCTTGTTTTCCATCGCGCCCATGTTGAAGTCGTCCACGGCGACGATCATGAAAGTGTCGAGGTCGTATTCGCGCCCGTAAGTTTGCTCATCCCAGCGCATGGCCGCTTGGAGGGAGCGCATGGCATGCCCGCATTTCTCTAGGTCTTTCTCCTCGGCAAAAATGCGCAGCGCGACCTCGCGGCCGGAGCGGGTGGTGAAGCGGTCTTCCAAGCAGGCGAGGTCGCCAGCCACTAGAGCGAACAGATAGGCGGGTTTGGGGAAGGGGTCTTGCCAGGTCACCGAATGGCGACCATCCTCCTGTTCGACCGCTTCCAGCATGTTACCGCCGGCCAACAACAGCGGATAGGCGCTGCGGTCGGCGGTCAAGGTGGTGGTAAAACGGCTCAGCACATCCGGGCGGTCGAGGTAGGGGGTGATGCGGCGGAAGCCTTCGGCCTCGCATTGGGTGCAGAGCAGCTGGCGCGAGCGGTACAGCCCCATGAGCGAGCGATTCTCCTGCGGGCAGATTTCTACTACGGTCTCTAATTGCAACCGCTCGCCGACCGTGAAAATTTTCAGCCCATCTTCGGCGTACTGATAATCCCGCCTAGCTTGCAACGTGCGGCCATCCACTGCCACCGAGCACAGCCGCAAATCCTCCGCATCTAACCGCAGATCGGAGGCGGCGGGGGCCGCCGGGTCTGGGTTGCGCTCCAGATCGAGCCGGGCGCGGACCCGGGTGCGGCTTGCATGCAGGTCGACCCACAGGCGCGTCTGGCGGATGAAAAAAGGCGGCGGTCGATAATCGGCTAGGCGGATGGTCTGGGGCGGGCTATGGCGGCGCATTATCGAAAAACAGGCGGCGGCAATGAACGGGCGAGTCTAGCCGATTGCCGTTCAGTTTGTCGGCGCAGGCTCAGCCGGCGGCCAGGCCGGGCTTTTCCAGACCGCAAACCCGTCGCCATCGCGCACCGCCATCAGGGCAGCTAGGTTCTCGCGCTGGGCCAGCTCGCGCCCCTTTTCGGGGCCGGCGACCAATAACGCAGTGGCCCAGCCATCAGCGAGCATGGTGCTCGCATGCAGCACGGTGACCGCCGCCGCCTGATGGCGCACCGGGCGACCGCTGAGCGGGTCGATAAGGTGGCTGTACCGCTTGCCATCTAGCTCGTAATAATTGCGGTAATCGCCGGAGGTGGCAACGCCGCGCCCATCTAGGCGGACCGTGGCCAACAGGTTGCGCCCCAGCCTCGCTTGCGGCTGCTCGATGCCGATTTGCCACGGCTCGCCGCGGCCATTGCGCCCCTGCCCATATAGCTCGCCGCCGACCTCGACCAGAAAGCGCCGGTAACCAAGTTGCCGCAGGGCCGCGGCCACCCGGTCCACCGCATACCCTTTGGCAATGGCCGACAGATTGAGCGCAACTGGACCCTGCGCTTTGCACAGCCGCTCGCCGCGCAAAGCAATGTTGCGATAACCGCTCTGGGCGCGCAGCCGCTGCAATAGCGGCTCGGCGGGCGGCGCAGGCGGGGCGGCATCCACGCCAAAACCCCAGAGGTCGATGAGCGCAGACAAGGTCGGGTCGAAATAGCCGCCGCTGCGTTCACTCAAATCCAGACTGGCGCGTACCACTTCACGGGTGGGCACTGAAACCGCCATGCAACCAGCCGGGTGGCGGTTAAAGCGGCTGATTTCCGAATCGGCTCGCCAGTTGGACATGCGCTGCTCGATTCTATCGAGAATCGCCTGCACCTGCGCCGCCTGCAAAGGCTCCGCCGTGCCCGGCTCGGTCAGCACTGTGACTCGCCAGCTGGTGCCCATGCTGGCACCGTGCAGATCGTATTGCCTAAGACCGCCGCTGCACCCGACCGCCGCGGCCAACAGGCCAGCCAGCAGGCTGCGCCGTAGAGTTGCCAAGCGAGACAACGGTTTAATCCTGAATGGAGAGGGGCTGCATTGCGTCCGCCGCGGCAGTGCTGCCGCATTGGGCCGGCCTGGCAACAATAGGGCCAATGCGCGGATTTCCGCTTTTATGACGGCGATCGTAGGCGATCAATAGCTGCATCGCCTGCTCGCGCTGCTCGGTGCTTAGCGGCAAGCCGTTGTCCCATTTGCCGGTCTCCACCGCCCGTTGCAAGCGAGCGCGGAGCTCGGCATTCATGCTGTCGAGCAGGCAATCCAGTTTCATTTTGCTGCCCAGCGGTCGGCGGCTTGCACCGCTAGAGCCAGGACTAAACCGGTCAGATAGCCCGAAATATGCGCCGTGTCGGCAATCTCCGCGCCGACAATAATATCGAACAGCCCGGTAACGCTAACGAGCATGAGCGCCGTGATGGCGATAAAAAACCCGTCCGGCAAAGCGACCGGCGACCCCGGTCGCAAGCGACCATAGGCCCAAACATAGGCCACCAAGCCATAGACCACCCCGGACAGCCCACCAAAAACCACCGGCCCGCTCACCCAAGCCTGCGCCGCATTGCTCAGCACCCCGATCAGCCCCACCGCCAACAGCAAATGCGCCCTACCCTGCCCGCGCTCGACCAAGGTGCCCAGATACCAAAACCAGAGCGCGTTGAACAGCAGGTGAATGGGGCCAAAATGCAAGAAGATCGGGCTGAGCAGCCGCCAAAATTGGCCAGCCAGAATATCGCGCCAGGGGGACGATCCTCCGCCGCTCGCAAACACGAAAGGCTCGATAAAGGCGGCACCGCTCGCCGCCAAGCCGAAACCGACGCAACTTAAAAATATGATGGACAGGGTCAGCGGGGCCGGGCGGGGCGATGGTCGCCAACTGCGGGACGGCGGGGCCGCTTGCAGGGCCGGGCATTCCAATTCTCCAGCCCGCCAGTGCGCCAACAACTGTTCGGTCGCGGCGCAATCGGCCTCACGTTCCAAAATAAGCCGCTGCTCGACCCCGCTCAACACAAAACGGTGCGGAATATCCAACGCATGCAGATGTTGCGCCACCGCCCGCAGATCGGCGCACACGGGAAAGGCACCGGCCACATAATCTCCACCGCGCTCATCCCCAGCCACGGCGATCAGTCGCTCGCCCAGCCGAGTTTGGAGCGGCAGGCGGCGTAAAAATCATGTTTCTCCGGGTGCAACAGCAGCAGCTTTTTCGGAAAACGCCGGATCTGCACGCTGTCGCCAAGCCGCACATCCAGATGATTTTGCCCATCGCAGACCACCAACGCCTCCACCGCATTGCTGTCCAGCACCTGCACCTCCAAGCGGGACTCCGGCCCCACCAGCATGGGGCGCCCGCTCAGGGTGTGCGGGTTGATCGGCACCAAGTTAATGGCATCGAGGGCCGGATGGACGATGGAACCGCCGCCGGAAAGCGCATAGGCGGTCGAGCCGGTGGGAGTGGAAATAATCATGCCATCAGAGCGTTGGCGGCATACGAACTGGCCATCGATGCGCAGCCGAAACTCCAGCATGCGAATCGAGCCGTTGGCCTGCAAGACCACATCGTTCAGGGCCGTGCCGCTATCGACCGGCTGCCCATTGCGGTGGATTTCCGCCACCAGCATGGAACGCTCGGTGCGCACATGCCGACCGGCCAACACCGCGCCGATGCTCTCTGGCAGCCCCTGTTCCGGGTGAATATCGGCCAGAAACCCTAATCGCCCGCGATTCACCCCCAGAATAGGCACACCGAACTCCACCAGATCCCGCGCCGCATGCAGCAGGCTGCCATCGCCGCCAACCACGATCACCAAGTCGCAGTGCGCCCCGAGTGCCGCCCGCGGGCAATGATGCACCCCAGCCGTGCCGGCGCACTCCGCCCGCAGCGCACCCTCTTCCAAATAGACGACTCGATCGCCGGTCGCCAGCAGTTCGACCAGCCGCAACACAGTGCTGCGCACCGAGGCGCGGTCGACGAAGCCGAGTATGCCGACTCGCTGAAATTGCTGCATGGTTCTCCGTTCTTGCCTGAGCAAATATCTAAGCTAACAGGCGGTTTTATGCCCCCCTGCCCTGCCCCTTGTTTTGCAGCGGCGATTATGCCCGACTGAGCATTTTTTGCACATGGCCGGCGGGCAGGTCCAGAAGCACCATGCAACCGCCGCCGCAGTCTATAATGAACGGCTCCTCATTTTTCCCTTCCCAACCTCCTCCGCCCTGCCCCACCCCCATGCAACCCAAAACAGCCCTAATCACCGGTGCGGCACGCGGCCTTGGGTTTGCGCTGGCCGAGTATCTGTATCAACAGGGTTGCCAAGTTTGGCTCTCCGATCTGGATGTGGCCGCCGCCCAACAGGCCGCCCGGCAAATAGCCGGCGATGACCCACGCCTGGTGCCGCTGCGCCTCGATCTTAGCTCACAGCGCGACATCGAAGCGGCGGTGACCGCCATAGAGGCGGCGACCGGGCGGGTGGATATTTTGCTCAACAACGCTGGCCTCCAGCACGTCGCCCGGCTGGAAGACTTTCCGGTGGACATGTGGCAACACATCATCGCGGTAATGCTGGTGGGCCCGGCCATGCTAACCCGCGCCTGCCTGCCGCTAATGCGCGCCGCAGGATATGGGCGCATCGTCAACATCGGCTCCATTCACAGCCTAGTCGCCTCGCCCTATAAAAGTGCCTATGTCGCCGCCAAACACGGGCTGCTTGGCTTTGCCAAAACAGTCGCCTTAGAGGTCGCCGAGCAGGACATCACGATCAACACCCTCTGCCCCGCCTACTTGAAAACCGCGCTGGTGAAACAGCAGATCGCCGAGCAAGCGCGCACCCACGGTATGGCCGAAGAAGACGTTATCGATCAGATCATGCTGGCCCCCATGCCAAAAAAATGCTTTATCTCCACCGATGAGGTCTGCGGTGCGCTAGGCTTCCTATTGAGCGATGCGGCGCGCAATGTGAGCGCGCAGACTCTGGTGCTGGACGGTGCCTGGACGGCGCGCTGATGCAATTTCTCCATTTTCTCCACGTTTTCACCCGCCTAAAATCAACCTGAGGAAAACCGATGAACGAATCTAGCCAACCTAGCCAATCCGCGCCTACCGACTCCTCCCTAGCCCATTACGTTCTGCTAGGCCGCAGCGGCTTGCGGGTATCTCGGCTTTGCCTAGGGGCCATGACCTTCGGCGATGCCACCAAGATGGGTCCGGCCATCGCCCGTGCCGACTGGGGCAGCAAGGCCGCCGAATCGCGGCGCATTTTCGACTGCTTCCTCGCCGCTGGCGGCAATTTTATCGACACCGCCGATGTCTACACCGGCGGCGACAGCGAAGAATTGCTCGGCAAATTTATCGCCGCCTCAAACAGCCGCGACCGAGTGGTGCTGGCCTCCAAATTCAGCATCAACACCGACCCCGGCAACCCCAACGCAGCCGGCAACGGGCGCAAGTGCATCTATCAGGCGTTGGAAAAATCCCTCAAACGCCTGCAAACCGACTACCTCGACCTCTATTGGCTCCACTTCTGGGACATGCTCACCCCCATCGAAGAGCTCATGGAAACCATGGAAGCCCTGATAAAGGCCGGCAAAGTGCGCTACTTCGGCCTGAGCGATGTGCCCGCCTGGTATTTCGCCCGGGCGCAAACCTTGGCCGAATTGCGCGGCATGCCGCGGGTCATCGCCCTGCAGCTGCAATACTCCCTGACCGAGCGCAGCATCGAGCGCGAACATGTGCCCGCCGCGCTGGAACTCGGAGCCGGCATCACCCCATGGAGCCCGCTGGCCGCAGGGTTTCTAACCGGCAAATACAGCCGCGAATCCATCGCCGATGAGAAGACCGAAGGCCGCCTGAGCAAGCAAAGCTGGTACCAATTCGGCGAGCGCGACTGGCGGATTTTGGACACGCTGCAGGAGGTCGCCAAAGCCACTGGTGTGCCCCCCGCACAGATCGCGCTAAACTGGGTTTGCAACCGCCCCGGCGTGGCCTCCACCATCATCGGTGCCTCCAGCCAAGCGCAGCTGGAAAGCAACATGGCCGCCCTCGATGTTCAGCTACCGGCGGAATGGTCCGCCAAACTGGAAGAGGTCAGCCGCCCGCATCCGACCTTCCCCTACACCATGTTCGCCCCACCCGCCCAAGACATGCTCACCCGCGCCAAAGTCGCCAAGGAACCGCCCAATTACCGCCCCTAAGCCGCCGCTCCTTCCCAGATTACCGATCGCCAAGAGACCCCCGCCCTGCCCTAAGCGGAGCGAGCGGGTCAAGCAGTAGGCGGCAAGCCCCCGCTTCGCGACTTATTGCCGGGGGCTTAGTTGAATGTTGAGAAATTTGGGGGGCGTTTTTGTTTGAAGGCGGTTATTGCTTCGGCGAATTCGGGGGCTTTTAGGGCTTGGTTTAGGGCTGGGGATTCTGCTTGCATTGCTTGCTTGGTGGCCTTGTGCTGGGCGGCTTTGATTAGGGATTTGGAGGTGCGTAGGGCAGCGGGGGGGAGGGCGGCCATTTTTTGGGCTTGTTTTTGGGCTAGTTCTGCGGGGGCTTCGATTACGGCGTTGAGTAGGCCGGCATCGAGTGCTTCAGCGGCGGAGAAAAAATCGGCTAATAGTAGCCATTCGCAGGCTTTGCGGTGGCCGACTTGGAGTGGTAGCAGGTGGGAGGCGGCGAATTCGGGGACTAGGCCGAGGCTGACGAAGGGGAGTTTGAAGCGGGTTTGGGGGTGGGCGTAGATTAGGTCGCAGTGGAGCAGCATGGTGGTGCCGATGCCGATGGCGAGGCCCTCGACGGCGGCGATGATGGGGAGCGGGCAGGCGAGTAGGCGGTGCATGAAAATGGTGCCGGGGTGGTTTTCGTCTAGCGGGGTGTCGGCGGCGAAATCGGCGAGATCGTTGCCGCTGGTGAAGCAGCCGGCGGTGCCTTGGATGAGGATGACTCTGGCACCTTGTTCTTGGGCGGTCGATAGTTGCTCGGCTAGGGCCGCGTACATGCCGAGATTTAGGGCGTTTTTGCGGTCGGGGCGGTTCAGGGTTAGGCTTAAAATTCCGCCGGATAGATCGGTCAGAATGTGTTGATAATCGGGGGGATGGGGCATTTTATTAATCTTTTTTCTAAGGCAAATTGGCGGTGGGAAATTGGCAGAGCGGGGTTTGGCGGGGATGGCGGAAGGGATGGCGGACCGGACGGGACTCGAACCCGCGACCTCCGGCGTGACAGGCCGGCATTCTAACCAACTGAACTACCGGTCCGCGGCCTTGCGACACTGGTGGGTGGTACTGGAGTCGAACCAGTGACCCTCGCCTTGTAAGGGCGATGCTCTACCAGCTGAGCTAACCACCCCTCAGAGGAGGGCGCATTTTAGCGGGTGCGGCGGTGCTGTCAATGCTTTTTGTGGTGGGCGTTCTGTACATGGTTGGGGGGTGGGGGTAGGATTCGCCGCCCGTTTTGCTTGGGTTTTGGGCGGCTGGTCGCGTGGAGATATTTAAGGAATTCCGTTTTGAGGCGGCGCATCGCTTGCCGCATGTGCCGGCTGGGCACAAGTGTGCGCGGTTGCACGGGCATTCGTTTGTGGTGCGGGTGACTGTGGCGGGGGAGCCGGATGCGACGGGGTGGATCATGGATTTTGATGAGATTGGGGCGGCGTTTCAGCCGTTGTTTGAGCGGTTGGATCATCGGTATTTGAATGAGGTGGAGGGGCTGGAGAATCCGACCAGTGAGAATTTGGCGGTGTGGATTTGGGAGCGGCTGCGGCCGGTGTTGGCCGGGCTTAGTAAGGTGGAGGTGCGGGAGACCTGTACTAGTGGGTGTGTTTATTTTGGGGGGTTGGGGTAGGTATTTGGTGCGGTGGTCGGTGGTTATGGTTGGTTTTTTGGGTTGGGGCGCGGTGGCTGTTATTCGAACCGGGCTTCATTTAGTTTCTGGTAGATTGGATCTTTTTTGATGTGTTCGTTATTTTCCGCAAGGTCGGCGGGAAACTCGTCGTCTCTGGTCTGTGCTTTGGCGTTGGCTCCTGCGTCAAGCAGGGCGCGGATGGTTTCGGGGGTGCCGTATTGTGCGGCATGGTGTAACGGGGTGCCGCCGTCTTCGTCTCGAGCTTCAATGTTGGCTTCGGCCTCGAGTAGAGTGCGGATAGCTTCGAGGGTGCCGTGGCGTACGAGACGGCGTAGTGAAGTCCAGCCGCTTTCGATAAGCAGGGTGCAGATGGTTGTGGGGGGTGCCCAGCGTACGGCGACGTGTAGCGGTGTCTGGCCGTTTTCATCTTGTGCTTCAATGTTGGCTCCGGCATCGAGCAGGGCGCGGATGGCTTCGGAAGTGCCTAGTAATGCGGCAAGGTGTAGCGGTGTCCAGCCGCCTTTGTCTTGCGCCTCAATGTTGGCTCCGGCCTCGAGCAGGGCGCGGATGGCTTCGGGGGTGCCGTGGTTTATGGCAAGGTATAGCGGTGTCCAGCCGTATTTGGTTGTTCGTACTTCAGTGTTGGCTCCTGCGTCAAGCAGGGCGCGGATGGCTTCGGGGGTGCCTTCGCTCGTGGCAACCTGTAGCGGTGTCCGGTCGCTGTCGTCTCGGGCTTCAATGTCGGCTCCGTCTTTGAGCAGGAACTTAATCGCTTTTGCTTTGCCTTTGGCTGCTGCAAAGTGTAGCGGTTTCCGGTGAATGAGGGCGATTAGGGCTGCGGTCAGTCGGTGTTTCATCTTTTGTTTTATGGAAGTTGGGTTGGGGCAGTTGCGCACTTTAGCATTTTTTATTTTTTTGCTTGCTTTGTTTGGCAGTGGGGTTTTATGCGGTAAAAAGAAAGGTGCCGAACGGCACCTTTCTGGTTGGTGGCCCCGTGAGAGGCCGGTGGGGTTTTGCCGCTTAGTTGGCGATCACCTCGGCGGTTTTGATGGCGATTTGCTTGGGCTTCATCGCCTCCGGGATTTCGCGCACTAGGTCGATCTGTAGCAGGCCGTTGGCGAAGTTTGCGCCGGTGACCTGTACGTGGTCGGCCAGTTGGAAGCGGCGTTCGAAGTCGCGCTTGGCAATGCCCTTGTACAGGTAGTTGCCGGCTGCGGCGTCTTCGTCGCCTTCGCCCTGATGCCCGGCGATTTTTAGGCGGTTGCTTTCCTGTTCGATTTCGAGGTCGTCCAGGGTGAAACCGGCCAGTGCCAGGGTGATGCGGTAGTGGTTGTCGTCTACCACCTCTATATCGTAGGGCGGGAAGCCGTTCGCCTCGGTGAAATCGGCACTGTTTAGCATGTTCGCCATGCGGTCGACGCCGATAACGCTGCGGTATAGGGGGGTTAAATCTAGAGTCCTCATGGTCATATCCTCCTCAAGCGATATGGGTTGTGCCCTCCGTGTGGACGGGCGGGTTAGCGGGCCTCGGGTGAGCACCCTGCCGCTCTATTTGTAGGTGGCGGTGGGTTTTTCAAGGGGGGCGGTGGGGAAATTGTGTTTTTTTGGGTGTAACTAGTGCTGGCAATGGGGGGGCTTTTTCGATAAGAATAGGCGGTTATGGTGCGCTTGGCTTTCCTTTGCCGAATTCCGCCGATGGGTTGCGGGATCTTGCCTGTTGGTGCGCTGTTTGCTCTGTGGGCGATGGCGATGCCTTTGTTTGGCCAGCCGGCGGCGGTCGATGGGGGCGGGGCGGTGGACGCGCGGCGGATTCAGGCGGCGGTGAGCAATCGTGAGCGGCTGCTGGGTCAGCTGGCTCGCTTAGCCGAACAGGCGGATGCCTACGACCCGCAGTTTGGCGAGCTTAGTTTGCAACTGGCCACCGCCTACAATGCCCTTGGGCGGACGGATGAGGCTTTGCAAGCCTATCGGCGGGCCCTGCACCTGTTGCGCATCAATCATGGGCTGGATTCGGTGCGACAGCTGCCCGTGTTGGAGGCTATGTATGCGATCAACAGCGAAAATATCCGCACTGCGGGGGCGCGGCAGAATCTGGAGGCCATGCTGCGGGTTCATCGGCAGAATGAGCGCGCTACGGATGCGGACTTGGGCGAGATCTTGGAGCGCATCGGTCGCTGGCATCTGGCGGCTTATCATTTTGAAGTGGACAAGGACGGGTTGGCGCACTTGGTGGCGGCCAATTCCGCCCTGACCGAGGCTCTGGAGATGGCTTCGTCGGGCTACGATTATCCCTTGCACCGCGCCCTGAGTATGGTCAATTACAGCCTGTCACGGGCGGCGGGCGAGGAGTCGGTGCGCGAGACGGACCAGAACAAGGCTTTGGCCTTGGAGGGGCTTATTACGCAGTCGTATCGGCGCGGTAAGGAGCGGTTGCGGCAGGGGCTGGAACGCGCCCGCGCCACTGGAGATATCGAGCAGCAGGTGCGCGCTACTTTGCTGTACGGCGATTGGGAGCAGCTGTTCGATCGGCGGCAGGCGGCGCGACAGCTTTATTTTCAAGCCTGGAATTTGGCGGAAAATCTTAATGAAAACAATTTATTGCGGCTTTCTTTTGATAATCCACATCAGCTGCCGGATTTCCGGATCGACGAATATGGCTTCGTCGATCCGGCGACCGCGACGGTGCCGGTGGCGGCTACCTTCGATGTCAGCCCGGCCGGGGTCAGCCGCAATGTGTTTATCGCGCCCGATGCGAGTGCCAACAAGCTCGCCCGCCGCACCGCCCTGCGCACTATTCGCTCGGCCACTTACCGCCCGGCGATCGTCGATGGGCGGCTGGTCGAGCGGGTCGGGGTGCAGCAGGTCGTTATCGTCAATCTGTAGCCGATTTATAGGAGGCTGTTGTGCCTAGGTTCAAATTCACCGCTTTCTTCGGCGTGGTCTGCGCGCTGGCTATGTTGCAGGCGGGCTGTGTGAAGACTAGCGCGAAGAGCGGCTCGTCCATCCCCGGTGCGGGCGGTGGGGTGGGCGCAGGGTTGCCTGGCGCGACTCTTCCGGGGGCAAACCTGCCCGGTGCGGGTCTGCCGACTCCCGGCGGTCGAGTGGGCGTGGGAACCGATGGCAAATCGGGCGGTGCGAATCGCGGTAATGCGGGAGCCGGAAGTAGCGGCGGCGTAGACCGGGCGAGTGGCGGTCCGAAGGTCGGGGGCGTGGGCATTGGACGATCTGGGGCGGGCATGCCCGGTGGGCCGGCTGGCGGTAGAGCGGGTGCGGGCAGTTCCGGTAACGGTGCCGCCACCAGCGGAGCGGCGACGGATGGCCCCGTTTGGGAGACTGCCGGGGGCGTAGCAAATGGCACATCGGGCAGCGGTGCGCCGGCGGGCGGTGCCGGGCAGAAATCCGCGACGGTGGGAAATGGTGCAGATCTGCCGGTTTGGGAGTCTCCCGCCGGGCGTGGCGATGGTGCCGATCAGAGCGGTGAGGGACAGGCTCAGAGTTCCGGGGCGGGGCGGGGCGATGGCGGGCAAGGGACGGGGGCGGAAGTCGACTTAGAAGAATTAGAAAGAACCCTCGATGAGGCATTGGGCACCTTTGATGCGCAAATTCTCCGCGAGCAGGAAAATGTGCGGGTTAAATCTGACGGTGCGGGGGAGGCGGGCGGTGCGGGCATCGCCAAAGTCGCTGGGGTGGGCGAGTTTGCCGTCTACGATGGGCCGGCGGGTCGCCCCCCTGCCCTGCCGTCGTCCAGCACCGGTGCCGGTTCTTCTGCCACCACTGATGGTGCCCCATCTAATCGGGGTAATGCAGACGGTGCAGCGGCCCCCGCTGGGTTAGAGTCCGCCGATATTCCGCCGCCTTCGCCGGACGATGATGTGGTCGCCCGCCAGATTCGCGAGGCGGCTTTGAACGAGCCGGATCCGGCCCAACGCGCCCTGCTCTGGGAAGAATACAAACGCTACAAAGGCGAGAAATAGCGATGTTCGATCTGCCTGCTAGGCCCTTCACCAATATGCCCACTAAGCCATTCCGCCCCCTAGTTTGCGCCCTGCTGCTGCTCGGTGGTTGCGCCAGTTACGATGTGCGTAGCGTCGATGAGCAGCCCGCCGAGCGGCTGGCGGTGGACACACCGGAGCAGTACCTGCTGGATGTCGCCATCGAGATTTTCGACCCTGATCTGGAGGGCATACCGGAAGACGATGAGACCACCTTCGCCGCCGTGCGCAGTGCCGAATCCATCTGGGTGGCGCAGCGGCTGAAAGAATCGCTGCAAGCCAGCAACGCTTGGGGGGCGGTGCGCATTGCCCCGGATGACCAGGTCATTATGGATTTACAACTGGCTGGCAAAATCCTGCAATCGGACGGCGAAACCCTCGCGTTGCAGGTGCGGGCAGTGGACCAGACCGGGCGTGTCTGGCTGGAGCAAAATTACCAGCAGCAGGTCAGCAAATATGCCTACGACCTCACCCAACGCGAGCGCGAGCCGTTTCGCAGTATGTACAACCAGATCGCCAACGACCTGTTGCGCCAGCTGCAGGCCACCGAATTGGCACAGCGCGAAGCCCTGCGGGCGGTCAGTGCCATGCGGTTTGCGCAATCCTTCTCGCCCGCGGCGTTTGATCAGTACCTCGAGCGCGATGAGGAGGGCCTAGCGCAGCTGGTGCGCCTGCCTGCCGCTGGCGACCCACTGCTGGCGCGGGTGCAGGCCATTCAGTCGCGAGACCAGCTTTTCGTCGACCTGTTGCAGGATTATTACCAAGGCTTCGCCGCCAATATGCACGACCCCTACCGCGAGTGGCGGGCGCAGAGTTATCGGGAAACTCAACTTATCGAAGACCTAGAAAACAGTGCGCGGCGGCGGCGACTGATCGGCTGGCTGGCGATTATTGCCGGCACCGCGGCGGCCGTCGAGGGCAATGAATACTATCGGGCGGCGGGCACGGTCGGCATTCTGGCGGGCAGCGAGCAGATCTCCGTCAGCTTTGAACAGCGCGAGGAGGCCAAGCTGCACATCGCCACTTTGAGCGAGTTGGGCGAGTCGCTGGAGGCCGAACTGGCCCCCAGCGTGGTGGAGTTGCAAGATCGCACCATCACCCTGACCGGCACCGTGCGCGATCAGTACGCCCAATGGCGGGTGCTGCTGGCAGATATGTACTACGCCGAGACCGGCTATCCGCGGCCAGACACCGCAAACCTGCCGCCCGCCAGCCGCTAAAACCCGCCGATGCAGGACGGCCACAGGCAGCAGATCGAGCCTGCCGAATTCAGCCCGCAGGGGGCGGTCAGATCGACCGCATCCACTGCGCAACGCCCGCCGAATGCCAAAAAATGGGGGCTGGGGGTGCTGCTCATCCTGGCTCTGCTGGCGTTGATTCTGGTTTTCTGGCAGCCAGATCGCCCCGCGCCCGTCCCTTCAGTCGCGCAACCTGTCACGCAACATGAAGGTGCGCAACCTGAACCGCCGCGTCCAAACCTGCGCCCGCCGAGCGAATCCCCCTGGGCCGATTCCCAGCTACTCAAAGCAAGGCGCGATGCCCAGCAGGTGCTCGCCGAATTGCTGGCCAGCCAGCAGCGGCTGGAAAAAGCGCAGGCGGACATCTGGGCCGCCGAACAGATCGCGCAGCTGGCGACATTGGCCAGCACCGGCGACCGCGCCTACCAGGAACGCCAGTTTGCCGAATCCATCGCCGCTTACCGCCAAGCCCTAGAATTGGCCCAGCAGCTGGAAGCGCAAATCCCCGCCACGGCGCAACGTTATTACGACGAGGGCTTGGCGCGGCTGGCGCAAAATCAGCCGCAGCAAGCGACCGAACTGTTGTTGCTGGCCAACCGCTTGGCTCCTGCCGATGCCGCCATCGACACCGCCCTAGCCCGCGCCGAAGTGCGCCCCCAAGTGCTCGCCCTGATGGAACGCAGTGCCGCCCTGCAAGCAGATCCGCAAACCCTGCCAGAATCCCGCCAAGCCCTGCTGGAGGCGCAAACCCTCGATGCCGCCTATCCGCCGCTCGCCGCCCGGCTGGCCGCGGTCGAACAGGCGATCACCGAGCGCGATTTCACCGCCCAAATGTCGGCGGGTTTTGCCGCTTTGAGTGCCGGCAACTACCGTGAATCCACCCGCGCCTTCACCGCCGCCGCCCGGCTGAAACCGGACGATCTGGCGGCGACCGAGGCATTGCGGCAGGTGGAGGCGGCAAAGCTCGGCGGCGAGCGTGAGCGCAAGCTGACCCGTGCGCAGCGGCTGGAACAAGATGAAAATTGGCAGGCCGCGCTCGATGCCTACGCCGCCCTGCTGGCCGCCGATACAAGCCTGTCCGCCGCTCGTCTCGGTCAACTGCGCTCGGAAGCGCGGCTGAATCTGGATAATCGCATCCAAGCCATCCTAGCCGAACCGCTGGCTCTGAACGCCGAGCCCGCCTGGCGCGCCGCCAACCAAGTGCTGACCGATGCGCAGGCGGTGCGCGAGCGCGGCCCGCGGTTGGCAGCGCAGATTGAAGAATTGGCGAAAACCCTGCGGCGGGCGCGCACCCCGGTGGTGGTTAGGCTGCGCTCGGACCAGCAAACCGAGATCGAAATCTACCGAGTCGGCAAACTGGGTACCCTCACCGCGCAAGCCCTCAACCTGTACCCCGGTCGCTACGTGGTCATCGGCCGCTGCGCCGGCTTCCGCGATCAGCGCATCGAACTGCTCATCGATGGCTCAAAGCCGGAAATCGATCTGCTAGTCGTCTGCGACACCCCCATTTAACCGCCCTGCCCTGCCCGCCACTAGAACGCCGCCCAATGCCGCAACCACCGCCAGACCGCATCGTCCCCGCGCGCTTTAATGCACCGGCGGGGGGCGCGGCATCGCCCCGCTTTCGCTGGCACCCGTTGCACGGCTTGGCTCTATTGGCTGCGCTGGTGCTCGCCGCCGCACTGCTGTTTATTTTCAACGCCCGCGCCATCGTGGTCGCCAGCAATGCCAGCGACCCGCAAGTGCGCCTGTCGGGGGCGGCCCTGCCGATCGGCGGCGGTCGCTTTCTATTATTGCGCGGCAGTTATCGGCTGGACATCAGCGCAGCGGGGTACCACCCGCAACAGCAGCGCATCGAAGTAACCGCCGATAGCCCAGCCAATTTGCACATCGCACTGGAGCCGCTCCCCGGCCAGATTCGCGCCTATTTTGCGTCGGCCGGCATCGAGGGGCAGGTGGCATTGGAGGGCAGCGAGCCGGGCGCGGCAGCAAACCAATTCACCTTCGTCGACCTGCCGGCCGGCTCCTACCGCCTGCATGCCGATGCCCCGCTTTACCGCCCCGCCACTTTCGAAGTCGAGGTGCGCGGGCGCGGCCTCACCGAAGAATTGCCCATCGAACTGGCCCCCAACTGGGGCTATCTGGCCATCGAAGTCGAGCCAGCGACGGCGCAGCTTACCGCCGATGATCACCCCCTAACCAAAGATCCAACCCGCGGCACCTATCGCATCGAGCAAGGCACCCCCCGCCTGCAGATCACCGCCCCCGGTTACAAATCATGGCAGCAACCCATCGAAATCCGTGCCGGCACCACCCTAGAATGGCCTGACACCCTCCGCCTAAAACCGCAAGATATTCAGGTCCCGCTCAGCACCCGCCCGGCGGACGTGGCGGTTACCCTAAACGGCAACTATCTGGGGCAAACCCCCCTCCAGCTACCCTTAACCCCGGGCCAAGAACACGAATTGCAGCTCCACAAAGCCGGCTACCAAAGCCAACGCCACCGGATCACCGCGCCCGCCGCCGGCGATGGCGATGGCAATGCCAAGCCGCTCGCCTATACGCTAAAACCGAACCTAGTCGATGTGCGGGTCAGCCTCCACCCGGCCAACGCTCGACTCTACGTCAATGGCGCGGACCAGGGCACTGCCGTCAAATCGCTGCAACTGCCCGCCGTGCGCCAGCAGATCCGCGTCACCGCGCCGGGGCATGCCGCCAAAACGCTGGATTTTCTGCCGCTAACCGGCTCGGCGCAACTGCTGCAAGTGCGCCTGCTGACCGATGAAGCCGCCGCCTGGGCCCGCATCCCCGCCCGCTATCAAAACAAGGTCGGCGCAACCATGCGGCTATTTCGCGCCGCCGGCCTGGTCGCCATGGGTTCCAGCCGCCGCGAACCCAACCGCCGCGCCAACGAAGCACAATGGCAGGCGCAGCTGAATCGCCCCTTTTACCTGAGCGCAACCGAGACCACCAACCGCCAATACCGCCAGTTCGCCGCCACGCACAGCTCCGGGCACTTCGAATCCCACAGCCTAGACGGCCCCGACCAGCCTGCCGTGCGCCTAAGCTGGCAACAAGCCGCGCTCTTTTGCAACTGGCTCAGCAAACAAGCTGGCCTACCGCCCTTCTATCAAACGCAAAAAGGGGCGGTGTCCGGCAGCAACCCCGAGTCCACCGGCTACCGCCTGCCCACCGAGGCGGAATGGACTTTCGCCGCCAGCACCCTACCGGCCGGCCCGCAGCAACGCTACATCTGGGGCGATGCCGATGCCGTGCCCGGCCCGGTCGCCAACTTCGCCGACCAAAGCATCGCCGCCAAAATCCGCTTTGTGGTCGCCGATATCAACGATGGCCACCCCGCCGCCGCCGCCGTAGCCAGCTTTGCGCCCAACGCCCGCGGCCTCTACGATTTGGGCGGCAATGTGATGGAATGGATGCACGACTGGTATCAGCCGGTGCCCTACAGCGGCGCGGATCCGGTGGCGGACCCGCTGGGCCCAGCCGAGGGCGAGTTCCACGTCATCCGCGGGGCCAGCTGGGCCCGCGGCCACCTGCCGCAGCTGCGCCTCGCCTATCGCGATTACGATTCCAAGGGGCGGCAGGACCTCGGCTTCCGCGTCGCCCGCTATGCAAAGTGATTTCTAGGAAAATGCGGTATTTTATTGTTTTAGCTATTTTTTTTACTTGCACTGTGCAGGCGCAGGCGAACGACGACGCGGTGACACCGGAAAACTCGACAACGCAAGAAAATGCGGCAACCGGCGGCGAAAATTCGCAAATTGACAGCCCGCCACCCGCCCCGCAACCTGCCCCCGCCACTCCGACAGCCGACCGCCCCGCCAATAAAAAACCGCCTGCCCGCCAGCGAGCGAGCGACCCCGATTTCTCGGTCTTCCGCCCCTCGGAGGAACTCGCCGAGGATTTAGCCGTGCCCTTCCCCACCGATATATAATCCCTGCCATCCCAGCCGCCCAATCGGGAGCCAAACCATGCAAAAAATCGCCCTACTCGCCATCCTTTCCCTTGCGCTGTCATCCTGTGCGGAGCTTGCGACTTATACTGGCTCAAGCGGAGAAAATGATGTCGCTTTGGGAGAAGAAGACAGCACTGCTCCGAACGAAGAAACCGATGCTACTGTAGGCGAAGATCTTAATACTTCCTCAGGTGAAGAAGCCTCCTATGGATCGATCTGGGCATGCAAAGACCGTTTTGCATATAACGGCGAAAATATACTCTGGCTCGGCGAATCGGGGCTTCTTGATCCGGGTGAATCGGGGCTTCTTGATCTGGGGCATGTCAAGGTTTTTGATAAGACCTTCGAGGCATTTGTCGCTATGGAGGGCTTGAAGAAACGTTGGAATTGGGGGATAGGTGAAGACGGTTTTAAATACTCCCTTACGTTAGATGCAAGTGGTGATGCGGCATACTACGATTTTTCGATGTCCAAGGAGGGCGATGCAGTAAAACCAAGCGAGCTTTACCGCTGCTCCAAAAGCGACCTCAAGTGGTTTCCATAAACTAACTCCTTACACCAGTTTTCTTCCCCGACGCTTGCCCCTCACCGTCGCAGCCGCCAAAAACCTAGGCCCGCCCCATGCCCAAATCCCTCTCCAACGAATTCCTCTTCCAGCTAGGGGCCCTGCTCGCCGCCTTTATTCTGGTGCATCTGTTTTACATCGGCCTAGTGCGGCCTAATGCCGAGGCCCTATTGTTGGCGGCGGAATTGGCGCAGCAGGCGGGCACTGCCACCGGGGCGGAACGCTCGCTTTGGGTGGTACTGAAAGATTACGAGCAGCAAGCCTGCTTTGTGCTGGCGTTTTGGGCACTGGCGATCATGGGCTACAAGGCGGTGCGAGTCAGTGCGGAAAAGCGGCTGTTGCGCCTGCCGCTAATTGAAGTGCCCGCCGGCTCGCGGGTGTTGCCGGAGGACTCGCGGGCACTGGGGCGCAATCTGGAAAGCCTGCCCGCCGAACAGCAGGATTATTTGCTGCCCCGCGCTATCACCGCCGCCCTGCAACGCCTCGGCACCGCCGGCAGTGTGCAGGATATTGCCAGTGCCGTGCGCGACCTGTGCGAGGCGGAATCGCAGCGGCTCGACACCGAGCTTTCCATGATTCGCTACATCGCCTGGGCGATTCCATCGATCGGTTTTATCGGCACCGTGCGCGGCATAGGCGCGGCCCTGGCCAACGCGCACGAGGCGGTGGCCGGCAACATCGCCGGGGTGACCGCCAGCTTGGGCGTGGCGTTCAATTCCACTTTTATTGCGCTGCTGATTAGCATTATCGTCATGTTTCTGTCGCACCAGCTGACCCTGCATCAGGAACGCTTGGTGCTGGATGCGCAACGCTACTGCGACCGCAATTTGCTGCGGCATGTGCAAATCTAGGCTTTAGGCACCCGTCATGCCAGATGCCGTCCTTGTCGAGCTTTGCGACCTCTGCATCCGCGCCACCCGCGGCGGCGAGACCGTCTACGCCGAGCCGGGTATGGCACTGCTGCTGGCGGGCCAACCGCCGGTGCTCGGTAGCGCAGCCCTGCAAGCCCTGCGCCAGCAGCCGGGGCGGGTCCACAGCCGCTTCTGGCAGGAACTCGACACCCGCCCCATTCCCATAAAAAAGGCCGGAGTGCGCCACAGCGCGGACCTGGTCTGGCACCAATTAGCAGACATTAAGGCGGCGGCGGGCGGCGCACCGTTCGTTTTTTGTGTGCCCTCCCATCTGAGCCACGAACAGCTGGAACTGCTGGCCGGTATCTGCCGCTCTCTCGATATCGAGGTTCAAGCCATCCTCAATCTGGGCCTAGCGCAGATGGCCGCGCAGCCGCCGGGTGAATCGCTATGCCATGTCGATCTGCAGCTACATCAAACGGTTATTTCACGCTATGAATACGCCCATGACCCCCATGAACAGGGGCAGGGGCAGCTTGCGTTGCGGTCGCATGAGGTATTGCTAAGTCACGGCTTTTTGCGCCTAGTCGACCGCCTGTTGCAAGGGCTGAGCGAGCGGTTTATTCAGAGCTCGCGCTTTGACCCCCTGCACAGCGGCGGCACCGAGCAGCAGCTGTTCGATCAGGTGCGCAAGGTGCTCGATGGGCAGTCGCTGGCGGCTTTTACGGTGGACAGCGGCGCGGCCAGCCATTCGCTCGACATGAATCAGGCCGATATCGAGGCGACGGTGGACGGCTTTGTGAATGATCTGCTCGGCAAGGTTTCCGCCCGTTACACTGTGCTGGCTCCCGCCTTCGCCCCACTGCCCGGAGTGCAAAAAAAAGCCCAGCCAAGCACTTATCAAATTATCGATGGTGCTGCCGCCGCGGCGGGTGCTGCCGCCCTGCTCGCCGATCTGGAGCCCGGTGCCGGCACAGCCTACATCAGCCAGACGACTCTCGGCCCGCCGGCAAACAGCACTCCGCCCCCCACGGCACCCGCCGCCGAGTCCCCGCCGCTGGCCAATGCGCTGGTTCACCGGGGACTAGTCTACGCCGCGGCAAATTTCAGCAAAGCGCAGGATCTAGCCGCCGAATTCGCCGCTATTCAATTCGCCGCGGACGGCATTTGTGTGACCGGCCCCGATTTTCGGGTCAATGGGCAGCCGGCGGATCGCGCCAAGCCGCTAGTAGCGGGCGACCGGCTGGAGGTCGCCGGCCACGCCCTGCTGGCCGTGCGGCTGATGGAATAACGATGCGCCGGCGGCAGGCATCCACCTTCAACCTGTCCTTCCTGGACATCATGTCCTGCGGTTTGGGCGCGGCGGTGTTGTTGTTTTTGCTGATCAAGCACAGCAGCGAGGTACACACCGGCAGCGCGGCGAGCAGTGAGACCCGCCTGCTGGCCACGGAAATCCGCATCGGCCAAGAAAATTTGGCGCGCATTCGCAATAGTCTGTCCGCGGCCGATGCGGCCCTGGCCCGTGCGCAGGGGCTGGCGCGGCAGATTCAGGAACAAATTGACGCATTGCGCGGGCAGATCACCGCGTTGGGACCGCAAAAAAACGAGCAGATCGAACAGCTTGAACGGCAGATCGCCCAGTTAGAGCAGCAAAAACAAGCCCTGCAAAAACGGGGAGGCGGCAACCGGGTGCGCGCCACTTTGGGCCAGGGTGAGCGCCAGTATCTGACCGGACTGCACATGGGCGGGCGGCGGGCCCTGATTTTGCTGGATAGCTCGGCGAGCATGCTGGATAAAACCATCGTCAACATTATCCGCCGCCGCAACCGCCCGGACGCGGTCAAGCAGGCGGCACCCAAGTGGCAGCAGGCCCTCGCCATGGTCGATTGGCTGGCGGCCAACCTCTCGCCCGATAGCCGGTTTCAGATCTACACTTTCGCCGAGACTGCCCAGGCGGCGGCGGACTCGCAGGCCGGTCAATGGCTGGCGGCCAGTGCGCCCGAGGATCTGGAGCAGGCATTGCAAGCCCTGCGCCAGCGGGTGCCGGCGGGGGGCACTAACCTGCTGGCGGCGGTGCAGGTCATCCGCGAACTGCGCCCGCTGCCGGACAATGTCTTTTTGATCACCGATGGCCTGCCGACTCAGGGTGAAAAAAAACCGAAGGGCAACACGGTATCCGGCCGCCAGCGCATTGGGTTTTTCAACGAGGCGATGCGGGCCCTGCCGAAGGAAATTCCGGTCAACACCCTGCTGCTGCCGATGGAAGGCGACCCCTTGGCGGCGGCGGCTTTTTGGCGCATCGCGCTGGAAACTCGCGGCAGCTTCATCGCCCCGTCTGAGGACTGGCCATGAGGCGCAAACGCGAGCGCGGACAGGACACCAGCATCGCCTTTCTGGATATCATTTGCTGCGGGTTCGGGGCCATCGTGCTGCTACTGGTGATCGTGCAAAGCGGCGCGGAGGAGCCATTGGAAGCCTCCACCACCAATCAGGGTGGCAGCATCAAGGCATTGCAGCGACAGTTGTTTGAATTGCGCGGCGAGATCGATTATCTGGAACGCGAGCTACGCAGCAAGCGCGAGCAGCTGGACGTGCAGCAGGAGCGCGTGGCCATCCTACACGGCGAGCTCGAGCAAAGCGGCAACCGCCTAGCCCGCCTGCAAAATGCCAATATCAGCGAGACCGAGCGGCAGGCGGAATTAAAGCTGGCCCTGCAAAGCCTGTCCGCCGAGATGCGCCGCCTGCTCGGTGCCGCCTACCAACGCCGCAACAATGTCATCGGCGGCATTCCGGTGGACTCGGAATACGTCATCTTTATCATCGACACTTCCGGTTCCATGTATCACTATGCGTGGAATCGGGTGATGGAAGAGGTGGTCAATATCCTCGACATCTACCCCAACCTCAAGGGGATGCAGATAATGAACGACATGGGGCAGTACATGTTCAGCAGCCACCGTGGCCAGTGGATTCCCGACACCCCGGGCCGTCGGCAGATCTTGGTCGAGCAGCTGCGCGTCTGGAACCCATTCAGCAACAGCAGCCCGGTGGAAGGCATCACCGCCGCCATCCGCAACTTTTACTCGCCGGAGCATAAAATCAGCCTCTATGTTTTCGGCGACGATTACACTGGCAACAGCCTAGCCCCGGTGCTGGACACCGTCCGCGCCCTCAACAGCGAGCGTGGCCAGGGCGAACCGCGAGTGCGGATCCACGCCATCGGCTTCCCGGTGCTGTTTGCGGACAACGCCGGGCACCATTCCGGCGAGCGTTTCGCCGCCCTGATGCGCGAGCTGGCCCACCAAAATGCCGGCACCTTTGTTGGCCTGAACGACTTTCGCTGAGCCCCGCTATGCCGACTGCTACGCCGACTCTTATGACCACCCTTATGCCCACCCGCGCGCCCAATCCCCGCCGCCGCCTGTTCGCCGCCGCGCTGCTCGGCATTCTTTGGCTACTGCTACTGCCCGCTTGCAGCACCCACTACGTGGTCGATGCCCAGTTCCCCGCGCCGCTGGTGCCCGCCCTGCCGGTGGTGGCGCATTTGCATTTGTCGGACGAATTTAGCGGCTATGTTTTTACCGAGCAGCGCAAGGACCGCCGCAAAATCAGCCTGAGTCTGGGCGCGGCGCAGGTGGCTCTGTTCCGCTCGGTGACGGATCAGCTATCCAGCGCGGATAAATCTGCCCCGCACCTGCACCTCCACCCGCAAATTGTCGACCTGCAATACGCCATGCCCCGCGAGACACGGGCGGAAATCTACGAAGTTTGGCTGAAATACCGGGTGCAGGTGACCGCCGATCCGCCCGAACCGGACGCCGAACCTGAGCTAATCGCCGACTGGTTACTGACCGGCTACGGCAAGGCCCCGAGTGCCTTTTTGCAATCGCCGCAGGCGGGCTTAAATGCCGCCGCCACCATGGCCCTGCGCGACACTGGTGCCCAGCTGAGCATCGGCCTGCGCCGCCAACCGCCCATCCAAACCTGGCTGCGCCAGCAGGAATTGCGCAGCCGCCGAGGTGCCCCGTGAGCTGGCGCAAGCTCGCTTTTATCGCCCTCGCCAGCCCCGCTCTGCTGGTGGCCGGCTGCGCCAGCGTCACCGTGGACGATGTCCGCTGGCAGGATGCGCAGATCGATCCCGACTCCGAGGCCGTGGTGGTCCTCGGTCGCCACCACTCGCCGGAATACGAGACCGAAGATGAGTTGCTGGCCTGCATCGGCGACAATTTGCGCCAGGATATTGCGGGTCTCAGCGTCATCCCCGCCGAGCAATTTACCGACCAGATGTACCCTTGGTTTGAACCGCGCACCGCGCCCCTGAGCCTACCGAAGCTGCTGCAAACGCTGGACGAACCGCTGGTGCGCGAGCGGCTGGAGGCGCAAAATGTCCGCTATCTGGTGTGGGTCGAGGGCGCGACTGAGACCACCCGCCAGCGCGGCTCCATGGCCTGTTCCATCGGCATCGGCCTCGGCGGTTGCTTCGGTTTCGGCATGCGCGAAGAAGAGAGCACCTACGAAGCCAATATCTGGGATGTCGCCCACGCCCGCGAGGTCGGGCGCATCGGCACCGAGGCGACGGGCACCTCCTACATTCCGGCCGTGGTGGTGCCCGTCCCGCTCATCGCGCGGGTGCAAAGCAGTGCCTGCACCGGCCTAGCCAAGCAGCTGGCCGACCTGTTCGCACCGGCAACAGAGGGCGACTGACCAGTGCGGCGAGGCGGCAGATCGCGTGCGCATCTCTGGGCTTGGGTGTGGCTGTTGCCCGCGCTCGGCCTAGCCCTGCCCGCACAAAGCGAAAACAGCGAAGTCAAAATCGGGCGCAAGGAACACGAGAAACTGCTGAAAACCACCCACTTCTATCGCGATGAAGCCCTCAATGCGTACATCGATCGGGTGGGGCAAAAGCTGGCTGCGCACGGCGACTGGCCGGAAATCGATTACCACTTTTTTATCGTCGACAGCCCCGGCATCAATGCCTTCGCGCTGCCCGGTGGTTACATTTACATCACCCGCGGCTTGCTCAGCTATCTCAATTCCGAGGCGCAATTAGCCGCCGTGCTCGCGCATGAAATCGCGCATGTGACCGAACGCCACGCGCAACGCCGGCGCCGCCAACAACGGCTCGGCGATGTCGCCGCCTTTGTCGCCAGCGCGACCGTAAGTTCCCGAGTCGGCGGGGCCATTCAGCTGGAAAACGCCGCACGGGTCAGCGGCTACGGACGCGAGATGGAGTTGGAGGCCGATGAACACGGTGCCCGCACCCTACACCGCGCCGGTTACGACCCCGCCGCTGTCATCGAAGTTCTCTCGGTATTCAAAGACCATGAGAAGTTCAGCAGCATGCAAGCGCGTGAAGCGGGCGAACGCCCCGTCACTTATCACGGTCTTTTCGCTACTCACCCAAAAAACGACAAACGCCTGCGGGAGGCGGTCGAGCAGGCGGGCGAATTACCGCCCGGCGAGGATTTCCGCGGGCGCGATGTCTATCGTCAGCACCTGGATAATATGGTGTTCGGCCCCAGCGAGAGCATGCTTGCGCCGCCCGGCTATCAGCGTTACGCCAGCGAGGTGCTTGGTGTTACTTTTGTCTTTCCGGATACTTGGAACAAAACCACCCAAGGTTCCACGATTGTGTTGAGCGGCCCGGATAATTTACGGGTGGAACTCGATGTCGCCAAACCTAAAAACCTCGCCCTAGATGCCGAGGAGATGTTAAAGACCCGCCACGGGGTCGATAAATTGCGCCGCCCTCGCCCCCTGTACGAGGAACCGCAGCGCAAAGGGGATGCCGTCTATGCGCAGCTAGACACGGCAGCGGGGCGCAAGCGGGTAGCAGTCATTAAATCCGGTTCCTACGAATACTATTTCACCGCCGCCGCCCCGGTGCCGCTCGCCAAACCGCAGGATAAGGCAGTGCTGGCTCTAATTAAAAGTTTCCGCCGCGCCACGGAGCAGGACTTCCCACCAGAGCGAATTAAGCGCATTTATTACCATCGCTTGCAACCGGGCGAGACTTTTGCGGATCTAGCCGCTAACCGCACTCTAGGCCGCCACACCGAATTGCAGCTACGCCTAATTAACGGTTACTACCCCAGCGGCCAACCGGAGCCGGGTACTTGGATAAAGATGGTGAAATAGCATCATGAATCAAAGCATTTATCTTTACGAATCCAAGGATGGCGAGACCCAGATGGAGGTAACCTTTGAGCAGGGCAACGTCTGGCTATCGCAATCGCAGATCGGCAAACTATTCGCCACTGGCACTGACAACGTCAGCCTCCATCTAAAAAATATCTTTGCCGATCAAGAGCTTGACGAAAAGACAACTACCGAGAATTTTTCAATAGTTCGGCGCGAGGGCCGGCGCCAAGTCAGGCGAAAATTACGCCATTACAACCTTGATGCCATTATTTCGGTGGGCTACCGAGTTAACTCGTCCCGCGCAACACAATTCCGCATCTGGGCCACCCGCACCTTAAAACAGCACCTAACGGAGGGCCACAGTCTGAATGAACCCAGCCTGCGCAAGAGCGACAGTGCCGAGCTCGAAGAAGCGGTGCGGCAGGTTCGCAAACTTTCCCGCAGCCTGAGCGATCAGCCGTTAGAAAACGCCGAAGGCTCGGCCATGCTATCAATAATCGACGAATACGCCCGCAGCTGGAGTCTATTACAAAACTACGATGAGCAAACCCTAAACGCGCTACCAGATAAACAGGCCAATATGCGGGCATTAAAACTGGAAGAGGTAATAAAGGCCATTGCCGAGCTTAAAAAGACATTGATTATGAAAGGCGAAGCCACCAAGCTATTCGGTAACCTACGCGGCGATGGCCTAGCTTCGGCATTAGAAACCATTGAGCAGGGCTTCGGTGATAGCGTCTTTTACCCCAACATAGCCAGCCGCGCCGCCCATTTACTGTACTTTGTAATTAAAAATCACTCGCTAACAGACGGCAACAAGCGCATCGGTTCCTTTCTATTCTTATGGTATTTACGCCTAAACCAACCGCTACTAGCCAAACCAGTCGAGCAACTAATAAACGACAACACCCTAGTAGCCCTAGCCCTATTAGTAGCCGCAAGCCCACCTGAGCAAAAAGAAATAATGGTGCGACTAATCGAGCATTTCATCCTTTTGCGCAACTAAATTTTTGGCTAGCGCGGAAATTTCTTGTGATTAAAAATTTGAATCGCATCCTCAAGCTCTCTAGTGGTAAAAAAGCCGTCTGGATCTCGATTTGGCCGCTTATCTCGTTGATCTTTTTTTGATTTATTGAATATGTACTTTGCTATTTTTACCTCTCCATGCACAAGCGGCGGGCGATCTTCCCACGCTCAAGATCCTGAAAATTTTACACTGTCTATATTCTCCAATAAGACGGATGCTGCTAGCAAGAAACATGCATCGCTAACATTGGCATCCGATAGATTCACGTGACTGAGATTAGCAATTTGGTTCTCTATATCTAAGGGTCTAGCAATACTATGATACCCTTTATCATCGGACTGTTTGACTTGTATGTTCTGTGTATCGTAAACACAAAAACATGTCTTGCTGAGGTTAGCATTCGAAAGATCTGCATTGCTAAGGTCCGCACCAGAAAGATTTACGCCACTGAAGTCCGCGCCCGTAAAATTGACACGACTGAGATTGGCAAATTGTAAATTTGCTCCCGGTAAACGCACCCCTACCAGATAAGTGCGCTGTTGTTCATCCTGCGCACCCATGGTTTGAGCGGAAAGATCTATGCCTGCTAGGCTTTTCTGGTTTTCACCCGGAACACATACGCCTTCTTTACCAATCTGAGTATCGTTTAGCATTTCCAACGCCGCAATTTTTCCACCGTCAGCCGTAGTCGGTACCCGCAATGTTTCCCACGCCGACAGAATATCGCGTTTCTTCGAATCATATCGTGCATTTTGCAGCTGAGCTTCGGTATTTATCCTCTGCATGGTACTATTGATCAAGCCAAACAGCCCCAACAGGCTAATAAAAAACCCTAACCCAATTTGAGTCAATACACGAATATCGCTGCTGATTTCGTCCCACCAATAAGAAACGATAGCGATTCCAACCAGTAAAACCGCAACATAACAAACCACCAACCACCCAGGCCTCCACCAAGATGCCGCTTTGTCACGCATGCATACAATGATATTTCGCATCGCTATGTCTCCAGATTTCTTTCATTTATGGAAAAATCGTATTGCTCACTCATCACTATTATAACGCAAAACCAGAGCGAGATCTGGCCAGCTAGTTTTCGACTAAACCAACCAAGTCATGCAGCCAGTTAGCCCGTTCAATGCTATCCATCCCGTTATACCATCTAAGCATGTGGGTGAGGAGTTGATATGCTACCAACCAAACTTGTGCCACTCAGTAGCCCCAGCGCATCTGCTACCGCCACTTCCAAATTCAGATAAGGCACTCGCGGATATAGCCAAATAGCAACCACTGGGGATTGCTCGGTAGTTCGGCACGGTGACCATGGATATTTTACCTCCTAACTTCTTGAATAACAGCATGCAGTTGCCCCGCGATGCTTTGGTGTGAAGTGTGCTCCTTCAGGGGCATAACTCGCTCTAATGCCGATCGCCACGGTGTGCCGCCATAGGTTTCCTTCAGCCGGCGGAAGCCTTCGTTTAGAGTTTTAGCGTCAATGGAATCCAACATATAGGGATAATCCCCCCCTAAAAGTTCCAGCGCATCATCCACTTGGTGATTGGTGATAATAACCGCGTTGCAGGCCGTTGCGGTAATACCCTTGGTAAAAGGCGAAACCTGTCTATCCGGATCGGCACCCTGATCGGGGCGCACACACCAATGACAATTAAACTGGGCTAGACGACCAACATTGCGTTTGAATGCAGCCCTTTGGTAGGCATCTAGAACGGTTATCTCCGGCGCAATTTGCGGTGTGGTTACGAAATTATGCATTGCGCCTAGAAATACCGCCGACAACTTTGGCGTGGGGGGAAATTGTAGGCCATCAATCGCCGAATCATAGTTGTGCAAAACAGTATGAATACTGCCTTCCACTTTTTGTCCGGCAGCCCGCATCCGTTCCTGCTTTTTTTGCAAAGCACGGGCACCGGCAAAACTCGCCGCGATATGGGCATCGACACCACTGGGCCGCATGTGCCGCACTTCTAAATCGACATAATCGACCAATACCGCCATGGCTTTGCGGCGCAGACAATCCAAATCCTCTGAATCCCAAGCGCACACCACATGTTTAGAAATAAAATAAATGCTGTCACGCGGTTGCATCGCCACCCATGCTTTGCTCCCGATCTTCCAAAAACGGCGGCTAATAAAACTAATGCAAACCTCGTAGACATCGCCATAGAAACGCTGCATGTGCCGCGCCATCTGATAGACACGCATATTCTGACTGCCCCACTTACGCGCCGATCGACGCGCCACGAAAACCAGCCGCGGCTTGCGCCTCCCACCTAACATTTTTCTCAGCCCCAAATCGGGCTACACAAAAGTGCCAGACTGCTAATCAGCCCCACCAGCCAAACCAAGCTGCGAACGGTGGCGGCATTTGTCAGGTAAAAATAAAGATAGGCCAGTCGTGCTAGGATATAGGCCAATGCCAAATAATCGACTGCGCTGGGAGCCGCATCGGTGAACAGCGCGACTAGAATACCGGCGGCAAACAGTGGAAAACTTTCCATCTGATTTTTATGCACCGCCAACGCCCGCTCGCCCCAGCCTTGCAATGCCGCCTGTTGGGCGCGCGGATTGCGGTTGTCGTAACCACCACTTTCCTGCGTCTGAGCGTAAATCAGTGGAAGCTTAGAGGCAAAATGCAACACGCCTGCGGCAAACAGGCACCAGAGAGCAATGGACATAGCGAAATCCTCAAAGAGTTGAATCGCCATAGTTTAACGCACTGTGCCGGCAAAATGAATCATTGTCGAAAATCACGTTCCGGTAATTCCAATACGGTAGCGGATGAAGCGCGTACCGGGTTAATATCGATGCCGCCACGACGAGTAAAACGGGCTGCGACCGATAGCCCGGTCGGGCGCAGGCGTTGCCAGATATCGCGATAAATGCGTTCCACGCAATTTTCATGGAAGGCGCGATGTTCGGCGAAGCTCCACAGATAGCGGGCCAGCTGCCTAGCATCGGGCACGCCACCATCGATGCGCACATAGACGCTGGCCCAATCCGGCTGCGCAGTGACCGGGCACCGGCTGCGGAAACAGTGGGTGGCGTAGCGGTGCGGAACAGTATTTTTCGCACCAATATCCCCCCGTCGCAACAATCCCGCATCGGGCCCCTCGGCTGGCGAGACATCAAACTCGTCGATATATATCCAATCGCCCTGCCCTTCCACTCGTTTTTGCGCCCGCCCCACGAGCGGCAGCAATTCCAGCCGCACTTTAGTTTCGAGAAGTTGATTTAGATCCTCCGATAGCTGTCGGACTAGATCGTCCGGGCTATCAAAAAAACAGTAAAACAGGCTATTGACATAGAGCTTCAGAGATTTAGATTCAACCATAAAAACCGAATCCGCCGGTACCTGCAAATGACCAATAGCCATATGTGGTTTGCCGGTCGCATCGCGCCAAGCCAATTCATAAAGTGTCCAGTCATCATAGCCGATAAAATCCGGATTTGCGCTCAGCCCCAGTGTCTCACGCGCCGGGGCACGGGCGATTTTTTGTAGCAGGCACGGATCATATTCGCACGGATAGCGGCTTTCTTTATCTGGTTGATTTTTATTCACGCCCACAGTCATGCTCGCAGATTTTTGCCTACCGCCAACAGATGCATGGCATAACCGCCAAAGATAAAAATAAAAACGCTAATCATCCCTAGGGCAAGGCCAACCGAAATATCGGCAACCCCTAAAAACCCGTAACGAAACGCATTGACCATATAGAGAATAGGGTTGAGTTTGGAAACGCCCTGCCAAAATTCTGGCAATAGAGAAATGGAATAAAAAATACCCCCTAGATAGGTCAGCGGAGTCAGGATAAAAGTCGGGATAATGTTCACATCGTCGAAATTACGTGCGTAGACTCCATTTACTAGCCCGGCTAAAGAAAACATCACCGCAGTCAAAATAACTGTTATCACCACCAGGGGAAGGCTATGAATTTGCAGGTCGGTAAAAAATAGCGAGACTAAGGTTACTACCGCCCCCACCGCCAAACCGCGAGCGACCCCGCCGATGACGTAACCGGTCAAAATCACATAGTTGGGAGTGGGTGAGACCAATAATTCCTCAATACAGCGGATGAACTTATTGCTGAAGAAAGAGGAGACCACATTGCTGTAGGAATTGGTGATAACCGCCAACATAATCAGCCCCGGGGCCACAAACTGCGCATAGGCAAAGCCATCCATGGTGCCGATGCGTTCTCCAATAAGCTGCCCAAAAATAACAAAATAAAGCACCATAGTAATCGCCGGTGGCAGCAACGTCTGCGTCCAGATACGCATAAATCGGCGCACCTCTTTTATCACAATAGTGGCGAAGGCATTCCACTGCTCGATAGGACTCATGATGGCGACTCTCCATCGCTGCCGTCACCGCTACCGGTCATAGCAATGAACATTTCCTCTAGGCGATTGGCTTTGTTGCGCATACTGGTAATTTTTATTCCCTGATTATTGAGCGCGCTAAAAACGTCATTGAGTGCCTGCCCCTTCAATAGATCGACCGCAAAGCTATTGGCATCGATCAGGCGAGCGGTATATCCATCAATATTTGGCGGTGCGTTCAAGTTGCCTTCCATATCAAAAATAAAGGTCTCACGATTTAGCTCACGTAGCAGAGCGCGGACGCTAGTGTCACGCACAATTCGCCCGCGGTCGATAATAGCCAGATTGCGGCACAACGACTCGGCCTCTTCCAAATAATGGGTCGTCAAGATAATGGTGGTACCGGCGGCGTTAATCTGGCGCAGAAAATCCCACATGGAACGGCGCAACTCAATGTCCACCCCGGCGGTCGGCTCATCTAATATCAGCAGGCGCGGCTCGTGGACTAGTGCCCGTGCGATCATTAATCGCCGTTTCATTCCACCTGATAGGCCGCGGGAAATACTGTTGCGTTTGTCCCACAGCCCTAGTAGCTTTATATATTTAGCGGCACGCTCATGCGCCAGCGAGCGTGGCAGCCCATAATAGCCGGCTTGAGTTACACAGATGTCGTAGGTTTTCTCCCAAGTATTAAAATTAAACTCTTGCGGCACCACGCCAATATTGTTTTTGGCGGCGGAAAAGTCGCGGTCGATATCCACTCCGAAGACTGCTACCTGCCCGCTGGTTTTGCGAATTAACGAACAGAGGATCCCGATAGTGGTAGATTTACCCGCGCCATTGGGACCAAGCAACGCAAAGAAATCGCCTTCTTCTACCTGCAAATTGAGATCGTCCAAGGCGACAAAACCATTTTCATAGGTTTTGCATAGACCGGTTATGGAAAGTGCTGCGGACATTGCTCAGACTTTAGCGGAAATTGCTATTTTTATTGCGTCATTGAATAGGCGAGTTTATTTTTAGCGCACACCGTGCATGCCGCGGCGCAGGATGGGCGCTAGCAGAAAGAGGATCCCTGCCACCGCTACCGCCAACCAACCGACCCGAGTGTAGACTTCCACCGCCTGCGCCGTTGCAACCGCTGCGTCTAGAGTCTCTGCCGGTGCCGCCGAACCAGTAAAGCCCGCGATCTGTCCGGCGATATAACTCGCCGCCGCCACAGCCAAAAACCACACCCCCATCATCATACCCACGACCCGCCGCACGCTCAGCTTAGTAACCATCGACAGCCCCACCGGTGAAATACAGAGTTCACCGGTGGTGTGCAGCAAGTAAATCAGCACCAGCCAGAGCATGGCCGTCTTGCCCTCCCCAGCTAAACCCGCTCCCCAGACTAGCACCAGAAAACCCAGACCCACCTGCAAAATAGCCAGGGCAAATTTAACCGGTGTCGATGGCTCCCGGTTATGCGCCGCTAATCGCGTCCACCCCCATGCAAACAGCGGTGCCAAAAGAAAAATAAATAGGGCATTGAGCGATTGAAACATGGAAGCCGGCACTTCCCAGCCAAACAGATTTCTCTCAATCGAGCGGTCCGCAAATAGGTTCAGCGAAGATCCCGCCTGTTCAAACAGGGCCCAAAATAAGATAGAAAACAAAATCAGTGCGGCGGCGGTAAGCATGCGATCGCGCTCGATGGGGGTGCAGCGGGTGAAGGAATAAACCAACACCACCAGCAGCATCAGCCCGCCAAAACCAAACAGCAAATTACCGACCAATTCTTGATGCTGAATGAGCTGCCACAAAATTACCACGCCAGCCAACCCGCCAAGGTAAATACCTCGCTCGAGATCTACCCCCAAAAATACCCGCTCTTGCAATAGCTCGGCATCAGGCGGATCCGCGCGGCCGGCAAGCAAAGGCTGCCCACGCAGAAAAATCAGCATCCCAAATAACATACCGATGCCAGCCACCCCAAATCCATAAGCCCAGCCATAAGTCTGCCCCAACCAACCGCATAGCAGTGCCGCAAAAAAGGCCCCGATATTGATGCCCATATAAAAAATGGTAAAACCGCCATCGCGGCGCGTATCGCCAGCTTCATAGAGCAAACCGACCAGGGTAGAGATATTGGCTTTGAGGAATCCGACCCCGGCAATAATAAAAGCCAGCGATAAATAAAATATCTGCAAATAGACTGGGTGCCGGGCAACGGTCTCGCCATCGGCCACTGCCGCCGGCCCTTCAAAAGCCATACCGAAGTGGCCAATAACCAGTAGCAAAGCTCCAAAGGTAACCGCCTTACGCGCCCCCAAATAGCGGTCTGCTAGAATGCCGCCGATAACCGGCATCACATACACCAACGCCGTGTAGGCACCGTAAATCAAGTACGCCTTTTCATCGGCAAACAAAAAATGCTGGGTCAGGTAAAAAATTAACAACGTGCGCATGCCGTAATAAGAAAAACGCTCCCACATCTCGGCGGCAAACAACACCGCTAAACCGCGGGGATGGCCGAAAAACCGGGTATCCGATGCAGGAGAAACGAGCGGTTGCATAATAAAATCTCAGCCAATACAGCGCACGAATACAAACTTGCGAAAACTGCCCGCGTTCAGGCTATTTTTGCGCAATTCTATATGCCTGCCGATAGGTCCGTTCATCGGCGCGCAATGCAATTTCATGCATGACCTCCGCCCTGCCCTTTTGCTCTTCGCGCGGCGCAAAGCGGGCACGTGAATGCGTGAATGCACAGGCTCTTACAGCGGCGACATAATAGGTTGCCAGACTCTTGCGATAACGCTTTGCCGCATGCGGTGGGGCATAAATGCGCGACAGCCCATGCCAAGAATTTTCACTGGTATCAAATAATATGAAACGATTGAAAAACGGCGCGTATTCTTGCGCCAATTCGCCGGGCGACTCGGCAGAATCATTGTCCCAGAGGCCAAAATGCCCCCCGTCACTTTCCCGATAATCATCGGTCAAATAATAGATGGCATTCAACCGCCGTTCCAAACCTAATTTAGGATGAATGGCATAATCCAGATGCGGATTTAAGTTGCCCAGCCGGGCGTGAATATGTTGCCCGCCGCCGTGCAGGCCAAAATCCGCCGCCACTTCAATAGCAAATTTTTCAGCGATCGCCGCACTCACCGCTTGGCAACACATGGCCTGAAAGTATTGATAGGTGGTTTTGCCAAATAGATTCCATTGATTGCACGTGCGTTTTTCTTCAATGCTATTGCTGTATCGGTGCCAATGCTCGCCGGTGTAATCGCCAAATTCGGCGGATAGCGTCTCGGCAAACTCCGTCGGCAACATCTCATCGATAATCAGATGCCGCACTGGCGCACGAATAATCGCAGTGGCGGCAATTTTCTGCGCGAGCAAACTGCTTAATTGCATGAATTATTCCTTGGAGCGGGAAACCGGATTCGAACCGGCGACCTCAACCTTGGCAAGGTTGCGCTCTACCAACTGAGCTATTCCCGCAATGCGGCGATGCGATCTACCAAACTGCTAAGCCACCAAGCCCATTGTGCGCACGGGCGGAAATGGCGTCCCGTAGGGGAGTCGAACCCCTGTTACCGCCGTGAAAGGGCGGGGTCCTAGGCCACTAGACGAACGGGACCTAAGCTCTCGCGATGGGGCCCCATGTCCAACCTTCCCAAACCCCACCGCGAGAGACCGCCATTCTATGAACTGCCCCCGGCCCTGTCAAGCCGCAGACTCGGCAAATACGACACTAGTCGCCCGACCCGCCCTCGGACTGGTGGCGGATGGCAACCGAATTGATGCAGTAGCGCAAGCCCGTCGGGTCCGGCCCATCGGCAAACACATGCCCTAGGTGCGAGTCACATTTGGCGCAGCGTACCTCGGTACGGCGCATCCCTAGGCTGTCATCGGCATGTTCGGCGATGTCCGCCCCCGCGGCGGGCTGAGAGAAGCTAGGCCAACCGCAGCCCGCATCGAACTTGCTGTCCGCATCGAACAGCCGAGCACCGCAGCAGGTGCAGCGGTATTCGCCCGGCTCCCAGTGGTCCCAGTATTTGCCACTGAAGGCACGCTCGGTGCCGCGCTCACGGCAAACGCGGTATTCCTCGGCACTGAGTCGGTCGCGCCAATCGGTCTTTGATTTTGGCTCCGCCATGCGTCATCACCCTCCCAAAATCTGCTTTACCAGCCCCAGGCTCAGCCCCTTTTTAGCGACCAGCGAGCCACGGTCCAGCCGCTCCAGAAAAGCCATTTGCTCGCCGATGCCGCGCGGAAAATGGGTCAGCAGATAAACGGCCACAGGCGCGGATAATACCAGCCCACGGTTGCGCGCCCGCACTATGAGAGCCTCGCGCTTGCCCGCATCGTCCAGCGCATGCAACCGATGCACCTGCATCGCCGCCAGTCGCGAACGCAAATCCTCCAGCGCACAATCCAACGCCGCCGGTGCGCAAGCAGCACTGACCAGCAGCCGACCTTCCGCCTCCGTCAAACGGTTGTAAAGGTGAAAAAGTGCCACCGCCCAAGCAGGACGGGCGCAGACGCTGTGCAGGTCATCCAACGCCAGCAGAACGCACCGCTCCAGCCCAGCCAGCACCTCCCCAGGATCCGCCGCGGCCAGCTCAGCCAATGGCAAATAGAGGGCCTGCCCAGCCTGTTCGCGCACCGCCGCCTGCAACAGGTGCGAACGCCCGGCCCCCGGTTCCCCCCACAAATACAGCAGCTGCCCAGCACCCCCCGCGGTCAAGGCATGCAGCGGCAACCGATTGGGCGATTCCGGGCCGGCGTAAAAATTGGCGAAGGTCGCGCTGTCATCGAGGCGCACCGCCAGCGGCAACTGCCTCTCATGGGGGCGGTTCATGGGGGCGGTTCAAGGCGACCCTGCCGCGGCCCCGCTTCGGTGCCCGACTCTTGCGGCAGGTCTTCAAACGCAATGCGCCCAGCACCCTGCGGCCCGGCCTTAAACTGCTCGCGGGTCAAAAACGCCGAGCTTGGATCATAAAACCGCAACATCCGCGGGCGACCGCCAAGATCCACGGCGAACTGTTCCGCCGCCGCGGGCGCAGCCTGTTCCAGCCCGGCCAGCTCGACAATGGCATCCTGCAACAGCCGCACGTCCGATTGATAGCGCACCGCCAAGGTCATGCCGCGGTCGTCAATGCTATGCAAATGCGCCGCGCTCACCTGCTCCAGCCCGGCGACCAGCCGCAAAATTCGCCGATATTGCGCCCGCGTGCGCACCCCCTCCACCCGCACCCGCAACGCCCGCTGCGCCGTCGCACCGCCGACAAAAGACAGCCCCAACGCCAGATCATCGATATAGGAGTTCACCCCCGCCGCCAAACCGGCCAACAGATCCGGATACAGCCCAGAACCCCGCACGGTCGCACCGTCCGCCGCCAAAAACAAAAAATCGACTCGCGCCCCGCCCGCCAGCCGCTCAGCGCGCACCAATGCCAGAATATCCACCCCAGCCCGCTCACGCACCCGCCGCAATCGCCGCACACCCCGCGCATCCAGATTCCACAGATCTGCCGCCGCCAACCCACCAAGCTGTGCCACGTCCAACGCCCCCGCCACCAAACCGCGCCCAGCAAACAGGCTTTGTAACCGCAACCAGAGGGCCGGATGCTCTGCAGCGGTGGGAATCGCCGGCACCCCCCAATGGTCGCTGACCGCCACATAAGCCAAGCTCGGGCGCAAGGCGGGCCAGACCGGCAATTCCAACCGCTCGACCAGCGCATCGACCAAGGCGCGATTAAAGCGCACCCAAAGCAGGTCGCCCTGCTCCGTGCCGAGCCGATCGGCGGCCACCACCGGGGCCCGCTCCACGCTGGATTCGAGCAAATAGGTTTGCGCCCGCGCCAGCTCGCCCGCCACCCCCGCCAGCTGCGCCACCCGGCTGTAACCAGTCAGGCGCACCAGCACCTGCGCAAACCCATCACGCACCGCCTGCTGGCGGGTCGCCTCCGTCCGATCGGCGATGCGCACCACCGTCTCATAGAGCCGCTCAACCGACTCCGCCGCCCACCCCGGCGGCGACGCCAACAGGGCCAACAAAACGAACAAGACGCAGCGGGGCACGGGCAATTCCGCAAGCAAAGCGGTCATTTTAGCGCAAAAGCACACCTAGCCCCCGACCGCTTACTGCTAAAATGCGCCCTCCACAACCCGCCCCCGCCCTATGAACCAAAAAAAGCAAAGCGGCACCCAAACCCGCCTAACCTACAAAAGTGCCGGCGTGAATATCGATGCCGCCGCCCAGCTGGTGGAGCATATCCGCCCGATCGCCGCCAAAACCCGCCGCCCGGAAGTCATGTCCGGCCTCGGCGGGTTCGGGGCCCTCTGCCAGATCCCCGGCCACTACAAGAATCCCGTGCTGGTCACCGGCGCAGACGGCGTAGGCACCAAGCTCAAACTGGCCATCGCCTGCCATCAGCACCAGAACATCGGCATCGATCTGGTCGCCATGTGCGTCAACGACCTGCTGGTCACCGGCGCCGAACCGTTGCAATTTCTCGACTACTACGCGACCGGCAAACTCGATATAGAGGTCGCCACCCAAGTCATCGCCGGCATAGGGGCCGGCTGCGAACAAGCCGGCTGCGCACTGGTGGGCGGCGAAACCGCCGAGATGCCGGGCATGTACAAAAAAGGCGATTACGATCTGGCCGGCTTCTGCCTAGGGGTGGTGGAAAAGGCGGAAATTATCTCCGGAGTCGAGGTCCGCGCCGGTAGCCAGCTGCTGGCACTGCGCTCCAGCGGCCTGCATTCCAACGGCTATGCCTTAGTGCGCAAGATCCTGCAACATCGCAAGATCGACCCGCTCACCGCCCGACTCGGTCGCCGCCCCCTAGCCAATGTCCTGCTGGAACCGACCCGCATCTACGTCAAACAAATCCTGCAACTGCGCAAAAATATCGAGCTCCAAGCCCTAGCGCACATCACCGGCGGCGGCCTGCTGGAAAACCTGCCACGGATCCTGCCGGAAAAAACCTGCGCCCGCATCGACCGCTCCAGCTGGCGGGTGCCACAGCTGTTCGGCTGGCTGCAAGAGCAAGGCGACCTTGACGAGACGGAAATGCGCCGCACCTTCAACTGCGGCATCGGGATGGTCCTAGTGGTGCCCGAGGCGCAGGCGCAAACGGCCCTGGACCTGCTACAGGCCAACGGCGAAAAGGCCCTGCACATCGGCCAGGTTGCGCGGCGCGATCCCGGCGCGCCGCAAGTGGTTTTCAACTAACCGCCAAAAGCGAGCCGGAAGTGGCGAATGCCAAATCGACAGCAAAACCCAAACTCCATTCTGGTGCTCATCTCCGGCAACGGCAGCAACCTGCAAGCCATTATCGATGGCTGCCAACGGGGGCACATACCGGCGCAGGTCTGCGCAGTCATCAGCAATATCGCGGGTGCCGGCGGGCTGGAACGCGCTAGACGGGCCGGCATAGACGCGCTGGAATTGCCACACCGCGATTACCCCACCCGCCAAGCCTACGATGCCGCGCTGACGCAGATCATCGACCGCTACACCCCCAGCCTAATCGCACTGGCCGGCTTTATGCGCATTCTTTCCGCCGATTTCGTCCGCCGCTACGCCGGCAAAATTCTCAATATCCACCCCTCCCTGCTGCCCAAATACCGCGGGTTACACACCCACCAACGCGCCCTCGAAGCGGGCGACACAGAACAGGGCGCCACCGTGCATTTCGTCACCGCCACGCTCGATGGCGGCCCGCCCATCCTGCAAGGCAAGGTGCCGATCCGGCCCGGCGACGACCCCGAATCGCTAGGCGAGCGAGTACGCACCACCGTCGAACACCGCATCTACCCGCTCGCGATCCGCTGGCACCTGCAAAATCGCCTGCACCTGACCGCCCGCGGGGCCGAGCTAGACGGCGCGCCACTACCGCCCACTGGCCAAATATACGCGCCAGCCACACCGCCCCACCCAAAAAACCCACCCCAAAAAGAGGGAACCAGAGCGGATCATGGGCTTCTAAGTTGGAATAGGGTTTAGGGGAATAACCAGATGCGCCGCTCCACCTACCTGCCACTTTTAGCCGGCCTCGCCCTGCTGCTATGCGCCGCCACAGCCAGCGCACTAGAGCCGTTCACCCACAGCTACAAGAGCACTTTTGCGGGCTTTACCGCCAAGGCAACGCGCTCGCTCACACAGATGGAAGACGGCACTTGGCAATTCAAAATGGCGGCGCGCAACCTGCTGGGGCGTTACGAGGAAGTCAGCCATTTCCGACTAAACGAGGCCGGCTACCCCGTGCCACTCAAACACCGCTTCAAGGCGCGCTATCTCCGCCTAACGCGCCGCACCGAAACCACCCACTTCGACTGGCAGGCCGGCACCGCCACCTGGCAGCGCAAAAAAACCACCCGCACTGCCGAATTAAAACCCGGCACCCTCGACCGCCTCCTCTATCAGCTGCTGATCCCCCGCGACCTCGCCACCAGCGAAAGTTCGACCTTCACCTACCACTTCATCAATCGCGGCCGACCGAAGACCTACGAGTTCGAGATCAGCGGCGCCGAGCTGATCGATTGGGGCGGGCAGGATGTCAAAACCGTATTGCTGCGCCGCACCAGCGAGGATGAAAGCCGCCAAACCACCCTCTGGCTGGCCCCAGAAATGGGCTACGAAATGCTGCGCATCCACCACCGCGACGAGTCCGGCGCAGACTATGATATGGTGCTACGAACGCCCTGACCCCCCCCTGCCCTTGCCCTGTGCGCCACCCTTGAAAACACCGCACCCCAGTGCCGCGCCGCCGGCTTTTGCGACCACACCCGCCGCATCTCCCCTCCCCCCACTCAACAGCGAGCGCATCGCCCGCCGCTACGGCAGCTACGGTGTCGAAATCCTGCAACAGACCGCCGACCTGCGCCTGTCCAGCCTATATTCCGAACACCGCGGCCAGCGCACCGCCCGCACCCTAGCCCTCACCCGCTTCCTCCCCGCGACCCCGCCGCTCGCCGCTACCCAACAAAAAATACGGGCCGGCGGCTCAATCGGTGCCCTGTTAAAAAACGCCGGCTGGCACCCCCACAAACTAACCCTACGCACCGAAAACCCAAGCTCGCGGCGTTTCAACCAGACGGTCCAGCACCACATGCGACTCACCCCCCACCCACAACCCCTAGCCCTCCGCCTATATTTGCTACGCCTGAGCAAGCACAGCCCCGCCCACCAGATCGCAAGCCAGACCGCCACCGGACCCTCCCCAGATCACGCCCTAGATTACGCCCTAATCGCCGAGCTCTACCACCCCGACTACCTAAACACCGCCGAGCTAAAAACCCCAACCACCACCTCAACCCCCCCCACGCCCTACCAACCCCAAGCCAACCACCTACACACCACACTCTTTACCCTGCTCGGCACCCCTCGAACCGACACTATCGAATGCCTCTAAAAAAAGCGCGAATGCCGGCAAGCACCTGTGGCTCACTGAGCAGCGGCGCATGCCCCACTTGCGCCACCTCAATGCACGTCAGCGCAGGGTGATTGCGGCGCATCTTGGTTAGGGTTTCCGGCAACAAAATATCCGAAAGCTCACCGCGCACCACCAACATAGGCAATGCACTCAACATGGCAAACATTGGCCACATGTCCGGCAACGCCACCCCCGCTTCAGACTTCTCGAACAACACAGCGATCGCCGGGTCATAATTCAAACGCAGCCCCTGCTCGTCTTCTATATATAAGCAATCGGCGAGAGCCTCCCACTCTTTCTGCTGAAAAGCGGGGTACGCCGGTGCCAGCTGTGCGCTCGTGCGAGCGACGGCCTCCTGCCAATCACAGGGCGGGCGCGACTCAGTAATGTAAGAGCGAATCCGTTCCAGCCCCGCAGGGTTCACCTCCGGGCCTATGTCATTGATGATCAAACCGCGGATGCCGGTCGGTGCCATAGCCGCCGCCAACATCGCGACCAGGCCCCCAAGCGAGGTGCCGATAAACACCAGATCTTGCCCACCCAGCTGACGGCGAAGCTGCTGAATATCCTCCACATAGGTTCCCGGATGATAATTTTGCGGATCCGGGTCGTAAGCGGAACGCCCGCGCCCGCGCAAATCCACCGCCAGCACCCGAAAATCCACCCGCAACAGCTCGCAGAGGGGCGCGAAATCTTTAGCGTTGCGCGTCAACCCCGGCAGGCACACCACCGCAATCTCCGCGGTCGAATTGCCATAGTCGCGAGCGTACAACCGCAAGCCGTCCTTGCTCTGGTACCAGAGGTCTGCGAAGGATTGCATGTCCAGAAACGCTAAAAACGATAGCTAAGCTCAGCGGTCCAAGTGCGCGGCGCACCGTAAAAACCGACAATAGCATCCTCGCCAGCGGTCGCGGGAAAGTTGTAACCGCCGGTGCGGTACTCCTCGTCTCTGATGTTTTTCAACAACAGGACGGCGCGCCACTGTTCACCCGGCGAATCCCAAACTGCGCTGGCATCCCACAGGGAATAAGATGGCTGGTCGAGGACACTGGCGGTCTGGTCAAAAATGCGCACCGCATCTCGATAGGCCAGCGCAGTCGTCAAGGACAGGTTGCCGTAGCCGCCCAATTCCTGCGAATAACTCAAAGATAGTTGGCCATTCCAATCCGGCGCATTCTGCATCTCCCACGGCGGCAGCGCATTCCCTTCGTCATCCTCGTGCGGCCTAGCGACATTGCCTAACTCGGCATCGTTAATTTCAATAAATTCGGCATCTAGGAACCCCAACACCAATTTGGCGGTCAGATTTTGTGTGATCTGCGCCGTGCCTTCCAATTCAACGCCCTGTATTTCCGCTTTGCCAGCATTTAGTACAGTGGAAGAGAAAACCGCAGGAGTGTCCACCGTGGTTTGCACAGTCAGCTGCATGTCTTCAAATTCCGAGCGGAAGATGGCGGCATTCAGCCGCACTCGTCCCGCGGCTATATCTGCTTTCACCCCGAATTCTAGAGTATCCACAATTTCCGGGTCGTAGCCCTCGACGACATTGGGTTCATCCACAGCATCCGCCCGCATGTCAAAACCGCCGGACTTGAAGCCGCGCGACCAGCCGCCGTAGAGCATGGTATCGGCAGAAACATCCCAGGCAAATTTCAGAGTTGGGCTGAACTCGCTCCAGCTGTTGTTGGCATCCTCTTTACTGAAATTGGTGCGGATTGCCGTCACTGTGTCGTTGGCCGGGTCACCAAAGGTCAGGCCAGAGCCTTGAGTGGTGGTGCCCGCCACGGATTCGGAAGTAATCACAAATTGCCGATTGACGGAGGCGGCCTTTTCATCATCGGTATAGCGGGCACCAGCGATGAGAGTGAAATCGTCCGCCAGAGCAAATTCGACATTCAAATAGGCGGCTTTACTGGTGGTGTCCACATCCCCAAACACGGCGTTGGAAAACTGCGAACCGCTGAGCACCCCGCCACCGAACTGCGCAAACAGGGCATCAAAGGCACCGGCCGCATTGCCCTTGTAGTGGTAAAGCCCTCCGACCGCCTTAATGTTGGCGGACAGATAGCTGAGTTGCAATTCGTGCGTCGTCTGATCATCCCGGTAAAATGCCGGCACCTCAAAAGTATCCAATGGAGTGCCGTCAAAATCGATGAAGGTCTCGGTATTCCCCTCGCGGTCGGCAAAGATGTATTTCAGGCTCATGGCATCGCTGTGCTCGTATTGGAAAGTGGCCGAGTAGCCCGATGACTCAACGTTGCTGACCTCAGTCATTCCGCATGCGGAATCGTAGACGCTGCCAAGCGGCCCGAAGAATTCGCCGTTGGGCGCAGGGATCCGATTCGCAGCAAAGCGCGAGCCGCAACGATTGTTGGAATCATCCTGAGTTTTATCCGCCGATAACAGAATGGAAAAACTATCTGCCGGCAAAATTTCGGCGCGCAATCGACCTGTTTTCACGTCCTTGTTGTAGTTCTCTGCGGTACGGCCAAAATCGCCGGTATCCTTATCGTAATCCTTGAATTGGGTGCCGTAGCCATCGCGCTCTAAGAGCTTAAACCCCCCGCCCAGATAGAATACGCCGTCCACGACTGGCAAGCTACCGGTCAGCCCGATTTCTTGCTGACCGTAGCTGCCCACCGTCAACGAAGCTGCGCATCCGCGGGGCCCCACAATCGAGCGGGTGACATATTTCACCGCCCCGCCAATGGTGTTTTTGCCATACAGGGTGCCTTGCGGCCCGCGCAACACCTCGATGCGCTCGACATCAAACAGGTCCAGAACGGCAGCCTGCGGACGCGCAATATACTGATCATCCACATAGAGACCGACCCCAGGTTCAAACCCCCAAAGCGGATCTTGCTGGCCGATACCGCGAATAAAGGCGGTCAGAGTGGAATTGGTACCGCGACTCTCCCGCAGCTGTGTATTGGGCGAGTTTTTCTCCAGATCAACCAGAGTCAAGGCGGCGGCACGAGCCAACTCCGCTTCGCTAAATGCGGTGATGGACACCGGCACCTCCTGCAGATTCTGCTCCCGCTTTTGCGCCGTGACGATCACCTCTTCCAAAACCGGTCCGGCTCCATCCTGCGCCAACGCAGGCACCGCCAGAACGGCGAGGACTGCCAACAGCATGGCACCGCCCGGCCCACAGTGAGTGCGCAGCATTTGCGCGATCTGAATATACATCATGGCTTCACCCCTGCTTGAGTCTTGCTAAGTTCGACACAATGTGTGCCCTTAATTCAACGATTGTTGAATACGTACCGCGCAAGATATTCAACATTTGTTGAATTTTCAATAGCAAATTAAATTTTATTTTTTGCCGCCGCCGACCGAGCGCACCAACATCCCGATACAGGCAATACCCAGGGCGGCGAAAATGGCCCAAGTCGCCGCCACCGCCGGGTTAGTCACCCCAGCGAACAGGTGCAAATAGAAATGCACAAGCAGCCCGGTAGCAGCGCACGTGACTGCCAGCCAAAGCGGTGTAGCCTTGAACAGCACACCGAACAGGATGGGCACCAAAGAAGCAGCCGCCAGCCCATAGACCCCCTTCTGGGCAAACAAGCCGACCAGTTCCGGCGGGTTCCAAGCCAGCACCAGTCCCACCAGCCCTAGGCCCACCAACACCCAACGCGACCAAGCTAGGCCGCTGTGCCTTGCCCCAAGCATGGGCTTAGCAATATCATTCACCACCATGGCCGACAGCGACACCAGAATGCCATCCAGGGTACTCATCCCCGCCGCCAACAAGGCCAGCAAAATAAAGATGTGCAAAACCTGCTCAAGTGCCCCGTCGTTCAAACTAAACGCTAGGTAACGCATCACCACGGCATCTTGCTGCGCAATTTCGTAGCCCTGCAAGCGTGCGAAAAATCCCACCATAAGCATGAGCGCAAAAAATGCCCCCACCAGCACAGTGGTGGCGATAAACTTGCCGAGGTCGTGCTCGCTCCGCAAATAGAGCACTTTGGTCAGTATATGGGGTTGCAGCATGAGCGCGAAAGTCACCACAAAACCGCTCACAAATACCGAGAAAAAGCTGTAGTAGAGGTCGCTTTCCGGGTTGTAAAGCGCGGCATAGTTGGGTCCTACCTGTTTGAGCGCGGCGAAAAACCCGCCATCAAAATTGGGCAGCCCATGCAGCAGCAGGAAAGCCGTCACGCAGAGCATCATCAACCCTTGCAGCGTATTGGTGTAAGCATGGGCGTAGGTGCCGCCCAACAACACATAGGAAAAAACGAACAGCACCACTAGCACCAACGCCGTTTTCTGCCCCACCGGAAAGAGCCCGGCCACCAGATAACTGCAACCGACCAAAATCAGCACCACAAAGGTGATGGAAAGCAGATTGAGCAGGGCGAAAAACAAACTGAAGCCGCGACTCTGGTATCTGTGATAAATCCAGGCTGGGATGGTCAGCGCTTGGGACTGCTCACCGAGGCGCAAAAAGCCCCTAGAAAGCACCAAAAAAGCGGCGAGCACCCCCAGCGAACCCGCCACCCCATAATGCACATAGGCGGACAAGCCATGTACGTAGACAAACCCCGGGTTGATGACAAAGGTGGCCGTGGAAGCGATGGATGCCGCCAGCGTAATACCGACAACATAGGGGCTCATATCCTTATTGCCGATGACAAAACCACGCACATCCGCGGTACGTCGCATGCCCACCCAAGACAGCCAATACACTAGTGCTACATAAGCCAGCACTAGGCCGTACTTCACAATTTCTACCCACATGGACGCATGGCTTCCGCAACAGCCTATATAATGCACCGAGCAATATATTCAACATTTGTTGAATATACAAGTCGAAGACGATGTGCGCCAGCGGCATCAGCAAGCAAAAAATGAGCAATGCGGAGCAAGGACCAATGCGCGAACACATTCTGGATGTCGCCGAAGAACTATTCGCCACCCGCGGCTACTACGGGGTCAGCATCCGGCAAATCACTCAGGCCGCCGGCATCGATGTGGCATTGATCAACTATTATTTCGGCAAAAAACTAGAGCTGTTCCGCGCAGTCTTTGATCGGCGTACCGAAATTCTCAGTAATTGGCGCACAGAGGCCCTCAATGCAACCAAGGCGGAAGCCGGATCCCCCGAACAAAGCCTAGAAGAAATCATCCGCGCCTTTCTGCTACCGCTAAAAATTGCTCAAGAAAGCGGCGATGCGGGCTGGCATCACTACCTAGCCCTACTGGCGCACGTCATCACCTCTGCCGAGTGGAATAAGCAGCTGCTACCCAAGGTACTAGACCGGCGCGTAGGCGAGTTTATCGAGGCACTCCGCGATAGATTCCCCCATGCTCGGGATGAAGATCTGCATTGGTGCTATCAATATATTTCGGGGACTCTAGCCCTAACCTTGGCGCAGACCGGGCGCATTGATCGGCTCTCTGGCGGCCTATGCAAATCGACAGATTTCGCCACCGCCTATGAAAAAATGATCCCTTTTCTAGCCGCCGGCTGCCGGGCCATCTGTGGGCAGGAAGCCGGGTAACCCATTAAACGCAGGCGGCAGACTAATGCTCCCGGGTAGCGCGAAATGCCACCGTGGGGAAGCGTTCTTCCAGTAATGCCAAATTGACTCGGCTGCTGGCCAGATAGGTGGGGTGGCTGGCTCCATCGATGGCCAGCCCTGCGCTGGCTTTGCGGCGGAATTCGGCCTCGGTCGGCGCGTCCGGGAAATCGAGCCAGCGGGCACTGTAAATATCGACCGGCTCATAGGCCGCAGCGACTCGATATTCGTCCTGCAACCGAAAAGCTACTACCTCAAATTGCAGCATGCCGATGGCACCGAGCAGTATGTCGTTGTTTTTTACGGGGAAAAATACCTGCACCGAGCCTTCTTCCGCCAACTGCTGCAGCCCCTTGCGCAACGCCTTCATTTGCAGCGGGTCGCGCAGGGACACGCGGCGGAATAGCTCCGGCGCAAAATTGGGGATGCCAACAAAGCGCGCCGCCTCGCCCCTCTCGCTAAAACTGTCGCCAATTTGCATGGCTCCATGGCTGTGCAAGCCAATAATGTCGCCCGCCACCGCCGCATCCGTCGCCGTGCGCTGACCCGCCATAAAAGTTACCGCCTCGGCGATTTTCACCTCCTTACCAGTGCGCCCCTGACGCACCCGCAGCCCTTTGCGATAGGTGCCAGAACAGATGCGCAAAAAGGCTAGACGGTCGCGGTGCCGAGGGTCCATATTCGCCTGAATTTTAAACACGAAGCCGGAAAAATGCGGCTCATGCGGCTGCACATCGCGCTCATCCGTGGCGCGCGGTTGCGGCGCGGGGGCCCATTGTACGAACTGGTCGAGCAGCTCGCGCACCCCAAAATTGCCCAGCGCAGTGCCGAAAAACACCGGCGTCAGGCGGCCCGCCAGATAATCATCCAGATCAAAAGCATGGGTCGCGCCGCGCACCAATTCCACCTCCTCCAGAACATCGGCGTGGCGGTCTGCCAACAGCTCCCGGGCCGCGGCGGACTCCAACCCGGATAACCGCAGATCCTCCGGAATGCGGCTGCCGCTGCCGCGCTGATAGCGGTGGATGCGGTCGCCGTGCAGATCGTAAAGCCCCAGCAGGCCACGCCCGCTACCCAGCGGCCAGTTGATCGGGGCACAGCGAATTTGCAACACCCGCTCGATTTCATCCAATAGCTCGATGGGGTCGCGGGTCTCGCGGTCCATTTTATTGATGAACGTCAGGATCGGCGTATCGCGCAGCCGGCACACCTCCATCAGCTTGATGGTGCGCTCCTCCACGCCGCGCGCCCCATCGATGACCAGCAGCGCAGAGTCCACCGCGCTCAGGGTGCGGTAAGTGTCCTCGGAAAAATCCTCGTGACCAGGGGTATCGAGCAGGTTCAGAACCCGCCCGCGATAGGGAAACTGCATCACCGCCGTGCTAACCGAAATGCCGCGTTGCTGCTCCAACGCCATCCAGTCGGCGGTCGCACCGCGCCCAGTGCGCTTGGCCTTGACTGCGCCGGCCACTTGGATGGCGTTGCCGTAGAGCAGCAGTTTTTCGGTCAGGGTGGTCTTGCCCGCATCGGGGTGGGAAATGATCGCGAAGGTACGCCGCCGCTCAATTTCACGGGCCAGATCGATATCCGTCATTTGAGAAGGGTGGAAAGGATGGGAAAAATGAGAAACGAGCAAAGAGCGGGGAAGACCGGGGGGCGGGCTGGATAAAGAGGCGCGATAACAAACGGATGCGCCTCTAGCCCCTAGTCCGCCGCCGCATCCGCAGAAAACTCAGGCAGCCGCGCCAGTGCAGACGGTTCGAACGGCTCGCCGCGAAAAAGCCCCGGATAATAAAAGGCCCGCAGACGAGCATGAAAGGCGCGCACCCGCTCTTCATAAGCCAAAGCGGCGCGCAGGTCAGTACGAGCTAGGCGTTGCAGTGCCCGCTCCACTAGGGCCGGCGGGGCCAGCCAGGCTAAAAGCCCCGCCAGGCGGTCGCGCTCCATGCGCCCGGCCCGGTAGCGTTCTGACAACGGCTCCGCCGTCTGGTCCCCCACCTGCTGAAAAGCGTAGTACCACGCCCAATCAAACCCCTCGCCGATGGGTCGCTCGCCCGCCCATTCGGGGTGGCGAGCGAGGAAGGGGCGCATGGTCGCCGCCACCGGCAGGTCCCAGGCATCGTTGACCGCCTCGCGCTGGGTCAGCAGGATTTCCGCCCCGCTGGGAATGGGCACCGCCGCCTCGATGGCGGTGCGTCCGGCGGCGGGCAGAAGGGTGCCGAGCACTAACCACAGGCCAACCAGTGCCGTCAATATCACCGCTGCCGGGCGTTGCCAAGCAGCCAACCCCACGCAAACCGCCATCCAAAAAAGCAAATGCACCGCCACCAGACCTGTAGCAGCCAGCAACACCATGGGCGCAGTGCCGCTAACTAGCCCAGCGACCCACAGCGGCAGCAGCGCGGCGACACCAATGGCCGCAGATTTCAACCCAGCGCGCCACCACCAAACCGTACGGGCGTTGCCGGCCACCGCCACCAGCAGATCATGGCGACCAGCCGTGCGCTCGGCGGCGCGTAGATCATGCAACAGAAAAATCAGAATCAGCGGCAGCAGCATGGCGGCCAGAAACGCGAAATCAAAGCGACCGACCAGTGCCAGCACCGGATTGCCAACATCCTGCTCGTAAATCTGCCCCTCCAATGCCAGCATCCGCAGGCGGTGTTTCCAGGGCAGCAGGTCGCGGAGCCCTAGCGCGGCAAAGGCAAAATCGGCGGGCGGGTCGTAAGTTAGGTGAAAGCTGTAATAGGCCGCACTGCCCCAATCGCTCTGCGCGGCAAACTGGCTGTGGCGGTCTTGCCGATCAGCCTCTAGCAGCTGCGCGATGCTGGCGCGTTGCTGACGCACCTCAGACAGCCCCGCCCAAACCGCCACCGATGACAGCCCCAAGACGACCAGAACCCACAGCAGCAAGGCGCGATCGCGGGCGAGAAAACCGGCCTCACGAACCAGCGAGCGCAGACCGCTCCACGCACCAATATTCAGAGCATTCATAACCGCACCCTGCCGCCCACCCAAAACAGCAAAATACCCAGCAGGCCGAGCCAAGCGGCTAGACTGGCAACGGGCGCGGCGGCACGGGCCAACCGGGTGGCGGCATCCGCCCGGTCGAGCGCAAAAGAATCGAGCAGTCGCCAGTTGCTGGCCGCCATGCGGGTACGATCGTAGGCCGCCGCATCGCGATTGCGGTTGATGTCATCGATATAGGGCAGCTGCTCAGCATGGACCCGATTCAAGCCCTGCACAAATTCATAGCGCAAGGCTTCCGCCTGCCGCAGGAAGCGGTGATGGTGCGCCAGATCGGTGCCCGCAATGCGGCGCGAAGCGATCGCGAGTGCTAGGGGCGGCGCGAACCAGCCCTGAGTCGCCATCCACTGGGCCTGGCGGGTTTCCTTTTGCATACGCTTCTCGGCGTATTTGTTCATGCTGGCGGTCAGGGCCTGTTCGGCCTGCTGCGCAAAAAGACCGCGGATATTGACCGGCAGATCTTCCAGCCGCTGCACCCCGTACTGCTGGAATAGGTCCGCCCGCAGCTGCTCGGCGGCGGCACCGTGCAGGCGGTGGCCGTCACTCAGATCTCGTTTCTCGGCCAGCATGGCCAATTCCGTTTCAATTTTGCCAGCCAGCGGCACGGCGCGGGCACTGATATTAACCGCCATAGCCGGTAAAACCAGCGTCAAAACCAGCCAGAGTGCGGCCAGCACAGCCAACACGGTGCTGCGCTGGCGCAAAACAAAGGAAGCCAACAAAGTTAGCCCGGCCCAGCCTAGCAAATAGAGGCCGTAGACCCCGACCAATGCCATTGCGGCGAGCATGCTTTCACCGCGCACCACTGCACCCAGCGCACTGGCGATGAGGGGGATAAGCAGCAGCAGGCAAACCCCAAGCAATGCCAATGCCTTACCGGCCAACAAAGCGCGATCGCTCAGCCCCTGCGCGAGCAGCGGGGACAGGGTACCGGCCTCGCGCTCGCGCACTAGGGCCCCGTGGCCGAGCAAAATGAGCAGCAGCGGGGCGAATAGCTGATAGAGCAGGGCCGGGGTTAGCTGGGCGATGCCGGTCATAGCAGCACTGCCTGCCGCCGCCGAGAAGGTCGCGGAGTTCTGGCGGTGGCCTTCCAGAAACATAGCTTGGCCGGTCACCGCATCCAAGCCCGGGTCAAAGATCGCTAAGGGGGCGGGGGGGCGGAACACATAGTGCCCGTAGTGGACCATGCGATGCGGGTGGCGGTCGGGCTGGGCGAGAAATTGCTGTTCAGATTCGCGTTGATGTTGCGCACGGTGGGCATTTTCCGCCGTCATTTGCACCGCGGTGAGGGTGCTGACGGCGACTAACAACAGCAAAAACAGCAGGCTGACCGCCAACACCAGCCGTGAGCGGCACCAGTAACGCCATTCTTCACCCGCCAAAACCAGAATGGCGGGCGGGTGCGTTGCCTTCATGCCGCCTGCGCTGCCCGCTGCCCGGCGAAGGCGCGATGCACCGCCTCGGTGGCGATGCGCTCGCCATTTTGCGCCGCAAATTCGCCCGCCATTTCGCCAGCGCGTAACAGACTGATCCGGTCGGCGACCTGACAGGCCCCATAGACATCATGGGTGACCATCAAAATGGTTTTGCCGGCATCCGCTAGACCGCGGACAAGAGCGTGGAATTCATCGATGGCGGCAGGGTCCAGCCCGGCGGTTGGCTCATCGAGCAACAGGATCTCGGTGTTGCGCAGCAAGGCTAGGGCGATGGCGACCTTTTGCCGCATGCCTTTGGAATAGTGGCGCAGGGCGCGGGGGCGTGATTCGGCGGGCAGAGAAACCTGCTCCAGCGCATCATCCAGCCCCGCTTGAGCGGTGCGCAAACCCGCCAACCGCAAAAAATAGCGCAGGTTTTCGTAGGCGTTGAGGTGGTCGTAAAGGGAAGCCGCTTCGGGCAAATAGGCGAGGGCCGAGCGCACGGTGGACAAGTTTGCACCGACCTCTTCACCCTGCACCAATACCTTGCCGCCGCTGGGTGGTAGAAACCCTAAAAATGTCAGCAAGGTGGTCGATTTGCCTGCCCCGTTGCCGCCAAGCAGGGCGTAGATTTGGCCCGCATCGACCGCAAAGGAAACGCCGCGCAAGACTTCATGTCCGGCGCGGCTGACTCGCAGTTGGTCGGCCTGCAAGCGGGGCTGCACGGCCCCGGTCTCTTGCTTTTCTTGCCTCAGGCTAGATTAACCCGAACTCACCAGAAGCGGACATCCGCCGACAGGCGCAGGTTGCGCGGGGCACCGGGCTGCACCCAGACATCGGCGAAGGAGTTGGTGTAGTGCTTCTCATTAAACATGTTGTCCAAGTCCATGCGCAACCGAACATTTTCCGACATGTGCCAATCGGCAAAGAGTCGGGCGGTGGTGTATTCGGGCAGTTCAAAATCGGTGCCGGTCTCGCCGAGTCGATCGCCGACATTTAGCAGGCCGAAGCCAAGGGTGGCATCTTTGCCAAACATCTGAGTCGCTTGCGTCAGTTGCAGACTGAGCTGGTTTTCGGGGATGTTTAGCAGTCGAGAACCTGCCGCAACTTGGTTTTCAGAGACGCCGTCAACATAGGCGTTTTTGGTTTCGGCATCTACATAGGCGTAGGACAGCCACAGGCTCAGACCTTGGGCGAGCTCGCCGTGGAGATCAAGTTCCAATCCTTGGCTCTCCGCCTCGCCAATCGATGAGCGGTCATCACTTGGGCCACTAAGGAGATTGTCCTGCTCGACAAAGAAGACTGCCGCGGTGCCATCCAGCGCGCCGTTGAGCGTGGTGAAGTGTACGCCGAACTCGTAGGAGGTGGATTCGTTGGGGCTAAAGCCTTCGTTATTGGTGTCGGCACCGGATAGCGGGCGGAAGTTTTGCCCGTAGACGGCGTAGGCAGACAGATCGTCATTGACCTCGAACACCACACCCAGTTGTGGGCTTAGGTTGGAATCGCTGGTGGTGCTGGCGGGCCTGATATTCATCTTATCGGTGGGTGTATGGCAACATGCCAGACTGCCGTCCGGGTTTCTGGTGGTCGCTCGGCGATCTTCGTATTCCTGTTCGTAGTCGTCATAGCGCAAGCCGAAACGGACATGCAGGAACTCATTCAGGCTAATCTGATTTTGCACATAGATGCCGGTGGATTCTTGGGTCTCCTCGCGATCGGTCAAATCATTCAGATGCATGTCCCTGTCGTACCGCAACAGTGCTTGACCGTAGGTGGGGTTATGGATGTTGATCACCCGCAACTGTTGCCCTACTACTTGGTCTGATAAAGCTCCCCTGTCGATACCACGGAGACGGCGGGCAAACTGTTCATTTTCAAACATATCGAGATCGATGCCAGCGATGAAGCGATTTTCGTAGCCAGCGATATTCATCTTGCCGCTGAGTTCGGCGCGGAATACGGTGTAGGTGGAGTCGTAGTCGCGGTAACGCTGGAAGCGCGAGAGGTTGCCGCTGTCCGGGTCCTGTTTGAGGGCTTGTCGACCACCGAACTGCGGCTCGCTGGCATGCCCTTCCAGCGAGGTACCGCGGTAGTTGGCACCGAGCAGCAGGTTCCAGTCATTGCCTAGGTCATGTTTTAACTCAAACTGAACACCAAGCACCTCGCCCAACATGCGGCCATCTCCCTCTACATCGCCGAGGAAGCGGCTTTGCGGAATGTGCCCCAACTCGCCATTGACCGCCACTACGCCGCGGTCGAAAGGAATCAGCTGCTCGGTAACCTCTGCCTCTAGGCTGACTTGGGTCATATCGCTGATGCGCCATGCCAGCGAGGGGTAAAAGCCGCGCTTCTCGGTCTCCACGGTGTCGCGGAAGCTTTCCGAGTCTTCGTAAAAGCCCACTAGCCGCACCGCTAGGGTATCGGCCACCAGCGGAACATCCACATCGACATCGGTGCGGAACAGATCCCAGCGGTCTGTGGAATGGCGCAGGCTGGATTTGGATTCGAAGGTGGGGCGTTTGGTGACTAGGTTGACGGTGCCGCCCGGTTCGCCGCGCCCGAAGAGGGCGGCGCGGGGGCCTTTCAGCACCTCGACTGCCTCGATGCCTGCTAGATCTCGCGCCCCGCCAAAGCCGCGCCCGGCGTTGAAGCCGTTGACGAGGTAGTTGCTGGGCAGGTTTTCATCGCCGACGAAGCCGCGCAGGGCGAAGCTATTCCAGAGACCGCCAAAATTGTTCTGCCGCGCCACCGAGGCGGACAGGTCTAACGCCTGCACCAGATCCAGCGCACCCGCATTGCGTAGCACGGTGGCATCGATAGTGAGCTCCGCCTGCGGGGTTTCCATCCGCTCGAAGTCGCCGCGGTATTGGCGCGCGCCCACCACGGTCATGCTCTCGATGCTTTCATCGGCGGAAGCAGACTGCGACAGGGCGGCGTTGGCACCGAAGAGCAGCGGGCTGAGCAGGCCCACGGTGAGTAGGAATTGCATTAGTTTGTTGTTCACGACATCTACCTCGTAGTGAATTGTGAAGGCGTGGCGGCGCAAGGTGACCGTTGTGGCGGCGCATTCTAGCAGGGTGCGCAAGGGCTGTGCAAGCCTGTTTTAAGGCCCTATTTTAAGGCGTAGCGGCGGCCCATGCGCGGCGGCGGGCACACTACAAAAAGCCAAAAGGCAAAGTTTGCTGGCATCCACAGGCGATATTTAGCTAGAATAGCGGCGGGTGGCAATGAGTGCCGCATTATCACCCAAAATCATTCGTCACGCTACAAGGAAAATTCACTAATGACTCCCAAACAAATGCAGATTGCCAGCTATGCGCTGGTGGGCTGGTCGGTCTTCGTGCTGGTGCAGTCGCTGTTCTTTAAGTTTTCCGGGCATGAAGAGACGCGCATTATCTTCACCACCATCGCCGCCTGGATGGCCGGCATCGGCCTGCCCGCCGCCATTTATGCGCCCTTTGAGTCGATCGGCGGCTACGTGATCGGCGGTGCGGAACTGGTCGCCGCCGGGTTGTTGCTGCTGCCCAAGACCCGCCTGTACGGGGCATTGCTGACCATCGGGGTGCTCTCTGGGGCCATTTTCTTCCACCTGTTCACCCCGCTCGGCGTGGTGCGGGTGGTGGATGCGGCAGGCAACACCGATAATGGCGAACTGTTTGCGATGGCCTGTTCGGTGTGGCTGGCATGCGCTTTGCTGGTTGCGATGCACTGGTGGGACGCTCGCCGCGCTGCGACTCGATCCGCCGACTAGCCGCGCCCGCCCTAAACACCCCGCCACTGGTGCCCTAAACCGTGCCCATCGCCCGCCTGATCGATGCCAATGTCCGCGCCCTGCAAGCGGTGGAGCCGCTGCTGTTGCGCATCTCGGACGCTCAGTACTGTGCCCTGATCCCGCCCTATGCCGCCAATGTGGGGCAGCATTTGCGGCATGTGGCCGATCATTATCAGCTGCTGCTCGATGGTCTCAATGACGCAGAAGCAGCTTTCATCGATTACGACAACCGCCAGCGCGGCGAACCGGAAGAAGCCGAGCGCAGCACCATGCTGTTGCGCCTGCGGCAACTGTGCCACCGCTTGCAGGGGCTGGCGGGGGCCGCTGAATGCGCTTTGCACGTCCGCTTGGCGGTGGATGCGCAGCCAGCCCCGCCAGTGCCGAGCACGCTGAGCCGCGAACTGCTTTTCGTCCACGGCCACACGGTGCATCATTACGCCCTCATCGCCGCTATCCTAAAAATGCAACATATCGAGGTGCCGCCCGCCTTTGGCATCGCGCCCTCCACCCTGCAATACAACGAGCCGCTCTGTGCGCCGGTCTCGGCCTAGGCAGGCCGGGCCTCGATGAATCGGGCCCCAATGATTCAGGCTTAGCCGCGCCGATATCTCACCAAGTCGCATCGGATCTGCTTTCCACCCCGCCCGGTCTGCCAATCTCACCCTGCGCCCCGCCCGTGTCCGCCTGCCCTGCCCTGCCCTTTTCACCCGCCCGCGCCATTCCACCGTGAATCGCTGGCACAAAATGCGGGTGCTGGGGGCCGCCAAAGTGCGCCGCATGCTGCGCTGGGAATTCTGGCCGCTGTGGCTGTTTTATCTACCGGTGGCGGCGTGGATTCTGTTGCTCGGTCTCCGCTACCGCAGCCCGCTGCTGTTCACCGCCGCCAACCCAGGCATGCCGGTCGGCGGGCTAATGGACATCGACAAATCTGCCAACCTGCTCGCCCTGCAACGCGCCATTCCGCAAGCGGTGGCAAAAACCCGGTTGTTGCCCGCCGGTTCTAGCGGTGCCGATGCGCTGACCACTATGACGGAAGCAGGTCTCAATTTTCCAGTGGTGCTCAAACCCAACAGCGGCCAGCGCGGGTTGGGGGTGGAGGTGGTGGCCAACCGGCCGACCCTGGATGCCTACTGCGCCCGCTATTCGGGTCATGCGCTGCTGTTGCAGGAATATGTGGCGGGCGAGGAGTTCGGTGTTTTTTATATGCGCGAGCCGGACAACCCCGCGGGGCAAATTTTCTCGATAAACAAAAAAACCTTCCCCAGCCTGCGTGGGGATGGCACCTCCAGCGTCGAGCAGCTTATCCTGGCCGCAGCCCCCACCCATTGCCGACCAGCGCATTTTCTGCGCGTCCACGCCGAGCGGCTGGCGCAGGTGCCGGCACAGGGCACGGAAATTCCCCTAGTGGAGGTCGGCAGCCACTGTCGCGGCGCGGTGTTTTTCGATGGCGCGGAACTGATCACCCCCGCACTAGAGGCGCAGATCGACACCCTAAGCAAAGCCATCGGCGGCTACTATTTTGGCCGCTACGACCTGCGCGCCCCGACTGCAGAGGATCTACGCGCCGGGCGCAATATCAAAGTCTTAGAAGTCAATGGCGTTAGCTCGGAATCGGCCAACATTTACGACCCGGCCTACGGCCTGCTGCATGCCTATCGGGTGCTGCTTGCGCAGTGGAGCATGGCCTTTCGCGTCGGCGCACAATGTCGCCGCCGCGGCCACCGACCGGCCTCTTGGCGGGAACTGTGGCGCAGCGGCGCACGGCTCAATTCCCCACGCCGCCTGCATCGCCGCCCAAAGTAACGCCTTGCCCTGCTTAACCCTGCCGCCATTCGCGACCCGCTCTTTTGCCGAATAGGGCGCGGCACTGGTATAGTTTGCACCACCCAGCAACCCGCCGCCTGCCGCCCGCCCGCGCCAAAAACATGTACCTCTACGACCAGACCGACCGCCAAATCATCGCCGACCGAGTCGCACAGTTCCGCGACCAGACGGCGCGTTACTTGGCGGGCGAAATAAAGGACGAGGAGTTCCTGCCGCTGCGCCTGCAAAATGGGCTGTACATCCAGCGCCTGGCCCCCATGCTGCGCATTTGCATTCCGTACGGCTTAGTCTCCGCCGCACAGCTGCGCCGTCTGGCAGCGATCACCCGCCAATACGACAAGGGCTACGCGCACCTGACCACCCGGCAAAATATCCAACTCAACTGGCCAGCCTTGGAGGACGTACCGGACATTCTGGCGGACTTGGCAGAGGTGGAGATGCATGCGGTGCAGACCAGCGGCAACTGCATCCGCAATTTCACCACCGACCAATTCGCCGGGGTCGCACCCGATGAGCTGATCGACCCGCGCCCCTATTGCGAGATCATGCGCCAATGGGCGACTTTTCACCCGGAATTCGCCTTCCTGCCGCGCAAATTCAAAATCGCCGTCTGCGGGTCGACCCACGACCGCGCCGCCGTGCGCTTCCACGACATCGGGCTAAACCTGCGCCAAAATGAACAGGGCGAGGCGGGCTTCGAAGTATTGGTCGGCGGCGGGCTGGGGCGCACACCAGTCATCGGCTCGGTAATTCGCCGCTTTTTGCCCGCCGTCCACATTCTGTCCTATCTGGAAGCCATCCTGCGGGTCTACAACCTGAAGGGCAACCGCGACAACCGCTACAAGGCGCGGATCAAAATCCTCGTCCGCGCCATGGGGGTAGAGGCATTCCGCACGGCGGTCGAGGCCGAATGGCAACACCTAAAAGACGGGCCCAGCACCCTGACCGAGGCGGAACTCGCCCGCGCCAAGGGCTTTTTCACCGCCCCGCCCTACGCCAATGTTGACCCCGCCGCGACCACCGCCACCCTGGCCGAGCAGGCGGCGGGCGACAAAGCCTTCGCCAACTGGCTGGAGCGCAACACCCATGCGCATCGGGTGGCGGGCTATCGCTCGGTCACTCTGTCGCTGAAGCCGACTGGGGTGCCGCCGGGCGACATTACCGCCGCGCAGCTGGACAGCGTGGCGGATTTGACCGAGCGTTACAGCTTCGGCGAGGCGCGCACCACTCACGAACAAAACATGGTGCTGGCCGATGTCGAAGCCGCGCAGCTTTATCCGCTCTGGCAGGAACTCACGCCGCTCGGCTTTGCCACCCCCACGCTGGGCACCCTGCTGGATATGGTCTGCTGCCCGGGCGGCGATTTTTGTTCGCTGGCCAACGCCAAATCCATCCCCATCGCCGAGACCATTCAGCGTCGCTTTGCGGACCTCGATTACGTCTACGATCTGGGCGACCTCGATCTGAATATCTCCGGCTGCATGAACGCCTGCGGACACCACCACGTGGGGCACATCGGCATTCTGGGGGTCGACAAAAAAGGGCGCGAGTACTACCAGGTGCAGCTGGGCGGCAATTCGGGCGAGGATGCGGCTCTGGCCAAAGTGTTAGGCCCGGCCTTTGAAGAATCCGAAGTGCCCGATGTCATCGAGAAAATCATCGCCAGCTACGTGGCCGAGCGGGTCGAGGGGGAAAGCTTTCTGGAAGCCTACCGGCGTCTAGGCCACGAACATTTCAAAGGCGTGGTCTATGCCCGCCCTGATTAAAGACGGCGCGGTTATCGATAACCGCTGGACGCGCCCGGTGTTGGCCGCGCAAGATCCGCTGCCGGCGGGACCGGTATTGGTGAGTTTGGAATACTGGAATGCCAACGCCGCGCAGATCACCGCCCGCGCCGATTCCGTCGGCCTGCTGTTGCAACCGGACGAGGACCCGGCCGCCATTCGAGGGGGGCTGACCGATATTCCGCTGATCGCGATTCACTTCCCGGCTTTCACCGATGGGCGTGGCTTTTCGCTGGCCCGCCTGTTGCGCGAGCGTTTCCACTACCACGGGGAATTGCGGGCGGTGGGCGCACCCATTCGCGATCAGCTCAGCTACCTGGTGCGAGTCGGTTTTAACGCCTTCGAGCTGGCCGAGCACTACGACCCGCAGGCCGCGCTGGCCTCATTGGCCGATTTTAGCGACAGCTATCAGGCGGCAGCCGATCAACCGCTGCCGCTATTTCGGCGGCGCGGCTAGACATCGATTCCATTGAATTTAGCGAACCCATCAAACCGCTTGCACCCCGCGCCGTGGCGGGGATAACGCGCAAGCCGAGCACCGCATGCTGACCGAATATATTTTCTTAGTTTTCACCGGCGCGGCCCTGCTGGGGTGCCTCGCCATGTACGGTCGTCAACCGCTGATCATCACCTACATCGCACTCGGCGCACTCATCGGTCCGCACGGGTTGGGGCTGGTCGGCAATCTGGAGCTTCTCGATGGTGCGGCCGAGATCGGCATTATCTTTTTGCTGTTTCTGATCGGCTTGGACATGCAGCCGACCGCCCTGCTCGCCGTGTTGCGCAAAGCCACCACCGTGACTCTGCTGAGCTCCGCCGCCTTCTTCGCCATCGGCGCGGGCTTTGCTTGGCTCTGGGGATTTACTCTGACCGAAAGCCTAGTAATCGGCGCGGGGATGATGTTTTCCAGCACCATCATCGGCATCAAGTTGCTACCGACCACCGTGCTACACCACCGCCACAGCGGCGAGCTAATCGTCGGCCTGCTGCTGTTGCAGGATTTTCTGGCGATCTTTGTGCTGATCCTGCTGCTCAGTGGTGCCGGCGGGCAGCTGGACTTGGCCGCGCTGGCCAAGGCGGCGGTGGCCGTGCCGGCAGTGACCATCGCGGCTTTTCTGGTCACCCGCTATCTGCTGCTGCCGATTATCACCCGCTTCGACCGCATTCAAGAATTTACCTTTTTGCTGGCGATCGGCTGGTGCATGGGCGTGGCCGAGCTGGCGCAGGCTCTAGGTTTGGCATTGGAAATCGGGGCCTTTATCGCCGGCATTACTCTAGCGACCAGCCCCATCTCGCAGTACATCGCGCTCAGCCTGAAGCCACTGCGCGACTTTTTTCTGGTGGTGTTCTTTTTTGCGCTGGGGGCCGGGTTCAATTTTGACATGCTTGGCGAGATTGCTCTGCCAGCCCTGCTGCTGGCCGCCCTGATGTTGGGGCTAAAACCGGTGATTTTCAGCTATCTGGTGCGCGGAAAAAGTGCCACTCGCGAGCTCTCTTGGGACTTGGGTTTTCGCCTGGGACAGATCAGCGAGTTTTCCCTGCTGATTGCTTTTTTGGCTTTCGACACCCGCCTGATCGGCGAGCCCGCCAGCTTGCTGGTGCAAGCGACCGCGATCATTACCTTTCTGGTGTCCAGCTACATAGTGGTGTTCAACTACCCCAACCCGATCGCCGTATCCGAGCGACTGCGGCGCGACTAGCCGAGCTTATTGAATACGCGCCTTGAAGTCTTGCAGGGCACGTTGAATCGCGGCGGTATTTTCGGGGCCCATGCGCAGTAGCTGTTTTTGCACCATATTGAGCGATTCTAGTGCCGGGTCAGCGTACAAATAATTGGCTTCCGGCTGTTTTAGTTCGATCGTGCCCTCCACCAGCGGGGCGGCGAGGGTCTGATCTATAGCCGCGATCAGAGTGCTGCGGAAGTTCTCCGGCGGATAACCCAGCTCGGCGTAGGCTTCCTGCAACAGGGGTTCGTAGAAACGGTAATAGGCGACCAACAGCCGCGGGTCCACCGCCGTGGCCAATTCGGCATAGGGCGCGTAGCGGGCGTGGCTGGCGGGGTCGAGAAATAACCCGCCATCCCGCTCGACCGCTTGCAATGCCGCCGCCGGTGCCCGCAACGGACTGTGCTGATAGATCAGCTGCCCCCGCGCCGCGTTGTCGATCTGCAATACCAGTTTGCGGAGAAATTGATCGCCCTCCAACAGCCCCAACCGCACCGCGCTGAGCAGCAGGGACAGATGACCGAACAGGGCCTCATCGCTGGCATCAAGGGCCGGCAAGGTGCCGCTCAGCCGATAGGTGTCGCTGACCTGCTCAGGCGGGGGCGGCAATTCACGGGGCGGGGCGGGCACTGCCGGCGGCACTTCGGCGGGCACCTGCTCGCGGGGCGGCGGATCCGAATCGCGGTCGGCAAAAAGATAGACCAGCGCAGCCAAGAGCAGCACAAGCAGCACCAGCACTGCCGCCAATCTCAGATTCGGTTTTAGTCTCATCGGTCTTCCCCGCCCGGCTATTTCGCTGGCGACCATGATACCGCAAGCGGCCCACTTTGCGCCCTCTGCTAGAATTGCGCAACCCCGCCGCCCACCGTGCAGAAAATGCCCCAACCCGCACTCCACAGCCTGCCCAGTGCCAGCCTGCTACGCCGCCTAGCCGCCGGCATGTACGATAGTTTCTTGCTCTTTGCGGTGGCGTTTCTTTACACCCTAGCCGTCGCGCTCCTCGCCGAACGGCTGGGGATGCGCGAATCAGGCTTGCAGATCCAGGCCCGCGGCGACACCGAAGTGCTGCTGGCCGGCCCGCATTTTCAACCGCTGTTGCAAGGCCCGCTCTATCAGCTAGGGCTGTATCTGTCGCTAATCGCCTTCTACCTCTGGTTTTGGCGCACCCGCGGCGCGACTCTGGGCATGCAGACGTGGAACCTGCGGCTGATCGATGCCCACGGTGCCCGCCCCAGCTGGCGACAACTGGCGATGCGCGCCCTCGTCGGCACACTGTCACTCGCCGCCGGCGGGCTGGGCTTTGCCTATGCCATCATCGATCGGCAAGGGCGCACCTGGCACGATCTGGCCTCGGCCACGCGGGTGGTGGTCATCCCCAAAACCCGCCGGCAAAACCCTCGCCAAAAAAAACCCCGTCAAGAAACATAACTCGCCATGCCCCGCACCGCTTCCGCTCCCGCTAACGAACCCCACGATGGCTGGGCCGTCTACGGACGCCTGCTAGGCTACGTGCTGCCCTATTGGCCCATCTTCGCCGTCAGCCTAGGCGGTTACGCGCTCTATGGCGCGACTCAAGCCAGCCTAGCCGCCCTCATGGAATATCTGCCAGTGGCCTTTGGCGAAGCCGATGAGGTGGACGGGCTGCTCAGCCGCATTTACCCGATCAGCTCCCCCGAGCAGCTACGCCAGACGCTACCGCTGTTTCTAGTCGCCATGGCCTTCACCCGCGGCATCGGCTCCTATCTGGGCGGCTATTACATCACCCTAGTCGGGCGCAATCTGGTGCATGACATTCGCCAAGACCTGTTTGCACGGGTCGAGTCACTGCCGGTGGGCTACTTCCTGCACCGCGGCAGCAGCGGCATAATCTCGATGCTCACCTATAACGTCGAGCAGATCACCGCCGCCGCCACGGGCGCGATTCAAACCCTAGTGCGCGAGGGGCTGACCATCACCGCCCTGCTGCTATTTTTATTTTCCAAAAACTGGAAGCTAACCCTAGCCTTCCTGCTGATTGCCCCACTGATCGGCAGCGTGGTCTCGCTGGCCTCCGCGCTACTCCGCCGCTACAGCCGCCGCATTCAAACCTCCATGGGCAATGTGGCGCAGGTGGCGGGCGAGACCGTGCGCGGCATCGCCGAAGTCAAAACCTACGGCGCACAAGACTACGAACAGAACCGCTTCCGCCGCGCCAGCGCAGCCAACCTGCGGCAAAGCCTAAAACTGGCACGGGTGACGGAGATCAGCAGCCCACTGATTCAGGTGATCACCTTCTGCGCCCTAGCCCTGCTGTTTTGGATCGGCCTGAGCCCGGCCCTAAGTGAAAGCATGGACACCGGCGATTTCCTCGCCTACCTAGCTGCTGCAGCCATGCTCGCCCGCCCGCTACGCCAGCTAACCGCCATCAACACCAATCTCCAAAAAGGCATCGCGGCGGCGCAAAGCATTTTCGCGGTCTTGGACGAGCCGCCCGAACCCGACCACGGCCAGCGATCGCTGGTCCGCGCCCGCGGCGAATTGACGTTCCGCAGCCTAAGTTTCCGCTACCCGGACACTGACACCGCAGTCCTAAAAGACATCGACCTGCATTTGCAACCCGGACAAACTCTAGCCCTAGTAGGCCGCTCCGGAGCCGGCAAAACCACCCTAGCTTCACTAGTGGTACGCCACAACCCGCCCCCGCCGCGCACCCTGTTTCTCGATGGCCAACCGATCGAAGATTACCGCCTAGCCGACCTGCGCCGCCAAGTGGCGGTGGTCAGCCAACATATCCTGCTCTACGAAGACAGCATCCGCGCCAACATCGCCTACGGAGAATTGGCAGACCGCAGCGAGGCGCAGATCATCGCAGCAGCCAAATCCGCCCACGCATTGGAATTTATCGAATCCCTGCCACACGGCTTTGCCACCCGACTAGGCGAAGGCGGTCTGTCGCTGTCCGGCGGGCAACGCCAGCGCATCGCCCTAGCCCGCGCTTTTCTAAAAGACGCGCCCATTCTGATATTGGACGAAGCCACCGCCGCCCTCGACAACGAATCCGAGCGGCACATCCAGCAGGCCCTCGCCGCCATCACCGCCAACCGCACCACCCTAGTCATCGCCCACCGCCTCTCGACCATCGAAAATGCCGATCTCATCGCCGTCCTAGAGCAAGGCAAAATTGTCGAAACTGGCTCCCACGCCGCCCTGTTAGCCCGCGGCGGTGCCTACGCCCAGCTGCATCGCACCGCTCTCAACGCCAGCTAGGTACGCAAGCGCAACAACGCCAACCCCAACCCCAAAGTCAGCGCAATAGGCGCCAACACCGCCCAGAGCGCGGCAAACCCCCAAACCACCGAAGCCGGGCCAAAAATATCCTGCAACAGCTGAATCACAGTGCAAGCCATCACGCCGACAAAAATGCGCTCGCCCACCGCCACGCGCCGTCCGCTACCCAACACAAAAGACAGCCCAACCAACGCCAGCGACGCGGTAGCCAGCGGTGCCAAAATCTTTTGCCAAAGGGCCAAGCGATATTCGCGGGCGCGCCGCTGGTCCGCCCCCAAATACCGGCTGAAGCGCAACAGATCACGCAACGACAGCTGCCCGGCCTCTAAAGCGGAGATCGCCAACAACCGCGGTTGCAACCCGGTCTGCCAAATGCCGACCGCCACAGACCCCACCTCGACTCCAGCAGGACTAACCGCCGTCCAAGCACGCTCGCGCTCGCGCCACTGCCCGCGCTCATATTCCGCCACCGCCGCCCGGCTGGCCTCCAAGCGGCTATTCGCGGCATCGACCCGATACCGCTCCAGCCCAAACAGCTGACCGTCCGGCCCCACCGCCCCAATCCGCACGAAAGTGCCCCGATCAAACACCCAAAACCCCGCGCCCCCACTCGCCGCCGCCCCGTGGCGCAGCAAATGCCGCTCACTCTCAGCCCGCTGCTCCAAGCGCGGGGCGACAAATTCCGTCACCAGGGCCACGACCACGATCAACAGCAAAGCCGGTTGCAAAACCAGCCAGCCGAGCCGCACGATCGATAGCCCCGCGGCACGCAGCGCGATCAGCTCGCCGCTATTGGCCAGCACCCCCACCCCCAACATCACGCCGATCAAAGCCGCAAACCCAGCGTATTCGCCAGCACTAGCAGGCAGTTTCAGCAAAATATAAAACAGCACCTGCGGCAAACCGTAATCCGCCTGCATCTCGGTCGATTCGCTGACCAACGCCACCAAAGAATCCAGCCCCAGCAAAGCCAACAGCACGAACCCAATCGCCGCCCCCACCAGCCAAAAAAGATGCCGCGCCAGCCGACTCATTCACCGCCCCCGTGCCGCCAACCGGCCCACAAAGCCGGCCAATTCAGCGCAACAGCAAAAAGCAAAACCCCCAAATGCACCCCCCAAATCCGCGCCAGCACCCCCCCCTGCCCGCTCGCCACCGCCTCACGCCCGGTGTTCAGCAACGCCATATAGGACAAAAACAGCAGCATGGCCGGCACCAGCAGGTAATAACGCCCTTGACGCGGATTACTGCGACTCAGGGGCAGTGCAATCGCCGCCAACAGCAACACGCTGAGCGGCAACGACAACCGCCAATGCAGCTGCGCCCGCGCCGCCGACCCACCGCCGAACAGCTCGCCGAGCGTGGCGGACTCCTCCACCGTGGTCAACGCCCGAGCATCGATTTGCGGCGCTTCGATCTGCTGGCGATAGCGAGCAAATTCCGTAACCAGAAAATCCGCCCCCCCAGGCACCCCTTCAAACTTCAAACCATCCTCCAAAACCACCGCAAAACCGCCCGCCGCCCGCTCCGTACGATAACCACGCTGGGCATAGACCACAGTCTGCCGCCCCGCAACAGACGACGACTCCGCCGCCCGCGCCCGCAGCGGGGCCGGGCGATGCAAAAAAATCCGCTCCATCGCCTGCGCGGCGCGTTCCACCTGCCCCACATAAAGCGTACCGCCCTGCGGCAACCCATAAAACCGATTGGGCGCAAGCTGACTCAACGGCCCGCTCGCCCCCTGCTCCGCCACCAACCGCCCGACCTGCTGATTACCCAGCGGTGAGATATAAAAACTCAACGCCGCCACCGCCAAAGCAACGACCGCCGCCGCCGCCATGCCAATCCCCAGCGCCCGTCCGTGACCGACCCCAGCGGCATGCACCGCCGTCATCTCGTTTTTCTCGTGCAAGTCGCCCAGCGCAAACAAAATGGCAAGCAGGGTAGAGGCCGGCAAAATCACCTCCAACAGCTGCGGCATGCGCAAAAACACCACCGGAAAAATCAGCCCAAGAGCCAACTGCCCCTCCGCCGCCGCCGAAATATACCGCGCCAACCGCCCGCTCATCACCACCAAACTCAGCACCGCCGCCACTGCCATGGCGGTCAAAAGAATTCGGCTCGATAGGTACCGGAAAAGGATCATCTTAGCTTAGACTGCCCGCCCTGCATAAATGCCCGATTGGGGGAGACAAAAAATGAAGTTTAGCGCACAGCCCGTATCGAACGGGGCAGACCCAGGCGGCACCGATTGTCGCACAATTCTGCTCGACGATGCCGACCAGCCAATCGCCGCACCGACGGCAGAATTGACCGCCGCCCTCGCCCCAGTGCTAGGCTGCGGCGCATTCGGCAAGACCGCCTATCAAAACCTGCTAGTCCCGCTCAGCGACTCGCCGCTCGGTCGCGCCCTGCTGCTCTACCGCCTACCAAACAGCGACCTATCGCGGCTCGCCCTGTGGGCCTTTGGCGACGGCGTAGCCAACCATATCGCCGCCCTCAACTTCCCACAAGCCACCCTAGATCTCAGTGTCTTCGACCCCGAAAAAGCCCGCGCCATGGCCGAATCCGTGGTGCTCAGCATGTGCCAACTGGACTACCGCTACACCGAATTCAAAAGCACCCCCCCGCCCAAAATGAAACTCCAACACCTGCGCTTTCTAACCCAAGACCCGCAGCTCGCCGAGACCTTAAAATCGGCACAGATTCTCGGCGAGGCTATCAACTTCGCCCGCCGCCTAGGCGACACCCCCGGCAACCACTGCACTCCCACCGATCTCGCCGACACCGCCGTGCAACTGGCCGCCGACCACTCCGCCATCGAAACCCAAATACTAGGCGAGCGGCAAATGCAAAAGCTCGGCATGGGCGCCCTGCTCTCGGTCGCCGCCGGCTCGCAACACCCCGCACGGCTCATCGTCATGAAATACTGCGGCACCCGCGCCAAAATCGCCCCACATGTGCTGGTCGGCAAAGGCATCACTTTCGACAGCGGCGGCATCACCTTAAAGCCGGGCCCGGCCATGGACGAGATGAAATTCGACATGTGCGGCGCCGCCAGCGTGTTCGCCGCCATGCAAGCGACCGCCCGCAGCACCCTGCCCATCAACCTGGTGGGCATAGTCGCCGCAGCAGAAAACATGCCCGGCGGTCGCGCCACCAAACCCGGCGATGTGGTCCGCTCCATGGCCGGCAAAACCATCGAAATCCTCAACACCGATGCCGAAGGCCGCCTCGTATTGTGTGACGCACTGGCCTACGCCGCCAAATTCAAGCCAGCCAGCCTGATCGACATCGCCACCCTGACCGGTGCCTGCGTCGTCGCCCTCGGCCACCAAGCCTCCGGGCTATACGCCAACGATGACGCGCTGGCTGAGGCCCTGCTGGCCGCTGGCGAACGCATCTACGACCGCGCTTGGCGCATGCCACTGTGGACCGAATACAAAGCTCAGCTGGAAAGTAAAGTCGCCGATCTCGCCAACATCGCCGGGCGCGGTGCCGGCAGCGTCACCGCCGCCTGCTTTCTGTCGCACTTCACCAGCGAGCAAAAATGGGCGCACTTGGATGTCGCCGGCACCGCCTGGCACCGCGGCGACACCAAAGGGGCCACCGGTCGCCCGGTCTCACTGCTCGTCGAATACCTGCGCAGCTGCGCACAGGCCGCATGACGCGAATCGATTTTTACATCCTGCAAGGCGGCGGCCCCGCCGCTGCCCAGCAATTAGCCTGCAAACTGGCCGCCAAAGCCCACCAAGAAGGCACCCTCTACCTCCACTGCGCCGACCGCACTCAAGCCAGCTTGCTGGACGACCTGCTCTGGACCTTCCGCCCTTGGGGCTTCATCCCGCACCAGCTCACAGAAACCGCCACCCCCGACCCCAAACCCGCCGAGTCCGTCGTCATCGGCTGGCAATCCCCACCCGCCCCCCTCAAAGACACCCTAATCAACCTCGCCGCCACGCCCCCCACCGGCTTCGCCCGCTTCACCCGCCTACTAGAAATCGTCCCCGCCCACCACGAAGCACTCCAACAATCGCGCAAAAAATGGCGCCACTACCAACAACGCGGCCACCCCCTAAACGCCCACAAAATCAACCCCTAGCAAACAATCGCGCACCCTCCACTCCGCCCAGCCCACCAACCCGACAAGCTATAATCCACGCCTCTCGCCGCCACAAACCCACCAAGGCCCACGCCGCCCATCCCAAAACCGCCCGCAACAATGCAAAAAAATTTCGACCCCGCCCAAGCCGAACACCGCTGGTACACCCACTGGGAAAAACAGGGCTATTTCACCCCGCAACCAGACGGGGAACCCTACTGCCTCATGCTCCCGCCCCCCAACGTCACCGGCAGCCTGCACATGGGCCACGCCTTCCAACAAACCCTGATGGACACGCTGATCCGCACCCAGCGCATGCGCGGCAAAAGCACCCTGTGGCAGGCCGGCACCGACCACGCCGGCATCGCCACCCAACTGCTAGTAGAACGCCAGCTGGCAGCAGACGGCCAAGACCGCCACACCCTCGGGCGCGACCCCTTCATCGCCAAAGTTTGGGAATGGAAAGCCGCCTCCGGCAACCAGATCGCCCAACAAATGCGCCGCCTCGGCACCTCGGTAGACTGGAGCCGCGAACGCTTCACCATGGACGATGGCCTCTCGCAGGCAGTGCGCGCCGTCTTCGTGCGGCTCTACGAACAGGGGCTGATCTACCGCGGCAAACGGCTGGTCAACTGGGACCCAGTGCTACGCACCGCCATCTCCGACCTAGAAGTCGAAAACCGCGCCACAAAAGGCCACCTCTGGCACCTGCGCTACCCGCTCGCCGATGGCGCAACCACCGCCCGCGGCGCATCCTATCTGGTGGTCGCCACCACCCGCCCGGAAACCATGCTCGGCGACACCGCCATCGCCGTGCACCCGCAGGACGAACGCTACACCGATCTAGTCGGCAAGTTCGTCGCTCTGCCGCTAGTCAACCGCCGCATCCCAATTCTGGCCGACCCGGAAGTCGACCGCGAATTCGGCACCGGCTGCCTAAAGATCACTCCAGCGCACGATTTCAACGACTGGCAAATCGGTCGCCGCCACCGCCTGCCAATGATTCGCATGCTGGACTTCGCCGGCCACATCGCCGCAAACTTCGAGGTTTTTGACCCCGATGGGCAACTCGACCCCCAAGCCAGCACCCCCATCCCAAAAGAATACGCCGGCCAAGACCGCCAAGCCGCCCGCAAAAAAATACTCGCCGCCCTCAGCACCCGTGATCTGCTGGAAAAAACCGAAGACCACCCGCTCCAAGTCCCCCACGGCGACCGCTCCGGCGCGATCATCGAACCCATGCTCACCGACCAATGGTACGTGCGCATCGAGCCCCTAGCCGGCCCCGCCATTCGCGCCGTCGAAAAAGGCGACATCCGCTTCGTGCCCGACTCCTACGCCAACATGTACTTCAGCTGGATGCGCAACCTGCAAGACTGGTGCATTAGCCGCCAGCTCTGGTGGGGGCACCGCATCCCCGCCTGGTACGACCCCGATGGCACCGTCTACGTCGGCCACAGCGAACAAGAAGTCCGCGCCCGCCACAATCTCGCCGACACCCCCCTGCGCCAAGACGAAGACGTGCTCGACACCTGGTTCAGTTCCGCCCTATGGAGCTTCTCCACCCTCGGCTGGCCCGCGGACACCGCCGACCTAAAACGCTTCCACCCCACCAACGTCCTAGTCACCGGCTTCGACATCATCTTCTTCTGGGTGGCGCGCATGATCATGCTCAGCCTGCACCTGCGCAGCGAGGTGCCCTTCCGCGAGGTCTACGTCACCGGCCTAATCCGCGATGAAAAAGGCCAAAAAATGTCTAAATCCAAGGGCAATGTCATCGACCCGCTGGACATGATCGATGGCATCTCGGCAGACGACTTAGTCGCCAAACGCACCCGCCACCTGCTGCAACCGCAAGCCGCCGCCCGCATCGCCCAACGCACCCGCAAGCAATTCCCGCAGGGCATCGAAGCGCACGGGGCCGATGCCCTGCGCTTCACCCTAGCCGCACTGGCCAGCACCGGGCGCGACATCAACTGGGACATGCGCCGGCTAGAAGGCTACCGCAATTTCTGCAACAAACTGTGGAACGCCAGCCGCTACGTGCTCGAACACAGCGGCGCGGCAGAAGAAAACTTCAGCCTACCCAGCGAGACCGGCCCCGCCGACCGCTGGATCCGCTCCCAACTCCAGCGCACCTTGGCGGATGCGAACGCCGCCATCGACTCCTACCGCTTCGACCGCCTCGCCAACAGCCTCTACGATCTAATCTGGCACCAATACTGCGACTGGTATTTGGAACTCAGCAAACCCCTGCTACGCGATGCCGACGCCCCCCCAGCGCGCCGCCGCGGCACCCGCAAAACCCTCATCGAAGTTCTCGATGCCATCCTGCGCATGGCACACCCGCTAATTCCCTTCATCACCGAAGGAATCTGGCAAACAGTCGCCCCCCTAACCGGCCACAAAGCCAACTCACTAATGCTGGCCCCCTACCCGCAGCCCGACGAATCGCAAATCGACACCCAAGCCGAACAGGAAATCGCCCTACTCCAATCCGTGGTGGTGGCAGTGCGCACCCTGCGCAGCGAATTGCAGATTCCCCCCGCCAAAAAAGTGCCGCTATTGATTCGCCACGCCACGACAACAGAGCGCACCCAGCTCAACGCCAACCAGCCCCTGCTAAGCACCCTAGCCGGCCTGCGCTCGCTGGATTGGCTAGACAAAAACACCCAACCGCCGCCCTGCTCGATCGCCCTAGTCGGCAAAATGGAAGTGTTATTGCCGCTGGCCGGCCTGGTCGATACGCAGGCCGAGCTCGCCCGCCTAACCAAAGCCCAGCAAAAACTCACCGCCGACGCGGAAAAACTCCGCACCAAGCTGGCCAACACCCAGTTCACCGAGCGCGCCCCCGCCGCAGTGGTCGCACAAGAGCGACAGCGGCTCACCGAAGCCGAGGCGGCCCTAGCACAGGTCGCCCGCCAACAACAGCAACTCAGCACCCTATAAATGCCCGCCCCCGACCGCATCGCCAAAGAGCTCAGCTGGCTGGCCTTCAACGAGCGCGTCCTGCAAGAAGCCGCCGACCCACGCAACCCGGTGATCGAACGGGTGCGCTTCCTAGGCGTTTTTTCCAGCAATCAGGATGAATTTTTCAAAGTGCGGGTGGCCGAAGTACGGCGCAAAAGCATGGCGGAAGGCAGCGGCCGCGAGGACTCCGAGCTCCGCCGCCTGCTCAGCAAAATCCAGCAAAAGATCGTCTCCCTCAGCCGCCAGTTTGACCAAATCTACCAGCAGGTCATGACCGACCTGGCCAACAAAAAGATTTTCTTCATCTCCAGCGATGACGAGCTATCCGACAAACAACGCCGCTGGCTAGAACAGCATTTCCGCGACAAAATCCTGCGCCACATCGTGCCCATCTGGGTCAGCGAAGACATCCACCTCGACGAACACCTAGAAGCCGAGGTCACCTACCTAGTGGTGCAGATCCAACGCGGCAGTGACCAGCAACACGCCATCATCGATGTGCCCGACCGCATCCCGCGTTTCATCAATGTGCCGCCCGACCGCGGCCACGCCCGCAACTATTTCATGCTCGCCGATGAAGTCATCCGCCACTGCCTCGACCAAATTTTCCGCCCCTTCGTCGACTACGACTCCCTAAGAGCCTGGTCGATGAAATTCTCCCGCGATTCCGAATACGAACTGGACGATGATCTGGACATGAGCATCATCGAAAAGCTCACCGAAGGCGTAAAAAGCCGCAAAACCGCCGACCCCATGCGGCTCAGCTACGACAAAAATATGCCCGCCGAGCTAGTCAGCATGCTGTGCGCCAAGCTCGGCATCCAAGACCTCGATAGCGTGATCGCCGGCGGCCGCTACCGCAACTTCCGCGATTTTATCGAGTTCCGCAACCCCGGCCGCCGCCAGCTGCAATTTGCCCCCATGCCGGCCCTCGCCTGCGCCGGGTTCGAACGCGCCCGCAACCTGTTTGCAGCCCTCGATGCCGGCGACCAGCTGCTCTATTACCCCTACCACCGCTTCAGCTATTTCACCGAATTTGTCCGCCAAGCCGCCGCCGACCCACAGGTGCGCGACATTCGCGTGAATATCTACCGAGTCGCCGCCAGATCCCGCGTCATCGAATCGCTGATCGACGCCGCCCGCAACGGCAAAAAAGTCACCGCCAACATCGAGCTCCGCGCCCGTTTCGACGAACAGCACAATCTGGAATTGACCGAAAAGCTGGCCGATTCCAACGTCAAGGTCACCCTCGGCATCCCGGGGCTAAAAGTGCATTCCAAACTCTGCGTCATCACCCGCATGACGGACGGCGGCCCAAAACGCTATGCCGTAATCGCCACTGGCAACTTCAACGAAAAAACCGCCAAAATCTACACCGATTTCGCCCTGTTCACCGCCCACCCGGAACTCTGCGCCGAGGCCGAATCGGTCTTCCGCTTCATCGAAAAAAGCTACCGCCAGCCGCGCCTGCAGCACCTCTGGGTCTCCCCCCTCAACACCCGCAGCAAGTTGACCGCCGCCATTGAACGCGAGATCGACATCGCCCAAGCCGGCGGCGAAGGGCGCCTCAGCGCCAAGCTCAACAACCTAGTGGACGATCAGCTCACCGATCTCCTCTACCGCGCCAGCCGCGCCGGAGTGCAGATTCGCCTGCTAGTACGCGGCATGTGCGAGGCCAGTTCCCGATTGAAAAATATCAGCAAAAACATACGGATAACCAGTATTGTTGATCGTTTTCTTGAACATTCGCGAATCCTAGTTTTCCACAACGCCGGCGACCCGCAGGTCTATATTTCCTCCGCCGACTGGATGACCCGCAACCTCGATCGGCGGGTGGAAGTAACCTGCCCGATCTACGATGCCGCCCTCAAACGCCAGCTGCTGGACATCCTCGAACTGCAATTCGCCGACAACCAAAAAGCCCGCATCGTGGACGCGCAACAGCAAAACCACTACGTCCCCCGCGGCAACCGCCGCAAACTGCGCTCGCAAGAGGCGATCTACGAGCTCCTCCGCACCCGGCAAAAGCCCTAAAAAAAACCAAGCACCGCCAGCGATGCAAAAGCAAAAAAGCCCGCCCGACCGCCAAACCATCGCCGCCATCGATCTAGGCTCCAACAGCTTCCACCTGAGCCTTGTGCGGGTGGTCGATGGCACCCTGCAACCGCTGGTCACCGACAAGCGCATGGTGCGCTTCGCCGAGGGGCTGGATGCCGACAACCGGCTCTCGCACCCCGCCATGCAACGCGGCCTGGACACCCTCAAAGATTTCGCCGAAATTCTGCGCGGGCTCCCCAACACCAACATGCGCACAGTCGCCACCCACACCCTGCGCCGCGCCCACAATCGCAACGAATTTTTACGCCTAGCGCGCCGCCATCTGCAGGTGCCCATCGAGGTTATCAGCGGCGATGAAGAAGCACGGCTGATCTATCAGGGCGTGGCGCACACCACCCACCTCGATGGCCGCCGCCTAGTCATAGACATCGGCGGCGGCAGCACGGAACTGGCCATCGGCGACCAATTCACCCCCCAACAGCTAAGCAGCCAGCCGCTCGGTTGCGTCACCGCCACCCGCCGCTATTTTGCCGATGGAACCCTAACCGAATCTGCCTTCCAAGCCGCCGAATTGGCCGCCGAACGCCGCCTAGAAGTGATCGAACAGCGCTTCAAACACACCGGCTGGCAGGTGGCCATCGGCTGCTCCGGCTCGATCAAAGCCCTAGCGCACTATTGCCAAGCCCAAACCCGAACCCAAACCAGCGACACCCCCACCCCCCTCAACGCCGCCGCCCTAGCCCAAGCGCGGCAAACCATGCTGGCCGCTGGCCACGTGCGCAAACTCGCCGGGGTAGAAGAACACCGCCGCGAGGTGCTACCGGCGGGCCTAGCCATCCTCCGCGCCCTCTTTGCGCGGCTGGAAATCAAAGAGATGAGCCTAAGTGATGCCGCACTGCGCGAAGGTGTGCTTTACGAACTGGCTTCAGGATTGCAACATCAGGATGTCCGCGAGCGCACAGTGGCCAACCTTACCCGTCACTACAGGGTCGACCGCGCCCAAGTCCGGCGGGTCACCCGCACGGCAGACGCGCTACTCGCCGGGGTCGCCGCGCCACTACAGGGCGAAAACTGGCCCTGGGCGCAGCGGCTTCTGCGCTGGGCCGCCGCCCTGCACGAGGTCGGCCTGCAGATCAATCGCCGCGCCATCCAGAGGCATTCCGCCTACATCATCGGTCACAGCGAATTGCCAGGCTTCTCCCGCGAGCTGCAAAAAATCCTCGCCACCCTGCTGCAACACTACCGCAAAGGTTTCGACCGCCGCCGCTTCGCCGACTTCACCCTACTCAGCCCCCCGCAAATCAGCCTACTAGTCGCCCTGCTACGCCTAGCCGTACTCCTAAACATCCGCCGCCTAGATCCAACCACCCCACCCCCCAAATGCCAGATCAGCGAAGGCCAGATCGCCTTCACCTTCACCCCCGGCTGGCTAACCGCAAACCCACTAACCGAAAAAGACCTGCAAGCCGAGTCCCGAATACTCGCCGCCAACGGCTGGCAATTGGAATACCGCTAAAAAACGATTCAGCATTGCACGGCAAAGCCCACCGCTTGACAAACCGACCAGCGATCCCCATCATGCGCCGCTCATCCCGTTCAATCCCCCGCCAAAAGAGGCCCACGCCATGCACAGCAAAACCCCGCTTTCCGTTCATCGCATAGCACCCCCCCCCCCGCAGCACAAGGGCGAGGGTAGTCGCATGCAACATGGACATGCCGATCCCGCCCTTGCCCACTGGTTACCGCTCGGCGTAGCCAACCGCGCCCTAGCGATTCTCCTTCTAACCC
>JACONM010000011.1:61859-114209 GCA_014323765.1 Cellvibrionales bacterium | reverse complement strand
CCATAGCGGGACGTGGAAACTGGATATTCGGCCAGCGATTGGTTGCCGGCAAAAACCCGCAGCCGCTGTGCGCTGACGCTGACCTCCAGCCAAATATCGGCAACCGGCGGCTGTCTTTCGGTGTTTATTGGCACGGTAAACCCTTTTTCCGCAAGGTTAGTTTCAGTGTCGGCGGCGGACACCGCGGAAAGCGACCGACTGGCGCAGCAAGCGAGCAACAATGCCCCCAAAATCAACCACCAATCAGGCAATCGCGAGCTTGACTCAGTCAAGACATGCCCCAGATGCGTCGCAGAATAATACTCGATTTTAGCAAATACGCTTGAGTGGTAACGTGGCACCGACAGCAATGCCAATGGTTTTATCCGCGTGTGTGCGGGAAAATCATCAACCGCAGTCATCAAAGCCGGCAACAAAATTTTCTCGTCTTTAACTTCTGTTGAGGGTCACAATATTCAGTATGGCTGGAGGTTAGCTTGTAGATAGTATGGCTCGGTTACAGCCTGAATATGCTTTCAATGACTTTAGTTGTTATTGTATCGCTCTGCATTGTTCACTCGCGCAATTTAGCTTCGACCGAGGATTCGGTCTAGGTCGATGCCCGATGCTTTGATCTGTTCTTCGCGTTTTTGCTCGTTTTGCACGTATTGAATCCATTGGTCTCGGTTTTTGATGGTGCGATCGTCTTTTATTTTGCGGAAAGAGCGAATTGCCGCGTCAAACTTTTGTAGATTGAATTGCGCGGTGCCTAGGGTCATCAGGGTCAGATCCCGGCGTTTTACTCCGCCGCGGCGGAGGGCTTCGTTGGCGGTACGGATGGCATCTTGGTAGCGTTCTAGGTCGACGTAAATGCCGGCTAGGCGGGCGAAACTCTCGCCGTCGCTGGCTTTGCTGGCGGCCTTTTCCATCCATGGCAGGGCCTTTTTTAGCTCGCCGGATTGATAGAGTGCGCTGCCGAGTACGCGCAGGTTTTTCTCGGATTCTTTAATTTTGCCGGATTTAATTCCGGCGATGATGACTTCCGCGCCTTTATAGGGCACATCCGCACCCATGTACATATAGGCTAGGGCCATCAGCTGCGGTTCCGTAGTCAAGCCCTTTTTCTGCAAGGATGCCACTTGGTAGGCGGCGAGCTGGTCTTTCGGAACTTCTAGTTCGCCGTACATGCCGCCGAGTTCACGCCAGTAGCGCGGGCTTTGGTAGTTGGCGATCAGTTTTTTGAGGATGCTGACGACCTTTGGGTAGTTGCCGCGCTGGTAATAGATGGAGCGTTGCAGGGAATACCAATTTTCTTGGCCGATCTTGCCCGCCGATTCCATCATTTCAATGGATTTTTCAATATTGGTGAGGGCTTGGTTGTGGTTGTCTAGGCTGTAATAGATGGTGGCGAGCAGCGCATAATCGGACGCACCGAGGATTTCTTGTAGGGCCATCCAATCCTGATAGTATTTGAGTGCCTCGGCGTACTTTTCTTCAATTAGGCTGATCTGTGAAACTGTTTTTAGGGTGCGGTTGCGCAGCGGCGCGTTGGCTTCTGGCTCGTTGATGATGCGTAGGTAATAGACCTTGCTTTTGGGCTGGTCATCGAGCAGGTAGTAGGTGTAGCCGTAGAGGTTCCAGACCTCGGCTTTCTCGTGTCCCGGCAGCTTGGCGGTGTTGATCTTGCTGAGGGCCTTTTCGGCGCAGCGTGGGTCTGGCTCCGGCACGGGTTCGCCCTCTTCCCCTTCGGGGGCTAGGCAGGTGCGCACTGGCTCTAGCTGTTTGGCCAGCTTTTGGCTGATGGCTTTGACTTTGGTGGTCTTGACGTTGGCGTATTTGCGCTCTTCGCCGTCGTCTTGGGCGGACACCGCACCCGCTAGGGCCAGCATTGCCGCCAGAATGAATGCGCTGAATCGGTTGCCATCCATGATCTGCCTCCCGGGCTTAGCAGTGTCTGTTTGCGTCTATGGAGCGGCGGCTACATCGGCTTAGCCGTCGGCCAACTCAAAGGTGAATTTGTAGAAGTGTTCTACCTCGACCGGGGTGCCGTCAATCACCCGCGGTTTGTATTTCAGTCGGGAGGCGGCGCGCATGGCGGAGCGTTCAAACATGCTGGAGGTGGACTCCACCACCTGGATATTGCGCGTGGTGCCCTGGGTGGTAATGATAAAGGAGACCACCACGTAGCCTTCGATGCCGCGCTCTAGGGCCCGGCGCGGGTAGTCTGGTTGAATCGCCACCAGCGGGATGATGTCGCCATCGGATAACCCGGCTCCTAAGGTGATGTCTACTTTGGCGGTGGCACCGCCGGAGATATCGATGGTCTCGATATCGGTGTCTAGTTCGATGTCTTGCTGCGGTACATCGGGAGGCGGTTCGTCCGGGTCGTCGATTTCTTCGACCTTGCGCTCTTTGATATTGTCTTCGATCTCAGCCTCTTCCTGCCAGATGTCAGCGATGCGGATGCGGTCGGCATCCTCGGGCTCTTTGAAATCCGCGCTGATGAGAAATTGCATCAGCAGTAGCAGGCCGAACACCACAAACAGGGCGGCGACCGCTGACTGGGCGAGCAGCAGGTAACCGCGCTGGGTGGCGGGGCGATTTGGGGGGGAATGCCTATTCATCGGATTCATCAGCGCGATTCCTCAAGAAATTCTCTAACGCGATTCGGCGGCGATGTTGATGCTCTCCACGCCGACCTCGCGGGCGGCATCGGCGACCTGCGCAATTTGCAACACCCGCGCCTCTTGATCCGCCTGAATGACTAGATCGCCCTTGGGATTTTCCGCGTAGAGCACCGCGATGCGGGTTTTGAGGAAGCGCGGCTCCACTTGCTCGCGGTTGATCCAGATCTGCCCGTTGTCATCGATGGCGGCGAGCATGGCGGGCTTTTGATCCTCGGCATTGAGGGCCTCGGGACGCAATACATCGGTGCCCGGCAGCTTGATAAACGTGGCGGTGACGATGAAGAAAATCAGCATGATGAACACCACGTCCAGCATGGGCGTGAGATCGATCTGCTGGTCGTCTTCGGCTTGGCGTTGCTGTGGCATGGTTTGTTGCCTCAGTGGTCTTAGTGGTCCATGGTGAGATGGTCTTCGAGCAGGGCTTTCTCGTTGGTTGCCTTGCGGCTGACCAAATTGTTGGCGAACACCCCGGCGATGGCGACCACCATCCCTGACAGGGTCGGCACGGTGGCACTGAATACCCCGGTGGCCATCTGACGCGCATCGCCGCCGCCGGTAATCGCCATAATCTCGAAGACGTTAATCATGCCGGTCACGGTGCCGAGCAATCCGAAGAGCGGGGCCAGCGCGACGGTGGTTTTGATCATCGGCAGGTAGGTGTTGACCTTTTCCGATACCTCGGAGATCAGCTTCTCGCGCACCCGATGGGCGTGCCATGACACCCGCTCGGCGCGTTCTTCCCAAGCATTGATGGCGGCGTTTAGATCGCGGTTTAGGCCGCCACCGTAGTAATAGACCGCCCTTTCCAGCACCAACGTCCACATGAGAAACGCCAAGCCGGCGATCAGATAGATGACCGGCCCGCCGAGCGCGATGTATGCCTGAACGGCCTCGATGGCGTTGCCAAACATCGGATTAGCCCTCCGCTTTTTCCGCTTTCTCCGCGACTATGCCCGCCGCCTGCTCATCTAGGATATGGACGATGCGCATTGCTTGGCTGTTGACCAAGGTGTGCAACAGGATGGTGGGGATGGCGACAATCAGTCCCCAGACCGTGGTGATCAGTGCCTGCGAAATACCGCCGGCCATGCCGCCGACATCGCCAGCCCCGTAGAGCGCGATGCCTTGGAAGGTCAAAATCATACCGGTCACAGTGCCGAGCAGGCCGAGTAGCGGGCCGACCGCAGCGATGATTTTCAACGCATTGAGCCAGCTTTCGATGGCGGGGCGTTCTTTGAGGATGGCCTCGTTGAGTTTTAGCTCCAAGGTTTCGGTGTCCACGCCGGGCGCGTCTTCATGCACTTTGATGACGCGGCCCAAGGGGTTGTTGGTGCTGGCGGTGCTGTTTTGCAGCTGGGCGCGCACCATGATGCCGACTCGGGTCAGCTGCACAAACTTGAGCAGGGCGATGAGAATGGCCAGTGAGAGCAGGCTCATGAGCACGTAGCCGACCAGCCCGCCCTGAGTGCTGAGCCGCTCGCCCCAGCTGGGGATGCTGACCAGTGCGCCGAGGAAGCTGCCGCCGCTGGGCCCGGTGGGATCGATGCCGAAGGCGTTCAATCCGCCCTCGGCAGACTGCAGGCGGCGGGCACTGTCGCTGAATTTAGCGGGCTGGCTCGGTAACACTGAGATGCGCCCAGTGGCCGGGTCGTAGCTCAGGTATTCGCCGTTCGAGACCAAATTGTAGTTGCCCACACGCACCACCTCGCGGGCCTCTTCATTGCCCACTGCGGTGGTGAAACGCACCACTTTGCCGCCCTCGATAATCTGATCGAGGGTTTCGCTCCAGACGCGGTTGATGTCACCGATCGATGGTAGCTCGGTGCTACTGGACATCTGGTCGACCATTAGCTGCATGAAGTCGGTGCGGCCTGGGTATTGGGCGGAGATGATGGAGGTGTCGATGGACTCCCGCGCATCGCCGATAAAGCCGGTCAGGTGGCCGAAGAGCTCCTTCAGCGAGCCGAGGCGTTCTTCCAGCTGTTTGGTCTTTTCGGCGATCTTGAGCTCGTTCTCGTCGAAGGTCTTTTTCAGCTGCTCACTGCGACGTTCTTCGCGGTCGCGCTCGGCGCGGGCACTGTTCAGCAGGCTTTGCTGCTGTTGCTTGGCGCGCTGAAACTGGGCGATGCGTTGGCGCGAGGTGGCACTGTCGGCGTTGGCGGCGTTGCGCACCATTTCCGACAGCTCGGCGAGGGTGGCGGGCTCAGGCTCGTCATTCTGCGCCCACAGCGGCGCGGCGGCGAGAATGGCGAATAGGCCGATGGCGGTCAGTAGCGGTTTCATCGGGTGACCTCCTGTGGGGCGGAGACAGGGACTTTCATGATGTTAATCGGCGACTGCTTGCGGGCAATTTTCAGACCTTCGCTAATGTCGCGGTTCCAGCTGCCCGGCAGAGCCTCCCAGTCGCCGGTCGCGGTGTTCCAGGCGGCGGCGCGCGATTGGTCTTTGGTCTGATAGGTCAGCGCGATGCGCCCGATGCGCAGGACATTGACATCCTGCTCCTGCCCATCGACCGCTAGGGTGCGGGTGTAGGCTTCGATGTTGTTGCCGTAGTCGAGCTCGATTTTGTACGCCTCCAGCACTTGGCGGAACTTCTCGGCCACCGACAGGTTGGCGCGTCCAAGGTTGTTGCGCAATCGCGTGACGCGCTCGCGGCGTTCATCGAGGCGGAAGGGCAGGTCGAGCTCCACGAAGTCTTCCAAGCCGTCGATCATATTGACCAACAGGGGCGCAATGTCGCGCTCCATGGTGGCGGCGTTGGCGATGGAACGTTCCAGCAGGTCAAGGCTTTTGCGCTGGTCGGCAATTTGCAGCTCCTGCTGCGCGTTGTAGACCTTCAGGCCGTCGATCTGCTTGTTGACCACCTTAAACTCCTGCAAGAGCTTGTCGGTCGACTCGGCGATGCCATCGATGCGCTCTTGGGCGGCACGCAGATTCGCGGTGTTGCCGCGGCTCTGTTGCAGCACCGAGTCGACCGTCTGTGCCTGCGCCAAAGGCGGCAGGGCCAGCAGGCCAGTCGCTAGCATGATGGCCAGCTTAAATCGCTTCAACTTCATAATTCCCCCCAACTCGTTGCATGTTCAAGTTTGCAAGCTGCACAACTTACGCAATCATGGCAGGACATGTCAAGCACCATCGCACCTAATTTGCGCCCTATTTGCCCCAATTTACCTATTTACCCTAAATCGGGGCGATTTCAGGCTGCTTTCGCCGCATTCAATGGAATGTGAAAACCGCCCGCATGCGCCGACTCTACTCTACCTGCCGCACTGCAATCAACCGCGCAGATCTCCATCACCGGACACGTGAAAATCCACGCCAGTCGATTGAGTCGATCGCCCGCGGCGGCGCGACTATTCCAAGTAATCGGCCTCCAGCGAGCGCATTAGCGGGCCGACCTTGTGCAGGGTTTCGCGGTATTCGTGCGCAGGGTCAGAATCGGCGACAATCCCCCCACCGCCCCAACAGTGCATCTCCCCCCTATCGGCCAGCATGGTACGAATCGCGATATTGGTTTGCACCCGTCCGCAGCGGCTTACATAGCCGATGTTGCCGCAATAGATGCCGCGCGGGCGCACTTCCAGCGCATCGATAATCTCCATCGCCCGCCGCTTGGGCGCACCGGTAATGGAACCGCCCGGCTGGCAGCGGCGCAACACCTCCAACGGGTCGCACCCCGCCCGCAACCGCCCGCGCACCTCGCTGACCAGATGATGCACATTGGCAAAACTCTGCAATTCAAACAGACGCGGCACCCGAATAGAGCCGGGTTCGCAGGATTGGCCCAAATCATTGCGCAGCAGGTCGACAATCATCAAGTTCTCGGCGCGTTCCTTGCCGCTCGCCCGCAACGCCGCGGCATTGCGGCGGTCCCGATGCGGGTCGCCGTTGCGCGGCGCAGTGCCCTTAATCGGGCGGCTGACAATATCGCGCCCATCAATCCGCACAAATTCCTCTGGCGAATGGCACAGAATAGCCTGCTCATCCAGCCGCAAAAAGGCCGAACAGGGGGCCGGATGCTGGGCGCGCTGACTGAGATACGCGGCTAAAGGATCGCCCGCATAATGCGCACTAAAATGCTGAGCGTAGTTGGCCTGATAGATGTCGCCGGCCAGAATATGTTGCTGGATTTGCGCGATCTTGGCCCGGTACTGAGCGGGCGATTCCGCCGCCGCAAAAACCGAATGCAGCGCAAAATCTGCGTCGCCGGGCCACCCCGAATCGTCCGCAGTACACAGCAACGCCTCCACCTGCCGCCTAGTTGCCGGCGGGCAAGCCGGGTGAAACAGCAGCCGCGCCCGCTGCAAGCGATGGTCGATAATCAACGCCCAAAGGTACAGCCCTTGATACGCCACCGGCACCCCCCGCGATGCGCCCGCCGGCAAACCGAAATCCGCCCGATACAGGTCGTAGCCCCAATAGCCCATCAACCCACCCTGAAAGGGCAACCCCGCATCGGGCGCAGGGCAATCCAACGCAGCCAGGGCAGCATGCGCCTGCTCGATAAAGCGCGCCACCGCAGGCGGAGCACTGGAACGGGCCACAAACCGCCGCGCCGGGCAGGCCGAGAGAATATCGAAGCGACTGTGCCCCGCCGCCGGGTAGCCGCTATCCAGCCACAGCAGATCGGGCAGCCCCGCAATCCGCCGCACCGCCCGCGCCGGGTCTAGCCAATGGGCAACATCGTAAATTTCCACAACAATCAATGAAGCTGGGCAGGGCAGGGGGGGATGGCTATTTCTCGGCGCAGTTCAAGCCCGACACAATGCAAGGGGTTGCCGCCAAACCGCCCCGGCACAGTGGCGCAATTAGGAGCCAAGCCGCTCGGCAAAAAAATCCAGGATCTGTTCGCGGGGAATATCCCGATTCGCCGCATCACGCCTACCACGGTATTCGATGGTGCCGCCCCGCAACCCCCGCTCGCCAACCACCAGCCGATGCGGGATGCCCATAAGCTCGACATCCGCCAACATGGCCCCCAAACGCGCCCCCGGTTCATCCATAAACAGCACCTCGTAGCGTTCGCCAAGCAAACCGTAAAGCCGCTCGCATTCGGCGGCCACCGCGGTGGATTTATGCATGCTGATCGGCACCAATGCCAGATCAAAGGGTGCGATGGAAGCCGGCCAAATAATGCCTTGCTCATCATGATGTTGCTCGATGGCGGCGGCGACAATGCGGCTGATGCCGATGCCGTAACAGCCCATCAGCGGCACCTGCTGGCGGCCCTTTTCATCCAGCACCGCCAAGTTTAACGCCGCGCTGTATTTGCGCCCCAGCTGAAAAATATGGCCGACCTCGATGCCGCGCTGAATGCGGATACGCCCGCGCCCGCAGGGGCTCGGTTCGCCCGCTTCGATATTGCGCAGGTCGGCGGTGGCGAATTCCCCCAGATCGCGCTGCCAATTCACCCCCCTCAGGTGAACCCCATCGCGATTGCCCCCGCAGACGAACTCACCCAGGGCCGCAGCGGCATGGTCCACCAACAGCGGCACGGGCAAATTCAGCGGCCCCAGCGAGCCAGGCCGGCACCCAATGGCGGCCTGAATTTCCGCCTCACTGGCAAAGCGCAAGGGTGCCGCCACCGCCGCCAATTTGGCCGCCTTGACCTCGTTCAGGCTATGGTCACCGCGCACGACTAGCCCCACCAGCCCCCCATCCGCCGCCGCAACCACCAAGGTTTTCACCATGCGCGCCGGCTCGATGCGCAGATGCTGCGCCACCTCCGCAATGCTGCCGAGCCCGGGGGTGGCGACCTCCGCCATATCGCCGCCAGTCGCCGGTTCCGCCGCTGGCACCGGGGCCACCGCCATATCCACATTGGCGGCGTAATCGCTGGCGTCGCTCAGGGCGATGGCATCCTCGCCCGCCGAGGCCAACACATGGAATTCGTGCGAATGGCTGCCGCCGATGCTCCCGCTGTCGGCCAGCACCGCCCGATAATCGAAACCAATGCGGTCAAAAATAGCGCAATAGGCGCGGTGCATGGCCGCATAAGTCTGTTGCAGGCAGCCCTCCGACAGGTGGAAGGAATAGGCATCCTTCATCAAAAATTCACGGGCGCGCATCACGCCGAAGCGCGGGCGCACCTCATCGCGGAACTTGGTTTGAATCTGATAAAAACAGGCGGGCAGATGGCGATAGCTTTTGACCTCGTTGCGCACCAGATCAGTGATAACTTCCTCGTGCGTAGGGCCGAGGCAAAAATCGCGGGCATGGCGGTCTTGAAAGCGCAGCAACTCCGGCCCGAACTGCTCCCAGCGCCCGGACTCCTGCCATAGGTTGGCCGGCTGCGCGACCGGCATCAGCAATTCCTGCGCCCCAGCGCGGTTCATTTCCTCGCGGACAATGGCCTCCACCTTGCGCAGCACCCGCACCCCCAGCGGCAACCAGCTATACAGCCCGGCGGCCAGCTGGCGAATCAGCCCAGCGCGCAACATCAGCCGATGGCTGGCAATTTGCGCATCGGCGGGCACTTCCTTCAGGGTGGCGAGCAAATAGCGGCTGGCGCGCATGGGATCTGATCTCCGATTCAGCGGGCCCAGACGATGCCGGGCAGGGCGCACAAGTGTAAGCGTAGCGGGGCGCATTTGCCATTACCCGGCGACTGGTGACGCGCAAATTGCTCGGCGGCTTAGGTATAATCGCCCGCCCGCGCCCGCCAACTCAGAAGCAATAAAAACCCTATGCGAACCGACTACTGCGGCACCCTCACCGCCGCCGATATGGACCGTGAAGTACAACTGTGCGGTTGGGTCGATCGCCGCCGCGACCACGGTGGGGTAATTTTTATCGACCTGCGCGACCGTGAAGGCATCGTCCAGCTGGTGTTCGACCCGGACGGCGGCGAGCATTTCCAGCTGGCCGAAAAAGTGCGCCCGGAATACGTTCTACGAGCCACCGGCAAAGTACGTGCCCGCACCGCGGCGACCGTGAATCCGGCCATGCCCACCGGCGAGATCGAAGTATTTGGCTCAAATCTGGAGATCCTCAACACCGCCGAGACCCCACCGTTTCAGCTGGACGAGCACACCACGGTCAGCGAAGAGGTGCGCCTGAAAGACCGCTTTCTCGACCTGCGCCGTGAACCCATGCAGCGCAATTTACGCCTGCGCGCCCGGGCCACCGCCGCCCTGCGCCGCCACCTAGAAGAGCAGGGCTTTCTCGATATAGAAACCCCGCTACTGACCCGCGCCACCCCCGAGGGGGCCCGCGATTATCTGGTGCCCAGCCGCACCTGGGCCGGCCAATTCTTCGCCCTGCCGCAATCGCCGCAGCTATTCAAACAGCTATTGATGGTGGCCGGCTGCGACCGCTACTACCAAATTGCCCGCTGTTTCCGCGATGAAGACCTGCGCGCCGACCGCCAGCCGGAATTCACCCAGCTCGATATCGAAGCCTCCTTCGTGGACGAGCAGAACATCATGGCGATCGCCGAGACCACCGTGCGGCAGCTGTTCGCCGACCTGCTGGACGTCGACCTCGGCGACTTCCCACGCCTGTCCCACGCGGCAGCCATGGCGCGCTTCGGCACCGATCGACCCGACCTGCGCATCCCGCTGGAATTGGTGGATCTCGGCGATCTCATGCAGGCGGTCGATTTTCAGGTTTTCGCCGGCCCGGCCCAAGATCCGGCAGGCCGGGTAGCCACCCTGCGCATTCCCGGCGGAGCGGCAAAAATCACCCGCAAGCAGATCGACGACTACACCGATTTTGTCGGCAACTACGGGGCCAAGGGGCTGGCCTATATCAAATGCAACGACATCGCCGATCTAGCTGGCGGCCTGCAAAGCCCGATCGTCAAATTTCTACCCATCGAGGTACGCCGCGTCCTGCTGGAACGGGCGAACGCCGCCAATGGCGACCTGTTGTTTTTCGGCGCCGGCGCGGCCCGCATGGTCAATGAATCTCTCGGTGCCCTGCGGGTTAAACTCGGCCAGGATTTGAACCTTTACACCTGCAAATGGGCCCCGCTTTGGGTGGTCGATTTCCCGATGTTTGAGCGCAGCGGCGATAAAAACGGCGGCTGGAATGCCATGCACCACCCCTTCACCGCCCCCGCCGTCGGCATCGATGAACTTCGCGCCGCGCCCGGCCAAGCCCTCTCCCGCGCCTACGATATGGTGCTCAACGGCACCGAATTGGGCGGCGGCTCCATCCGCATTCACGACTCGGCCATGCAGCGGGCGGTGTTCGAAATACTCGGTATCTCAGAAGCCGAAGCTAACGAAAAATTCGGCTTTCTGTTACGCGCCCTTCGTTACGGTGCCCCGCCGCACGGTGGGCTGGCCCTGGGGCTGGACCGCCTGCTGATGCTGATGGCCGCGGCCCCGTCCATCCGCGATCTGATCGCCTTCCCCAAAACCCAATCGGCGCAGTGTCTGCTGACCGATGCGCCCGGCGCGGTCACCGATGCCCAGCTGCGCGATCTGCATTTGCGGCGGCGACAGGCTTAAGGCAGGAGGACCGAACAATGGCAGGTCATTCCAAATGGGCCAACATCCGCCATAAAAAGGCGGCGGTGGATGCCAAGCGCGGCAAGATATTCACCAAAATCATCCGCGAATTGGCGGTGGCGGCCAAAGGCGGGGCTAACCCGGACGACAACCCTCGCCTGCGCGCCGCGGTGGACAAAGCCCTAGCCGCCAACATGAAAAAGGACACCATCGAAAAGGCCATAGCGCGCGGCGCAGGCAATGCCGCCGGCGAGAGTTACGAAGAATGCACCTACGAGGGCTACGCCGCCGGCGGGGTGGCGGTGCTGGTCGACTGCATGACTGACAACCGCAACCGCACTGTGGCCGCCGTGCGCCACCTGTTCAGCAAACGCGGCGGCAACCTCGGCACCGATGGCTCGGTCGCCTACCTATTCACCCGCCGCGGCCAAATTTGCCTGCCCGCCGGGGTGGATGAAGATGCCCTAGTCGATGCCGCGCTCGCCGCCGGTGCCGAGGATATCGAACCGGCGGAAGACGGCTCGCTGGAAGTATTCACCGCCTGGGAAGACCTAAGCGCAGTCAAACAAGCCCTGCTCACCGCCGGCTTCGAGCCAGAATCCGCCGCAGTCACCATGGTCGCCAGCACCGAGGTACCGCTAGACCGCCCCGCCGCCGAGAGTCTACTAGGGCTGGTCGAACAGCTGGAAGACCTCGATGATGTCCAACAAGTCCACACCAACGCCGCCATCCCTTTAGATATTCTGGAACAGCTGGCCGATTGAGATCTTTGGCTTTCCATCTTGCCTCGAAAATTACTTGCAACATTGATAGTTTGGGAGTGGCGTAGATTTATGTCGAAAGAAGACCGTGCAGGGGATATTCCCACGGCTTTTAGTTTGTCTAGTGAGAATATAAAGCTAGGCGTTAAATATAAAGCACATTCACCCGCAAAGATAAATGCGATAACTTTTGGAGCCGTACCAGATAGCAGCCTAAGGTCTTGTACTAGAAAACATGAGAAAGAGTCATCTTGGCTGGTATAAGCGATGTTGCTTGATGGAGCATTCTTTGTGGCAGGGTCTATGCTCGCGTGATTCGTGGTGCTAAAAGCAAGACGCTACCACCCATCATCGAGCGCAAAGTAACCCCCAGACAGCATCGTTTACGGTGATAGTTGGAGGAGTATGGGCTAGTTATCTAAGACAGAGCCAAAGATAAAAGCGCGGTTGCATTGTGGAATCATTTTAGGTCTGTTATCGATTGGGTGAAAGCCACCTTTCCTAAATATCGAAGACAAATGAAAGGGCTTAAATGGGGCGAGCTTTACGCTGCTCATCACCGGCGCGCTCTTGACCCCGTTAAGCTGGAATCTAAAATAAAGAAGCTGCTAATGGATGATGAGGTGCAGAAAAAATCTGGCGTGTGGGCTTATGTGCTGGACGGCGACGAGAGGCACCTGAACTTGCGTAGTTTTACCGAGGCCATGCGAAACGAAGCCTACGATCGGCAAAATGGGATTTGTGCCGAGACCAGCGAGCATTACCCGATCGAAGAAATGGAGGCTGGCCATATAGTGCCGTGGTCAGAAGGCAGCAAAACCACGGTCAAAAATTGCCATTGGCGTACATCCCATAAGTAATCGCGGGGTGCTTTGCCTTATTATTGGCGGGTGATAAATGGCTGATTTTTGCGGCAGTGCTATGCAGGAATCTCTGGCGGGTGCTCACCCCGATCTCCATGCGCTCGGCGTGGTGCAGTATCGGCGGCGGGCGTTGCGCCTGCTGCGGGCGGAGCCGGAGGCGGCGACTGTGCGTCCGGCGGCGAGGGGGCGTGGTACACCTAAAGCTACGCCGATTCAACGACCTGCCCCGCGGCGAGCGGTGCGGCGTACGCCGCCGGTGCAGGCTGCGGCGGTCAAACCGGTCGCCAGGCTGGAATTCGACCTGCTGTTGTGGAATTGCGAGCGCGTTTTGGTGTTGGAAGCGGATGGGCCGGCCGCTGAGTTAGTGGCCGCTAAACACCAGTTGCTTAATAATATCCTGCGTGCGCTCTGGCCCGGGCATGCGGGCACCGAATTGCACCGCCACCAGTGGCCGCTGGCCGGGGTGGCGGCGGATGTTAGTGCGGCGACCGAGTGGCTGGCTGCGGTGGTGGCTGGTCAACCTAGACAGCCAGGCGACCGCCCCCGCCCGGTGTGGCTAATGGGCGCGGTCGGCCATCGCCTTTTGCTGCCGGAGGCGGAAACACCGCCGCGTCTGCCAGCGCGGGTCGACAGTCAGGGGGTGAATTTTTTGCTGACCCCGAGCCTGGCGGATATGTTGGAAAGTGCGGCAGCTAAGCGGCAGACTTGGCAGCTATTGAAGCCGTTGCAAAGGTCCGGCGGTCCGGGCTGATGACGGGCCCGGCAATGGCGCAAACCGGGGGCGGCTGAATTGAATTGGTCGATGATATCGGCAGGCTTAGATTAGCCAGTAGTCCAAACGGATTCGCTTGGCAGCGCAAACGAAGCTGTCGCGAGGAATCGCTGATGCGCGATGGCGGGCCGCTAGGGGGGAGCCGGGCGCGGGCGGAGAATTAGGGCAACGAGTTGGGCGAATCGTATGGGTTGGGTGCGTAAGGCGCGGGCGGAAAATTGAAAAAAGCGGCAGGTAGACTTCAGGGCAAAGAGGGGCACCGGGTGTAGGCGGAGAATTGGCCTTGAACAAAATGTGTCGCTCTTCTTCAGGCGGGTGCGCCGGGTACGGGCGGGGAATTGCGTTCTGCTCGCTGCGGAGCGTGGTGGTGCGCAAGCGGGCGTGGGAGTTCGGGTGGAGCGGTCGTTTGTGGCAAGGATTTGGGCGGTCCGTGGTGCGTTGGCGGATAACAGCTTGGCCAATCTAGCCATAGCGCAAAAATCTGAGGGGGCTAGCCCCGGCGCGGGCAGATTTAGTGACACCGCTATGCGGGGCGGGCGGGAGGGTGCTGGGTGGAATGCTAGGGCGGCTTCGTGAGAGGCGGCAATGCGGGGGCGGGAGATTGAGCGGCATATCTTTTTTCGGTCGGTCGCGCACTGTGGCGGCGGGCGGGAGAGGGGATTGGGCGGATAGCGGGGCGGGTGGCTTAGTCGGCCAGGCGTTGGCGGGCGGCTTGGGCGGCTTGGCGGACTTGGTCGGGGGCGGTGCCGCCGGGGTGGTTGCGGGCGGCGACTGAGCCGTCCAATTCCAGCACGGCGAAAACATCGGGGTCTATTTGGGGGCAAAATTCCTGCAATTCGGCCAGCGACATATCGGCCAGATCTTTGCCCTGTTCGATGCCGTGGGCGACCGCCCGGCCCACCGCCGCGTGGGCATCGCGGAACGCCAGCCCCTTGCGCACCAGATAATCGGCCAAGTCCGTGGCGGTGCTGAAACCGGCTTTGGCGGCGGCGCGCATGGTGGCCGGGTCCACCGCGATGGCGGGCACTAGATCGGCGAAGGCGCGCAGGCAATCGCGCATGGTGTCGGCGGCATCGAATAGCGGTTCTTTGTCTTCTTGGTTGTCGCGGTTGTAGGCCAGCGGTTGGGATTTCATTAGCGTCAGCAGGGCCATCAAGCTGCCGAAGGTGCGCCCGGATTTGCCGCGCACTAGCTCCAAAACATCGGGGTTTTTCTTTTGCGGCATGATCGATGAGCCGGTGCAAAAGCGGTCCGGCAGGGCGACAAAGCGGAATTGGGCGGAGGCCCAGAGGATTAGCTCCTCGCTCATGCGCGACAGGTGCATCAGGCAGAGGCTGGCGCAGGCGCAGAATTCGATGGCGAAGTCGCGGTCGCTGACCGAATCCAGTGAGTTGCGGGTGGGCGCGGTAAAGCCGAGCAGTTGGGCGGTCATCTGGCGGTCGATGGGGTAGGGGGTGCCGGCTAGGGCGGCGGCACCGAGCGGCGAATAATTCAGGCGGGCGCGGCAGTCGCGCAGGCGTTCGGCATCGCGTTGCAGCATTTCGTTCCACGCCAGTAGGTGATGGCCGAAAGTGACCGGCTGCGCTGGTTGCAGGTGGGTGAAGCCGGGCATGATGGTCGCGGCGTGTTGCTCGGCTTGCTCGATGAGGTGGCGTTGCAGGCGGGTTAATTCGCCGCCGATCTGGTCGATCTGCTCGCGCAGCCAGAGGCGCATGTCGGTGGCGACCTGGTCGTTGCGCGAGCGGCCGGTGTGCAGCTTTTTGCCTGCCGCGCCGATTTTTGCGGTCAGCGCGGCTTCGATGTTCATGTGGACATCTTCGCGCTGCGGCGACCAATCGAAGGTGCCGGCTTCGATGTCCGCCTTGATTTGCTGCAAGCCCGCCTTGATTTGCGCCAATTCGGAGTCGCTCAGCACCCCCTGGCGGCAGAGCATGGTCGCATGCGCGAGCGAGCCTTGAATGTCCTGCGCATACAGGCGGCGGTCGATGGCTTCCGAGGCGGTGAACTGCTGCACAAACGCATCGGTCGATTCTTGAAAACGTCCGCCCCACAGGCGTGAATCGCCTGCAGGCTTGGGTTTGTTGGGATGCTTGGACATGTCGCCGGGTCGCCCCGCTAAAAGCGGCGCATTATACCGCCGCTGGGTAGCGACTCGCTGCGCCGCGATTGCCCTGCCCGCCGCTAACTAGGCTATGCTTTGCCGCCCCCTATTGCGCCGAGTCCCGCCGGGCTTAGACTGTGCCGACCGACCCCCCATTTGCGACCGCCGATAGCGAATTTTGGCTGCCGAACCTTTGCGCCCCGCTGGCTTTGCTGCGCCTGCTGTTGCTGTCCGTGGGGCTGAGCGGCTTGTTGATTTTGCTGCGCGCTGGGCTTGGCGGATTGGATCTGCTGCAGGCGGGGGCGCTGTTTTTGTACGCCACTTGGATCCTGCTGTTCGCGGCGGCGGGGCTGTGTTTGCTGCGCCGCTGGGGGGCGGCTTGGCCGCTGGCTGGCACAGCAAGCTTGGCTCTGCTTTGGGTGGCAGTGGCGGCGTCCGTTTGTGCGTTGCTGGCTTATCGCTGGGTGCCGGCCCTGTTGCCGGGCACCGCGGGGGGGATGCTTATTTTTTGGGGGGAGACCGTGTTGGTGGCCAGCATGGTGGGCGCGGTGTTGCTGCGTTTGCTTTATGTTCAGCGCGCGCTGCAGCGGCAACAGGGGCGGCTGATGCAGGCGCAATTTGCCGCTTTGCAGGCGCGTAGCCGACCGCATTTTTTGTTCAATAGCCTGAATTCCATCGCCGCGCTGTTGCGCACGGATGCGGCGCGAGCCGAGGAGGCGTTGCTCAATCTGTCCGATATTTTGCGCGCCACCTTGCAAACCCGTGCCAGTGTGTCGCTGGCCGCTGAATTGGCCTTGTGTCGCAAGTATTTGGCCATTGAGCAGCTGCGCATGGGCGAGCGGTTGCGGCTGGCCATTGAAGTCGAGGCCGGATTGGAAGATCTGCCGGTGCCGGCGCTTAGCCTGCAACCGCTGTTGGAAAATGCGGTGCTGCACGGGGTACAACAGCTGCCTGAAGGCGGTTGCCTGCGGCTGGCCATCGCCCGGGATCCGCGCCGCGGCGAGGTGCGCATTTGCGTGGAAAACCCCCTGCCTGAGCAGCCTCTGCCATCGACTGGTTCGCAGACCGCGCTGGACAACACCCGGGCGCGGTTTGCGGCTCTTTATCCGGCTGGTTTTCGCTTCCAAGCGGCGGCGGCGGGCGGGCAGTTTCGCGTCCTGATAACTTTGCGGTGGGCCCCGTGAATCGCACCGTGCTGGTGGTCGATGATGAGCCGTTGGCGCGGCGGCGGCTGCGGGATTTGCTGGCGGAGTTGCCGGGCTTTGCTTGCATCGGCGAGGCCGGGGATGGGCCTGCGGCCCTGGCACTGGCGCGCCAACACCGTCCGGACCTGCTGCTGCTCGATATCGCTATGCCTGGCATGAGCGGCTTGGAAGTGGCGGCGCATCTTGCCAACCTTGCGACGCCACCGGCGGTGGTTTTTTGTACGGCGCACGATCAACATGCGGTGCAGGCGTTCGAGGCCGCCGCGGTGGGGTATTTGCTGAAACCGGTGCGCCCGCAACAGCTGGCGGCTACCCTGGCGCGCGCCACGCAACTCAGTCGTTTGCAGCGGCGGCAGCTGGAGGAGATGGGTGGGGAGTTCGGCCCGCGGCGTACCCATCTCACTGTGCGCTCGCACCGCGGGGTGGTGCGGCTGGAGATTGCGCAGATTTCACATTTTGTGGCCGAGGATGGCTACGTTTTTGCCCACCATGCGGGCGGGCAGACGCTGCTCGAACAAAGCCTGAAGGCATTGGCGGAGCAGCTGGGCGATCGTTTTGTGCGCATCCATCGCAATGCGCTGGTCGCCATCGACCAGATTCAGGCTCTGGAGCGGGTCGGCGGTGCCACCTATGTGCGCCTGCGCGGCAGTGAGGAGCGGCCATTGGTCAGCCGCCGCCATCGCCAGCGGTTGATGCAACGGTTGGCTGAGTCCTGAAATGGAGCGATTGCGAATCGCCACTCGTGAGAGCCCGCTGGCCCTGTGGCAGGCGGAATGGGTGCGCCACCAGCTGTTGCGCCATCATCCGCGGCTGGCGGTGGAAATTATCGGTATGACCACCGCCGGCGACCGCTTGCTCGATTCGCGCCTGAATGCGGCGGGCGGCAAGGGGTTGTTTGTCAAGGAGTTGGAGGCGGCGTTGCTGGAGGAGCGGGCGGATATTGCGGTGCATTCGGTCAAGGATGTGCCCGCCGACTTGCCCGCCGGGTTGGAATTGGCGGCGATCTGCGAGCGTGGCGAGGCGCGGGATGCTTTGGTTTCCGACCAATTTGTCAGCCTGCGGGGGCTGCCGGCGGGGGCTGTGGTGGGCACGGCGAGTCTGCGGCGGCGTTGCCAGCTGCTGGCGTTGCGACCGGATCTGCGGGTGCGGGACCTGCGCGGCAACCTCAATACGCGCTTGGGGAAGCTGGATGCGGGCGAATATCAGGCGATTATTTTGGCGGCGGCGGGGTTGCGACGGCTTGGCTTGGCGGGGCGCATCGCTGCGGTGCTGCCGGCGGAATGGTGTTTGCCGGCGGCGGGGCAGGGGGCGATCGGTATCGAATGTCGGGCGGCGGATGCGGCGGTCAAGGCGTTGTTAGCCCCGCTACAGCATGCGCCGAGTGCGGCGTGCATTCGGGCGGAGCGGGCGTTGAATCGGCGGCTGAATGGCGGCTGTCAGGCACCGATTGCCAGCTATGCGGTGTTGGCCGGTGGGCAGGTGCGATTGCGGGCATTGGTCGGCAGTTTGGATGGCGGGCGGATTCTGCGGGCGGCGGGCGAGGATTTGGTCGAGCGGGCGGGTGCGCTGGGCGAGCGGTTGGCGGATGAGTTGCGGGCGATGGGAGCCGCGGCACTGCTGGCGGACTGTCGCGCTGGGGCTGGGGATGGCTAGGTCGGTCGCTGCGCCTGCCGGGGAGGGCGCGACCGATGCCCGTGCGCCCGGTGCGCTGCAAATTTTGCTGACCCGCCCGCCTGCGCAATCTGCGCCGCTGTGCGCTATGTTGGCGGCGGCAGGTCACCGGGTGCAGTGCCTGCCGCTGCTGGATATTGTCGCGCTGGAATTGGATGCGGCGGCGGGGCGGCAGTATTTGGATGCGTTGCGGGCGGCGGACAAGGCGATTGCCATTAGCCCCAATGCGGCGCGTTTGGCGTTGCCACTGTTGCGGCAGTTGGCGGCGGCGGCCCGTCCGCAACTCTTCGCGGTCGGCCCGGCCACGGCGCAGGCATTGAGCGCGGCGGCGGGGCGGGTGCGGGTAGCGGATGCGCCCTATAATTCGGAGAGTCTGTTGCGGCTTGATGGGTTGCAACGGCTGGCGGGGCAACAGATCGCTATTCTTTGCGGGCGCGGCGGGCGGGCGCATTTGCAGGAGCAGCTGGCGTTGCGCGGGGCACGGGTGCGCCGGGTGGAGCTTTACAATCGTCGGGCGGTGGATGTGCAGGCGCTGCGGTTGGATGGGTTGGTCGCCCCTGATCTGATTATTGTGCTGAGCGGCACTGCGCTTGGGGTGCTGCGTGAGCTTTGCGCCCGCCCTGAGTTTGGGGCTTGGCGGGGTGCCCTGCTGGTTCCTAGTGGGCGCCTAATGCGGATCGCCCGCGAGCTGGGTTTTGCTGAGGTGTGGACCGCCGATTCCGCCCGACCGGAAGATTTGGTGCGGGCGGTGAGTCGGATGGGTTGATCGGTGGTATAGTTGCGGTTTCTGGTGGTTTTTGGGTTTTTGGTGGGTTTCATGGCATACGAGATAGAAGAGCATATTCATCGATTTGCAGCTTGGGCGGCGGGTACTGCTTACCAAAGAGGCAGAAAGGAAAAGGGCATAAAAGGCCGCGATGTTGAGTTGGCGCAAAAGATTTTAAGCGAACACCCCATAAGACATTTCATATTAAGCCCCAATGATTTGCCTCAGAGTCAGGGGGAGTTTGATATAGAACATAGAAAATGGAGATACGAAGTTATTCAACAAGCAGAGAAAGAATTCGATAGCGGTTTCGGGCATGAAGAAATAACCAAAGAAGACAATAAAAATGAGGAAAAGTATACGAAGGAGCAGATACGGGAAGCTATTCAAAATTCTAAAGATCAATTTACTCACGGTGTCGTGGCTAAATTGATCAATGTTTATCTGAAATCTATTATTATTTGCGGAGGTTTTTATGATCACCCGTACACCGAATTTATTCATCCACCAATAGATAGAGAATTATTGGGAAAACTCAAAGAAAACTTTGGAAGTGAAAATAATTTTTGGCAAAAAGACTGGAAATCAGGCTACTGGACATGGTCTAATTTGAATTCATTTCGGTACCAACAAATAATCAATCAAATTCGATTGATTTTAGGGTGCAGCGAGACATTGCAAATAAAGCCTTTATGGAAAATTGAAGAGTATTGGCAAGGTCACCAATAAAGGGTTGGAAGCACATGGAAAACAAAGCATTGGAAAGTGAGGCGCAGGTGGAAAAGCCGGCGGATGGTGCTGCGGCTAAAAAACTTCGCCCGGCGCGGCGGCGGCGCGGCGGCTGGCTGGTGGTGGGGTTTTTGGTTTTGCTGTTGGGGGCTTTTGGCGGTGGGGGGTATTTGGCTTGGTATTATTTGGGGGAGCAGGCGGCGGAGCGGGAGGCGCGTTTTGGGGCTGAGTTGAGCCGTCTTGGTACCCATATTGCCGAATTGCGGCAGCAGAATGCGGCCTTGGCGAGCGGGCAGCAGGCGATGCAGCAGTCGCTGGTGGCGGCGGTGGCCGATGGCGAGGCACAGCTGTTGGCTTTGGCGCAACGCCTAGCGGCCAGCGAGTCGCACACCGAAGCCGATTGGACGCTGGCTGAGGCGCATTATTTATTGCGCTTTGCCAATCAGCGGCTGGCGACCCATGCCGATACCGCCACTGCGCTGCGGCTTTTAGCGCAGACGGATGACATATTGCGCCAGCTGGGGTACCCCGAATTGGCCCCGGTGCGCCGCCAGCTGGCTCGTGATCGCGCCCGTTTGCACAGTGCGCAGTCGGTGGATTTGGCGGGCATCTTTTTTGAATTGGAGGCGGTGGGGCTTGCGTTGGCGGAATTGGAACCGTTTGCGCCGGAGTCTCTTGCGCCGGAACCTAGCGAATCGCCTGCGCCGGAACCGGTTAAAGCCGGTCGCTGGGCGCAGTTTCAAAAGCGCGCCGAGCAAATTTTAAATCGTTATATCCGCGTTGAGCGCGGCGCGGGCGGGCCGGTGTATTTGGCCAGTCGGGATGAGCAGGTTGCGCGGCGGCTCGCCATTGGGTTGCAAATTAGGCAGGCGCAGCTGGCACTTTTGGGTGGCCATCAAAATGTTTTTAAGCGGGCACTGGATGCCGCCGCCGAGGCGTTGGTTTTGGCGTATCCGCGGGAGCCGGCGGCGCAGTCTTTGCAAGCGCGGCTGGGTAGCCTGACTGAATTGCAGCTGGTGGAGCCAGCTTTGGATATTGGCGATTCCCTGCGGGCGTTGGAGGCGGCGATGGCGCAACGTGGTGGGCGGGATGATGCCGCCGCGGGTGGGGCGCAAAACGGGTCGGGGGGGGACTAGCCGATGCGCCGCATGTTGGTTTTTCTGGCGATGGCCTTGCTGCTGGCTTTGGTCGCCTATTTTGGTTTTGGGGCTGATTCCTACTTGTTGGTGCGCACGGGTGAGACCGCTCTGCAAATGAGCCTTTGGGTGGGGGCGTTGCTGGGGGGGCTTTTGCTCGGCTTGTTGGGGGGGGTCTGGGCGGTCGTGCAGGGTGTCTTTCTGGGCGGTTGGCGGCGGGGGTGGCGGCGACGGCGGCTGGAACGGTTGCATGCGGCGGCACTTGCTGGTTATGCGGACGGGGACTGGGCTCGGGCACACAAACTATTGGAGCGGTTGGCGGCTGCGCAGGTCGATTCGCTGCCTGCTTTGTTGTTGGCTGCCGATGCGGCATGGCGGGCGGGTAAGGTGCCGGTTGCCCGGGATATTTACCGCCGGGCTTTGGCGGCGTTTCCGGCTAAGGCGCATGGTATTCGTCTGCGGCTGGCGCATCTGGAGCGGGCAGCGGGTGAGCTGCGGCGGGCGGCGGATCTTTGCCGACAGCTGCTCGCCGAGCGGTCCTCTGACCCGGCGGTGCGGTTGCTGGAAATCTATCTGGCTGAAGAACGTGGCGATTGGCCAGCATTGGTGCGGCTGCTGGGCGCGGCGCGGCGGCAACGGGTGCTGGCGGGGCATTTGCCGGCGATTGAACGCCGACTGTTGCGCCTGTGTTTGGTCGAGCGACCGGCGGCCCCATTGCTGGCGGCGTTGGCGGACTTGGCAGGCGGCAGCAAGGGGCCGTTGCCTTCTGATCTTTGCATTGCGCTGGCGCAGCAGCTGGCCCTGAAAGGTAAGCCGGACAAGGCGGAGCGGCTGTTGCGCACCCGGATTGAGTGCGAGTGGGACGGTGAATTGGTCGCCGCTTTTGCGCAGCTTGAGGGCAAATCCGCCAAGGGGCAGCTGCGCACTGCCGAGGGTTGGCTGGCGGCGCATCCCGATGACCGGGGGTTGTTGCAGGCGTTACATAGCCTGGCGTTGCGGGCCGAAGATCCGGCGCGGGCGACGCGTTATGCGCAGCGGTTGGCGGCTCTTTAATTCGCCCCGGTTTGCCCGCCGGGTGCCGCACGGTGGTACCATCGCCAGCCACTCATTTTGTAACCAATTTAGGAGACTTCGGCATGCGCAAAGCGTTATTCATCGCGTCATTGTTGCTGGCACCGGCGGCGAGCTTGGCCGGGGATGCTGCGGCCGGCAAGGCGAAAGCGGCCACCTGTATCGCCTGTCACGGGGCCAAAGGCATCAGCCTGATTCCCATCTATCCCAACCTAGCCGGGCAAAATGCGCCCTATCTGGAAATCGCCATGAAGGCATACCGCGATGGCCAGCGCACTGGCCCTAGCGCGGCCCTGATGAAGCCAATGGTCGCCGCCCTGACCGATGAGGACATCGCCAATTTGGCGGCTTATTATTCGGGGTTGTGAGGGCTTTTCGGCGGGAAATTTGCACCCACCTCGGCACCTTTTTAGCTGGCCGGCGAGAGCAGAGCGGCGAAAAGCGAATCCGTTTTATCGGCACAGCTTAATGATTTTGCCGGCACCCATCGAACAGGGCACTGTGGGGGCGGGGATACCTAGTGGGCGAGGGTGGATTATCGGTGAGACTGCCCGCGTCCTTCTTTGCAAAGGAATGGGCGAGTGTTTTTATTTGCTTGCTCTTGACCCCCAATAACCCCAACCTCCCTTGTCCGGAGAGGCGCAATCCTGTCGCCGGATGAGGCAAAGATTTAGCGATCGTTGTCGCTACTTTTTTGTGGGCGGGGGGATTACACTGTGCGCATTTAAACTCTGTGCCTGAGGCGGCCATGTCATCGACTTCTAGTCTGCTTGATGCGCTCGATAGTGGCACCTTGGCTGGGGTGCGTTCGCTGCTTGGGGGGTTGAATTGCGGCGAGATTGCGCAGGTTTTGGAAAGTTCGCCGCCACGTGAGCGCGATATTTTGTGGCAGCTGGTCGATAGCGAGCTTGAGGGCGAGGTGCTGCAGCGGTTGAGCGAGGAGGTGCGCTCTTATTTGCTGGCGCGTATGGATACCGCCGAGGTGGCGGCGCTGACCGAGGGCTGGGATGTGGATGACCTAGCCGATGTGCTGCAACGTCTGCCGGACCGGGTGACTGCCGAGGTGCTGGAGATGATGAGCACCATGGACCGGCAGCGGGTGGCATCGAGCCTGACCTATGCCGAGGACAGTGCCGGGCGGCTGATGAGCACCGATACGATTACGGTGCGGCCGGATCTGACGGTGGAGGTGGTGTTGCGTTATTTACGCCGCCATGATGCGTTGCCGGAAATTACCGATAGCCTGTTTGTGGTGACCCGCGATAATCTTTATATCGGGCGGCTGCCGTTGCGGGTGCTGTTGACCGCGGCCCCGAATGAGGCGGTTACCCAATTAATGGAACAGGATGAGCACCCCATTTTGGCGGATACGGCTAAGTCCGAGGTGGCGTTGTTGTTTGAGCGCGAGGATTTGGTCTCAGCGGCGGTGGTGGATGCCGAGCGGCAGCTGTTGGGGCGCATTACTATCGATGATGTGGTGGATGTGATTCGCGATGATGCGGACCATTCGCTGATGAGTTTGGCGGGTTTGAATGAGGCGGAAGAGACCTTTATGCCGATTTGGAATGCCGCGCCGCGGCGTTTGATGTGGCTGGGGATCAATTTGCTGACTGCGCTGGCGGCGTCTACCGTTATTGGGCAGTTTCAGGAGACTTTGGATAAGGTGATTGCGCTGGCGGTGCTGATGCCGATCGTGGCGAGCATGGGCGGGGTGGCTGGTACGCAGACGTTGACGGTGGTGATTCGCGGTATGGCGTTGGGGCAGATTGAGCGCAATAATTTGGGCTGGTTGGTTAATCGCGAGGTGTTATTGGGCGCGATGAATGGGATGGTTTGGGCGGGGGCGGTGGCGGCGATTGCCGGGCTTTGGTTTGGCGATGCGACGATTTCTTTTATTATTGCTGCGGCTATGGTTATTAATTTGGTGGTGGCGGCATTGGCGGGGGTGTTGCTGCCGATTGGTTTGCGGGCGTTGAATATTGACCCGGCCTTGGCGGGTGGGGTGGCCTTGACTACGGTGACCGATATTGTCGGGTTTTTGGCTTTTCTGGGGTTGGCGACGGTGTTTTATGGGTGAGCCGGTGGGGGCAGGCGGTCGAGCGGAGTCGTTGCGGGAGGCGGACCATTCGGCACCGAGTAAATCGCAACGCAAGCGTGAGAGGCGGCAGCTGCGCGATATATCGATTCGGCTATTGGAATTGCGCCCGGAAAAACGCGCCGCGCTCGGTTTGCCGCCGCATTATGCTGAGAGTCTGAACGCCGCCGCCCGACTCAAGGCCAGCGGAGCGCGGGAGCGGCAGCTGCGCCATGCTGCCAAATGTTTGGCGGCGGATGCGGCATTGAGCGAGCGGCTACAAGATCTGTTGGCGAGCGAGGCATTGGAGGCACGGCGGCAGCGGTGGCGGCAACATCTGGTCGAACAGTGGCGCGATCGGCTGGTGGCGGAGGCGGGGGAGGATTCCTTGGCCGCGTTTTTTGCCGATTTTCCCGCCGCGGATCGCCAGCATGTCCGCACTTTGGTGCGCAATGCCCGGCGGGAGCGGGCTGCCGGGCGGGATTCGAGCCAGCAACGGAAATTGTTTCGGTATTTGCGGGATTCTGTTATTCTGTGAGCGGTTAGGGATGTTGGATCTGGTATTCAAATTTTCAATCAGCTATTTGTGAGGACTTGATCATGGAACTATTAAATGACAATTTGTTAGAGGCGTTTGCGCATGGGTTTTATGGGTATGGCAATTTGGGTTCTGCTGTTTGGTTTGTGGGGATGGAAGAAGGTGGCGGCGATAGTGTCGGCGAAATAAATAAGCGGTTGGAAATATGGAAGCGAGGGGGCCGTCAGTTAACCGAGGATATTGCCGAGTATCACCAAGCTCTTGGTCAAGGGTATTATTTTTCCGGTGCGATCAAAAATCAGCCTACTTGGAATAAACTCATCCGCATTGTTCTTGCTTTTCAAGACAAACCGTCTGAATTGGTGGATGTAAAGGCATTCCAAAAATCAGAGTTTGCGCGACGGGACAGTGATAACTGTTTGTTGGAGCTCCTGCCGCTGCCCTCGCCATCGACCAGTCACTGGCTATACGGTCAGGCAAGCAGTCTACTCTGGTTACGCACCCGGGATATCTACAAGCAGCATATGCTAGGAGCGAGAATTGGTGAGATTAAAAAGCTAATCGGTAAATACGGTCCTAGGCTGGTGGTTTTTTACGGAACTGGATTCAACGAGCATTGGCGGAAAATTGCCGGGCGCGATTTTAAGCCTCTTATTTTAGATAACAAAACCGCCTTTTATGCCAAAGGTGGCGAGACCTGTTATTTTATCGCCATGCACCCGGTGGCGCACGGGGTGACCAAAAATTATTTTGCTGAGCTTGGCAGGCATGCGCGGCTTAATTGTTGATCGATGATTCGAAGATTTTCTCGGTAACTATTTTGGGTTTATCGAGGGAGCCTTCGACGCGGTAGCTGACGCTGGATAGGCTGTCTAGGCGGTCGTCGAAAATGCGGCCGGCTAACCAGACGCCGGGGGCGGCGGGGAGGCCGGCGACTAGGGCGGCGATCCAGGTCATGTTTTGGCGGGCGGGTAGGGTTACGACTAGGCGGGCATCTACGGCGGATTCGGCGAGGTCTACGCTGCCGTCAAAGCGCATGGAGCCGGCGGGCAATTCCACTTTTACGGGGGCTAGGGTGTTTATTTTTTGCTCGTGCAATGCGAATTGGCCGTGCAGGGCATCGTAGGGGGTGCCGGCTTCGGTGACATCGTCAAAATCCAGCCGCAGGCGGCGTGCCCAAGAATTGAAATTGAATAGCCCGATGGCTTTGAGTAGCACGGTGACATTGTCACGGTCGCTATAAAAAGCGCCGCGCTCGGCGTGGACTTCGAAGGTGCCGGCGGGGCGGGAGTCGGCGAATTCGTAGGGGGCACCGCGCCAGCGTAGCTGGGTGGCGAAAGTGCCGGTGGCGCTTTTTAGTGGCGGTTCTAGCCCGCCCATGCGGAATAGATCGCCGATGTCTTCGAAGGTGTAGCGGAGGCGGGCTTCGGTGAATTGCCCGGTGCTGTCGCGGCCCCAGAAAATGTGGGAGGCATCCTCTTCTGCGGTGGTCGATTGGAACTGCGCTGAGCCGAGACCGCCGCGTAGATCGGCTATGCGTACCCCGGCGGCGGTGGGTTTTAGGGTGGCACTGAAATTTCCGCGCTCGGTGCCGCTGGCGGTTAGAGATTCGATCTTGATTTGCATGGCGGGGATGCGCTGTGGGTCTAGGGTTGGCGTGGTGGCGGGTTCATCGGCGGTGCTTTGCTTGGTCGGATTTAGGCGTTGGAATAGTGCGTCTATGTCCAGATGCTGCACTGTGATCTGTGGCAGTGCGCTGGAGGGCGGCAAGCTTAGGGTGCCTTGGGTGTAGTCGGTCGCCAGTTCCAGATGTAGGGTACCCGGTTCGTAGCGGTTGCGGACGGTGAGCGGGCCGAGCTTGCGGGGGCCTAAGGTGGCTTGTTCCACTTCCAGATTGAAGTGCGGATTTAGCCCTAGGATGGGCTGGGTTAGCAGGGTGGGGTCCGGGGCGGGGTTGGCGGCTTGCGTTGGCAGTAGGGTGGCGAGGTCTAGCTGGGCGAGATTCAGCTGGGCGATGAGGGATTGGTCGCGGAAGGCGGGGAGATTGGCGTTTAGGCTCAGGCGGCCGGCTTTGAATTGGGGCGCGGCGACTGGGCGGTCGGCGGCTTGCAGCAATTCTAGCTGGAGCTCGCTGGGGTGATTTTGCCCGGTCGTTGGCGGTAGTTGCCAGCGTAGGCGGGTGACGGTGTCGGCGGCGCGGGCGGTTGTCACCTGCACTTGTAGCGGCGCGGGCCGACCGGCGGGTTTGTTTAGGGGCGTGGGGAGGTTGGATTGCACCTGCTGCATGGCGGCGTGAAATTGATAGGTGTCTGGCGGGCGCGGGGCGGGTCCGGTGTGGAGCCGCAGCTGGCCGCGCACCGCGGTGGAGCCGCTTAGTGCGTTGAGGGCCGGCATTTTTAGCCAGTTGGCGATCTGGCGGATTTCTTGGCGACCGCTGGTGGCAATTTCGATCGCTTGTGGGGTGCGCGTTTCCGTTATCTCCAGTGTCAGTGGTTGCCCCCAGAGGGTGGCGTTTAGGTCTTTGGAAGACAGCCCCTGCTGGTCGTATTGCAGCTGGCCGTTTAGGTGGGTCAATTCTAGATCGAGGTCGGTCAGATGCAGGCGGTTGTTCCGCAAATTGATTTGGGTTTGTAGGCGCAGGTTGGCTAGATCCGGGGCCTTGTCGAGCGGGATGAAGAGGGCTAAATCGCCGCTGAGGTCGCCGGTCAATTTCAGCCCATCGAGGCCGGCTCCTAGATGTTGGCGGAGATCGGGGGTGTGGAGTAGGGCTAGGCCGCTGCGCGATGGGCCGCTGGCGTGGGTGCTGAGCTGCAGGCCGTATTGGCCGGGCGAGCGGGCAGTTTTTAGCCGCATGTCTGCCAGATTTAGTTCTAGCAGCCGGCCGGTTGGGGCGCGGGCGATGAGGTCGATGTTGGACAGCCAGAGGTCGGCGATTGGTTGATATAGCGGTGGCCAGTCGGGGAGGTAGGCGAGTTCGGTGTCTTTGGTGCGCAGGCGGATTTGGGCGGTGCGGTGGGCTGGCATATGGAAGCGGGTGGTGCCGCGATAGACCACTGCGGCTTGCGGTAGGTGGGTTTTGGTGAGTGCGCTATCCAGCCATTGGCGCAGGTCGGCGGGCAGTAGTAGGTCGGGCAGTAGGGCGCGGTGTGCGGGCCAGGCGATGTTTTGCAGCCCCAGCGATAGGCTTAGGGTGGGGCCTAGGAAACTGCCCGGACGCAGTGGGATGCCGGCAACTAAGGCAGCGTGGGCGCGGGCTTGGCCGAATTGGGCGCGGAGATCGTCGGAGTGAACTAGGATGCGGTGGTTTTCTGGATCGATCGACCATGCGAGCTCGCCCTGCACTTGTGAGTGCGATAGCCAGTCGCTGTAGACCCCAGGGTAGCGGAGGCGCAGATCGGTGCCCGCCAGCTGTATCCGCCCGCGCTGGGCGTTCATCGTTAGCAGGCCATTCAGGTTGCGCACTGCCGGGCTGTCGCGGAAACTATCGAGTCCCACTGTGTCCAGCTGGGCGGATAGCTGCCAATGCGCTGGGTCTCGGGCTGGCAGATCGATGCGCACCCCGCGCAGGGTGCCGGTGGGGTTTAGGGCGGCGGTGTGTTTGGCGACCCAATCTGGCAGGGCGGACAGCTGTGGGATGGTGGTTGCCAGCCATTCTAGGTCCAATTCCGGCAGCCGCAGCTGATAGGCGACTCCGTCCGCGCTGGGGGTCCGTTGTAGGCACAGGTCGGGCAGGGTCAGGGTCCGCTCATCGCGTTGCACTGTCGCTCTGCGAACATCCACTGTGAGGGCGGCGGGTGCGAGGCTGGCGGCGAGGTTTGCGCTGACTTGGCCTAGTTCTGAGCGTGAGCCGAGCAGGCCGATCGGCACGGCATCTAGGCTGAGGGTGCCCTGCAACTCAATGGGGCGGGCGGCGCGTAGGTTGGCCCAGAATTCGGCTTGGAGCGCGGGGGCGGTGCTGAGTTCGAACTTGGTTTGGGGCAATAGGCGGGCGAAGGCGGCGCGGTGAATTTCGCGGATGTCGTGGCCGGCGATGCGCAGATAGGCGCGGCCATCGAGGGCGGCAAACTGGGCACCGGGGCCGAGCAGCTCGGCGACGAATTCCAGCCGGTTGCGGGCGGTGCCGAAGTCGGCGTCCACTCGATAGCGGCGCAGACCGTGTGCCCGGTCGAGGCGCGCTTCGTTCAGGTGTAGTTCCAGCTTGGTGCCATCCAGCAGGCGCACGGTGAGATTGGCATCGCGCAGGCTGAGTAGGCGGCTGCCGAGTAGCATTTGTTCGAGGGCGTTGCCGCCGGTGCCGCCGCGCAATGGGATGCCGGCCAGTGCCCAGTGGCCGGTCGGCAATTCTTGCAATGGGAGTGTGGCTCCGCTGGCTTCGAAGCGCGACCAGATCAGGCTGCGGCTGCGTAGGCTTGCCAGCAGGTCGGGGCGGGCGACTAGTTGCGCTAGGTGTAAGCGCGATTCGCCGGTGCCGATGCGCAACCCCTGCACTTGGAGGGAAATATTTAGCCCTTGCCATTCGGCGGTGAGCGAGTCGGCTTGCACCGGGACGGCGAGCCGCTGTGCCAGCTGGGCGAGGAGCGGGTCGGCGTAGCGTTCCACCTGGTGGCTGAGGCCGTGCCCGATGAGCAGCAGGGTGGCTAGTAGCAGGATGCCGAGCGCGAGTAGCCGGCGCGTCCAGCATAGCCCGTGGTGGCGGAAGCGTTTCATTTTAAGGGTTCATTTGCGGGGCGAGGCGGTGGCGGGGCGGCGGGCGATGCGCAGGCGGATTGTGGGCCGCTTCTGCGTTGGTTTGACCCGCGCCCGGTGGCGGTGTTCAATCGATCCCAAACTCGGCCAGCAGGGCCGCGGTCTCGTGCAGCGGTAGGCCGACCACGCCGCTGTAGCTGCCGGCCAGACGTACTACAAAGCGGGCACCCTGGCCTTGGATGGCGTAACCGCCGGCTTTGTCGTGTGGCTCGCCGGTTTGCCAATAGGCGACGATTTCCGGTTCGGTCAGGGGGGCGAAGCGCACCCGGCTGCGGCTGAGGGCGGATTTTTCGGTGCCGTTTTGCGCGGCGATGGTCACGGCGGTCAGCACTTGGTGGGTGCGCCCGGACAGGCGCTCTAGCATGGATTTACCGGCGGCAAAATCGGCGGGCTTGCCGAGGATCTGCCCGGCGGCGACCACGGCGGTATCGGCGGTCAGCACTATTGCCGCAGTGGTGGGCGGGGCCGCGTTGGTGGAGAGGTGGTGGCGGGCGGCGCGGTTTTTCTCGCGAGCCATGCGCAGCACGTAGGAGTCGGCGGGTTCGTCTGGGTGCGGCTGTTCGTCGATGGCGGCGGGGGCCACTGTGAATTCTAGCCCCAGCTGCTGCAATAGGGCGGCACGGCGCGGTGAGTGGGAGGCTAGGATCAGGCGGGGCACGGTGCTAGACCGCTCGGCGGCGGCGGAACAGGGCGACCGCGGTCACCAGCGGCGGCCACAGCAGGCAGGCGAGCAATACTGAGAGTAGCGCGTCCAAATTGGGCGGGGGGCCGAAGCGTAGCAGGCTGTGAATGAGCTCAACTAAAAGTAGCCCGGCAAAAACCATCGGTAGCTGTTTAAGCGGGGGCTGTAGCCGGGTCCAGCTGCGGGTGCTGTGCGCTAGGTAGGCCAGCACCGCCAGACCGATGGCATGCTGACCGAGCGGGGCGAGCGCGACCAGATCTTGCAGCAGCCCCACCGCAAAGGCGGCGAACAGCGACAGGCCGCGGGGGCGATAGATACAAAACAGCAGCACCAGCAGGGCCGGCACATCGGCGCGCCAGAAGCCGAGCAGTGGCAGGTGCAGGATGTACAGTGCCAGCCCCAATGGCAGCAGCCAGAGCCAGTCGGCCAGCTTCAGGTGCAGGTCGTCCATGGGGCCGGCGTCGTCCGGGTTGGTGGGCCGGCGGCTGGGCTGGCCCGGTTTGCGTTTAGTGAAAAATGATCGAGGTGTGCTGGCAGATGGGCGGCGGGGGTAGTGCGCTGCGGCAAATGCAAAGGGGCCGCTTGCCGCGTCGCCTGGATCGCCGCTTGCATGGCCCGAAGCATGCCAGCTGTGGCCGTTATTCGCCCGCTAGGGGGGCAATTTCCCGCTTGCTGGCAAACAGTAACAGCAGTTGGCGGCTGCCTTGCAGGTCGGCGGTGGGGGCGATGCGTACATCGAGGAACGGCGATGTCTTGCGATTTAGCACTGAGCGCACCTCGCCGACCGGGTAACCGTGCGGGAAGGTGCCGCCGAGGCCGGAACTGATCAGCAGATCGCCTAGGCGAATATCGGCATCCGGCGCCACATGCCGCAAGCGCAAGGTGCGGTGGTCACCGCTGCCGGCGGCGATGGCGCGGATTCCGCTGCGCAGAAATTCGACCGGCAGGGCGTGGCGGGCATCGGATATTAGGATGATCTCGCTGTTGCGCTCGCCGACCACTGTGACCTGCCCGACGATGCCGCCGGCATCGATGACCGGCTGGCCGGCGGTCACTTTATCGCGCCACCCGCGGTTGATGACGAGGCGGTGGGTGTCGGTGTCCGGGGGCTGACCAATTAGCTCGGCGAGCATGGCTTGTTCTTCGACCAATTCGGCGGCCCCGAGCAGTCCGCGCAGCGACTGGTTTTCCGCCCGTAGCGAGGCCGTGGTCAGGGCGTGGCGTTGCAAAATGAGGTTTTCATCGCGCAGACGGGCGCGGTCGGCCAGCAGCTGTTCGCGGCTGAGTAGGGTGTCATCGCGCAATTCAGTGAGCGCGGAACCGAGATCCGTGGCGTGATAAAAGGGCGCGACCAGATCGATAAAAACGGTGCGCACCGGCAATAGCAGGGCGGTCGCGCTGCCGGCGGTCAATAACAACAGGCCGAGTAGGATCAGTAGCAGTAGCCGGCGGAGGCCGGTCGGCGGGCGTTTGAAAATGGGGGCGGGGTCGTTCACTTGCGCCTCGGGGCGTGGCTCGGCTGTGGCCCGCTAACTGGCCCCGGCGACCCGCACGCCGTTAGTAGGAGAGCATCTCTAGGCGGCGGCGGTCGAGCGTTTCCAGCACCATGCCGCCGCCGCGCGCCACGCAGGTTAGGGGGTCTTCGGCGACCAGCACCGATAGGCCCGTTTCATGCGCTAACAGGCGGTCGATGCCGCGCAATAGGGCCCCGCCGCCGGTCAGGCAAATGCCCTGCTCGGCAACATCGCTGGCCAGTTCCGGCGGCGATTGTTCGAGGGCGCGTTTGACTCCTTGGACGATGTTGGTTAGGGGTTCTTGCAGGGCTTCGAGAATTTCTTCATCGGTCATCGCGAAGGTTTTGGGCACCCCTTCGGCTAGGTTGCGGCCGCGCACGTCCATCTCGCGTGACTCGTCGCTGCCGAAGGCGGTGCCGATCTCATGTTTGACGTGCTCGGCGGTGGCATCGCCGATGACGCTGCCGTAGCGGCGCCGCACATAGCCGGCGATCGCCTCGTCGAAGCGGTCGCCGCCGGTGCGCACCGAATCGGAATAGACGGTGCCATTGAGTGAAATGATGGCCACCTCGGTGGTGCCGCCGCCGATGTCTACCACCATGGAGCCGCGTGCTTCCTCGACCGGCAGCCCGGCCCCGATGGCCGCGGCCATGGGTTCGTCGATCAAATAGACCACCCGGGCGCCGGCACTGAGCACGGATTCCCGAATGGCGCGCTTTTCTACCTCGGTCGCCTGGCAGGGGACGCAGACCAGCACCCGCGGGCTGGGGGTGAACCAGCGTGATTCGTGGGCCTTGCGGATGAAGTGTTGGAGCATTTTTTCGGTGATTTGGAAGTCGGCGATGACACCGTCTTTGAGCGGGCGAATCGCCATGATGTTGCCTGGGGTGCGACCGAGCATGCGCTTGGCATCCACCCCGACGGCTTCGATGATTTTTTGCCCGTGAACTTGGCGGATGGCGACCACGGATGGTTCGTTGAGCACGATCTTTTTGCCGCGCATGTAGATGAGGGTGTTGGCGGTGCCGAGGTCGACCGATAGGTCGTTGGAAAATAATCCGCGCAAAAATTTAAACATAGCGCAAGGGTGGCCCGGACGGGCGATGCGACAAGTGCATAATGTACCAATCACCGCGATTCAAGGCAAGTCGCAACTGTGCTAAGTTAGCAGGTTATGCGGGCGGGCTGCGCTGGTGAATTGCTGCAGCCGCTGCCGCGACCGTCTAAAAATAGGAACTTCTCTTATGGCGTTACAGCCCGATGAAATTGCCCGGCTGGCCCGGTTGGCGCACATTCAGGTGACCGCTGAAGAATGCGGGACGCTGACTGAGCGGCTCGATGCCGTTCTGGACATGGTCCGCCAGCTGCAAGCCTGCGATACCGCGGGGGTCGAGCCGTTGGCGCACCCGCTGGATGCGGTGCAAGAGTTGCGCCCCGATGCGGTGGCTGATGCCGAATCGCCGGAGACACTGATGCGCAATGCGCCGGCGGCTGCTGCGGGGCTGTTTTTGGTGCCGCGGGTGCTCGATTAAATGCGGCTCGCCGAGATACTTGGCTAGACGGTGTCCGATTCGATGCACGAGCTATCGGTGGCGCAGATGGCGCAGGGGTTGGCGGCGGGCGCGTTTTCCAGCTTGGAATTGACCCAGCATTTTTTGCGGCGTATCGAGGCGCACAATGGGCATTTGAACGCCTATATCAGCGTTTGCGCGGAACAGGCTCTGGCGAGTGCGCGGCGGGCCGATGCCGCCATTGCCGCCGGCCAGCAGGGGCCGCTGACCGGGGTGCCGCTGGCGCACAAGGATATTTTTTGCACTGCCGGGGTGCGCACCACTTGCGGGTCGCGCATGCTGGCGGAGTTCGTGCCGCCCTACGATGCGACCGTAGTCGCGCGGTTGCAGGCTGCCGGGGCAGTGGTGTTGGGCAAAACCAATATGGACGAGTTCGCCATGGGGTCGTCCAATGAGACCAGCTATTTTAGCGCGGTGCGCAACCCTTGGGATACGGACTGTGTGCCGGGCGGTTCGTCCGGGGGGTCGGCGGCTGCGGTGGCGGCGCGGCTGGCCCCGATCGCCACGGCTACGGACACCGGCGGGTCGATTCGCCAGCCGGCGGCACTGTGCGGGGTGACCGGGTTGAAGCCGACCTATGGGCGGGTGTCGCGTTGGGGGATGATCGCCTTTGCTTCGAGCATGGATCAGGGCGGGCCGATCGGCCAGAGTGCTGAAGATTGCGCTTTGCTGTTGCAGGCGATGGCCGGGCACGACCCCAAAGATTCCACCTCCATCGTGGAGCCAGTGCCGGACTATTGCGGCCAGTTTGGGGGGCCGCTCGATGGGTTGAAAATTGGCGTGGTGGAGGAGTATTTCGCGGATTTGGGCGATGCGGTGGCGGCGCGGGTGCGGGGGGCGTTGGCGGAGTTGGAAAAACTGGGAACGCGGCTGGTTTCGGTGCGCTTGCCGCGGTCGCATTTGGCGGTGCCGGCCTATTATGTGTTGGCCCCGGCGGAAGCCTCGGCCAATTTGGCGCGTTTTGATGGGGTGCGCTACGGCTATCGCTGTGCCGAGCCGGTCGATCTGCTGGATCTGTATTGCCGCACCCGCGCCGAAGGGTTTGGGGCGGAGGTCAAGCGGCGGATTCTGGTCGGCACCTATGTGCTTTCGGCGGGGTTTTACGATGCCTATTTCCGCAAGGCGCAGCAGGTGCGGCGGTTGATCAAGGAAGATTTTGCGGCGGCTTTTGCGCAGGTGGACATACTGGCGGGGCCTAGCTGCCCGGCTGGGGCGTTTCGCTTTGGCAGTAAAACTGCGGACCCGGTGGCGATGTATTTGCAGGATATTTACACCATTGCGGCTAACTTGGCCGGGCTGCCGGCCCTTTCCCTGCCTTGCGGGGCGGTGGCGGGCAAGCCGATCGGTTTGCAGTTGATCGGCAATTATTTTGCTGAGGCGCGTATTCTGGGGGCTGCCCATCGGCTGCAACAGGCGACCGATTGGCACCGGGCGGTGCCGGCTGCGGAGGGCTGGCGATGAGTCGGGCGGTGGGCGCGGGCTGGGAGACCGTTATTGGGCTGGAGGTGCATGTGCAGCTGGCCACCCGGTCGAAGCTGTTTTCTGATGCGGCGGTGGAGTTTGGTCAGCCGCCCAATGTGTGCGCGTCTGCCATCGATATGGCTTTGCCGGGCACCCTGCCGAGCGTCAACGAGAATGCCATCCGCATGGCGGTGCGCTTTGGGCTGGCGATCGATGCGCAGATTAATCGCCGGTCGGTGTTTGAGCGCAAAAATTACTTTTATCCGGATTTGCCCAAGGGCTATCAGACTACGCAGCTGGCCGCGCCGGTGGTGGGGGCGGGGCGGTTGCGCATTGCGTTGGCGGGCGGCGGTGAGCGGGAGGTGCGCATTCACCACGCCCATTTGGAAGAGGATGCTGGCAAATCGCTGCACGAGGAGTTTCCGGGGGCCAGTGGTATCGATCTGAATCGCGCTGGCACCCCGCTGTTGGAAATTGTTTGCGAGCCGGATTTGCGCTCGGGTCCTGAAGCGGTGGCTTTGCTGCGGCAGATTCATGCGCTGGCGACCTATTTGGAAATATCCGATGGCGATATGTCGCAGGGGTCTATGCGTTGCGATGTGAATGTGTCGGTGCGTCCGGCGGGGGACAGTGCGCTCGGCACCCGCACTGAGATGAAAAACCTGAATTCTTTCCGCTTTGTCGAGCGTGCCATTGAGGGCGAGGCGGCGCGGCAAATTGCCTTAATCGAAGAAGGCGGCAAGGTGGTGCAGGAAACCCGCCTGTATGATTCGGAAGCCAACCTTAGTCGCCCGATGCGCGGTAAAGAAATGGCGCACGATTACCGCTATTTTCCCTGCCCTGACCTTTTGCCGGTGATTATCGATGAGGCGTTTATCGCTGCCGAGCGGGATGCCCTGCCGGAATTGCCCGCCGCCTGCCGAGAGCGTCTGATGCGCGAGCATGGCTTATCCGTGGATGCCGCCAATCTGCTGACGGCTGAGCGGGCGACTGTCGATTATTTTGAGCAGGTGGCGGCGGTTTGCAGTGCAGGAAAAATGGCGGCCAACTGGGTGAATGGGGAATTGGCTGCGCAGCTGAATAAAACTGGCGGGCGGTTGGCCGATTGCCCGGTGAGTGCGGCGGAGCTTGGGCGGCTGATTGCGCGCATTTTGGACGGTAGCCTGTCTGGCAAGCTGGCTAAAACGGTGTTTGCCGATATGTGGGCGGGGCGCGGTGGTGTCGATGCGATTATTGCCGCCCGTGGATTGCAACAAGTGCGCGATAGCGGGGCGATTGAAGCGTTGGTCGATAAGGTGTTGGCGGAAAATGCGGCGCAGGTGGAGAATTATCGCACCGCTCGGCCGGAAAAGCGGGGGAAAATGCTGGGGTTTTTTGTCGGCCAGGCGATGAAATTGTCGGGTGGTAAGGCGGCTCCGGGCGAGGTTAATCGGCTTTTGCGGGAGAAACTCTGATGGCGTTGAAAAAGGATAAAAAAAAGGTATTAGGCGAGGTTTTTGATGATGCGCGGGTGCGTGGATTTTTGGCGGCCCGTCCGCCGGCCGGGGTGAATGCGGATTTTCACTGTCTGGAGCGCGCCTATCGCGGTATGAATGCGCAAAACTTTGCCACTTTTGTGGAATTTTTCAAGGCGGACGGGCGGGATTTGAATGCCGCTAATCCGGCCGGGCAGAGCCTATTATCGCTAATCGCCGAACATCGCCACCATGCCCAATACGCCGCTATTTTGCGGGCGGCGGGGGCGGGGTAGCGGGGACCTTCGGTGCGGGGCGGGGGCTTAGTATTGGTAGTGGATTTCTACTTGTTTGCCTTTGCCTTGGTGGTCGGATAGGTTGGAGGGGCCGCGGTAGCGGATTAGGCGGGGGGTTTGGTCGTATTCTAGGCGGAGTGGGGGGGCGATTAGGCGGATTAGGCGGCTGTGTGGTTTGATGAGGATGCAGTGGTTTTGGGGGGTGTCTTTGCAGGGCTGGGCTTGGGCTTTGAGGCGGATTAGGCGGGCGCGTTTGGCGAAGAGGAATTCGAAGGTGAGTTGTTCGCCGGCTAACAGGTGGGGTAGGTGGGCGCGGATGAAGGGGTCGAAGCCGGCATCGATGACGAGGGGGAATTGGCCGCTGGGGGTGAGGGTTTTGGCGGTCTTTCGGCGGCTGTCGAGGACGCGCAGGGTGGCGGGCGATTTGGGGTTGGTTTGGGCGGTGCCCGCTTTAATCGGGCTGGGTTTAGTCGTTTTATTGCCGGTGTTGGCGGTGCTGGCGCGGTTGTTTTTATCTGGGGTAGCGTTTTGCGCCGGTTCGTTTTGCAGGGCTGGGCGGCTGGCGTTTTTTGGTGGTTTGTTCCAGAGCACTTGTAGGCGGCGACCGGTTTGCACGTTTTGTTGGGTGAAGGTGGGGGTGGCGGGGCCCGTGGCGTAGGAGATGGTTTTTTCCGTTAGGGGTTGGTCGGTGGAGTCGCGGTAGAGGACATGATGGTGGATGCCGTCTGGGCTGTAACTGTGGTATTCGCGATAGAGTAGCGGGCCGCCGTCTGGAGCGTGGGCTTCGCCGATGGCAGCGATTTTGTCAATATCGAGGGCGGCGGGGGCATTTGGCGGTGCGGCGGTGGCGATTGCGGCCCAGAGCGGGGAGGTTGCCAATAATAGGGCGACGGATAGGGGGTTAGGCATGGGGGGTTGCCTGATTTGCGATGCGCCGGGCGGCGAAGAGGCCGGCGGGGAAGAGGATGGCCCAGCCGCTGGCGATGGCGGCGGCGGCGAGCCATGGGTTCGGAATTTCGGAGCCGTTGAGCGCGGCGCCGCCTAAATAAGTGAGGGGTGCGCTGAGGGCGGCGAGGATTGCGGCGAGCGGTAGGCGGCGGTGGAGCCAGGCGAAGGTGTGGCTGAGGGTGGTGGCGAACAGCAGCCATAGGCAGGCGAGCCAGGGGGGGATGGCGAGGGTGAGGGCGAGGGGGCCGAGTGCGATGGCGGTGCCGGCGAAGTGGATTAGCCCGAGGGTGGCGAGGAGGTAGTCCCAGCCGCTGCCGGCGGCGGCGAGCCCGGCGATGAGCTGCCATTCGCGGCGAGTGCGCAGTATCCAGCGGGCGTGAATTCCTAACGCGGCGACGGTGTAGGGCAGGGCCGCTAGGTTGCCGGCGAATACGCAGAGGGCCCAGCCCGTTTGGAAGAGGGCGAAATTTAATAGCAGGCGGGGGAGGTTTTTCATGAGTTCGGTCTCTCCGGGGTGTCTTGCGGCTTGGGGACGGCTTTCTTTAGCGGCCATTGAAAAATCGTTTAAGCCAAGTGGCGATGTCGATGTTTAATTTTTCGACCGCCTGCTTGGGGGATCGCAGGATCGCTTCATCTACATTTATTGCGCTGATGTTTTGTTGGTGTAGGGTGCGGATATGGGCGGACATCGAAAAGAACCAGAATTGGGTAAAGCCGCCAAAATTTTGTACCCGTTCTTCGCAGATTTTTGGGTCTGGGAGCTTGACCGGAAACAGGGCTTCGCTTTTGCCTTCTGGGTGCATGGTGGGCCAGAGGATTAGCAGTGGCGTTATTTGTTTGCGGTATTGCCCGGTAAAGTTTGGCGGTAAAACCATGCGGCGCAACAGTTTATTGATGCTGTTTGCCGCTGGGATATGGGTTTTACCATCGTTGAAATTGTGAAAATAGTACTCCCATTGTTTTTTGCGGTGAGCTTGGATCTGCTGGGGTGTTTGCTCGGTATTTACTGGCAAGCGGAGTACGCCCGGCGCGGTGACGCTCCAGTTTTTTATTTCGATTTGCAGCAGCCGGTCTTGGCCGTCAAGCGTTGCTTGCGCCCAAGTGTCTAGGCTTTTGCCGCGCCCGCCGCGGTCGTGGTCTTCTTTACAGGGCGCATAGATTAGGGTGAAGGATTTGCCGATTTTGTTTGCTAAGAGGGCGAGCCCTAAGCCTGCGCCTAGATGGGTGTTGATGGTGCCGATGCATTTGCCTATGCCGTCTTCGCGGGGCGGGTCGTCGAACAGATTCAGAAGCGGTTTGAGATAGAGGTGCATTTTAGTTTTCCTTTGCCGAGATTTTAGCTGGGGTGCCAGTTGGGGGCGGCGATTAGCATTTGGGTGGCACTGATGGAGCGTTCTAGGAAGCCGCCTTCACAGTAGCAGAGATAGTATTCCCACATGCGGATAAACGAATCATCGAAGCCGAGTTTGCGCACTTCATCGAGGCGGTTTAGGAAGTTGCGCCGCCAGATTTTTAGGGTGCGGGCGTAGTCAGCACCGATGTCTTGCATGGTTAGGATTTGCATAGTGGTTTTGCGGCGTAGGCAGTCGGCGATGACTGTGTGGCCGGGGAGGCCGCCGCCGGGGAAAATGTGTTTTTGGATGAAATCGCGGTAGCGGGTGGCGCGTTGGTAGTGTTGGTCGGCGATGGTGATGGCTTGCAGGGCCATGAGGCCGTGCGGTTTCAGCAGGCGGTCGCAGGTGGCGAAGTAGCGGTCGAAGTGGCGGTGGCCGACGGCTTCGATCATCTCGACGGAGACCAGTTTGTCGTAGGTGCCTGTTAGGTCGCGGTAGTCGCGGCGTAGGACTTGGATCTGGTTTTCTAGGTTGTGGGCGCGGATTTGCTGGCGGGCGTATTGGTATTGCTGTTCGGAGAGGGTGGTGGTGGTGACTCGGCAGCCGTAGTGTTGGGCGGCGTAGCGGGCGAGGAAGCCCCAGCCGGTGCCGATTTCTAGCAGGTGGTCGCGCTCGGTTAGCTGCAATTTGTCGCACAGGGTTTTGACTTTGTGGATGGAGGCTTGTTCCAGCGAGGAGTCGGGGCGGGGGAAGAGGGCGCAGGAATAGGTCATGGTCGGGTCTAAGAAAAGGGCGAAGAAGTCGTTGCTGAGGTCGTAATGGGCGGCGATGTTGCGGCGGGCGGCGCGGCGGTTGCTGCGGGGACGGACTTGGCTTAGGCGGTGTAGGAGACGCAGGGGCCAGGGGCGGTCGTGGTCCAAGCGGTTGAAGGCGGCGAGGTTGAGGACCATTAGGCGGACTAGGGCGGTGAGGTCGGGGGTGCTCCAGTGGCCTTGCATGTAGGATTCGCCGACGCCGATGCTGGCTTGGCGCAGGATGGCGGTGAGGGCGCGGCCATCGTGGATTTGCGCTTGGGCGTGGAGGCGGGCTGTCGCGGCGGGTTCGCCGTAGTGGTGTTCGGTATCGCCGATGATCAGGCGTAGGTGGCCCTGTTGCAGGCGGCTTAATACGCGCTGGACGAAGGCGAGGGCGGCTTTTTCGGTGGCGGATAGTTTTAGGGGGTGGGGCATTTTAATTGCGGCTCATTTAGGGTTGGGGGTTGGCGGCGGGGGTTTGGGGTGGAGCGGGGTTTTTTTTAGGAATAGTTTGAAGGCTTGCCAGTAGATCGCGCTGCTGACGCGCCAGGTCATAAAGGGGTAGCGGCAATAGGTGCGGCGGAGGTTGCGCGGGGTTAGGGCGTGGCGGCGTAGGACTAGGGAGGCGTCGAAGACGGACCTCCCACATCCAACTTCCCCACATCCAACCCCCCAAACTCCCCTTGTCAGGGGGGCTTCGAGAGGGGGAACTCCCCTTGTCGGGGGGTCTGGTTTGCTGGGTTCTGTGGTGGTGAGGTGGGTTTGCATGTGGATGACGAGGCGGCGGTCGGGGGTGGTGCTGTGCCAGCGGTAGCGCATATTCATCGGGTTAAAGGGGGAGACGTGCAGTTCTTTGGCAAACTCGGTACGCAGGGTGCGCTGGTGTGGTTCAGTCGCCAGCACATAGTGGTGCCGCTCGCCCCAGGGGGCGTTGGTGACTTCCAATAGCAGGGCATGCAGGCGGCGGTGTTCGTCAAAGCAATAATAGACTGTGAGCGGGTTGCTGCGGTGGCCAAAATGCCGCAGGTTGGTGAGCATGCAGATGGGGCCGCTGGGGGCGGTGCCGAGGGTTTTGGCGACTGTTTGACGTACGGCTTGGTCTAGCGGTTGGTTGGGCGGGCCAAAATAGTCGCTGCGTACGAAGCGGATGGGGGCCAGTGGGTGGGGGGAGCAGAGGCGGCTTTGTGCCCAGACTTGGGGGAGTTTGTCTAGGCGGAGGTAGAGCATGTAGACGGGGTAGGTGAAGCGGTGCGGGCGTGGGCGGTGGCGGCGGTGGCGCAGATAGCCTTCATAGATGGCGCTGTCTAGGTTTGGCATGGGGTGGCGCATCATGGGGTCATGGGGTTATGGGGTGAGGGGGCCGGGCCAGTCGGTGCCCAGTTTGCGGGCGATGCGGAGGGCACTCCAGCAGCCGTCTTCATGGAAGCCATTGCGCCAGTAGGCACCGCAAAACCAGGTTCGGTTGGTGCCGTTTATTTCTGGCCAGCGGTGTTGGGCGGCGGTGGCGGCGGGGCTGAATTGGGGGTGGGCGTAGCGGTAGCGGCCGATGATTTTGGCCGGGTCTAGCTGGGCGGTGGCGTTTAGGGTGACGATGAAGGTGTCGGGGCAGTCGATGCGTTGCAGGCGGTTCATGTTATAGCTGACTATTGGCGGGGCACCGGGGGTGGTGCTGAGGCGGTAGTTCCAGCTGGCCCAGGCGGTTTTATTGCGCGGCAGGATGCTGTAGTCGTGGTGCAATATGGCTTCGCTGGTGTGGTAGGGGATGGCGCTGAGGATCTCGCGCTCGGCGGTGCTGGGGTCGGCGAGTAGGGCGAGGGCTTGGTCGCTGTGGCAGGCGAGGATGACTTGGTCGCAGTGGTGCGGGGGGCGGTCGGCAAAATCTAGAGTGACGGAGTCGGCGTGGCGGTGGATTGTGCGGAGTTTGGCGCGGAGGTGGATTTGGTCGGCGAAGTCGCGGGTGAGCGGTTGCAGATAGGATTTGGAGCCGCCTTGCAGGGTGCGCCATGTCGGGCGGCGGGCGATGTTGAGCAGGCCGTGGTTGTGGAAGAAGCGGAGGAAAAACTGTAGCGGAAAATCCAGCAGGCGGGCGGTGGAGGTGGACCAGATGGCGCTGCCCATGGGCAATAGGAAGTGTTCGCGGAAGGCGTGGCCGTAGCCGCCCTGTTGCAAATAGTCGCCTAGGGTGGTGGTTTGGGGTAGGCGATCTTGGGCGAGATCGGCGCGGGCGGTGCGGTAAAAGCGCAGGATGTCGGCGAGCATGCGCCAATGGGCGGAGCTGAGCAGGCGGCGGCGTTGGGCGAATAGGCTGTTTAGGCTGGTGCTGGCGTATTCTAGGCTGCCGTCTGCGGTGCTGACGCCGAAGCTCATTTCGGTTTCTTGCGCGGGCACGCCGAGGTTTTTTAGTAGCTGGACGAAGTGTGGGTAGGTGCGGTGGTTATAGACGATGAAGCCGGTGTCGATGGGGTAGTTTTGGCCGCGGTGGCGGACATCGATGGTGGCGGTGTGGCCGCCGATGCGCTCGGCTTTCTCGAACAGGGCGATGTCGTGCTGGCGGTGTAGGAGGTGGGCGCAGGTTAGGCCGGCGATGCCGCTGCCGATGATGGCGATTTTCATCGCTTGGGGGTGTCCGTTGAGCTTGGGGGGGCGGGGCCGGACAGTAGTTTTAGGCGTAGGGCGGGCAGGCAGGCGTTGAGGAGGCGCAACAGCAGACGCAGACGTTTGGGGAAACTGTAGCAGTGTTTGCGGCGGGCGATGGCGCGGAGGCAGCGTTGGGCGGCGCGGTCGGCGGACATTAAAAAGGGCATGGCGAATTGGTTGCGGCGGGTGAGGGGGGTGTCGACGAAGCCGGGGCGGATTAGGGTGAGATCGATATTGTGGGGGGCTAAATCCAGCCAGAGAGAGCGTAGGGCGTAGTCCATGGCGGCTTTGGAGGCTCCGTAGGCGGCGGCGCGGGGGAAGGCGGCGTGGATGACCTGTGAGCTGATGCCGACAATGTGCGGGGCTTTGGCTTGTTTGAGCAAGTCTAGGCTGGCGGCGATGCAGTGCATTTGCCCGAGGTAATTGATTTCGGCGATTTTGGTCATTAGTGCGGGGTCGGGGCGGGCGGGGTCGAGGTATTCGCAGGTGCCGGCGTTTAAGATGAGGCGATCGAGGTGGTCGGTGTGTTGTTGCAGTTGCTGGCTGGCGGCGGTTACGGCTTTTGGGTCGGCGATGTCGAGCGGTAGGGGGATGAGGCCGGGGTGTTCGGCGGCTAAGGCATGGAGGGCGGCAGTGTTGCGAGCGGAGATGATCAGCCGGTTGCCTTGCGCGGCTAATTGGTGGCAGAGGGCTAGACCGAGGCCGGAGCTGGCACCAGTGAGCCAGATGGTTTCGTTTTGGATGGCGGGCATTTTGGTTAGCGGGGTTGCGCTAGGTTGTCAGGCGGCGTTTTAGCCAGCGGGTGGGGGCGCGCAGGAGGGGTATCTGCTCGTAGAGCATCGCGCCGAGGTCGTAGATGTCTTCATGGTAGTGGATGCGCTCGGCGAAGTGGAGGTGGCTGATGCCGCGGACGCTGATGGTTTTGGAGCCTAAGCGAGGGTGGCAGAAATGCATGTTCCATTTGATGAAGGCGTTGCCCGCGCTGCTGGTCTGGTCGAGGCATTCGAAGCGACCGCTGCGCAGGCCGCTGCAGAGGCGGTGTAGGTAGGCGTGGAGCTCGGCGGTGCCGCGCAGCTGGTGGAGGGGGTCGCGGAAGACGATGTCTTGGCTGTAAAGCTGTTCGATGTCGTCGAGCGGCATATGCAACAGGTCGCGATAAAATGCCTTTAGCTGGCCTAACAGGGCGGGTTCGGGGGGTGGGATGGGCATGGTGGGTCGGTGGATTGATGGAGTTGGCAACTATTGGCTTTGGTTACGACTGTGGGGGGTGGTTGGTTCACTGGTAATAATGGGTTTTTGAACGTGCTTTGAGCAAGACTGTCTTTTTGGCCGTGATCAATTTCTAATAATTCGCAAAATTCGCGCCTTTTCGCATTTTTTATCAGTGCCATGGTCTATATCGCCCGTTCAGATCGCATCCTAGAAAATTGCGCCCCTTGCTCTGGTATTTATCCGGCGGTCGGGTTGGGTGCGGCGGCAATTAGATCGCCTTGTAACTTGGTTGGTTTTTTTTGTGGCATATCTGCTGCCGGACATTGGGGATACCGTGGTGAGTTCTCTAAACCCTTTTGGCAAGGGCAATTTAGCTTGACAAGGCACCGGCTAGGGCGGAGAATGCCCGTTCTTGCACACCCTTTGCCGCCCCTGTGAATCGCCGTACAATGCCCCTGCGCACAAACAAACACCTGCAAACGTTGGCTATTTTGCTGGCGTTGATGCTTTGTACCGCATCGACTCTCTCGGCGGGGCACGTGCATGCGCTGGATCATAGTGGCGACCATGAAGAGCAAGAGCAAAATTCCGGTCATTCGGATCCGGACCATGAAAGCACAGGCCAACACAAACCGCATCTAGAACAGTGCTTCGCCTACCATCTGGCGGACCATCAGCTGGCCGCGGCACCTTCCGACTCATTGCGTTGCACCCCGCCGCTTTCAATCCAAACATTTCGCGCCGAACCTGAGCGCGACCGTTCATTCACCCGCCGCATTCCACCGGCGCGTGCCCCGCCCTATCTCTCCTAACCACTCAAAACCCGCTTAAATCTTGTCTTAGGCAGTCCGCCGGTGCCCTCGCTTTTTTTGGGGCCTGCGCGGAATGCCGCCTGTGTTAGGAGCACACCATGAAACGTTTTATTTCGGCAGTCATTGCTGCCTGCATGTTCGCCGCCCCGCTGGCCGCTATGGCGCAAAACAGCGAGGGCATTGAAGAGGTCATTATTTCCGCCTCGCCACACGCCAAACCCGCCAATCAGCTGGCCGGTTCTGTCAACCTGCTGGAAGGCGATGCCCTGCGCGCTGAACTGAGCGCGACTTTGGGCGAGACCCTGAAAAACCAGCTCGGCGTGAATTCGTCGTCCTTCGGCAGTGCTGTCGGGGTGCCGGTGATTCGCGGGCAGAGCGGCCACCGCGTGGAAATTTTGCAAAATGGCACCCAGGTGGCGGATGTATCCGACACCAGTGCCGACCACGCCATTGCCACCGAGGCTCTGCTGGCCACCCGTATCGAAATCCTGCGCGGGCCGGCCACTTTGCGCTATGGCACCGGGGCCATGGGCGGGGTCGTTAATGTTATCGACCATCGCATCGATAATGAGACGTTGGATGGGGTCGAAGGCGCGCTGGAGGCCCGCTACGACACCAATAATGAAGAGCATGCCTTGGTGGGGCGCGTGGATTTTGGCAGCGGGAATCTGCGCTTGCATCTCGATGGGTCCACTCGCGATGCGGAGAATACCGATATTCCGGGCCTAGCGGCAAATCAAGCCGTCCCGGATGCCTTAGATCCCGATGAGACCACCGACGGTCATATCGGCAACTCCGACCGCGAGGCCGATGCGTTTACCTTGGGTTTGTCCTATGTTACCGATAACCTCATCGGGGGGTTGAGCGTCTATCAGATGGACAATAACTACGGCCTGCCGCCCGGTACTCACGAGCATGGACATGAGGAAGAGCATGCTCATGAAGATGAGGATGAGGAAGAGGCCGACGGCATGCATGAAGACGAGCATGGGGAAGAACCATTGGTGCGCCTAGATTTGGAGCAAACGCAGATTCAGGGCAAGCTGCAATTTTTGCAATTAGGCGGAAATTTGGAACGTCTCGACCTCGACCTTAATTACACCGATTACGAGCATCGGGAAAATGAATTCCACGAGGGTGAAAATGAAGGCGGCACCCTGTTTGATGTGGACAGCGTCGAATTGCGCTCGGAATTGGTGCATCGGGACATTGGCGGCTGGCGCGGCGCTCTTGGTTTACAGTATTCCGACCGCGATTTTGTCGCCGCCGATGCGCATAGGGAAGAGGAAGAGGAGCACGGCGAAGGCGAGACCCACGCTACAGGCCCCGATGCAGATGCCCACGATGATGAGCACGGTCATGAAGGCGAGCTTTTTGTGCCACCCTCCAAAACCGAGGTTTGGGGGCTGTATTTGTTAGAAGAGCGGCAACTCGGCAGCGGCACTTTGGAATTGGGCCTGCGTTACGACCGGCAGACCGTTAGCCCGCGCCCGGTGGGGGATGACCATAACCACGAGGATGAGGCAGAGGAAGATCACCACGGCGAAACCCATGCTGAAGATGAGCATGAGGATGAGTCAATTCCTGACATCGACCACAACAGCTTTAATCTAAGTGCCAGCTACAGCCTGCCATTGGACGATCGGCAAAAGCTCGGATTGGTATTTTCCCGCACCGAGCGCGCCCCGGCGGCGGAAGAATTGTTGTCGGAAGGTCGACATATCGCCACTAACACCTATGAGGTGGGCGATGAGAGCTTGGATAGCGAATCCTCGATCAATGTGGAACTCAACTGGGCTTATGAAGACGGCGAGCGCATGCAGGCCAAAGCTGGGCTGTTTTTCTCCGACTTTAAGGATTACATCTACGCCCGCGACAGCGGTTTGCGTTTTAGCGAGATGCTGGCAGACGTTGAAGAGCACGGCGATCTAGATGCGGTTTGCCGCGATGATAAGACGGATACAGCCGCAGCCTGGGGAGGGAATCCGATGGTGGCGGACAGTGAAGCGGAAGAGGCATTTGAGGAAGCCCTCCCCTGCTTTGAATACCGCCAAGAAAATGCCCGCTTTTACGGCCTAGAAGCCGAGGCGAGTTTTGCCATTAGCCCTGGCCACCGCCTGCGCCTGTGGGGCGATAGCGTCCGTGCCGAATTGGACGATTCCGGCGATGTGCCGCGCATGCCGCCCGCCCGCCTTGGTGCCCGCTGGGATTTTGCGCAATCGCGCTGGCAGGCCAACCTCAGCGTAATGCATGCGCTGGATCAAAATCGTGCCGGTGAAAATGAGGATGAGACCGAGGGTTACACCCGCCTGGATGCCTATCTGGCTTACCGGCTGGATGCGCTCTCGCTGTTTGCCAAGGGCAGTAACTTGACCGATGAAGAGATCCGCAATGCCACCAGCTTCGTGCGGAATCTAGCCCCCGAACCCGGTCGCGGCCTGACGCTGGGGATGCGCTATTCTTTCTAACCGGACCCGCCCGCTCTGTATGGGGCGGGCGATTTGCTGTCTTGTCCGCCTGCCTCTGGGCGGGCGGATTTTTTTGGCGGGCAGGGATTTCTGTTCGCATTGCGCCGCACGTAAGAAGCGGGGTATTGTGAGCGGCAATAAGGGGGAAAATTCTGATCGGCCACCATAAAAAAGTCTCCGCAAAGATTCGAGAACGGCGATACCTTCTACTTTTGCTAAATGTTGCAGGGATTTAGGACCGATCGGTGGCATGCTTGCCTCCTTAGCTGCGCCCCCTGCAAATTTGTATAAAAAAAGGGTTGCCATTCTAAAAATAGAGCTTAAAATGCGCCACTATTGAAATTCATTCAACACTCACCCCACTCAACTGGAGCAATCCTATGAACCTCAAAAATTTGGACACCAAAGAGATCTCCCGTCTGATCGTCAACCTCAAGGCTGAGCTGGAACTGCGCGCCAAGACAGAGAAAGCTCGCCTAGTCGACGAGATACGGGAGAAATCGGCGGCCCTCAACATCTCCATCGACGAGTTGATGAGCGACGCCAAGAAAAAACCCCGCAAGCAACGCGGCAAGGCGACAAAGGCGAAGGCGAAGCGTAAGACCTCGGCGGTCAAGCCGAAGTACCGCAACCCTATGAATCCCGCCGAGACTTGGTCGGGTCGCGGTCGCAAGCCCAAATGGGTGGTCGCGCTGCTCGAATCCGGGCGCCGGTTGGAAGACTTCCTTATCCAGCAGGTGTAGCGACACCGGCGATACAAAAGACCGCCCGCGCCAGTGTAGGGCTAGCGGTCTTTTTTATTAGTAACCAATCGTCGCAGATGGTTTGGTGTAGGTAGTTAGACGGTCAATAGCCAAATCCAAAGATGGCCCTTTGTCGGTATTTTTGCAATGGCGACCTTGCCGGTGACATTTGCACCGATTCGGCGTAGTCTTTGCCGTTGAATGCCTGCGTACTACCCTAGGGGCTGCCATGAAACGCCATTTTTACCTCAGTGCCGACCTCAATGACCTTGAGCTCATTGAAGAACAGCTTGAAGCCGAGGGCCTTTCGACCCCGCAGATTCACGTCATCAGCCGCGATGAAGCGGGCCTCGACCATCATCAAAAGCTCAATCAGGTGCATCAGTGGTTTCAAACCGATGTGGTCCACTCTACCCTGAAGGGGGCACTCATTGGCATGCTGGCCGCCACCGTGCTCATCATCGTGGCTATCTGGGCGGGGCTAACTACAGTCATTGGCTGGCCGCCGTTTGTGTTTCTGTCCATCATTTTGCTGGGTTTTTGCACTTGGGAAGCTGGCTTTATCGGCACCCAACTGCCCAATCGCCATTTCAAACGCTTCCAAAAGGCCCTTGAGAGCGGCAAACACCTGCTGATGGTGGATGTGAATAAGGGGGAGGAGGCCATCCTGCGCCGAGTGGCGGCGGCACACCCCAAACTGCACCATGCCGGCGAGGGCGGCGGTGCCCCGCGATGGACTATTTTCGGACAGAAAAAGGCCCGCGAATTTGTTGAGTGGGCACCCTGATTGAAAAGAAAAAACCCCTAACTCAGCGCAATTTGAATCGATAAGACAGATTTCCCCCCGCGTGTTGCGGGGTGTATGCGGCCTATTGCCAATCCGGTGCCCTTTATCGCTTTCCGTGGTCTGTTGAATCTAGCGGGCGGGTGCGATATTGGAAAGAAAATTCAGCGCAAGCCGTCCACGCCTTGCTAGAACGGTCGTCAAATCCCTGCGCCCTAGTAAAAGATTGGGAGCAAGCAGACTTTCCAGAATTTCTGTAGGGAGACTGTGCGAGTTAAGCATTGATAATTTGGTTGGCGCGAGATAAAACGGATCTTGGGGCTTATGGTGGGTGCGCCGGTTGGCAGCAATAAAGATCTGAATTGAGCCGTTTTGGCTGGACTGGCAAGTGAGTTGCCTTTCTACCCCCTGTCGTGATTATCCTAGTTTTTATGAACGTATCAGAGAAGCTCGGCGGATTGCTCTAGCTCGGCAACTGTTGCCACAAGCCCTTGTTGAGTCAAAATGCTTAGGTATTTATTCCTCGATGGTTTTGGGTGGATTTTTAAGGCGTGCCCGCACTTTTCTGAGGGCGGCGCAAACGAGTCCCGGTGCTAGGGAAAGCTGGTTGCAGAAAAATTCATCGGGGTGTTGTGCTTCGATCCCAAAGGGGGTGAGTGCCGTGGCGGGGAAATCTTTGAGATTTTGAGTGATGATGACATCGCAATGCCCGACGATGGCTGCGGCTAGGACGTGCCGGTCATCCGCATCGGGCAGTTCGAGGGATGGTATCAGGCTTTCATAGCCTTCTATCAAACAGTCTTGCACGTTTTGGTCCATGATATCCCGAGCGCGCTCCAGCTTGGAACGGTCGAGATGGGGTTCGTTGCGCAATAGTGCGTTTATCCACTCGCAGTGAATGTCAGTCGTCCACTTTGCTTTGAACAGATCGGTAACCGCGAGTTCCAGCAAGGCATCTCGTAGCGGGGCGGAGTAAAGGACATTGGCATCCAGCAGGACGTTCGGAGCGTCGTTGGCTTTTTTGAACTCATCAAAAGCCTTGGCATGCTCGGCGGCGGTTTCCTTTTGCTTGGCGGCAATATCGACCACGAGGTTTTTGGCCTCGGCGGCGAGTTCCTGTGCGGTTAGTTGGTCAGCCATGGCATCAATCCTCAAGGTTGGCGGTGGCAATGATGGAAACTATTTGCTTGTTCAAGCAACAATCTGGGCGTATTAAAACACAAAAAAATGCGAGCGCAAGCCTTTTTTTAGTTAATTTAGGGTTTTTTTGCCTAAATCAGGCGGCGGCGAGGGTTTTGGCACATATTGCGGGGCGTTTCGCTGTTAAGTTTCATCCCATTAATCGTACAAGCCCTGCTCTTGGGCATCAGCGACTAACTCGTCAAGTGCGGTCTCGAGTTGCTGGTCGGTGGTGGTTTTGTAGGCTAGTACGTCTTCGGCGCGGATGCGGCGGTGTTTGCCGATCTTGCGATGGGGGATTTGCTGCTCATCTAAGAGTTTGATTAGAAAGGGGCGTGAGACGTTGAGCAGGTCGGCGGCCTGCACGGTGGTGAGATCGGGGTTTTCGGGGATGAGGGTCACGCTGTGTCCGGCGGCCATTGCTTTGAGGATGTCTAGTAGGAGCGCGACTGTGGGGGCGGGTAGCTCAATGGGTTTTGTTTGCGCTTGGTCCGTGATGTGGAGCTTGAGCGGGTCTTGGGTGCGGGCATAGCGCGACAGGGCTTGGGCAGCGGCGCGGGCGATGGCGGCATCCCGTGCGTTGGGCGGGGGCTGGTGGTGGGCGGGCATGTTCATGGGGGTATCCGCCTGTGTGTCAGCGTATTCCTTAGCCTGCGGGGTGGGAAGCTGGGTTTGTGCTGGGCTGGGTGCCGTTTTTGCTTGCTTGCTGTTGGCGGGGTTGTGTAGCACCTTGGCGGAGGCGGCGGCGATCCGTGCCAGCGTTTCTGGTGGCAGATCCACTTTGCTTTTGGCGCGGTTGTGGAGCACCTCTGATGCGGCGTGGTCGGCGCGGGCTAGGAGATCGGCGAGATCTTCTGATCTGGACATCGTGAAGTACCTCCGGAGGGTGGATTTGGGTGTTGACTGTTGGGTTGGATGGGTACACAATGGGATTGCGACCAGCGTTCGTTCCTAACAGCGACACTCTCAAGCGAGACTGGTCGTACCATTTTCTCTAAGGCCAGTGCTGGATATAGGTGTTCCCACTGGCCTTGATTTTCTGCCATATTTCATACACTTGCAAGTCGTGCCACTTGGTGGGATCGGTGCCGATATTTTCGTACCTTCCTGCCATATAGACTAAAACATCGGCCACTTGAAGAAAACGGCTATGGTGAGAATGCGTAAAATAGACGGTATCAATGAGGCGACCTAACGGCCTGTCGTGATACATGGGAGTCTTTCCAGACATCTTGAAGTTGGAAAAGTCGATGATTGCTCTGGTAATTTCATCCTTTTCGTAGTCTCCAAATACCGCCCCTAGATCATCCGCTTCTTGAAGATAATCGCAGAATCGCTCTAAGATAAGCATCAGCCCTAACCGGTACTCTGGTGTGGGGTAGCTGTATTTTACTCGGTGTGCATTGACATCTATGCGCACTAAACGAATGGGCAGTTGATTGCTGATCAGGAATTTTGAAATATCTTCAAAAAGCTGGACTCTTTCTGCTAGTTTTCTCTTTTTGAACCTGCCCTTTCCATGGAACATTTCTTTGCCATGAAACTCGGTCTCTTTCATTAAAGAGGTTGAACCAAAGAAGTTGTATTGGATCTGGATGAGTGTGTCTTCCAGTTGGCGGGCTTTATCTTCGGGAACTAGATACCCACCGATGTAGAAATAGGGGTTCTGAGCGGTGTATTTATTTTCATCAAAATAGGCGAGGTGCATCATTCCTTACCTTCAAAATTTACCGCTTTAATCCGACAGCCCGTATCTCAATTTTTTAAATATTTTAATTGCGAAGGCACCGACAAATAAAGCTGCCCAGCCCACAAAATATGCTGTTATTCCAGCTACCCATATATTACTGACAAAATAAAGCAGTACTAAAACTACTACCAACCCCAAGACTGAACCTACCCGTGCTGAGGTTTCCTGTGGTTCACCCATAAATAATGGTTGGTCTATTTTAAATTTACAACGAACCCCTTTATGTAGTAAATCTAAATTTATTACTGGATTTTCATTGGGTTCGGGAGTATTCAAAACTTCTATTTTGATTTTTTCTCCTCGATTCATTATGGGTATAATATAATCTCGTTGATGTCTATACAGATCAAATTGTTCATCGGTGGGTTCTTGCCCTGATTGGACTGCAATTTTATTCTTATAGTCATCGCTAAATTCAAGATTTCGTGTCGTACCCACTATATGAGCTTTTTCTGTTAATAAGATCGTATTATTTGAAAAGATACGAACTATCACAGAATCAAAATCTTTTGAGCTTGCGTTATGTAACTCAACGGTAGAAAGATAAAGTCTGGCTACAGGTTGATTGTTCCAGCTTAATTGGACTGTGCCATAAATTGAATCATGGGCAGACAATCCGATTTGGGAATGTCGTACATTATACGTGAACAATGACCGTTTATTGCATAAAGCATTTACGATCACTGTCCCGATAATCCCAAACGCCAGTGATGACAGGCCAATCAAGTATTGGCTCTGCAAGATCGTTGCTATATCCATGACTTATTACCGCTAAATCGTATTAAAAAAGAATGATAGCCGCACCTAGTCCGTAGGACACTACCAAACTTTGAACATGTCACTCTAGCCGACATATTACTGCTAACTGCTCGCATGGTCAAGGGCTGGTGGGAGGGTTAGGTTTTGCTGGTTTTTTTTATTTTGGATTGGGTTTGGGTTATTTGGGTTTTTAGGGGGTGGGTTTGGGTGGCTTGGGTTAGGGTTTTTAGGTGGTTTATTTTTTTGGCTTTGGAATCGGTGGGGTGGTGGTTTTGGAGTAGTTTGGTGGTGGTGGTTTGGAGGGTTGGGGTTTTTTGGGGGAAGTGGGATTCTGTTATTAAGGTGTCGATTAGGGTTTCTAGGGCGGGGGCTAGTTCGGGGGTTTGTTGGCGGGCTA
>JACONM010000011.1:61173-61839 GCA_014323765.1 Cellvibrionales bacterium | reverse complement strand
GGGGGTGGGTTTTTTTAGGGGGATTTTTTCGATGAAAATTTTGCGCAATTCTCGCCCCTTTTCTCCGAGGGCGGCGAAGTTTTCCTTAAAGCAGCAGCGGAATAGGGAGGAGTTTAGGAGGGCGGTGAGGTACGGCAAGATTTCTTTATCGCCGCTCAGAATGAAAGCCTTATCGTTAATGAAGAAGGCACCATCCCCGTCATAGTAAAAGGGAAGGTATTGGGTCATGCTGGGATAAATGATTTTTGGTTTGGTGAATATATCTAGATATTCCTGCTTAGGATTATTATCCAGTTCCAGCCAGTGATGCTGGCCGGGGTAGTCGCCTACAATTTTTCCTGAGCGCGTGTATCTGCATTGGCCTCTGGATTTTAGTTTTTGCTCGTAGCTTTTTAGATGCTGGTAAATTGCGGGGTACTCGCTTTTCAATGTTTTATACGAGCCGAATTTGGCGATGATTACATACCAATCGGCAAAATTGACCTGATAGCGTTTAATATCTTTGCCCCGCAGGATGGGCTTTATTATTGCGCTACTGTTGACGTCGGCGGCGATGAGTTCATCCCGTTTTTTCCGGTCAATGATGAAGGCTTCATTGCAACCGGTGATAACTCCCCGGAAAATTTGGATATCCCAGTCTTTTAGGGGGGTGCCTTGTTGTTCTAC
>JACONM010000011.1:58361-61153 GCA_014323765.1 Cellvibrionales bacterium | reverse complement strand
GGATTTGGGCGGTTTGGATGGGTTTGTTGTTTTCCCTTGTCAGGGGGGGCTTCTGGGTCAACCTTCTCCACATCCAACCCCCCAACCCCCCTTGTCAGGGGGGCTTGAGCGGCGGGGGCTTTTTTTAGCGTTAGGATGTTGGTGTCGACGGTGGCGGTGAAGACTTTGGCGCCGCCTAGGTCGATGAGGGTTTGGACGGCGCATTGGGTGGTGAGAAAGCCGCGGAGTTTGGTGCCGTAGCCGGCGCGTTGCCATTTGTTTGAGGTGATGTAGGTTAGGGTGCCGGCGGGGTTTAGTAGCTGGTGACCGCGTTCGATAAATAGGCAGTAGATGTCGGCGGTGGGGGTGTAGGTTTGGTAGTTTTGCGCTTGCCAGTGGGCTTTTTGGGGTTTGGGGAATTTTTGGATTTGGATGTAGGGGGGGGTTGCCGATTAGGATGTCGAAGCCCTGTATGCCGAACATCCATTCGGGGTCAAAATAGGCGGCTTTGGCGTTTTGGTTGTAGGGGTCCCAGCTGGCTAGTTGGTCGGCGGTGAGCTCGGGCCAGTCGTTTTGTTTGAGATTTGCGGCAATTTCGGTGCGCAATTCGGCATCGCGCTGGCGGTATTGGCTTTTGGTTTCGGGGGTTTTGGTGCTAAATAGGGCGTGGCGGACGTTTTTTAGGTCGCGCTGTAGTTTGGCGACTTTTGGGGTTTCGCCGAGGGGGATTTGTTGGGTTATTTGCCCTTGGATTTTGGGTTTTTCTAGCTGTATTAGGGTGTCGGCGGTGACGAATTTGGTCTCTAGGTTGGGCAGGGGGCGGATGCCGAAATTTGGTCGTTTTTTATCGACTTTTTGATCGACAATTAGGGAGATGAAGAAACGCAGTTTGCTGACTTGAGTGGCGATGCTTTGGTTGTCGATTCCGTAGAGGCAGTTTTCGATTAGGTAGAGTTTGCGACCGTAGCCTAGTTCGTTTTTGGCGAAGGCTTCTTCGATGTCTTGTTTCTGGGATTCGGCATTGGCGATGGCTTGGTCGCGGTGGGCGGGGTCGTCGAGATCTTGGGCGGCTTGGCGGATTTTTTCTACTTTGGCTAGTTGGCGTTGCTTCCAGAGTTCATCGCGGGGGTCGAGTTTGTCGAGGACGTGAATTAGCTTTTGCAGTGCGCCCATGGGGAAGGCGCCGGAGCCGCAGGCGGGGTCGAGGATTTTGCATTCGTCGATGGCGTGGATTAGGGTTTTGACTTCGCGGCCGGTGAAGGCATGGTCTTTTTCGGTGTAGGCGAATAGTATTTCGAGACCGGTTGCGGCATCTTCGGCTGGCATGCCGGCGTTTTGTAGGGCGGTGGCTAGGTGGGCTTTTAGGGATTCGTCGACCATGTAGTCGACGATGGGGCGGGGGGTGTAGAAGGAGCCGGTGGCTTTGCGGGCGGTGGTTTTGGTTTCTTCGCTGTAAGAGGCGAGGAGGTTTTCGAAGACTTGGCCTAAGAGTTCGGGGTCGAGAGCGATTTCTTGTTCGATTGGGGTGTTTTCGACGATGGTGAATTGATAGTCGTTTAGGATGTGAATTAGGCCGCGGACGGTTTCTTTGTTGCGCTTCTTTTCACCGTATTCTTGACTTAGGTCTTGCTGGCGTGGCGCGGCGAAGAAAAGGTAATCGGGCAGTATTAGGGGGTTGTCTTGGCGGTCGGAGAATCCATCTTCGTAGATGGTTACGGCACCCCCTTGGCGGCCTTTTTTGGTCGGGTGCGGGGCATCGAGGCAGTCGAATAGGCCGCCGTTTAGGAAGGGGGTTACTTCTTCCACCATCGCGATAAATTGGTCTGGGTTTTGGAATTGATCCTGGTAGCGGAGTAGGGTTGTGGTGTTGTGGTTTTGGCCTTTTTTACGGAACTTGCGTTTGCCGTGGGTTTGGTTGAGGGTGGCAAAGAATAGGTTTTGTAGGATGGCTTTGTAGTAATGGGTTTGGGTGGATTCGGGGTCGAATTGTTTGAGTAAGTGTTGGCTGAGGGCGGCTGGGTCAAAGAAATTTTTGGGGACTAGATCCTTTTGTTTGATAAACCAGACAAATAGGGTGCGGGTTAGTAGGCGGATTAGGTTTTTGGCTTCGCGATCGCGTGCTTTGGCGCGGTCTTCGAAGGGGATGTATTTGCTGGTGTTTTTGTCCCATAGGGGAAAGTGGCAGTTTTTTAGGGCCCAGAAATACCAGTTGGAGAGGTCGCGGTAGAAGCGTTTGTTTAGGAGTTCGATGTCTAGGGCTTTTTCCAGGCGGTGTGGAGCTGGGCGAAGTTGTGGATGGGTTTTTGTTGGCGGAGGTGGGGGAGGTTTAGGGCGGTGAGGATTTCTAGGTGGCCGCGGTGGGGGTTTTCTAGGTTTATATTGTGCAGGATGGTGACTTTGCCGAGGACGTCTTTATCGGGTTGGTTTTTATGGGGGCGGCGGTGGGTTATGGTGATGGAGAGGTGGTCGCCGTGGCGGATGAATAGCATGGCGGGCATGGGGAAGGGGCGGTTTATTTGGCGGGCGATGGTGGTTAGTTGGTTGCGGGGGTAGTGGGGGGTTTTTAGTTGGATGGCTAGGAATAGGTAGGATTTTATGTTGCTGCGGTCTAGGGTGTTTTCTGGCGGTGGGGTGGGGGTGGCGAGTTCGGTGTCGGTGAGTTGGAAAAGGATGTCGGCTTTTTGCCAATCGGTGAAGTGGGCTTTTTTGGGGTTGAAGGCAGGGTCGTATTTTTCTAGCAGTTGACGGAATTCGGTGGGGCTGGAGTCGGGGATATTGTGGGTGCGGTCGCTGTGGTAGTCGAGGGTGTTTAG
>JACONM010000011.1:29123-58219 GCA_014323765.1 Cellvibrionales bacterium | reverse complement strand
GTGGGTTGGGGAATGCTTGGGGCTGTGCGGGGTGAATCGGGGGGGTCTGGTGGGCTGATGGGGTTGGGTGTGAACTGTGGGATGATGGGCTTTGGGGTAAGATGGGTTGTGTTGGGTTAGGGGTTGTGGGAGGCTATGTGGGGCTGTGGGGTAGGATGGGGCTGTGTTGGGGCTGATGGAGATGTGTGGGTGTGGTAGGCTTTTTTGGAACTGTGGGGATTGGTGGGGCTAAACTGCTGAATTATGGAGACTGTGGCGATGAATACCATTACTTATTCTCGGGCTCGTAGCGAGTTGGCGGGGGTTATGGAGCGGGTTTGCGATGACCATGCGCCGGTGATCCTCACGCGGAAAAATTCGCGTTCGGTGGTGATGATGTCGCTGGAGGATTATCAGGCGTTGGAAGAGACCGCTTATTTGCTGCGTAGTCCGAAAAATGCGCAGCGGTTGCTGGGTTCTATTGCCGGGTTGGAGGGCGGCGGTGGGGTGGAGCGCGAGATGATTGAATGCGCTTGATTTTTGTGGCCAATTCTTGGGGGATTATTTGCGTTGGTAGCGGACTGATAAAAGGGGGTTGAAGCGTGTCAATGGGTGGAGGAGGGTGCGGATGTGGTTTTTTATTTGCGAGTGCGGTTTTATTGTTCATTTTTGATCTGGCGCGAGGTATTCCGATGCGCTAGTTATTTGGGGGCAGGGGTTGCGCCCATTTTTTTTGCGTTAGTACATCTGCCGCCAAGTCAATCTGACGGGGGGCGAATTTCTGCTTTGTTGACTTCCATGCATAAACCTGCTGGCGCACTTTAGCGACAGAATTAGCCGACTCGCGAGTCATGACCCAGTGGGTGGTTGCCAGTAGTTCCAGCCCGAAAGCAGATTCAAAGCCTTCGACCAGTTGAGTAACCCGTTGCAGGTTTTTTTGAGTGCGCTGGTGGCTGTCAAGAAATTTGGCGGCATCTTGTATGGCCCCGGGCAGGAGCTCGATTGGCTTACACGGATCGTCTCCGCCGTCTGCGTAACCTGATATCAGGTGCCCTTCAACAGCGTTTAACACATGCCGTAGATTCTCGGCATAGGGTCCGTTTGAAGCTTTGGTGTATTGCAATCGTAGCGGCTCGCCCGCCTCTTGCATGAAATACATTAGTTTATGCACTTCCAGCAAGGTAATAAAAGGATCCAACAGAGCACTGATATAGCGATGCATAAGCCCTACTAGGGCGGCGCGACCGGGGGTCATTTTGGGGGGCTGTTTATTGCGCACCATCTTAGCGGGGTCGGGTGCTCCGTCCGGTTCATAAACTCGAATATGCGTGTCCTGCAAGGGAGCCAGGGCCTGCTGAATGCGGGATTTTACTGCGGCCCATTGTAGACCGCCTAAACCGCTGCCTAAGGCCGGGATGGCGATGGAGCGGATGTTGCGCTGGCGGATCTCTTGGGCAAGCGCAACTAGGCCGGATTCGATGTCTTGCATATGGCTTGCGCCACGCCAATGGCGTTTGGTGGGGAAATTAATGATGTAACGAGGGTTGGTGAGACCGCCCGTTTCATAGACCCACATTTGCCCCGGTTGGACCTCTTTGCGCTGACAGGCGGCGGCGTAGGCTTTGAAGTTAGCCGGAAACGCTTTTTTGAATTGCAGGGCAATGCCGCGCCCCATGATGCCAACGCAGTTGACGGTGTTGACTAGGGCTTCGGTGTCTGCGGCGAGGATGTCGCCGGTTTTGTATTCAATCATGGGGTGACCTCCATCACTAGTAATACCAGCTTGACTTGATCTCCAATTTAGGTTTGTGTACATGGGCGGCTATTGCTTGATATGCCTTTTGCCGTGTAGCTGCATTATAGACACCAATGCGTTCGATTAATTCCCAAGGGAAGCTGGTTTCTACCAGAAACTCTGCTTGTTTGCCTTCTTTGTGGTCTCGCCAAGACCTCGCTCGAATAGCCTGCCAGTCAATTTTGCTTAATTTTTCTAGATCGGCATAATCTTTAGCATACTGTGCTGCAGCATTAGAAGTGGTAAAGGCCCATCGACGGCCATGTTTATCTGCCCAGTCTACAGTGGCATGAAGATTTGCCTCCAGATGCACTATGGGTTCCTGCCCGCCATGATAATCTAGAGCGGGGTGATTCGCCATATGGATAAGGTACAGCATGATGGAACGTGGACAGAAATAGAAAGGCACACAATAGCCTACACGTAGTTCTACATGACTGTTCAGGTATTTTTGTAATCATCCTCTCTTAATAACGGACATTCCTATCGTCGTGCCTAGTCCAGAACGCTTAGCCACTTTTGCATCACACCATAGGCCGTGACGGGCGATGGATGGGAGCCGGTCCACATGCACTATGTGGTAGATCCTAGGCTGGTACGGAACGGTCATTTGGTATCCCTCGGGCGGCTGCGTTTAGCCTTTCCGTGGCTTGTGCTGGTATTTGAATCCTGATCCATGATAATTAGCCAGGTGATTAGTTCGAAGTCGTTGGGTTGGTGGGGGTGTTGGTTTTGGTCGATCAGTTTGCCGTCGCGGCCGGTGAATAGGTTTTCGGCGTTTTTTTGTTGGAATTGTTGGATTATGGCGGTGATGGCTTTTTTTATTAGGTTGTTGTAGTGGGTCATTTTTTTGCCGTCTTGGGTCTCATGGTCGAATAGTTGGCATAGTTTTGTGTGGGGTTTGGTCTGGTCTTGGCAGAGGGTGCGGAATAGGTCTAGGGTTTGTTTGGCGTTGGTGAAGTTGTAGCGCACTTTGCCGTTGTTTTGGATGTAGATTAGGAAATAGGGGTGTAGGGGGTTTATTGTGTCGCTGGCGGGTGTTTCTGGGGTTGGGTCGGGGGTTTTTTGGCGGAGGCAGAAAATGATGCCGGGGTGGATGTCGGGGTGAGCGGGGTTGGGGGGGGGACTAGGGCGTAGAGACCTAGGGGGGCTTCGGCTAGTTTTGCTTGGTTGGCTTTTAGGTGGGCCAGTAGATCGGCGTGAAAGTCGGCTAGGGTGAATTCGCTGAGGGCGACGGTCTCGTTTAATTCTTCTAGGTCGGGGATTTCTTTCTCGAAGCGTAATAATTGTTGGCCGCGGTAGTCTAGCTCTTCGGTGATTAGGGTTTGGTGTTCGAGGATGTTGTCGTCGCCGGTGGCGGCGAGGTCTAGCAGGGCCATGCGGGCTTCGACGCGGTTTTTTAGGTTGATGTATTGGTTTAGGTCTTCCGTGGGCCAGAAGTTAAGTAATTGGATGGCTTTATTGGGGCTGCCGATGCGGTCGATGCGCCCGAAGCGTTGGATGATGCGGACCGGGTTCCAGTGGATGTCGTAGTTTATTACGGTGTCGCAATCTTGCAAGTTTTGGCCTTCGGATATGCAGTCGGTGGCGATGAGGATGTCGATTTCGCCGTCTTGGGGCATGGTTTGCATGCGGTCGCGTTGTTTGGCGCGGGGGGCGAAGTTAGTGAGGATTTCGGTGTAATCGACTTTGCCGAAGGTGGCGCGATTGGGGCGGGCGCCGCCGGAGACTAGGGCGATATGGACCTTTAATTCTTGCTGGGCCCAATTTTCTAACTGGTCGTAGAGGTAGGCGGCGGTGTCGGCGAAGGCGCAGAAGATGAGGGTTTTGCGGTTGGTTTTGTTGGGGGCGGGGTGGCGTACTTTGTTGGCGAGGATGGCTTTTAGTTTGGCGAGTTTGGCATCGCGATGGGCATCGATTTTGTGGGCGGCGGCGGCCAGCTGGGCGAGTTGCTGGCGGTCGGCGGCGAGGTCTTTTTGCCAGGCGGGGATGTTTAGGTGGGCTAGGCGGAAGCGGCGTTTATTGTCGACGAAAACATCGGCGATGCTGCCGTCTTCGTCGTCTTCTTCGTTATTGGGGGTGTCGAGTTCGAAGGTGGGGGTGTCGCTTTTTTGGGTTTGTTGGGTTTGGAATTGTTGCAGGCGTTTTTCTAGGTCTTTTATTTTGTCTACGGTGCGGGTCATGGTGGTGGCGAAAGAGTGGACGGAGCTTTCTAGGCGTTTTAGGAAGTTGACTTTCATCATGCCGATTAGGAAGGTTTCGCGGTTGGCTTGGGTGAGGTTGCCGAAGTCTTTTTCCGCGTATTGGGGTTGGAATTCGTGTAGTAGGTAGCGGGAGGGGTTGTAAAGGGCGAGTTGGTAGTTTTGAATGTCGGTGTTTATTTGGTCGTAGCTGGGGAATTCTTTTTGGCGGTCGATGGCGGTGTAGAGCGATTTTGGGGGGAGGCGTTCGGGGAAGGTGCCGATCTGTTGCATGGATTCGGGGTAGTAGCGTTTTATATGGCGGCGTGAGCGGGCGATGGTGAGGGCATTTAGTAGGGTGAAAAAGCCGGCGGGGAGGCTGTCCATCAGGGGGCGTTTGTCGCGCTCGCCTTGTTCGTTGCGGGGGTTTTGTTCGGTCCATTTTGCGAAGCATTGTTGGGCACTGCTGAGGGTGGTTTTTATGCTTTGAATGCCGAGTTTGTCGGCGAAGCCTGCGTCTTGGTCTTTGGTGGCGAGGTAAATTTGATTGCGTAGGTCTTGGAGGCTGTTATTTACGGGGGTGGCGGAGAGTAGTAATACTTTGGTGTCAATGCCGGTTTGGATAATGTCTTGCATGAGTCGCTCGTAGCGGCTTTTGCGGATAATGTTGCCTTGTTCGTCGCGTTTGCCGCGGGTGTTATTGCGGAAGTTGTGCGATTCGTCGATGACGATAAGGTCGTAATTGCCCCATTGGAAATTGGCTAAATCGATACCGCTGGCGGTGGTGCCGGATTGCCGCGATAGGTCGGTGTGGGAGAGGAGGCTGTAATTGAAGCGGTCGGCTAGAAAGGGGTTTAGGTCGCTGTTGTGGTGGGCGAGGTAGACTTTCCAGTTTTCATGCAGTTTGCGGGGGCAGATGACGAGCACGTTCTGGTTGCGGAGTTGGTGATATTTTATTATGGCTAGGGCGGTCCATGTTTTGCCGAGGCCGACGCTGTCGGCGAGGATGCAGCCGTTGTGGTTTTTTAGTTTTTGTATGGCGGCTTTTACGCCGCTTTTTTGGAAGTCGTAGAGGGCTTGCCAGATGGCGGTTTCATAAAAGTGGGTTTGCTGGAATTGGCGGTCGTCTTCGGCTTGGTCGGCGAGGGTTTTTTCGAAGAGGTGGTAGAGGGTTTTGAAATAGATGAATTCGGGGGTTTGATTTATATACAGCTGCTGAAGATAGGCAAGCACTTCGTGTTTTACGTTTTCTACTTTTTTAGCGTCCGCCCATAGAGTGTCGAACCATGTTTTTAGGGCGGCGCGGTCGCGGTCGCTGTCGACGATTAGGTTGAGTTCGATGTTGGGGTCTTGGGCGAGGCCCAGTCCGCGTTGAGTGAAATTGGAGCTGCCTAAGAGGGCGTGTTCGCGGTTGCCGTCTTGGATGTGGTAGAGCTTGCCGTGGAGGAGGTTGGCTTGGCGGATGGAGCGGATTTCGACTTTATTGCGGATCCAGTTGGCGCAGCGGCGGGCGATGGATTTTTGTTGTAGGCGTTGGGTGAGCTCCAGATCTTGGTCTGCTAAGTGGAAGGATTTGCTGGTGGTTTTTGCGGAGTCTAGGGAGCGGGTGAAGCTGGGTTCGCCAAATAGGAAGCGGAGGGAGTGGATTTTTTCTAGTTGGTCGGCTAGGGCATCGTAGGCGTAGATGGTGAAGTAGGCGGAGACGATGGCGAGACGGTTGCCGGTGCTGATTTTGTCTTGTAGGAAGTCGGCGACTTTGGGGTATTGGTGGTTGTCGCGAATGCCGTGGTTTATTTTGTCGGGGGTGGAAGTCATGAGGGGGTGCCTTGGGGGTGGGTTTTGGGTAGTTTGCGGGCGGCGATTTTAGCGCGGATGAATTGGCTGTGGGGGAGGTGGAGTAGGTTGGCTAGTTTGCGGAGTAGGTGTTCTTCGTAGCGATCGACTTGGCCGTCGGCGTGGGCGACTTGCCAGAGTTGTGTTAGGAGGGCGAATTTTTGCTGGGGGTCGTAGTTTTTATTGACCACTGCGGTGAATTGGTAGAGGTCGTGGGCGGTTTTTTGGCGGCGGGTGGCTTCGGTTAGTAATGCTTTTGACTCGGCGGGTGTTAGGTTTAGATGTTGTTCGAGTAGGGTTTGGATCTGGGTTTGTTCCATGTCGGCCCAGGCGTTGTCGGCGGCCATGATTTCTACCATTAGGGCGGCGGCGGCGTGTTGGATGCTGTGCGCGGTGGGGAGTTTTGGCTGGGCTAAGCCTAGCCATTGGCGGAGACCTAGCCATTGGCGGAGTTTGGCGGGGTGCATTGTCGGGAGCGGGGCTATTGGGGGCGGGCGGCGATGACTTCGATGCGGTAGTCGGCGGCGGTGCCGGGGAGGCCGGTGCGCAAGTTTATGCGTTGGCCGTTTTGTAGGGGGGCGGGGAGGCGGTAGGTGTGTGTGCGTTGCGATTCGATGTGGGTTAGGCGTAGTTGGATGGCGGTGGCGGTGAGGCCGGAGTCGTTGCGCACTGCGGCGAATAGGTCGCCGCGTTTGTTGGGGAGTACGGCGGTGGTGAAGTAGCGGTTGGGGGTGGCGGGCATTTGGTGGCGGGTGAGTTTGCGTTGGGCGGCTTGGCCGATTTGGTTGCGGTCTTGGGCGGCTTGCTGGAAGTAATCGAGGGCTTGGTTTTGGTCGCCGCGTTGTTCGGCTAATTCGCCTAGGTGGTAGGCGGCGAGGGCGGTTGGGAGTAATTCTTGGCTGCGCTGCAGGTCGGCTTGTGCTGCGGTGGGCTGCTTTTGCTGTTTGCGCAATATGCCGCGGGCCAGCCAGTGTTGGTAGTAGTTTGGGTTTTTTTGTAGGGCGGTGCTGTAGGCGCGGTCGGCGTTGGCGGGGTCGCCGGTCATTTGCCAGGCGTGGCCGCGGAGTTCCCAGAATTGGCCTTCGTTGGGTTGGATGGCGATGGCGCGGTCGAGGGTTTTTAGGGCGGTTTGCGGTTGTTCGGCGTTTAGGGCTTGGATGGCTTGTTGTTGGGCTTCGTAGGCGGCTTGATCGCGGGTTAATTGGGCGATGGCGCGTTGGTAGGTTTCGCGGCCGATGCGCCCGCCGCGGGGGAGTTCGGTGGCAAAGGCGCGGTTGGCTTCGACCCGCTGTGGCGATGGCGGGTGGCTGGCGAATAGGCCAGCGATGAAGTCTTTGCGCCCGCCTTCGTTTAGCGCGACGAAGGTTTCTTGCAAGCGCACCGCGCCGTAGGGGTCGTAGCCGGCTTCTGCCATCAGCCGCATGCCGTGGTGGTCGGCTTCGAGCTCGTCATCGCGCCCGTAGCGGGCCATCCATGCGGTGGAGCCTAGCTGGGTGATGCGACCGATCTGGTCGCTGTGGCGGCTGCCTTGCGCCAGTGCGTTGACCGCCATGCCGCCTGCCGAGAAGAGCGCATTACGGCTGAGCGCGGTTGCGCTGTGGGCGGCGGCGGCGTGGATGATCTCGTGGCCGAGTACGGCGGCGAGTTCCGCTTCGTCGTTCATTTTGCTGAGCAGGCCGTGGTTGATGGCCATTTTGCCGCCCGGCATGGCCCATGCGTTGGGCACGGGGTTGTTCAGAACGACAATTTCGTAGGGTAGGGCCGGGGCGGCGGGGAAGACGCGGCGGGAGGCGGCGACTAGTTTTTGGGTGACTTTGGAGACGTAGGCGTTTAGTTGGGGGTCTAAATAGTAGACCCCGCCTTGCGATTGTTGGCCGGCGGCGTAGTGTTGTTCGCCGAGGGCGATCTGAGCTTCGGTGGAATAGAACGAGAGCTCGCGTTTGCCGGTGACCGGGTTGGTCGCGCAGCTGGTTAGCAGTAGGCCGAGCAGGGCTAGGTGGGCCGGGCGGAATGGCGGGCGGCGGGGGAGTGGAGTGGACGTGGGGTGGGGTGGCGGATGCATTGGGGATTGGCGGGGCCGGTGTGTTCAGCGGCAGAGTGTAAAATGCGGGCATTCTACACCGCTGCGGAGCCTGCCATGCTCGTTGTTATTTCCCCCGCTAAAAGCCTAGATTATGCGACCCCACCGACCACCCGGCTGCGCAGTCAGCCGGAGTTTGCGGCGGAGAGTGCTGCGTTGGTCGCCCGGATGCGTGAGTACAGCCCGCCGCAGCTGGAGCGGCTGATGGGCATTAGCAAAAAGCTGGCGGATTTGAATTTTGGGCGTTTTTTGCAGTGGTCGGAGACGGCGGATGCGGGCAATGCTAAGCAGGCGTTGTTGGCGTTTACGGGCGATGTCTATGCTGGCTTGCGGGCGGAGACGTTTTCTGAGGATGACCTGCGCTATGCCCAGGAGCATCTGCGCATTTTGTCGGGGCTTTATGGGGTGTTGAAGCCGCTGGATATGATGCAGCCTTATCGGTTGGAAATGGGCACCCGGCTGCGCACCGAGCGGGGGGCGAATTTGTACGATTTTTGGGGCGAGCGGATCGCCGAGGCGTTGAATGCGCAGCTGGCGAGTTTGGGTTCTGCGGTGCTGGTGAATTTGGCGAGTCAGGAGTATTTCAAGGCGGTGCGGCGGGAGCGGCTGGCGGCGCGGGTGGTTAGCCCGGTGTTTAAGGATTACAAAAACGGGGTCTATAAAATCATTAGTTTTTACGCCAAGAAGGCGCGCGGGCTGATGAGTGCTTGGATTTTGCAACAGCGCGTTGCCGCGGCGGATGATTTGCGGGATTTTGCGGGGGGCGGTTACCGTTACAACGCCGCTGAGTCGGCGGCGGTGGGGGAGCCGGTCTTTTTGCGCAAGTCGACCTAAATCGCCCGATGGAGTTGGCAATTTGGCAGCTGGCTTTGCTCGGCGGCGTGGGGGTGTTGGCGGGTTGGCTGAATGTGCTGGCGGGCGGCGGGTCTATGTTGACGGTGCCGGTGATGTTGTTTATGGGGTTGCCTGGGCCGGTCGCTAACGGGACCAATCGCATTGCTATTTTGGCGCAGAATGTTAGTGCGCTGACTGCTTTTTGGTGCCGGGGTTTTCGGGAGTGGCGGCTGGGGTTGAGCTTGAGTGCGGCGGCGATTCCTGGAGCGGTGGCGGGGAGTTTGGTTGGGGTGCGGGTGGATGGGGCGGTGTTTGAGTGGGTGCTGGCGGTTATTATGTTGGGTCTGCTGGTATTGATGGGGGTCGGTAAAAAGCGGCGGGCGGTGGATGGGCGGGTTGCGCCGCTGTCGGGCCGGGCGCGCTGGGGGTGGGGGCATTTTTGTATGGTTGGGGCCGGGTTTTGGGGTGGTTTTATTCAGATCGGCGTGGGGTTTGTTTTGATGCCGATTTTGCATCGGGTGTTGGGGCTGGATTTGGTGCGCGTCAATGCGCTGAAGGTTTTTGTGGTGGGGGCTTATACCTTGGTCGCGCTGGCTATCTTTGCTGGCAGTGCTGGGGTGGTTTGGGCGGCGGGGCTGGCGTTGGCGGCAGGCAATGCCATCGGCGGTTGGCTGGGGGCGCATACCAGTGTGCGCGGCGGTGAGGGGATGATTCGCTGGGTGTTTAATATATTGGTGGGGGTGTTTATTATCAAGCTGTTGTTTTTTTGAGGAGGCGCTTTATGGAATGGGAAATTAGGTTCAGCGAGCATGCTTTGGTGCGTATGCAGCAGCGTGGTATTAGTCGCGAGGCGGTTGAGATGATTTTTAAATTTGCGGATCGGCGCATACCTGTGGGCAAGGGTGACCGTGCGTTGGAAGTGCGGGCGCGGCGTATCGACGAATTGCGACGGCGGGGTGAAATCTGTGCGCAGACTGCCGAGAGAATTAAGGGGGTGCGCCTGATTGTGGCGGATCTAGATGGGCCGGAGCCGCTGGTGGTGACTGTTGAACACGGCTACCGCCGAAAGTTGAACAACTGGCTGCCTCGATCTAGGGGTCGCCGATGAACTTAGCGCATCGACTTATCGGCTGGCTAGATCGGCTGGCGGAGGGGGTTGGGGGGGTGCTTTGCTGGCTTTGTTTGCTTAGCATGCTCGTGACTTGCTTGCTGGTGGCTTTTCGCTATTTGCTGCCTGGCGGTAACATTATTTTTATGCAGGAAACGGTGACCTATTTGCATGCGACTGTCTTTTTGTTGGCGGCGGGGTGGACGCTGAAGCGGGGGGGGCATGTGCGGGTGGATTTGTTTTATCGGCGGTTTGGGGTGCGGGCGCGGGCTTGGGTGGATGCTTTGGGGTGTTTGCTGTTTTTGTTGCCGGTCTGTGCCTTGCTGTTTTTTTCTAGCTTGGATTTTGTTGCGTTGTCTTGGTCGATTCGGGAAACATCTGCTGATGCGGGCGGGGTGCCGTTGGTGTATTTGTTGAAAACGCTGATTCCGGTGATGAGTTTGTTGCTGGCGGTGCAGGGGCTGGCGGAATTGGGTAAGAACGCGCTGCGGCTGGCTGGGGCGGGGGCGGGCGGGGTGAACTGATGGTTGAGTTTTTGCCGCTGTTTTTATTTGCCGCGGTGTGTTTGCTGTTGCTGCTCGGTTATCCGGTTGCGCTGACTTTGGCGGGCACGGCGTTGCTGTTTGCTGCGGGCGGCATTGTTGGCGGGGTGTTCGATGCGGATTTGCTGCGGGCTATGCCGGATCGGCTGTACGGCATTATGTTGAATGAGACGCTGATTGCGGTGCCGCTTTTTGTGCTGATGGGGGTTTTGTTAGAAAAGTCGCGATTGGCCGAGGAATTGCTGGATAGTATGGCGGCGGCTTTCGGGCGGTTGCCCGGCGGGCTGGGGATTTCTGTGGTGCTGGTGGGCATGTTGTTGGCGGCATCGACTGGGATTGTGGGGGCGACTGTGGTGGCTATGGGGTTGATGTCGTTGCCGACTATGCTGGCGCGGGGGTATGACCGCCGTTTTGCCACCGGCACCATTTGCGCCACTGGCACTTTGGGGCAAATTATTCCGCCGTCGATTGCGCTGGTGTTATTGGGGGATCAGATTTCCACCGCTTATCAGCAGGCGCAGCTGCGGCAGGGGATTTATAGCACTGCCACGGTCAGCGTTGGCGATCTGTTTATCGGGGCCATTGTGCCGGGGTTGTTGTTGGTCGGCGGTTATTTGCTGTTGGTGGTGGTGCGTGCCCGTCTTAATCCTGCGCTGGCCCCGCCTGCCGCCGATTTAGATGCGGTGAGTGGTCGGCGCTTGGTGCGGAGCACTTTGCCGTTTATTGGCTTGATGGTTTTGGTGTTGGGGTCGATTATTGCGGGTGTTGCCACGCCCACCGAGGCCGCTGGGGTGGGGGCATTGGGTGCTTTGTTGTTGGCGGCGGCGCGGGGCAAATTGAGTTTTGGGCTGTTGCATGAATCTTTGCAGCGCACGGTTGAAATGACCGCTATGGTGTTTTTGATTTTGATCGGGGCATCGCTGTTTTCATTGGTCTTTCGCGGTTTTGGTGGCGAGGGGTTGGTGCATGGGTTGTTTAGCGATATTCCGGGCGGGGTGTTTGGCACTGTGTTGGTGGTGATGGTGGTGATTTTTTTACTTGGTTTTATTTTGGATTTTATCGAAATTACGTTTGTGGTGGTGCCCATTGTGGGGCCGGTGCTTTTAATGATGGGGATGGACCCGATTTGGCTTGGTATTATGATCGCTATTAATTTGCAAACTTCTTTTCTGACACCGCCTTTTGGGTTTGCGCTGTTTTATTTGCGCGGGGTGACGCCGGCGGAGGTGGAGACGGTGGATATTTATCGCGGGGTGGTGCCTTTTATTGCCGTGCAGTTGGCGGTGCTGGTAGCCTTGGCGATCTGGCCTGAATTGGCGACCTGGTTGCCACAAGCGATTAAAGGCGGCTGAGCGGGTTAGTCGCCGAGGGCTTCGCGATATTCGAAAACCACCTGTTCGGACATCCGCATCCATTGGTGGGTCTCGGCTTGAAAGCGGCGGTAGGCGGTGTAGATGCGGGCGAAGTCTGGGTCGCGGGCGGCTTGGTCGGCGTAGTATTGCAGTGCCACGCGGCGCAGGTCGCCGAGCAATTCCATCGGTAGTTGGGCTGGCTGGATGCCTTCTTGTTCGATAAGATCGCGCAGGGCAACGCCGTTGCGGGCGATGTATTCGGCGGTCATGTCTAGGTTGACCGCTTGGGCGGCGACCCTGATCATCGCCTGCAAATCGGTGGGCAGGGAGTCCCAGGCGGCGCGGTTGACGTCGAATTCCAGCCCGGCGGAGACTTCGTGCCAGCCGGGGTAATAATAATGTTTGCCCACTTCGTGCAAGCCGAAGGCGCGGTCGTTGTAGGGGCCGACCCACTCGGTGGCATCGATTACGCCGGTTTGCATGGCGGTGTAAAGCTCGCTGCCGGGGATGGCGATGGCTGAGCCGCCGAGCCGCGAAAACACCTCGCCGGCCATGCCGGGGATGCGCATTTTTAGGCCCTTGATGTCGGCGGCGGAGCGGATCTCGCGGTTGAACCAGCCGGCCATTTGCATGCCGGTGTTGCCGCCGGGGAAGGGGATAACGCCGAATGGCTCGTAGAGGTCGCGCCAGAGTTCCAGCCCGCCACCGTAGTAGAGCCAGGCGTTTTGTTCCAACACATTCATGCCGAAGGGTACCGCGGTGAAAAAGGGCGCGGCAGGAATTTTGCCCTTGTGGTAATAGGCGGCGGTGTGGCCCATCTCTACGCTGCCGGCGGAGACTGCGTCAAATACGCCTAAGGCCGGTACCAGCTCGCCTGCGCCATAGACCTGAATCTGTAGCCGTCCGTTGCTCATCTCGGCCACATAGCGGGCGAAGTTTTCGGTCGCGGTGCCGAGGCCGGGGAAGTTTTTCGGCCAGGAGACCGCCATGCGCCATTGGTATTGCGGTTGGGCAGCGGGCGCGGATTGGCCGGGCGGGCTGGCGGCGATGGGGGTGTTTTTCTGCTGGGCCCGTTCCGTCACGTAGAGACCGCCTAGCAAAACCAGCAGGGCGACTAGGCTAAGAATGACGATCGGGTTCCAGTCGAACCGGGGCGGGTCGGAGGGGGCGGTGTTAGGGGGCATTTAATTGCTTGGCGAGCGGCGATGGGCGGCATCATACCGCTTGCAGGCGGGCATGCGAGAGCACCAGCCATTTGGTTCCCGCCGTACGGAAGCGCACCTGCGCCCGGGCGTGGTGGCCGGCCCCTTCCAGATTGAGGACGACGCCCTCGCCAAACTTGGGGTGTTGCACCCGTTGTCCTAGCCCGAAGGCCCCGAAGGCGATGGCGGAATCGCGCTGTGCAGTGATTGGGCTGGGTTTGAATGCGGGTTGCGGGCTAGGTGTCAGCCGGGTGGAATGCACCGCTTCAACCAGTTCCGGCGGCAGGTCGCGGAGGAAGCGCGATGGCTGGTTGTAATGCTCGCCGCCGTGGATTCGCCGGCACTGCGCTGTCGCCAGTACCAGCTTGCTAATCGCCCGGGTGATGCCCACGTAGGCTAGGCGGCGTTCTTCGGCCAGCCCGTCTGGGGTTTCCAGTGCGCGGGCATGTGGGAATAGGTTTTCCTCCAGCCCGGCGATAATGACCAGCGGAAATTCCAGTCCCTTGGCCGAATGCAGCGTCATTAATTGCACGGCATCCTGATCTTCGCCAGCTTGGGTGTCGCCCGCATCGAGGGCGGCGGCGGCCAGAAACTGTGGTAGCGGCGCGGCGGCGGGGTCGTCCGGCTGGAAATCTTTGCAGGCACTGATGATCTCGTGCAGGTTGTCTACCCGCGTCTGCCCGCGCTCGCCCTTCTCATTCGCGTAAAACTCCAGCAGTCCGCTGGTTTCGAGTGTGTGCTCCACCGCCGCCGCCAATTCCAACCCGGCGGTGCTGGTGGCCAATTCATCGATCAAGCGCAAAAACCCAAATAGCGCATTGGCCGCCCGTGCTGGCAAACCGTGCTGGTCGATAAGCTGGCGACTGGCGGCGAAGAGTGATAGCCGCTCGGCCCGCGCCCGTTGGCGAATCTGGTCGAGTGTACGCGCCCCGATGCCACGAGTGGGCAGATTGACCACCCGCTCGAAGGCCGCATCGTCATCGCGATTGACGGCTAGGCGCAAATAGGCGACCGCATTGCGAATTTCCAGTCGCTCGTAAAAGCGTTGACCACCGTAAATCCGATAAGGCAGGTTGCGCCGCAGCAATGCCTCTTCCAACACTCGCGATTGTACATTGGAGCGGTACAGCACGGCACTGTCGCGGTGTGCGTGGCCGCGCTCGGCCCACTCTTGCAGGGTGTCGGCGATAAAGTGCGCCTCGTCCTGCTCGTCCGCCGCGGTGTAAAGTGACAGCGGTTCGCCACCGGTCGATTCGGTCCAGAGTTTTTTACCCAACCGCGCCGGGTTGTGCGCAATGACCGCGTTGGCCGCTTTTAGAATGTTGGCGGTGGAGCGGTAATTTTGTTCCAGCCGCACGGTCGCCGTATCGGGGAAATGGTTGGCAAAATTCAAGATATTGTCGACCCGTGCGCCGCGCCAGCCGTAGATGGATTGGTCGTCATTGCCGACCGCCGTGACCGATGCCGCCTCGCCCGCCAATACTTTGAGCCAAGCGTATTGGATGGCGTTAGTATCTTGGAACTCATCGACCAAAATGCTGTGGAAACGGGTTTGATAGGCGGCGAGTAGCTTGGGGTTTTCACGCCATAATTCGTAACTGCGCAACAGCAGTTCGGCAAAATCGACGGCACCGGTTTGGCGGCAGGCGGCCTCGTAGGCAGCGTAGACCTGAAGCTGGGTTTGTAATAAATGGTCGGCGGGGTCCGCTTCAATATCGGCGGCGCGCTGGCCGGCATCTTTTTGCTGGTTGATAAACCATTGCATTTGTCGCGGCGGCCACTGCGCTTCATCCAAATGCAGTGCGGCTAGGGTGCGTTTAATTAGGCGGCGTTGGTCGTCGCTGTCGAGGATTTGAAAATGTTGCGGCAAGCCGGCTTCCTGCCAGTGTTGCGATAGCAAGCGGTTGGCGATGCCGTGAAAGGTGCCCACCCACATGCTGCGCGTGGGGATGCTGAGCAGGTGCTCGATGCGGGTGCGCATTTCCCGCGCTGCTTTATTGGTGAAAGTCACCGCTAAAACGCCCTGCGGCGAGAGACCCTGCACATCGATAAGCCAGGCGATGCGCTGTACTAATACCCGGGTTTTGCCGGACCCGGCCCCGGCCAGCACCAATAAATGGCGGGATTCGGAAGTGACCGCGGCCCGCTGCGCATCGTTCAGGCCAGCGAGAATGGGGGTAATATCCATGCGATTTTAGCGGGCGGTGCGCCGGGAAAGCGGACGGTGGCGGGGGGGCTATTCTAGCGGCTGTTGGCGGCTATCGCGACTGCTGGGGCGGTAAAAATTGGGGTTTAGTTGCGCTCAAGATGAGTTGCAGGATGGTAAGGACAATGATATGATGCTCGATTGTCTTACTTATATTTCGGGAGAAAGGCGATGATGATTTCTGATTGGATTATGATTATAGTTGTGCTCTTGGGTCCAATAGTTGCTGTTCAGCTAACAAAGTATCTTGATGCCAAGCGTGAAAAGCAGCAACGCAAACTGGATATCTTTAAAAAATTGATGTCTACCCGCGCTTATACGGTATCATGGGACCATGTGATGGCTCTGAATCTTATAGATCTCGAGTTTAACGCATCCAAACCAAAAGAAAAAGCGGTAATAAGTGCTTGGAAACAGTATCATGTTCTACTGGGAAATAGGGATATCTCCGCGGAACAGTGGCAAACCAGAAGAGTGGATCTGTTAGTAGAACTGTTGCATAAAATGGCTGTTGCAATGAATTATGATTTCGACAAAACGCATATAAAAAATTCATCATACGCTCCACAAGTCCACGGCCATACTGAGACACAATGGTCATATATCCGACAAGGCATAATAGATATTTTAGATGGGAAACGCCCTTTCCCAATGCACATTACAAACTGGCCAGACCAAGATCAGCAACCGTGAATTTCATCGCCTCACCGTTCAATAAATAAGCAGGAGCCACCAATAATGCCCTCTCCCAACTAGGCCAACCGCACTCTCTGGACCGGCGATAATCTGCCCATACTGCGTGGGATGAATAGCCAGTCGGTGGATCTGCTTTATTTGGACCCGCCCTTTAATTCTAAACGCGATTACGCCGCCCCCATTGGCAGCGAGGCCGCGGGGGCCGAATTTAAGGACACTTGGGCACTCAGCGACATCGATAACGAATGGGTGAACCTGATTGCCGAAAAACACCCTGCCCTGCACCGGGTCTTGCTGGCCGCTACCACTAAGTCCGACAAGTCTTATTTGGTTTACATGGCGGCCCGCATGTTGGAAATGCACCGCCTATTAAAACCCACCGGCAGTATTTATTTGCATTGCGACCCGACCATGAGCCATTACTTAAAATTGGTGATGGATGCGATATTTGGGCGTAAGAATTTTCGCCGCGAAATTATTTGGCATTTACGCGGTGCTTCAGGATTTAAATCTTTGACTCAAAATTGGGTACGAGGTCACGATGTAATTCTCTATTACGCGATAACCAAAGATGTAACGTTTAATAAGCAATGGCTTGACTACGATGAGGCACAGATGAAACGTTTTAGCAAAGTCGATAATTATGGACGCAAGTATAAGCCGATCACAAAAACACGTCGACTGTATCTTGATGAGGCAAAGGGTGTTCCCGCAACTTCTGTTTGGTCGGATATTGCAAGTTTTCAGACAGTGATCAATTCGCCTGAACGTCTTGGTTATCCTACCCAAAAACCATTAAAGTTGCTAGAGCGCATTATCAGTGCATCATCACATGAAAATGACATGGTGTTGGACCCTTTTTGCGGCTGTGCCACCGCTCCCGTTGCGGCAGAGCTGCTAGGCCGGCAATGGGTGGGCATTGACATTGCGCCCAAAGCGGCGGATCTGGTCCAATACCGCTTAAACCGCGGCGAAGTCGGTGAGGTGTTATATAAGCCTATTCTACGTGATGACCTTCCGCAGCGCACCGATCTCGGCACCCTGCCTAAATACAATTCACTACAGAATAAAAAATATCTCTACGGCGAACAGGACGGCTATTGTGCGGGGTGCAAGGATCATTTTCAAGTTCAGCATCTGGAAGTCGACCACATTATCTCGCGCAATAAAGGCGGCACCGACCATATTGCAAACCTACAGCTACTGTGCGGCAACTGCAACCGCATCAAGGGCGACCGCGGCATGGGATACCTGCGTATCCAGCTACAGCTGTAATCGAACGCCTATTCATGCGCCCATACACACGCCAGTATGGCCCGCAAATAAACAGCGAGCATCTGTAATTTTTGTGCTAAGCTTCCCCCCAAATTTGAATGCATGCGCAATTCCCTGCGCAACTTAGGAGACTCATGTTATGAAAGCGCAAGCTGTGAAAAAACTACCGTTGCTCGCCGTGTTCTGTGTGCTGCTCGCCGCCTGCGTGGCTGTGAACCCGCCGCAGCCGCTCACCGAGCGCAACTCCGAGCTGACGCAGGGCAATGTGCAGATGAATTTGATCGTCGGACAGACGACCAAAGCGCAGGTGCTTGACCGCTTCGGCGCGCCCAATGTGACCACCCGCGATGGGGCCGGGCGTGAAGTTTGGACTTATCAGCGTGCTGCGCAGGTGTCGCAGTCTTCCAGCCGGGCGGGCTATTGGACGGTCATTTTGGCTGGCCAGTCGAGCCGGGCGGCAGGTTTTGAAACATCTTCCAGAATGATCACTTTGATCATTAAATTCGGTGAAGATGATGTGGTGAGCGATTTTCGCAGCCGCGATTCCAATTTTTAATAACTTGGGAGAAAATAAATGAAAGGGGTAAAAGCCGCCTGCTTTGGCCTGTTTGCGCTGCTCGGTGCCTGTGCGCTGGAGCCGCCGCCGCCCGCCATGACTCCGCTGCAAATTCAAACTTTGCAAACGCGCCAATATGAAAATGACAAGGATGTGGTTTTTGCCAGCGTCGTGTCTGTTTTTCAGGATCTGGGTTACAGCATCAAGGGGGCCGATAAGGACACCGGGTTTATTAGTGCCGAAAGTGCCACCACGGGCGGGGCGGCCGATTTTCTCGACCTGTTATTTGATCAGGCGCAAAGCTCACAAACCTTTGCCACGGCCTTTGTCGAGCGCATCGGCGATAAAACCAGTGTGCGGCTCAATTTTGTCACCCGCCATGAATCCTCTTCCGAATACGGGCAAAACCGCCGCCATGACAGCCCCATTCTAGATGCCGAAACTTATCAAAATGCCTTTGAGCGCATTGAAAATGCCATCTTTGTGCGCAGCGCAAATTGAGGAGCTCACTCAGCTCCCCGCTGGCGAGCCAGCGCAAGGTGAGATTCTGATAAAAAATGGCAGCGTTAGGACGCTGGATTTTGCGCGGTTTTTGCGCACCTTACCAGATGGTAGCGTTGATCTAATTCTGACCGACCCGCCCTATAGCATCAGCCGCAAAACCGGTTTTAGCAATGTAAAAAATGGGGTAGAGCGTTTTGCGGTGTCGATGGACTTTGGTAAATGGGATCATCAAGAAATTGATCTGTGCTGTCTAGCCGAGTTGTCTTATACCGTATTGCGGCCCGGCGGCACCATTATCGTATTTTACGATCTGTGGAAAATCACCCCGCTGGCCGATGCATTGACCAGCGCGGGGCTAAAACAGCTGCGATTTATTCAGTGGACTAAAACCAATCCGGTGCCCTTAAATAGCAAGCGCAATTATTTGACCAACTCACGGGAAGTTGCTGTGCTGGCGGTAAAGGGCGGCAAGCCGACTTTCAATAGCGAATACGATAACGGCGAATACACGCACCCCATCCCACGCGAGCGGCGCCAGCACCCGACTCAAAAGCCCCTAGCCCTGATGCGCCAGCTAGTGGAAAAGCACAGCCGAGTGGGCGACTTGGTCGTAGATCCGTTTCTAGGTTCCGGCACCACCGGAGTTGCGGCTATTGAAACCGGGCGCCGGTTCACTGGCTGCGATAAGGATAAAGAATACAGCGCGATGGCTAGGGCGAGGATAAAGCATGCAAAATCTCAAAAGTAAAACCGATCTGTTTTTGCGGTTGCTGACACTGTGCCCGGCTTTTTCGGTAGCTGCGCTTACCATTCACTCATCTGGATCCGATTGACTTCTTAAGTCTCACAAAAAAAGCCAATCAATCCAACCGCGACAGGTCCCGCACTGCGCCCTTATCTGCGCTGGTCGCCAGCTTGGCGTAGGCTTTTAGGGCGGCGGATACCGCTCGAGGGCGGGGTTTGGCGGGTTCCCAATCGCCGCCGTCAAATTCTTTATTCTTGGCGGCGCGGCGGCGTTGCAATTCTTTTTCATCGACCAGCAGGTCGATGCGCCGTTGCGGAATATCGATGCGAATTCGGTCGCCTTCTTCGATCAGTCCGATGGCCCCGCCGGCGGCCGCTTCCGGGGAGATGTGCCCGACCGATAGACCAGAGGTGCCGCCGGAAAAGCGCCCATCGGTGATCAGGGCGCAGGCTTTGCCCAGCCCTTTGGATTTTAGATAAGTGGTCGGGTACAGCATTTCTTGCATGCCCGGCCCGCCGCGCGGGCCCTCGTAGCGCACCACCACTACGTCGCCGGGCGCGATGCGGCCTTCCAAGATCTGCTCCACCGCCTCTTCTTGAGATTCGCTGACCCGGGCACTGCCTTCGAACACCAAAATATGTTCATCCACCCCGGCGGTTTTCACCACGCAGCCATCTGCCGCGATGTTGCCGCGCAAAATCGCCAGCCCGCCGTCGCGGCTGTAGGCGTTTTCAATGGAGCGAATGCAGCCACCTTCGCGGTCTTCATCCAGACTCGGCCAGCGGGTGGCTTGGCTGAAGGCGGTTTGCGTGGGGATGCCGGCGGGCCCGGCGCGGTAGAAGGTTTTGACTGCATCGTCATCGGTCACCCGAATATCCCATTTGGCCAGCGCATCGGCCAGGGTCGGGCTGTGGACGGTGGGAATATCGGTGTGCAACAGCCCGGCGCGGGCGAGTTCACCGAGGATGCCCATAATGCCGCCAGCGCGGTGAACATCCTCCATGTGATAGTGCGGGGTGTTCGGGGCCACCTTGCACAGCTGCGGTACGCGGCGCGACAGCTGATCCATATGCTCCATCCTAAAATCCAGCCCGGCCTCCTGCGCGATGGCCAGCAGGTGCAGGATAGTGTTGGTGGAGCCGCCCATGGCGATGTCCAATGCCATGGCGTTTTCAAAAGCCTGAAAACTGCCAATGCGCCGCGGCAACACCCGCTCATCGTCCTGTTCGTAGTAGCGTTTGACGGCTTCGACGATGGTGTGCCCGGCGCGTTTGAATAGCTGCTCGCGGTCGGCGTGAGTGGCCAGCATCGAGCCGTTGCCCGGCAGGGCCAGCCCAATCGCCTCGGCTAAGCAGTTCATGGAATTGGCGGTGAACATTCCGGAACAAGAGCCGCAGGTAGGGCAGGCGGACCGCTCGTAGTCGGCCACCTGCTCATCGCTGGCGTTGTCGTCTCCGGCGATCATCATGGCATCGATCAGGTCCAGCTTATGCTCCGACAGGCTGGTTTTGCCCGCCTCCATGGGCCCGCCGGAGACAAAGACCGCCGGCACATTCAAGCGCATGGCGGCCATCAGCATGCCCGGGGTGATCTTGTCGCAGTTGGAAATGCACACCAGGCCATCGGCGCAGTGGGCGTTGACCATGTATTCGATGCTGTCGGCGATGATGTCGCGGCTCGGCAGGCTGTAAAGCATGCCGTCGTGCCCCATGGCGATGCCATCGTCCACCGCGATGGTATTGAATTCTTTGGCGACTGCGCCGGCGGCTTCGATTTCCCGCGCCACCAGCTGGCCGAGGTTTTGCAGGTGGACGTGGCCGGGCACGAATTGGGTGAAGGAATTGGCCACCGCGATAATCGGCTTGGCGAAATCCTCATCGCGCATGCCGGTGGCCCGCCAGAGCGCACGCGCCCCGGCCATATTGCGTCCCTGGGTGGTGGTGTGCGAGCGATATCTAGGCATGGTTTCCTCCAGTTGCCGATTTTATAGCAGTTTGACCAGCACCCGCGGTTTGCGTTCGGTGCTGTATTGGGCGCGCCGCGCCGCCGGCAGATCGTCCGCCGGTGTCTCCCGATAGCCGCGCTCGATAAACCAGTGCGTGGCCTGAGTCGAGAGCACGAAAAGCCGCTTGATTGCGGCCGCGATGGCGCGCTGTTCCTGAAACTCGAGCAGCCGACCGGCATACCCGCGGCCTTGAAATTCCGGCTGCACCGCGACGCAAGCAATTTCCGCCGCCTGCTCGTCCAGCGGATGCAGAGCGGCGCAACCAATCGCCGTGCCATCGATGTCGAGCACCGCAAAACGATCAAGCTCCGCCTCAAGCAGTTCGCGGCTGCGTTGCACCAAGACACCGGATTCTTGCAACGGCTGAATCAATTCCAGAATATAGCCGACATCGGCGGCGCTCGCCGTGCGCACCTGCACCGGCTCCTGCCGGGCGATCAGCAGGCCGGCCCCATCGTGGGTGAACAGCTCCCGCAACAGGGCACCGTTTGCTTCGTAGGAAACCAGATGCGCCCGCTCGATCCCGGCATCCACCGCCGCGGCCACCGCATGCAGCAGGCCAGCTTCCCCCATCTCGACCGCGGCCAGCTGTTGCGCCCGGGCTGGCAGCACCACGCTCTGTTGTTCCAGCAGCGGGCGCAAGCGTTGTTCGCCCAGCAGGGCGATGATTTTGTCGGCACCGACGGCTTTGGCGACCTGCGTAGCGCAATCGCCCAAAGACAGGTTGAAGACCTCGCCGGTGGCCGAAAACCCCAGAGTCGGCACAATCGCCAGCGCACCCCCGTACAATGCCCGCTCGATGGCCTGCCGGTCGACCTGGCGGACTAGGCCGGTGAGCAGATAATCCACCCCATCGCGCACCCCGACTGGCTTGGCGACCACAAAATTGCCGGACACGGTGCGCAGGCGCGGCGCACCGAGCAGCCCAGCCGACAGGGCCCTTTCCAATTCGGTGCGCACCGCATTGGTCGCGGCGATGATGTGCGGCATGGCAGCCGCCGTCGACACCCGCACCCCGGCCTCAAGCGGCGCATCAATGCCGACGGCGGTGAGCGCGGCATCGATCTGCGCCCGAGCTCCCTGCACCAAAATCAGCCGGGCCCCCAGGCTTTGCAGCAGGCTGAGGTCCTGGGCTAAATTGAGGAAATTGGGGTGTGCCGCCGCCTCGCCCGGCAGGGCGATGACGAAGGTGGCATCGCGGTGCTTTTGCAGGTAGGGCGCAGCAAAGCGAAACCAATGGATGAAGCTGTCGGGAACCTGCTGCACACTGGCACCGGGCTGGAGGAGCGAGCGGGCCATTGTAATGGATTGCCGCCCGCTAAGTGGCTAGGCGGGCACGGCAGGTCGGCGGCTGGGGTCGCCAACCTAGCAGCAATAATGGCGAATGAACTGCCGATAAAGGTCAATAGCCGGGGCAATTTGCGCGGCGGGCAGATATTCGTTGGGGCGGTGTGCCTGGTCGATTGAGCCGGGGCCGAGCACCAGCGTCTGCTTGCCAAGGCTTTGGAAGAAGGGGGCCTCGGTCGCATAAGCCACCGACTGAGCCGCCGTCCCGGTCAGGGTTTCGGCGCGGCGCACCAGCGCAGAATCGGCGGGTTCTTCAAAAGGCGCGACCCCGGCGAACAGCGGCTCGTGGCGGATATCGATGGCGCGGGCGGCGGCGATGGGGGCCAGAAGCGCGTCAATCTCATCGCGCAGGGCATCCAGCGACATGCCCGGCAGCGGACGCAGATCAAACTGCATGGCGCACTGGCCGCAAATGCGGTTAGGGTTGTCGCCGCCGTGAATACAGCCGAGGTTCAAAGTCGGCACCTGAATGTGAAACCCAGCGTGGCGATAACGCGCTTGCAACCCTGTACGGAAGCCCAGCAAGGCCCCGAGCACCTCGTGCATCGCATCGAGCGCATTGTTACCGAGGGCCGGGTTGGACGAATGCCCGGACGCGCCGGTGATGCGGATGCACTGCATAAGCACCCCCTTGTGCATGCGCACCGGTCGCAGATCGGTCGGCTCGCCAATGAGGACCGCCTCGCCCGGCTCCAATCCTTGCCGGGCCAGCAGGCGGGCACCAGCCATAGAAGACTCCTCATCGGCGGTGGCGACCACGGTCAGTGGCTTGTGCAATGCGCGCAGGTCCAGCCCCTCAATCGCCGCCAGCGCGACCGCAAAAAAGCCCTTCATATCGGTTGCCCCCAGGCCGTAAAAACCGGCGGTTTTGCGGGTGGCGGCGAAGGGGTCGGATTCCCAGAGCGGCTCGTCGCAAGGCACGGTATCGGCATGGCCCGCCAGCACCAAGCCGCCGGTGCCGCCGCCGAGCGAGGCGATCAAGTTATATTTGCCGCTCGCCGCATCCACCGGCTCCAACCGGGTGGCAAAGCCGAGCCTATCCAGCCAATCGGCCAGCAATTCGACCACGCCGCGGTTGCTCATATCCAGATTCGGGTCGCTGGAACTGACCGAAGCACAGCCCAACAGCTGATCCATCTGCTCGGCGAAGGGGGGCAGGCGATTCTTTGGCATCCGGCTACTCTAAGTCAAATCGCCGCCATTCGCAGCCCACGGCGCGGCGGATGGGGCCGCGGCCAGACTGGTACAATGACCGCCGCCATACGGCCCCGCCCACTGCCTGCCCCACGACCGACTTCATGCCCGACCCCGCACATCTCAAATCCGCCGCCGCCATCGCCGCCGCTCTATGCGCCGACGGGCGGATTAGCGAAGCCGACCGCCAGCGTCTTCAGCGCACCCCCCTGTCTGGCGGCCACCCCATCGCCGCCATCGCCGCGCTGGAACTGCCCGATCTGCACCACCGCGGGCGGGTATTGACCGGCGAAGTACTGGGCCAGTGGTGGGCGGAACAGCTCGGCGTGCCCTATTATTCGATCAATCCGCTGCGGGTCAATGTGCAGGCGGTAACCGCGGTGATGAGCTTCAATTACGCCAAGCGCCACCGCATTCTTTGCGTCGAAGTGCGTCCCGATGCCGTGGTCATCGGCGCGGCCGACCCGCAGGTGCGCGGCTGGCAGCCGGCGGTGGAGCAAACCACCCGCAAGCCAGTGCGCACCGTATTTGTGCGCCCGGACCTGCTCGACAAATACACCATCGAGTTTTACTCCATCGCCCGCTCGGTCAGCGGCGCCGATGCCCGCGGCGACAGCGGTTCGCGAGTGACCAACTTCGAGCAGCTGGTCGACCTCAAATCCGACAAGGAGGCGGGAGCCGAAGACCAGCACATCGTCAATATCGTCGACTGGCTGCTGCAATACGCCTTTAGCCAACGCGCCAGCGACATCCACCTAGAGCCGGCCCGCGAGCTGGGCAAAGTGCGCTTCCGCATCGATGGCGTGTTGCACGATGTCTACGAAATGCCGCGCAATGTCGCCGGCGCAGTCACCGCCCGCCTGAAGGTGCTTGGCCGCATGGATGTGGCGGAAAAACGCCGCCCGCAGGACGGGCGCATCAAAACCCGAAACCCGGAAGGGCGCGAGGTGGAGCTGCGCCTGTCCACCCTGCCGACCGCCTTCGGCGAGAAACTGGTGCTGCGTATTTTCGACCCCGAGGTGCTGCTGCGCAGCTTCGAACAAATGGGGCTGGAAGAGGCCGATCTACGCGCCTGGCGCAGCCTGACCACCCGTAGCTCCGGCATCGCGCTGGTCACCGGCCCCACCGGCTCCGGCAAGACCACCACGCTCTACACCACCCTGCGCGAGCTGGCCACCGCCGAAGTCAACGTCTCCACCCTCGAAGATCCGATCGAAATGGTCGTCGACAGCCTAAACCAGACCCAAGTGCAGCCGCAAATCGACCTAAATTTCGCCGCCGGCATCCGCACCCTGCTACGCCAAGACCCAGACATCATCATGGTCGGCGAGATCCGCGACCGGGAAACCGCAGACATGGCCGTCCAAGCCGCCCTGACCGGCCACCTAGTGTTGTCCACCCTGCACACCAACGATGCGCCAACTGCCATCACCCGCCTGCTAGACCTCGGCCTGCCCGCGCACCTAATTCGCGTCACCCTAAACGGCGTAATGGCGCAACGCCTAGTGCGCACCCTGTGCCCCCATTGCCGCGCTCCGATCGAAGTCGAGCGCGAAGCTTGGCAAACCCTGATCGCCCCCTTTAAGCAGCCGCCACCGGAAAAACTCTACCGTCCCGGCGGCTGCCTAGAATGCCGCAACACCGGCTACATGGGGCGCGAGGGCATTTACGAAATAATGCACCCATCCACCGCCCTACGCCGCCTAATTACGGAGCAAACCGACCTAGAAAAAGTCCGCCGCCAATCGCTGCAAGACGGCAACCTAACCCTGCGCCTAGCCGGTGCCAAAAAAGTCGCCGCCGGCCGCACCACCATCGAAGAAGTGCTGCGCGTAACGCCAGTCGCGGAATAGAGCAGTAAAACTTAAAACGTAGTAATAGGAATCAAGAGGATCCGATAATGAGTAATCCTGCCAGCACCCCAAACTGGGCCAACCGCACCATCTGGACCGGCGACAACCTGCCAATAATGCGCGGGATGAATAGCGAATCGGTGGATTTAATCTACCTAGATCCACCGTTCAATTCCAAGAGCAACTACGCCGCCCCGATTAGTAGCGAGGCGACGGGTGCCGAGTTCAAAGACACCTGGGCACTCAACGACATTGACGAAGCATGGGTGAATCTCATCGAGCAGAAACATCGGGCGTTGCATCGTGTCTTACTGGCTGCACAGACCAAGTCTGATAAATCCTATCTTATTTACATGGCCGCCCGCCTGCTAGAAATGCGCCGCTTGCTTAAGCCCACCGGTAGCATTTATCTGCATTGCGATCTAACCATGAGTCATTACTTGAAACTAGTGATGGATGCGATATGGGGACGCAAACTGTTCCGCAATGAAATTGTATGGTGTTACGACACCGCCGGCAGGACTAGGAAATTTTGGAACAAAAAGCATGATGTAATTCTCATGTATATTCAATCGAAGGATTATCTGTTTAATTCCGTAAAGGTGCCGCGGCGTAATCTGGAGGAAGGATGGGAGTCTTGGTATAGGAAAATCGATAAAGATGGGCGTCGCTATCAAATTGACGGCAAGGGCTATAAATACTATGCCGATGAAGGCCGACTACCTAATGACTGGTGGGACGATATAAGAGCATTGCATGCCAATCGAGATAAAGAGCGTCTGGGTTACCCAACCCAAAAACCGCTAAAACTGCTTCAGCGCATCATCAAGGCCAGCTCCAATGAAGGCGACTTGGTGCTAGACCCATTCTGTGGCTGTGCCACCGCGCCAGTAGCCGCCGAGCAGTTAGGTAGGCGGTGGGTCGGTATCGACATAAGCCCCAAGGCGGCGGAGCTAGTTCAGTACCGTCTAAATAAAGACGAAATAGGCACCCTTCTTCACAAAGCGGTGCGCCGCGAAGATATTCCGCAACGCACAGATCTTGGTAAGCTGCCAAAATACAACTGCAAAGAGAACAAACAGTTTCTCTATGGCAAGCAGGAGGGTTACTGCGCTGGCTGCATCCCGCCAGAGCGATTTGCAATGCATAATTTGGAAGTCGACCACATCGTCTCTCGTGCGGAGGGCGGTACTGACCACCTCGGCAACCTGCAACTGCTCTGTGGTCGCTGCAATCGCGTCAAAGGCAAGCGTGGCATGGAGTATCTGCGTGCCAAGCTTCAGATGGATTCCTCAGCCTAATAGGATTTAGCGGCATGAATCTGAGTATATTCGAGCAAAGTATTTTCCAGCATTTTGATACCCTAAATGCGGATCAAAGTCATTTTGCCAACAGCAATGACATATGCACCCCTATGGCCTGCGTAAAGGAAATGGTGGATTCTGTCCCCGCAGAGTTTTGGGGCAGAAAAAATTTAAAAATTCTTGACAGCTGCTGCGGCAACGGCAATTTTCATGCCTACATAAAAGAGAAAACAGATCTGCGCAACCTATACTTCAATGAGATAAACCCAAAGCGGATTGCAAATGCAAAAAGCTACTTTGGCACCAATATTAATTTTACCACTATGGATTTTCTTGAAAAGGATGCGTTCCCGCCGCACAGCTTCGATATGGTGGTGTCCAACCCGCCCTACGCAAAGTTTTGCGGCACTAAGCGAGCCTCCAAAAACCACAACCTATCGCGGGCATTTATCAATAGATCGATTGAGATAATCAAGGACGGCGGCTACCTACTGTTTATTGCTCCGGACAACTGGATGAGTCTATCCGATAGAAACAATCTGCCTAAATTGATGACCCAATATCAATTTTATCATTTGAATATCCATGGGGCCAAAAAATACTTTCCCAAAGTCGGCTCGTCCTTCACATGGTTTTTAATGGAAAAAAGCCCCAATACTAGGGCATTTACTGTGGAAAACCACTACAAGAAGACAGATCGGGTTCAATGCAGGCTTGAAGTCGGTATGGACTTTATACCGCTCTACTATTCGGATGAAGTAAGAAAACTGCTAAATAAAACCGTGCGTTCTACCAAGCCCAAGTTTAAGGTAGAAACCACCTCCTATTTGCACCGAACCACTCAAGCAGAGTTTATCAGCGATACGCCAGATATCGACCACCCGTACAAACTCATTCATACGCCAAAGCAAACGGTATGGGCCGCAAAGCCGCATAAGTATCAGAGCGGCTGGAAAGTTTTTATATCCTTAACCGATCGATACAAAATCTTTGTCGATAATTGCGGAATGACTCAATCCATCGCTTTTATCCGCTGCCAATCTAAAAAACAGGCGATAGCAATACAAAAAGAACTCAGTGCCCCGGTGTACCGGGCGATAAACAACTTGACCCGATACGGAAACTTCAACAACATCAGGGTATTGCAGCGGCTACCGCGATTAAGCACTATCAGTCTGTCTAAAAAACAGCAAGAACTAGTGGATTGCTTTGCGATGCCAGTATAATGGCTAAACACAATAACCCGCCTTAACTTTTATCCGACTCCCCGAGGCCACCCATGTTCGAGCGACTTCGTCCCCAGCCCACCGACCCCATCATCGAGCTATTTTTACGGGCGCAGGCCGACCCGGCCCCGCACAAGGTGGACCTCAGTGCCGGAGTCTACAAAGACGAGCAGGGCGCAACCCCGATCTTGCAGGCGGTGCGCAGGGCCGAGCCGCGCCGCTTGCAAAATGAAGACAGCCGCAGCTATCAGGGGATTCTCGGCGATGCGCGTTTTACCGCCGCCGTGGCCCGCTTGATTTTGGGCGAGCGGCACGGAATGGATGAGCGGCTGACCTGCCTGCACACGGTGGCCGGTTCGGCGGCCCTGTTTTTAGGCGGGCGGCTTTTGCATGCGGCGCAAGAGAAGCCGCTACTCTGGGTTGGCAAGCCGACCTGGGCCAACCACCGCCCGCTGTTCGGCTCCGCCGGTGTGACGCTGGCGGAATACCCCTATTACGACTCCGCCGCCTGCCGCCTGTTGTTTTCTGAGATGATGGATGCGCTCGCGGGGCTGCCGCCACAATCGGTGGTGCTGTTACACGGCGGCTGCCACAACCCCTCCGGGGCCGACCTGTCGCACACGCAATGGGTTGAATTGGCCGACCTGTTTGCCCGCAAATCGTTGGTGCCTTTTATCGATGTCGCCTATCAGGGCTTTGGCGAAGGATTAGAGGCGGATACCTTCGGCTGGCGGCGGCTGGCAGAATCGGTACCGGAACTGCTGCTCGCCTATTCGTGCAGCAAAAACTTCGCGCTTTATCGCGACCGGGTCGGTGCCCTGCTGGTCATTTCTAAAAATAAAAAAGCCGCCGCCTGCACCCGCTCCAATATGATGGCCCTGAGCCGCGCCACCTATTCCATGCCTGCCGCCCACGGTGCATTTTTAGTGGCAGAGATTTTGAACAATGCTGAATTGCGCCCCCTCTGGGAACGAGAAGTCGCCGCCATGCGGGAACGAATCAATGGCATGCGCCGCGCTTTCGTCACAGCGACCCGCGAGCGCGGAATGGGCGACCGCTTCGATTTTGTTGCCGCCCAACGCGGCATGTTTTCCTTCCTCGGCCTAAGTGCAAAACAGGTGCAAACCCTGCGCGACCAACACAGCGTCTATATGCTCGACTCCAGCCGCATCAGCATCGCCGGCCTAACCGCGGCCAACCTGCCGCATGTGGCCGACTCTTTACGGGCAGTACTTTAGCTCGCTATCGCAACAGAAATAATTTTGCGGTTGCAGTTGCGC
>JACONM010000011.1:26544-29103 GCA_014323765.1 Cellvibrionales bacterium | reverse complement strand
GGTATGATGACCTACCACAAACAGGAGGTAGGGACATGGCAGCATCGATACAAAACAAAGTCGAGCGAATCAGCTTAGCCGGTGGCTTGCTTGGCTTGATCTTCACCGATCCTCGGCGGGCTCTTAATGCCCTCGTCAAGAAGCACAATGCTAAAGGCTGGCGCGCTACATTTATCTTGCAGCATTCGCAGCACAACCTTTTTATGGTCCTCGTCCAGCTGGTGTTTTTGGTGCTGACAGTGGGGCTATTTACTTTTGGCCCCGGCTATCTCGTTATGTTTGAAAAAGAAGAATAAAAGCGCGCTTAGCGCAGGCTAATTATCGGCCAGCCGCGCTGGGTGGCGACTTCGCGTAGGCGGTCGTCTGGGTCCACGGCGCAGGGGCGGGGCACTGTGTTTAGCAGCGGCAGGTCGTTGTGTGAATCGCTGTAAAAGGTGGCACCGTCCAGAGTTTCCCCGGCGGTGCGCAGCCAGCTTTTCAACTTGCGCACCTTGCCTTCGCCCATGCAGGGTTCGCCGATTAGCCCGCCGGTGTAGCGGTCATTTTCGATCTGCGGCTCAGTGCAAAGGAGCTCGGCGATGCCCATCCCGGCGACGATGGGGCCGGCCACGCAGCGGTTGGTGGCGGTGATCACCAGCAACCGATCGCCCTGTTGCCGATGGTGCGCCAGCAGATCATCGGCCTGCGGCAAACGCATGGGCGCGATAAACTCCGCCATAAATTCACGGTGCAGCCGGGCAATTTCCGCGACCGATCGGCCCGCCAGCGGAGCCAAGCAAAAACGCTGATAGGCGACCGCATCCAGCCGACCGCAGGCGTAGTCGCGATAAAACCGCTCATTCTGTGTGCCGTAGGTGTCCGCATCGGCTAGGCCCCTGGCGACGATGAACTGCCCCCAAGCGTGGTCGCTGTCGCCGGCCAATAGGGTGTTGTCCAGATCGAAGAGGGCTAGGGGCATTTCGGCTGCTCGCTGGGTAAAAGGCGGCGGCGCAGTGTAACAGGGCACCGATTTTGCATGGTTTTTGCATGAGTCGCGCAGCGGCCCACCTGCCGTAACGCGCCTGCCCAAATAACGGGTTGGCTTGTTAGAATCGCCCGCCGGAAACGTTCCATCCGCCTGCCCGATGAACCCTAAAAACGACCGCCCCAACATTTGGCCGGCCCTGCGCGATGAGGCCACCCACACCGCCGCCGCAGAACCGACACTCGCCGCCTATTTGCAGCATTTTGTGTTGGCGCACCCGCATTTTGCCGCCGCCCTTGGCGGGGTGTTAGCGGCCAATATGGCGGCGGACCTAGTGCCGCAGGCCAACCTGAGCGACCTATTTCGCGAGGCGTTGGCGGATGAGCCGGGCATTATCGAGGCGGCGGTGGCGGACTTGCAGGCGCATCTGGAGCGCGACCCGGCCAGCCAAGGTTATCTGACCCCTTTTCTGTATTACAAGGGCTATCAGGCACTCCAAGTGCATCGCATCGCCCATTGGCTTTGGCGTAGCGGGCGCAAGGCTCTAGCCCGGCACCTGCAAAGCCGCGCCGCCCAGGAATACGACATCGACATCCACCCGGCCGCCTGCATCGGCAAAGGCATTATGATCGACCACGGCAGCGGCTTGGTCATCGGCGAGACCGCGGTGGTGGAGGACGATGTGTCCATGTTGCACGGCGTGACCCTAGGCGGGACCGGCAAGGAATCCGGCGACCGCCACCCAAAAATCCGCCGCGGGGTGCTGCTGGCCGCCGGGGCGCGCATTCTCGGCAATATCGAGGTGGGCGAGGGGGCCAAAGTGGGCGCATCCAGCCTAGTGTTGACCTCGGTGCCGCCGCACCGCACCTACGCCGGGGTGCCGGCGCGGGACGTAGGGCGACCGCAATCGAAATCGCCCGCGCTGGAGATGAACCAGAATCTCAACTGAGAAAGTAGCGGTAGGCTTAGCTGGCCCGCCCGCGCCGCGCAAATTCAGCACCGCAAGAGCGGAGACAACCCATGCAAACTGACCCTAGCACCGGCAACAACAAAGCACAGTCGCGCACCTCGCTCGGCCTGAACGGCCTGCGGCGCATCCTCCGCGCCACCCGTTATTCGCTGCAAGGGCTACGCGCTGCCTGGCGGCATGAGCCGAGCTTCCGCCAAGAAATCAGCGTCATCTGCATCTTGGTGCCGCTGTCGATCTATCTGGCCAGCTCCGTGCATCAATGGCTATGGATGTTGCTCAGCTGTACGCTGGTGGTACTGACCGAGCTGCTCAATTCCGCGATTGAAGCCGCTGTGGACCGCACCGGCCCCGAACAACACGAGCTCAGCGGGCGCGCCAAAGATCTCGGCTCGGCGGCGGTATTCGTCGCCCTCACTTTCTTCTTCGTGGTTTGGTCGCTGGCTGTAGTCGACCGGTTTTTCTACGATTTTTGGGCGAGTTAATATCGACCCCAACAAATTGATTGACAATGCCACCATTCTTCTATAAGTTGCCAGCCGCATCAAACCCAACGGATACTCGCTGAGGGGAAATAGCCATGAAAAACACCACCGTAACAGCCTGCCAAAAACTCATTTTTTGCATC
>JACONM010000011.1:0-26524 GCA_014323765.1 Cellvibrionales bacterium | reverse complement strand
GTAGCCCTCGCTGAAGAACCCGCCGCGACCGGCCCCGGCCTAGAAGAGATCGTCGTCACCGCCACCAAACGCGAACAAAACCTGATGACCGCGCCGCTGGCGGTCTCCGCCTTCGACCAAGACCGACTCATCCGCGAAGGCGTACAGGATGTCACCAACATCGGCTCGCTGGTGCCCAACATGCAAGTGGGGCTGTCGCCATCGGATTCCGGGGTGCAGGTCACGGTGCGCGGCATCACCTCCAACAACTTCACCGAGCTCGGCGACCCGACGGTCGCCATTCATGTAGACGGCGTTTTCACCCCACGACCGCAAGCCGGCCTAGCCCTGATGCACGATGTCGAGCGGGTCGAGATTTTGCGCGGGCCGCAGGGCACCCTATTTGGCCGTAATTCCACCTCAGGCGCGGTTAATATCATCTCCGCCCGCCCGAAATTTGGCGAGCTCGATTCCCAGCTGAATTGGGAATTCGGCAACTACGATCGCCGCGCAATGCGCGGCTGGTTCAATCTATCGAACAGCGATATTTTTGCCACTCGATTTTCCTTCTACGTCGACCGCGCCGATTCATGGCTTGATCAGGTCAAGGATGAATTCGATCTCGCCCTGGATGTGGAGGGCGACCCGGCGGCCGGCCACGACAATCAGCGGCTAATCACCGGTCCGGACAGCAACCCGACCGGCCCGCGCGACCTACCGGCGGACGGCATCGCGGTCACCGACCAGCGGCTCAATCGCGCAGTCGATGAATCCGATGCCTATTTCAATTCCGATAAATGGGCCACCCGTTTGAGTTTCCGCTTTCAGCCATCGGAAAACTTCGACTGGCTGCTCTCGTGGGACAATTTCCAAGACAACGGCGCGGGCAATCTCAGCCTGAAAGACTGTGAAAAGGCGGCGGGCACCTTCTTTGCCTGCGACCACGATCAGTGGTATGCGCGCATCAATGTACCGGGCGAAAAGGACTTCAATATCCAGACCCTGCGCTCGGAGATGATCTGGCAGCTGCCCACCACAGTAGTGGAATTGCGGCTGGCTAATTCGATACAGAAACGCTTTCAACAGCACGATGGCGATGCCGGTGCTTTCACCGACCCGGATCACCCGGCCTACGGCATCGACCGGCTGGCGGCAGCGGGCCAGCAACGCTCCCTGCTGATCAAAGACCGGCAACGCATTGTCAGCCTCGGCTTCGAGCCTTTCGTCCGCTTCCCCTTTGAAGACCTGCGACTGACCACCCGCTATTCCGACTACGACTCCAAAGTCGCCGAATTGCAATTCAAATCCAGCGAGCCGCTCAATGGTACGCTCAGTTGGATTGCCGGGCTTTTCCATCTGGAAGAGATAAACGATGTGCGCCTCGATGTGGAAATCCCCACCTGCTGCAATGTGGGCCTCCCTCTAGCCCAAGCCTTTGTCCAGCCGGATCGGCGGGTGAGCTCCACCGCCGCCTTTGCTCAGTTTGACTGGGCGGTCACCCCACAGCTGAACCTGACCTTCGGCTACCGCTATACCCAAGATGAAAAGAGCGACAAAGGCGGCTCCAACCACCTGACCACTGGCTATTGGGTGAACCCGAATCTATACGCCCCGCCGGAGGACACCTTCTGGTTTGAAAGCTGGACTTTCGTCGGGCGTGGCGCAGACGACTTCAAACCGTTGCAGGCCGGCAATACCCTAAAAGACAGCTACGGCTCGCTGGCGGAAAACTTTATCGAGCGGGTGCCGGGCACCGACAACACCTTTGAAGCCAGCTGGAGCAAAGGCACTTGGAAAATCGGCTTTGATTACCTGCTACGCGACGATCTGTTCCTGTACGGCTACATCGCCACCGGTTTCAAGGCGGGCGGCTTCGGCGACAAGGTCAACATCTGCGACTGCGATGACGAGGGCGCGCTCACCGCCTTCCCCTACGACCCGGAAGAAAACACCACCCTAGAATTGGGCTTCAAAACCACGATCATGGACGATTCGCTCAACTTGCTAGGCAATGTTTTCTACAGCGATTACACCGATATGCAGCGCACAGTCTGGGCCATCGTCGGCCGCGGCAAGGAGACGGACCGCGAGATCGGCACCCTGATAACCTCCAACCTAGACGGGGCCACCATCATCGGCGCGGAACTGGAATTCGACTGGTACAACCCCTGGCCGGAAGGGCGAATCTACGGCTGGATCTCCTATCTGGATGCGGAGATTGGCAGTCAACCGGGTGGCGAGGACGGCTTTTTCTGCTTTGAGCGCGCCCTGCTGGAACTCACTCCCTGCCCGCCGGAAGATCCCACGCAGGTAACCGATGGGGTAGCCCGCCGCCCGGCGGATCTGAGCGGCAACCGCCTGCCTTGGTCGCCGGAGTGGTCCTTAGCGGTAACGGCCAGCCACAACTGGTACTTCCGAGATCTGCGGCTGAACGGCTCGCTGACCTACAACTGGACGGACGAGATGTTCTTCGATGACACTAACTTTGATGAAGGCCCATTCCACAGCGGCCAGAAAGCGGTGTCGACCGTCGCCTCCTCGCTCAGTCTGATCAGCGAACAGCAGCAATGGGCCCTGGAATTGTTCGGCCACAATTTGACCGATGAGCTGATCCGCTCATGGTCGGATCAAGGTCCCGGCTACCAGCGCGCCAACTTCTTCCCGCCGCGCACATTTGGGCTACGACTTAGGAAAGATTTCTGATAGCTCGCACCTGACAGGGGACAGGGGCTCGCCATGCGCGGTCGCAACCCGGATATCTGGCCGCTGCGCCCGACTCAGCTGGACCCGGCGCAGGAACACCAGATCTCCGCCCGGCTCAGCCGCCTGAGCCTAGAACAGAAAGTGGGGCAAATGATTCAGGCGGAGATCGCCCACGTCAGCCCGCAACAGGTGCGCGATTATCACCTAGGGGCGATCCTCAACGGCGGCGGCTCCTTTCCAAACAACGACAAGCATGCGCCCGCCGCCGATTGGCTGGCATTGGCCGACGACTATTGGCAGGCAGCGCAGGACAGCGCGGCGCAAATTCCCATCCTCTGGGGCACGGATGCCGTCCACGGCCACAACAATCTGTTCGGCGCCACCCTGTTCCCCCACAACATCGGGCTAGGGGCCGCCCGCAACCCGGAATTAGTGGAACAGGCCGCCGCCATTACCGCCCGGGAAGTTTGCGCCAGCGGCATCGATTGGGCCTTCGCGCCGACTCTGGCGGTGGCGCGCGATCTCCGCTGGGGCAGAACCTACGAGAGCTACGCCGAAGACCCGGAAATCCTAGAACAGTACGCCGCCGCCGCCGTCCGCGGCCTGCAAGGGGCAGCGGGGCACCCCGGCTTTCTAGGCACCGGCAAGGTCATCGCCACCGCCAAGCACTTCATCGGCGACGGCGGCACCCACGGCGGGCAAGATCAGGGCGACAACCGCGATGGCGAACAGGATCTATTCCGCCTGCACGGGCGCGGCTATCTGGGCGCATTGGCGGCGGGCGTACAGACCGTGATGGCTTCTTTTAGTAGCTGGCACGGTCAAAAAATGCATGCCCATAAATACCTGCTGACCGATATTTTGAAGCACCGCCTAGGCTTTTGCGGCTTCGTGGTGAGCGATTGGGATGGCTTCGCGCAGGTGGACCCGGATCTCGGCCAAGCATGCAAACTCTGCATTGAAGCGGGCATCGATATGCTGCTGGTCGCCGAGGATTGGCAAACGCCCCTGAATCACCTGCTTGCCCTAGTCCGCAGCGGTGCGCTGGATGAACGGCGGGTCGATGAGGCGGTGCGGCGGATTTTGCGCGTCAAATTGCGCGCCGGGCTATTCCAAAAGGGCAAACCGTCCAGCCGCTTGCGCGCTCTCGACTCAGGCGGCGACCGCATCGGTTGCGCGGCGCACCGGCGGGTCGCCCGCCAAGCGGTGCGGGAATCTCTGGTCTTGCTGAAAAACAAAAACGGCCTGCTGCCGTTGCGGCCCGATCGTCATACTCTGGTCGCCGGGGCCGCCAGCGATATGGGCCGCCAAACCGGCGGCTGGACCCTAACCTGGCAGGGCGATGAAAATAAGCGGGACGATTTCCCCGGAGCCACCTCGATTGTCGAGGGTATTCAAGCGCAGGTGCAAGCGGGCGGTGGGCGGGTCACTCTGAATGAAAACGGTGAGTTCACTGCTCGCCCCGATTGCGCTGTGATCATTCTCGGCGAAGACCCCTACGCCGAGGGGCAGGGCGACCGCACCCACCTCAGCTTTTCCGCCACCCAACCGCAACCCTTGGCTCTGTTGCGCCGCCTGAAAGCGCAGGGCATTCCAGTGGTTGCGCTGTTCCTCAGCGGTCGCCCCCTATGGATAAACCCGGAACTCAACGCCGCCGATGCTTTCGTGGCCGCTTGGTTGCCGGGTTCCGAAGGCGGCGGCCTCAGCGATCTCCTGTTTGCCGACCGCGGCGCCGCCGGGCCTGATTTTGTAGGCCGGTTGACCTATTCCTGGCCCGCCACCCCCACCCAATGTGCGCTGCACCGCGGCGGTCGGCAAGATGCCCCGCTGTTCCCCTACGGCTACGGGCTGAGCTATCGCGCCCCGGCAACGAGCGAGCTTCCGCCCGGATTAGTGACCGATTCTTTGCCGGAGGAAGACCCGGCGGCGCAGCGGATCAATGGCGATCTGCTGGTCTTCCGCGGCAAGGTAGTGCCCCCGTTCAAGATGTTTGTGGGCGAAGAAGGGCACTGGAAAACCCCGGTGCAGGGGCGGCACACGGAATCGCCAAATCGCTCGGTGCGGGTGCAAAGCACGACCTGCCATACTCAAGAAGATGCCCGCCGAATTTGCTGGCAAGGCGATCGGGCCGGCCAAGTCTATTTTCAGTCCCCCGCCGCTCAGCCCCTGCGCGCTGGGGCGGTCCTGTCTTTGCGCATGCGGGTGGAACGTTACCCGGAACAGGATGTTCTGGTGCGCATGGACGCGGGCTATCCGCGCATGTCCGCACCCCTAGGTATCCGCCCGCGGCTGTTGCAAATGCCCTTGCAGCAGTGGCAGGAGCTGACCTTGCCCCTAGCCGATTTCACCACGGACGAGCGGTTATTGGAGCGGGTGGACACGCCGTTTTTGCTCTGGACTGCCGGCCCCCTGCAACTTTCCATCGCGGAGCTAAAGATATGCGCCCCATCCTAAACCCCCCGCTGCTCGCCCTCCTAGTCTTGGCGATGCCGGTCGCCGCCCTAGAACGACCCATGGTGCTGTTCAGTGCCGGGCCTAACCCCCCACCCGGGGTCGCCCTATATCTGGGCGATGCGGAAAACTGGTCGGTGCCGGTGCCGACCACTGCGCCCACCGCAGAATCCGCCGGCCAAGCCATCCGTCTGAGCCGGCAGGCCGATTCGATTCGGCTGGACTGGGCCGGTCGCCGCGAAGGGCAGCTGTACCTGCAAGCCGACCCGCCGCTCGACCTGAGCACCGCCACGGAAGCCGCCCTCGCGGTAACCCTGAAGCTGCACCGCAAACCGCGCTCCGCCGTCACCCTGGCCCTAGGCTGCGGCTACCCCTGCCGCGGCAGCGCAGACATTACCCGCCTGCTGCGCCGCCTGCCGCAAGACGAATGGCTGCAACTAACGTTTGCGCTGCAATGCTTTACCGATTTGGGGCTGGACAGTGCCCGCATCGACTCGCCCTTTCTGCTGCTGAGCAGCGGCAAATTCGCCCTCTCCATCGCCGCCATCCGCCTGCTCCCCACCGGCGCGGCCACCGCCACTGTAACCTGCTAACCCTCTGCCCCCTGCCGACCATGCTTGCCAACCGGCCCGCCCGCTTCACCCTGAAGACCGCCCTGATCGCCTCGCTGGGCGGGTTTCTCATGGGCTTTGATGCCTCGGTAATCTCCGGCGTCAATCCCTTTATTGAAACCGAGTTCGCCCTGACCCGCCTCCAACTAGGCTGGGCGGTGGCCTCCCTGACGTTGGCGGCAACCCTAGCGATGGGAGTCGCCGGCCCCTTGAGCGACCGCTACGGGCGGCGGCGCATCCTGCAAGGCGCGGCGATTCTGTTTCTGCTGTCCGCCGTCTGGTCCGCATTGGCCCCCGATTACCCATCGCTGGTCGCCGCCCGCATGCTCGGCGGGCTGGGCGTGGGCGCGGCATTGATCATCGCGCCGGTCTATATCGCCGAACTGGCCCCGGCGGCGGCCCGCGGGCGGCTGGTATCGCTGAATCAGCTAAATATCGTCATTGGCATATCGGCAGCTTTTCTAGCGAATTATTTAATTTTGCAAGTCGCCGCGGTGCAATCATGGCGTTGGATGCTGGGAGTGGAAGCCATCCCGGCCCTGCTCTATTTCGGCAGCCTGTTACGGGTACCGGAAAGCCCGCGCTGGCTGCTGATGCGCGGGCAGGAAGAGCGGGCCTTGGCGGTAATGAGCCAGGTCAGCGGCCCGCAAGCGGCTCAGGCGGAGCTGGCCAGCGTGCGGCAAAACCTCGCTGCGGCAACCGCAGGTCGCCTGCAAGCGCAGTTACGCCAGCTATTACAACCACGCCTGCGCCGGGCGTTATTCATCGGCCTAGGCGTTGCTCTAGTGCAGCAGCTGACCGGAATCAATGCCATTTTCTTCTACGCGCCGACTATTTTTGCCCAGGCCGGGGCGGGGCTGGACGCAGCCTTTTTACAGGCGGTGGCGGTGGGCCTGACCAATTTACTGTTCACCCTTTTAGCGATTGGGCTCATCGACCGGCTGGGGCGGCGTTTTCTGCTCAATCTGGGCTTGGCCGGGGCGGTTTTATCGCTGGGTCTGCTGGCGTGGAATTTTTCTGCGGCCAATTACATGCTGGACATGCAAAATCTAACTGGCATTCCAGAAACGCTGCAAACGGCCCTGCTACCCCTGCACGGGGAACTTTTCGCCGATGACCGGGCCTTCCGCGCTGCCCTATTTGCGGTTGCCGGGGCGGAGCCAGTCGCTGCTTATGAAACGACCCTGATTTCCCAATCAATTCAAATCAATGCCCCGCTGACCCTGTTTGCCATCCTCGGTTTTGTCGCCAGTTTTGCCATCTCGGTGGGGCCGGTCATGTGGGTGCTGCTGGCTGAGATTTTCTCCAATGCGGTGCGCGGGGTGGCCATTTCTATTGCCGGGCTGGTCAATTCCGCCGCCAGTTTTTTAGTGCAACTCATTTTTCCTTGGCAGCTGGCGGCACTCGGCAATGCCAACACTTTTTTACTGTATGGCCTTTTTTCTCTAGCGGGTTTGCTGATCCTGTCGCGGACCTTGCCGGAAACTAAAGGCAAATCTCTGGAAGAAATCGAGGTCTTGTGGGCAAAATGAACTGGAACAGTGCGCAAAAAATAACCACCAGCATTCTAGGCATGCTCGCCCTGCTTAGCTCGGTCGCCGGGGCGGCGCAACCCGTGCCGGTGGCTATCGTCAAAACCGCTGCCGGTTATGAGCTCACCCGCGGCGGTTCACCCTATATCGTCAAAGGGGCGGGCATGGAATCCGCCGATGTCGCGAGCGATAACATGGAAAGACTGGTCGCCGCCGGGGGCAATTCCCTGCGCACTTGGAGTGTGGGCACCCACACCGATCAGCTGCTGGAACGGGCCGAGCAGTTGGGGTTGACGGTCGCACTCTGCCTAAATATCGCCAAGGAGCGACACGGTTTTGATTACAGCGATAAACAAGCGGTGGCGGCCCAGTTGCAGGCCGCCGAAGAAGCCGTCCGTAAATATCGCGACCACCCGGCCCTGCTGGCTTGGATTATCGGCAATGAACTAAACTACGATTACAAAAACCCGCAGGTTTATGATGCGGTCAATGAAATCTCTAAAATGATTCACCGCCTAGACCCACACCACCCCACCACCACCACCATCGCCGGCATCAGCCCAGAACTGGTGGCGACCATTCAGGAACGTGCGCCCGATCTAGATTTTCTCAGCGTCCAGCTTTACGGCGACCTGCTCAATTTACCGCGCTATATTGAAGAAATTGGCTACAGCGGCCCCTATTTTATTACTGAATGGGGGTCCATCGGTCACTGGGAAGTGGGCAAAACCCGCTGGCGCGCGCCCATTGAACCAAGCAGCTCTAAAAAAGCCGCCCATTACTTAAAGAGTTTCCGTACTGCTATAGCCTCCCACCGAGATCAGGTAATCGGCAATTACGTCTTTCTCTGGGGACAAAAACAGGAACGCACCCCGACCTGGTACGGTTTATTTACTGAAAACGGCGAATCGACCGAAGCCATCGATACCATGCAATACATCTGGACTGGCAGCTGGCCGAATAATAGAAGCCCGCAATTAAAATCTTTGCGGCTCGACCGCAAGAAAGCCGAAGACAGCATCCGCCTGCAAGCGGGCAAACAGTATCGGGCCAAAGCTAGGGTAAAAGACCCGGAGCGAGACCCCCTGCAATACCGCTGGAGCATCAAACGCGAAAGCGATTCCCGCCAGCACGGCGGCGACTTCGAGCAAGGCATCGCCGATATACCTGGCCTCATTCAGGGTAGCGGCGCACGCATCCGCTTGCAGGCACCGCCGCAGCCGGGCACCTATCGACTGTTTCTGTACGCCCTCGATGGCCGCGGAAATGCCGCCCATGGCAATATCCCTTTTCAGGTTCTCGCCGCCATGGAGTCAAAACCTTGAAGCATCGCACCGCGGCGGCAGACCGAGTCCCTTTTATCCAAAAAATTGCCTATGGATCGGGGGCCCTAGTTAATAATTTGCTCGCCGCGGCCATCGGCGGCATGACCATCGTCTTAAATCTTGGATTAGGGATGAGCCCGGCCTTAGTGGGCTTGCTCGGTGCCCTGCCAAGGCTGATGGATGCCCTGACCGACCCGCTTATGGGGTATATCTCCGATCGCACCCGCACCCGCTGGGGGCGCCGCCGTCCGTGGATTTTTATCGGCGCAATTTGTTCCGGGCTGTTTTTTATGCTCTTGTGGCAGCTGCCGACCGGGCAATCTACGGCATTTTACTTCTGGTTTTTTCTGGGCGGTTCCCTGTTATTTTATTTGGCTTATACCGCCTTTGCCACGCCCTGGGTGGCTTTGGGGTATGAATTGACCGCAGATTATCACGAGCGCACCCGACTCATGGGGGTGCAAAACTTTATCGGTCAGACGGCCTATTTACTCTCGCCATGGTTTCTCACTTTTATGGGCTGGCATATTTTTGCCAATCTGGCCGAGGGTGCCGCCGCGTTGGCCATCGGCATCGGCTTGGTGACTATCGTTGTGGGAATAATACCCGCCATTTTCCTGCGCGAGCGTTTCAAGGCACCGCCCGCGGATTCTAAAACTAAATCTTTACGCACTGAGGTCGCGGGATTTTTTATCGGCTTCGCGGCGACCCTAAAAGTGCGCCCCTTCCTCTATCTTTGCGCGGCCACGTTTTTAGTTTTCAATGGCTTTATATTGATTTCATCGTTGCAATCCTACGTTATTATTTATTATCTCTTCGCCGGCAATGCCAAAGACGGGGCGGAATACTTAGGTTGGGCCGGCACCGTATCCACGGTAATGACTTTCGTCGCCATTCCGGCAGCGGCATGGCTGGGAACCAAAATCGGCAAACGCCACGCTTTCTTCGTGGCCATTGGCATCTCCATCCTCGGCTACGCTTTGAAATGGTTTTGCTACAACCCGCAAATGCCGCTGCTGGTGCTAATACCGGCTCTATTTACCCCATTTGGCTTAGGCGGCCTATTCACCCTGATGCCCGCCATGGTGGCGGATGTTTGCGACCTAGACGAATTACAAACCCGCCAGCGTCGGGAAGGCATGTTCGGTTCTATTTTCTGGTGGACAGTAAAATTAGGCATGGCGGTGGCACTGGCCGGCGGCGGATTATTGCTGGAGGCCACCGGCTTCGATGTCGCCCTAGCCGGCGAACAACCGCCCCGCGCCCTGCTTCTCATGCGGCTGTTCGATGTGCTGGTCCCCATCCTCTCATCCGCCCTCGCCATCTGGGCCGTCGCCGCCTACCCGATCACCGAGGCCAAAGCACACAGCATCCGCGACCAGCTGCAAAAACGGCAAATCCCCGGGCGGAGTGGTTGATGTCGATAAAAAGGCATTGCCGGCGGAGATACCATCGATGGCGGGCGTGTTGGCAAAGCACCAAAATGGTGCATCTGGCGGGGACGGTGAGCGAATGTGATCCACTTACGGTCGAAATCGCCGAGCGCAATCTGGCTGCAACCGCGCAAAAATGCGCCACAGGGGGCGCGTAATCCCTTAAAATCGCGGCAGATGGGGCCGTTTTTCTTGAATACCGAAAAACTGGCACGGAATTTGCTTGAATACTAGATTAAGACCGGGCGCAAGCATAGCCTGCCCGACCTCTCACTCGCCGCAACCCTTAGGAGACAGACCCATGAAAAGCAAGCTGGAATACATTTGGCTGGATGGCTACAAGCCCACCCAAAGCCTGCGCAGCAAAACCCGTGTGGAGGCAGATTTCAGCGGCAAGCTGGAAGACTGCCCCATGTGGTCCTTTGATGGCAGCTCGACCGCGCAGGCCGATGGCAACGACTCCGACTGCCTGCTCAAGCCAGTCGCCATCATCCCCGACCCTGACCGCACCAATGCCTATCTGGTGATGACCGAGGTGCTCAATGCGGACGGCTCGCCGCACGAGTCCAATGGCCGTTCCACCATCGATGAGGCGGACGATGACGAGGATTTCTGGTTCGGCTTCGAGCAGGAATATTTCCTGTGGGACCCGGACACTTCGCTGCCGCCCGGCTTCCCGCAAGGTGGCTTCCCGCGCCCGCAGGGGCCGTACTATTGCTCGGTGGGCGCAAAAAACGCCTATGGCCGCGAGGTCATTGAAGAGCATCTCGACCTCTGCCTAGAAGCTGGCCTGAATGTGGAAGGCATCAATGCGGAAGTGGCCGCTGGCCAGTGGGAGTTTCAGGTGTTCGCCAAAAGTGCCAAAAAAGCCGGCGATGAAACCTGGCTGGCGCGCTATTTGCTGGAACGCACCGCCGAAAAATACGGCCTAGCGGTCGAATGGCACCCCAAGCCCTTAGGCGACACCGACTGGAACGGCTCCGGCATGCATGCCAATTTTTCCAACGGTGCCATGCGCACCGCCGGCAGCCAAGACCTCTTCAACAAAATCTGCGAAGAGTTCGGCAAAAACATCCACCGCCACATCAGCGTCTACGGGGCCGACAACGAGCAACGCCTGACCGGCCAGCACGAGACTCAGTCCATCGACCAGTTCAGCTATGGCGTGTCCGACCGCGGTGCCTCCATCCGCATCCCCGTCGGCACAGTGGAAGACGGCTGGAAAGGCCGCCTAGAAGACCGCCGCCCAGCCTCCAACGCCGATCCCTACAAGGTCGCCGCCGCCATCGTGAAGACGACTAAGGAAGCGCTGGCATAGGCAAGCCTTTCTTACGAGGAACGGGTGCCGTTTTATCGGCTTCCTCGTTCCATAACAGTGAAAATGGGCCATGGGGAAAAGAAGCTAAGATTCTTTTTCTAAAATAGCTTGGAGACAAACACATATAAAAAATTTGGAGGCTGTCCTAGATAACCCACCATCAGGGTATCATGAAGGCAATGAGAAAGAGCCGTATCAGCCAATTCAAGCAAGGCCGTTTGATTGATCATTTCATTGCCGGCGCAACGGCGCGGACAGCGGCCCGGCTAGTGGGTGTTCACCGCAACTCGGCGGCCCTGTACTTCCACCGCTTGCGGCAGATAATCGCTGTGCAAACCGAGACCGAGAGCGCAGCAATGTTCGGCGGTGAAGTGGAGGTCGATGAGAGTTACTTCGGTGGCCAGCGCAAAGGCAAGCGCGGACGGGGCGCGGCGGGCAAGACCCCCGTGTTTGGCGCCGCAAGGCGGGGTGGCAGGGTCTATGCTAGGGTCATCCCCGATGCGCAAAGCCGTACGTTGCTGCCCATCATCAAGCGCAAAGTAACCCCAGACAGCATCGTCTACAGCGACAGTTGGCGGGGTTACAATGTCCTAGATGCCTCCACCTTCAAACACTTGCGGATCAATCATTCGAAACAGTTTGCACAAGCCCGCAATCACATCAATGGCATCGAGAACTTCTGGAATCAGGCTAAGCGACACATGCGCAAATTCAACGGCATCCCTAAGCACCGATTCTCGCTCTACCTCAAGGAATGCGAGTGGCGGTTCAACCACAAGTGACCCAAAAATCCAATTATCTCAGTTATCACAATGGGTTAGGGAGAGTATGAGGTAGTTATCTGGGGCAGCCCCAAAATTTGGAGGTTTTTAAGCCGCCGTGCTCTACTGACCAGCAAGGCTCGTTAAATCGCTATGAGATGTCGGTGGTTTACGGGTGCTGGTGTGGCCTGCTCAATGTGCCATGTAAATACCGCACCGAAAACAGCCGGAAACGGTGTAAAATGCCCTCTCCAATCAGAGGGAATACATCGGATGCGCACAGCAACCGCCGCCTTTTTAGATCGATTTTCCATCGGTGCCTCGGTGGTCTGCGCCCTTCACTGTGCCGCCATGCCGATGTTATTGGCACTGTATCCGGCCCTCTCTGCGCTGGTGGGCGATGACCATTTCTTTCACCTGATGCTGGTGTGGTTGGTGTTACCCTGTAGCTTGCTGGCCGGGTTTTTCGGCTGTGGTCGGCACAAGGATCGCTGGGTTTTGGCGGGCATCGGTGCGGGGCTTGGCCTGTTGGTCGGCACCGCTTTAGTCGGCCATGACATGCTCGGTGAACTCGGCGAAAAGACCGCCACAGTCATGGCAAGTTGCATGCTGGTGGCTGCGCACTGGCGCAATTATTGCCTGTGCCGCAAGCATAGCTGCGACCATCGCACTTAAAAAAACCCGCCGTAGCGGAGCAGTCGTGAGTCGAGACCCGCACGCGCCCTATACCGTCTACGCCGCCGACACCTCCTATTTCGCCGGCAAGTTAGAAGGCTATTTGCGCTACAAGGGCATTCCCCACCAGCGCACGACCATTGACTTCAAATCGATGGAGGAAATTTATCAACACACTGGCTTTAAGAAAATTCCGGCGGTAAAAACGGCCAGCGGTCAATGGTTATTTGATAGCTCGCAGATGCTTGGCTGGTTTGAAAAACAGTATCCGCAGCCGCCGATAATGCCCGCAGATCCGGCTTTGGTATTCGTTGCACTGTTATTAGAAGATTACGCCGATGAATGGCTATGGCGACCGGCCATTTGGTGGCGTTGGCAAAAACGTGCCTCTTGTCTGGCGGTGGGCTGGCGGGTTGGCGAGTTTATGGGGGCGGGCGGTAATCGACTAATACGGCAGCTACTGTCTTGGTATTTTCACTGGCGACAGCGGCGCGAGTTTTTATTCGGCGATGGGGTGGGTCGCGCTAACTGGCAGCAGGTGGAGGCCCTTTATTTACATGAGCTCGACGACCTGCAAATTATTTTAAGCGAACAACCTTATTTGCTTGGCGGTCACCCAAGCTTGGCCGACTTCGGGTATTTCGGGCCCATGTTTCGGCATTTTTCCAATGATCCAGATTCCGGCGAGATAATGCGCCGCCGGGCCCCGGCGGTTTATGAATGGACGGCGCGGCTATGGAATGAATCCGCCGATCGCTTAGGTGCCGAACAACATTGGCGGTGGCCCGCTGGGACCCACTGGGGCAATTTGCTCGGGCGCATCGCTGGCGACTATTTGCCTTATTTGCATGCTAACGCTGAAGCCTGGCAGGCGGGTGTCAAGCGGTTTGATTTTGCCGGCAAAAGCATTGGTTTTAGCGGAACCCTAACCACCCAATACCGCGTCTGGTGCCGCGAGCGGCTGCGGCAATTTTATTTTGATTTAGAAAGGGAAGCCCGTACCGCAGTTGATAAACTGTTTCTGCCAAACGGTGGTTTGGCGAGTTTAGCTGCCGGGCCCACCATCGATTCCGGCCTAGATGAAGCCCTGCAAATCCCCCGCCCGCCTAGACAGGAAAGGCGCAAGCAATCGCTTAAATTAAGGCTGTGGGGGCAACCGCGCAATTAGGGAATTTTCTGATCAGTTCTTCACAATATAATATCCATACGGTCACATACCCCTCCCCTCCTATGCCAGAGGAGAAAAAGAAATTCCGCTAAGGGTGCCTATTTCGGGTGGGGAGCCTAGCCACAAAATTTGAAAATGCGAGCGGATTTTTGCTTTCTGCTAGACATTTTTTTCTAACCAGGTTTTGGCGGATTTTAGGGCTTGGGTTAGGTTTTCTGGGTGGGGGCCGCCGCCTTGGGCTAGGTCGGGGCGGCCTCCGCTTTTGCCGCCTATTTGGGGGGCTAGGTGGGCTAATAATTGGTTGGCGGGGATGCGTTGGGTTAGATCGGGGGTTACGCCGCATATTAGGGTGGCTTTGGTTTTGGTGGCGGTGCCTAGGACTACTACGCCGCTGCCTAGTTTGTTTTTTAGGCGGTCGACCATGGCGCGCAAGGATTTGGGGTCTAGGTTGTCGACGCGGGTGGCTAGTAAGGGGATGCCGTTTATTTTTATGGCTTGGGCGGCGAGATCTGGGCCGCTGTTGTTGGCTAGTTTGACTTTTAGTTGGTCGATTTCGCGTTGTTGGTCGCGGCAGGTGGTGGCTAATTGGGTGGCTTTTTGGACGAGGGTTTGGGGGGCGGTTTTTAGGGCGGCGGCGGCTTGGGTTAGGCGGGTTTGGAGATCTAGCAGGTGTTGTTCGGCGGCTTCGGCGGTGAGGGCTTCGATGCGGCGGACTCCGGCGGCGACGGCGGATTCGGCGACGATTTTTAGTATGCCGATATCGCCGGTGCGTTTGACGTGGGTGCCGCCGCAGAGCTCGACGGAGAAGCCGCCGCCCATGGTTAGGACGCGCACTGGGTCGCTGTATTTTTCGCTGAATAGGGCCATGGCGCCGCGTTGTTTGGCGGTGTTTAGAGGGAGCAATTCGGTTTTTACTGGGGTGTTGCGGCGGATTTCGGCGTTGACTAGGCGTTCGATCTGCTGTTGTTCTTCGGGGGTGACGGGGCGGGGGTGGGCGAAGTCGAAGCGCAGGCGGTCGGCGGTGACCTGTGAGCCTTGCTGGGTGGCTTGGTCGCCGAGCACTTGGCGCAGGGCGGCGTGGAGCAGGTGGGTGGCGGAGTGGTTGCGGGCGGTGTTGCGGCGGCGGTTGGGGTCGACTTGGGTTTTAAGTGTGTCGCCGATGCGGAGGGTGCCGCGGACTAGCTGGCCGTGGTGCAGGTGGTGGCTGCCGTGCGGTTGGCAGTCGGCGACTTCGAAGCGGGCGGTGCGGGCGGTGAGGGTGCCGCGGTCGCCGACCTGGCCGCCGGATTCGGCGTAGAAGGCGGTGCGTTCTAGGACGGCGGTGCCGGTTTGGCCGGCGGTTAGCTCGGGAACTTCTGCGCCGTTTTGGAGCAGGGCGAGGATGCGGCCGGTGGTGCGGGTGGTGCGGTGGCCGACGAATTCGGTGGCGCTGGCGTTGTCGATGCGCAGGCTGTTTTGGGCGGTGAATTTGCTGGCCCCGCGGGAGGCACGGCGTTGGCGGTCTAGGCATTTTGCGAAGCCGGGCATATCTAGGGTTACCCCGCGCTCGCGGGCGATGTCGGCGGTGAGATCTGGGGGGAAGCCGTAGGTGTCGTGCAGGCGGAAGATGAGGTCGCCGGGGAGTTGGGTGCCGTCTAATTTGGCGATGGCGGTTTCTAGTGCGCCGAGGCCGGAGTCTAGGGTGCGGGCGAATTGCTGTTCTTCGGCCAGTAGGGTGCGCTCGATTTGGGGGGCTTGGGCGGCGAGCTCGGGGAAGGCATCGCCCATTTGCGCGACTAGGGCGGGGGTGAGGGCGGCGAAGAAGGGGTCGGTGCAGCCGAGTTTGTGGCCGTGGCGCAGGGCGCGACGGATGATGCGGCGGAGGACGTAGCCGCGGCCTTCGTTGGAGGGGAGCACGCCGTCGGCGACTAGGGCGGCGGCGGAGCGGATGTGGTCGGCGATGACGCGCAGGGATTTTTCGGCTTGCTTGGCTTGCTTGGTTTGTGGGGCTTGGCGGTCGGTGTTGGTGTGGGCGGCGGCGGCGTTTAGTAGGGCGGTGAAGAGGTCGGTTTCGTAGTTGGAATGCACCCCTTGGAGGACGGCGGCGATGCGCTCTAGGCCCATGCCGGTGTCGACGGCGGGGTGCGGTAGGGGGGTTAGTTGGCCGCTGGCGGTGCGGTCGAATTGCATGAAGACGAGGTTCCAGATTTCGATGAAGCGGTCGCCGTCTTGGTCGGGGCTGCCGGGTGGGCCGCCGGGGAATTGGGGGCCGTGGTCGTAGAAAATCTCGGTGCAGGGGCCGCAGGGGCCGGACTCGCCCATGGCCCAGAAGTTGTCGGATTGGTGTTTGCCGCCGCGGTCGCCGATGCGGATGAGGCGGTCGGGGGGGAGGCCGATTTGCTTTGCCCAGATGTCGTGGGCTTCGTCATCGGCGGCGTAGACGGTGACTAGCAGGCGGTCGGGGGGGAGGGCGAGGCCGTGTTTGGCGGTTAGGAATTCCCAGGCGTAGGCGATCGCTTCACGTTTGAAGTAGTCGCCGAAGCTGAAGTTGCCGAGCATTTCGAAGAAGGTGTGGTGGCGGGCGGTGCTCCCGACGTTTTCTAGGTCGTTGTGTTTGCCGCCGGCGCGGACGCAGCGTTGGGCGCTGGCGGCGCGGCGGTAGGGGCGGTGTTCGGCACCTAAAAAGACATCTTTGAATTGCACCATGCCGGCGTTGGTGAACAGCAGGCTGGGGTCGTTGGCGGGGACTAGCGGGCTGGAGGGGACTATTTGGTGGCCGTGGTTTTGGAAGAAGGCGAGGAAGGCGGCGCGGATTTGGGCGGTTTGCATGGCGTGGGGCGGGGTGGCTGGTGGGTTAGAAGCCGAGGCTGGCTTCGGAGGTTTTTTGTCCGCCGAGGATGTGGAGGTGCAGGTGGAAGACGGTTTGCCCGGCGCCTTCGCCGTTGTTGATGATCAGGCGGAAGGCGTCGCCGATGCCGTGTTGTTGGGCGATTTGGCTGGCGGTTAGGAGGAGGTGGCCGAGGAGTTTTTGGTGGTCGGGGGTGGCGTCGGCTAGGCGGGGGATTTCTGGCTTGGGGATGAGCAGGATGTGGACGGGGGCGCGGGGATTGATGTCGCGGATGGCGATGCAGTGGTCGTCTTCGTGCAGGATGTCGGCGGGGAGCTCGCGGCGGATGATGCGGGTGAAGAGGCTGGGGGGGGGCATCGGGCTCTGGGCCGGCTGGCTTGGTGGAGTTGAGGTGGCGGTGATTTTACGCTATTTGGGGGTGGGGGGGGTGGTGGAAGGTGGTTTGGGGGTTGGGTGGGGGAACTTTCAATATCCTCTAAATCAATCCCTCCTAGACTCAATCTCCTGTACCCAATTTTTTCTCAACCTAACTTCCTTCCAGACCAACCCCCCAAACCCCCCTTGTCAGGGGGGCTTCGACCCCAATTTCCCTAACCCCCCCCTTTGATTTGGGGCGTTGGCGTTCTTCTGGGGTTAGGGGGCGGGCTTCGGATTCTAGCATTACGGGGATGCCGTCGCGGATGGGGTAGGCTAGGTTGCTGGCGCGGCAGAGTAGCTCGGTGCGGTCGGCGTTTAGCTGTAGTGGGGCTTTGCTGACTGGGCAGACTAGGAGGGCTAGGAGTTGTTTGTCGAGCATGGTTTTTTTGCGGTGAGCGTGGGGTGCAGGTGGGGATTTTATGCTATTTGGGGTGGGGTTTTCGTTACTATGTTTGGGTTGCAATGGGGGGTTTGATGAGCGATTTTTTGCGGATTGCGCAGCCGGATGATTGGCATGTTCATTTGCGCGATGGGGCGGTGCTGGGGCTGACGGTGGCGGCGGTGGCGCGTTATTTTGGGCGGGCTATCGTTATGCCTAATTTGGTGTCGCCGGTGACGGGTGTGCGGGCGGCGCGGGCGTATCGTGAGCGGATTTTGGCGGCGCGGCCAGCGGGGAGCGATTTTCAGCCGTTGATGACGCTGTATTTGACGGATCGGACCTCGGCGGCGGATATTCGGGCGGCGGCGGGGGGGGTGGCCGCTTGCAAGCTGTATCCGGCGGGGGCGACGACTAATTCGGATTCTGGGGTGACCGATATTGGGCGCATTTATCCGGCGTTGGAGTGCATGCAGGAGTTGGATTTGCCGTTGTTGGTGCATGGTGAGGTGACCGATGCGGATATCGATGTTTTTGACCGGGAGAAGGTGTTTATCGAGCGGCATCTGGGGCGGTTGTTGGCGGATTTTCCGGAGTTGCGCATTGTGTTTGAGCACATTACTACTGCTGATGCGGTGCAGTTTGTGACGGAGGGGCCGGTGACTTTGGGGGCGACGATTACGGCGCACCATTTGCTGTACGAGCGCAACCATATGTTGGCGGAGGGGATTCGTCCGCATTTGTTTTGTTTGCCGGTGTTGAAGCGGCGGCGGCATCAGCAGGCGTTGTTGGCGGCGGCGACCGGTGGCAATCGCAAGTTTTTTTTGGGGAGTGATTCGGCGCCGCATGCGACTCATGCTAAGGAGAGTGCGTGCGGTTGTGCGGGGTGTTATAGCGGGCATGCGGCGTTGGAATTGTATGCGGAAGCCTTTGATGGGGTGGGGGCGTTGGAGCGGTTGGCGGGGTTTGCCAGCGAGTATGGGGCGGATTTTTATCGGCTGCCGCGCAATCGGCGGGGCGTTATTTTGCGGCGGCAGGCTTGGCGGGTGCCGGGGCAGATTCATGGTGGGGGTTTGGCGGTGACCCCGTTGCGGGCTGGGGAGATGGTGCGGTGGACGGTGGAGATGGCCCCTGAAACGGACAATGGGACGGACGGCGGGGGGAGTGGGGGGTGAGTGAGTCGATGGCTGCGCTTTTGGCGACGGAGCCGGCGGCTGCTGTCGGGCCGCGGGGGATCGCGGGGCGGTTTCGTGGGTTTTTGCCGGTGGTGGTGGATGTGGAGACGGGCGGTTTTGATGCGGGGCGGCATGCGCTGTTGGAGGTGGCGGCGGTGCCGGTTTTGATGAATGAATGTGGGCGGCTGGCGGCGGAGCCGGTGATCAGTGTGGCGATTGAGCCTTTTGCGGGGGCGGTTATCGAGGAGGCGGCGTTGGAGTTCACCGGTATCGATCTGGCGGACCCGGAGCGGGGGGCGGTGGCGGAGAAGCCGGCGTTGACGGGAGTTTTTCAGCCGATCCGCCGGTTGGTGCGTGAGCATGAGTGCAGTCGGGCGGTGCTGGTGGCGCACAATGCGCATTTTGATTTGGGGTTTATCAATGCCGCTTGTGCGCGGCAGAATATCAAGCGCAATCCCTTTCACCCGTTTTCTTGTTTTGATACGGCGACTTTGGCGGGGCTGGCTTATGGGCAGACGGTGTTGGCGCGGGCTTGTGCCTGTGCGCAGATTGCTTTTGATAGCGAGCGGGCGCATTCGGCGGCTTATGATGCCGAGAAGACGGCGGCTCTTTTTTGTCGGATTGTTAATGCTTGGGATGTGGGGGTGGGGCGCATTAAGGACTAGCCGGGAGAGGGTTCTTTTGCGGCGTAGTGGCGAGCGGTGGGTTTGGGCAGCTATTCGATGTATTCGAAGACTCGGACTACTTTGCGGACGCCGCTGGTTAGGCGGCTGGTGTGGGCGGCTACTTCGGCTTGTTTCTCGGTGACTAGGCCCATCAGAAAGACCACGCTGTCGCGCACTACTACATCGAGGTCGGTGCCTTTGAGGTCCTCCTCCCTGGCCAGTTTGAGCTTGAGTTTTTGGTGCAGTACGCTGTCGTTGGTGCGCGATAGCATGGAGCTGTTGCCGCGCACTACGGTTTCGTTGTGGACCTGCCGCACATTGCGCACTTTGGCGGCGGTTTGACGGGCTAGATCGCGTAGCTCCTCGCTCGGCACCTCGCCGGTCAGCAGCACCACGCCGTTGTAGCTGTGGACTTCGATGTGGGCTTTGGCGAGGTCGGGGTGCGCTTTTTTGATGTTGTGCTGGACGACGGTGTCGATGGTCTGGTCATCGATGCGGGTGCCCACGCTGCGCTTGTGCGGGTTGGCCTCGAACTGGTCGCGCTTGACCTTGTCCAGCACTGTGTTGCAGCCGCCGGATAGCAGCAGTAGGCCAAAAATCAGGGCGATTTGGGGGGCTAGTTTTTTCATGGCTCTGGCTGGGGTGGTGGGGAGAAGAATTTTAGATGCCGCGGGTGGGGCGACCAAGCGAATGCTGGCTGGCGGCCTGCCCGACTGGGGCAGTGTAACCGCCGCCGCCACGTTTAAGCAATGCCAATTTGCCGGTCGCGATAAGTGCCCGCCGTGCTGGCGGCGGCATGGATCGCGCTGCCCGGTGCTGCGCCGGGTAACGTCTCGCCGCCAGTGCCGGGCGGGGTTGGCGGCTAGAACGCATCCTTGATCCAGCGCAGTGGCTCGTCTTGTTGGCCCGATATGGCGATGACATCGAAGCGGCAGGGGCGGGCCATTTCGGGGTCGTTTTCTTGCATCCAAGCGAGGCCGGCGCGGTGTAGGCGTTGCTGTTTGCTGGGGGTGACCATCTCCGCCGGTTCGCCGTAATCGGACCTGTGCCGGAACTTGACCTCGACAAACACCCATTGCCCGGCATCGCGGGCGACAATGTCGAGCTCGCCGTGCTTAAAGTTCTGATTGCGCGCCACGATCTGCAACCCGGCGCGGCGTAAAAAGCGTACGGCTCGCTCCTCGGCGGCACGTCCGCGCAGCAGGTGTTGCATTATCTGAGCGGTTTTTATTGGGGCACAGGACGCGCTCGGCCGCCGCGAAACTGCGCCCAGGGCTGCTGGCGTTGCAGGTCGCGGCTTGTATCGGCGCGGTGGAGGGTGCCTAGCATGCCGCGGTAGCGGCTGTCCGGTGCCGTTAAGAATTGCTCGATGCGCTGGGCGAGAAAATAGCTGTCGAAGCCGATCGCCTGCATTTTTAGCTCGGTGGCCGACGGTACGGCTGCGCCCTCTTGTGGCTCGGCGGCGGGGCGCACACTGGGGTCGAGCATCCAGGGTATTGAGGTGAAGCGGATGCCATTGAGGTCGCGGTTGGCATCGGCATCGGGATGGCCGCTGTAGACGCTGGAGGTGGCGTAGACTGGCAGGTCTCCGGCAAAGAAGAACGCCAGCAGGGGGTTGATCTGCCGCGCTTGGGCGGGTGTGGCGGCTAAAAATATCGCGTCCACGTCCTGCCGCCGGCGGGGGCGAAATTCTATGGTCTGGCCTAGTTGGGCTTCTAAGGTTTTGTGTCGCTGGTGGCTGGCATCGACCAGCAGGGCGCGTTCCAGAATGCCGGCCCGCATGTCGCTTGCGCCATAGCGGGCATGCTGGCGAATGATTCCGCCCTGTGCTTGCCATGATTCGACAAACGCCTGCCCGGCACGCTCGCCCCAGGTGCCGTCGGGTGCCAGCACTAGGGCACTGCGGTGGCCTTCCCGGAAAGCGCGGGTTGCTGCCTGTTGCGCCTCGCTTTCCACATTCAGCGACAGGCCGAGGATGGGTGCGGGCGGCGCATCCGGCTCTGAATCTGAATCCGGCGGCAGGCTGTTGAACACTAGGCTGGGGAGGGCAGGGCGGCTTTGCGCATAGGCGGTCACGCGCTCGCGGTCTAGCGGGCCGATAACCAGATCGAACTGACCGCTTTGCAATTCTTGGGCGATGCTTTCCCAGTCTAGGCGGGCGGTGTCAAAGAGCTGGATTTGTCGCGGTGCCTGTGGATCTTGGGGGGCGAGCCGGGCGGGGTGGTAGGCGGAATCACGGGCCGCTAGATAGCCATCGAGCAGGGCTTGGCCCGCTGTCGCCAGTGAGCCAGAGAGCGGCAGTAGCAGGGCGACTTTGGGGCGCGGGCGGGACATGATCTTTTCCAGTACGGCGACGCTGGCCGGTGGCGCGGTGCGGGCCGGGTGGTCGGCAAATTCAGTGCGCCAGCGCAGATAGGCGGCATGTTGCGCGGCTAGGCTGGTCGCGCGTGAATGGGTGATTTGCGCTAGGGCCACCCAGCCGGCGGTCTCCGCCGCTAGATAGGGCGGGGCAGGGCGGGTTTGCGCCCGATTGAGTGTCTGCCAGAGGCCCGTGCGCAGGGCGGTGGCGGCATCGGCATTTTTTGGGTCGGCCAGATCGGTCAGGGACAGTGCCCGGTCGTAGGCGCGCCAGCCTGGTTCTGCAGTGCCGAGCCGCTGTGCTAACGCGGCTTTGTTCTGCGCCCAGCGCAGCCGTTGCGGTGGGCGGGACTCGCGCAGGTCCTCTGCCCAACTGGGGTATTCGAGGTGGTTTTGTGCCGCTTCCAGTTCGCCGCGCTCGCGGTGGTATTCGGCCAAAATTAGGTGGCGGCTTAGGCGTTGTTCGGCGGCTAGGTGCGCATCGTCCAGATTGAAAATGAGTCGCACGGCGCGCTCAGACTGGCCCTCCGCATCCCAGATTTCCGCCGCCATGAATTGGTAGACTGTGCGCTCGCGGGCGTTGGGTGCAAGCCCGGCGCGTTGCTCGTAGGCGCGGGCTTCTTCGGGGCCCGGTACCTGCACGGTGGGCGGTGTAGTTGGTTCGGGCGGGGTACTGGCGCAACCGCCTAGCCATACCAGTAAGACCAGCGAGGCGGCGGACAACAGCACGGGGCGAGCGGTAGAAAACATGGCGGAGATTGCACTCTATTTGGTGGCTACCCCCATCGGCAACCTAGGCGATATGGTACCCCGAGCGGTCCAATGCCTGCAATCCGTGGACCTGATTGCCGCCGAGGATACTCGCCGCACGGCGGTATTGTGCCGCCATTTTGCCATCCGAACCCGCCTGTGCGCCTATCATGAGCACAATGAGGTGACGCGGGCGCGGCGGCTGTGTGGCCTGATGGCGGCGGGTAAAAAGATCGCGCTGGTTGCCGATGCTGGCACCCCGTTGATTGCCGATCCGGGCTATCGGTTGGCGGCGGCGGCGCGAGCGGCGGGCTTGGGGGTGAGCGTGATTCCCGGTCCCTGTGCGCTAGTCGCTGCGCTGGCTGGGGCCGGACTGCCGAGCGACCGCTTTCTGTTTGTGGGTTTTCCGCCGGCGCGGGCGGCGGCACGGGCGGAGTGGTTTGCGGATTTGGGGGCGGAGAGGGGGACGCTGGTTTGCTACGAATCTAGCCATCGTATTTTGTCGACTTTGGCAATGCTGGTGGAAGTTTTCGGCGGGGAGCGGCGCGTTTGTCTGGCGCGGGAACTGACCAAGCTGCATGAAAGCTGGCTGCACGGGACGCTGGAGCAGGTTTGGCGGGCGGTGGCGGCGGACCCCAATCAATGCCGCGGTGAGCATGTGTTGGTGATCTCCGGTGCCGACCGACAGGCCGTGCCGGAGCCTGAAATCGCCCGCCATATGCGCCTGCTGATGGCCGAACTGCCCACCGCCAAAGCGGCGACTATTGCCGCCCGCTTGCTTGGCGTGAGTCGGCGGGAGTGTTATCGGCTGGGGGTGGAGTTGGCTAAAGGCTGATATACTGTTGGCGGTGTTTAACTTTGAGTGTTTAACCGGAGATTAAAATGAGCGATGCAAATAATGCGGTGTATTCGGTTAGCCCGACTATGTTTCGGAGTAATCCCGTTGGGTTTATCGTCTGTTTATTTTTGATATTAGTTTTTGGGATCGGCGCATTGATTCTTATTGGGTGGTATCTGATAACCAAGTACACCAAGCTGAAAATAGATCGCGATGAGATTGTGTTTAGCGAGGGAGTGCTTAGTCGGCGGCATTCGCATATTCCGCTCGATCGGGTCTCTACCGTGAAAGTTTATCAATCCATAATGGACCGTATTTTTAACATTGGCAAGATCGAGATATACGGGGCTGGGGATGTCTTGGAGGTCGCGGTGAAAGGTATCCCCAATCCGGATGAGCTTAGGCGGGTTATTAAGAGTCGGCAGCGGAAATAGTCGGATTAGTCGGTTTTATGGTTTTTTTATAGGCGAAGATAGGTAGGCAATGATGGGTTCTCCAGACAAAATTATGCCGGTCGCTTTATTTGGTGGCACGGGTTTTGTTGGCTCTGAGATGCGCGAGGTTTTGCTCGATGCCGGTTATCGGGTGCGTTGTTTGGTGCGCTCGTCAGCGGGTTTTTCAGAACGCCCGGGGCTGGAATGGATTCGTGGCGATCTGTCGAGCGATGGGGCGGTGGATGAGGTGCTCGATGGTTGTGATGTGTGCATTGTAATGACCGGGGCGCGCACCGGTACTAAAGAAAATATGCAGCAGATCGTGGACGGTACGCAGCGGATTGTGGAGCGCATGCCGGCGCAGGGTATTCGGCGGTTGCTGAAACTGTCCGGCGTATCGGTGCGGGTGGGGAAAGAGCCTTTTCCACTGCCGCGCCGCATTCTGGATCTGGGGCTTGGGCTGGCGATGCGTTATCCGAGCCGCAGCAAGTATTTGGAGCAGGAAATTATCGAGGCTTCCGCGCTCGATTGGGTGGTGGTGCGCCCGCCGCTCATTTTCCGCGGTGCCGGTTGCCGATCCTTGCGCGCCCATGACCATGCCTTTTTAGGCATGCATGTGCATGTGCGGGACCTGTGCCAATTTTTTCTAAACCAGATCGCCAATGATGAATGGCTTGGCAAATGCCCGACGGTCGGTTATGGCCCGGTTTGGTCGGGGAGAAATCGTTAGTTTGTGTTTGTGTGGAAATTGCAGAGGAACTTGGAGCGACCATGCGATGAAAGATCCCGTTGTTGAAGAAATACACCGTTATCGGCAGGCGCATGCGCGTAAGTACGGCAATGACTTGCGGCGTATTGTTGCGTCGTTTAAAAAAATGGAAAAGCAGTATTCGGCGGTTACTCTTGAGCCTAAGCCGCGGTCGATGGGTGCGAAAAGCACTTCGCGGCGATCCTGAGTTTGCTTGTCGCTCACCCGTCGCATCCACCTCAAATTAAGGGTGCAGGCTGGGGTTTTGATGCTGCCGGGGCGGTGCCCTGCTTTTTGTCCGTATCGCTTGCAAACTGTTCGCACGGTATTATCATTTGCATCTGAGTCAGCTAGGCAGCCGCTGGGCTTTTATGCCTAGAGGAAAGTCCGGGCTCCATAGGGCGGGACGCCTGCTAACGGCAGGGGCGCGTGAGCGTACGGAAAGTGCAGCAGAGAGTAGACCGCCCGATTATTTATTTGCTTGCAAATGAGTGGTCGGGTAAGGGTGAAACGGTGCGGTAAGAGCGCACCGCGCGGCTGGTAACAGTTCGCGGCTAGGCAAACCCCGTTCGGAGCAAGGCCAAATAGGAATCCATTGGTGTGGCCCGCACTGGATTCGGGTAGGCCGCTAGAGGTGTCTGGTGACAGGCATCCCAGATGAATGGTTGCCACGGTCAGCAATGGCCGACAGAACCCGGCTTATGGCTGGCTCGCTTTTTTCTTGTGGGAATAAAATTGTGCGGCGCATGATCGGCAAGTTTACGGTTCATAAGGCGAAGAGGCGAAGGCGATGAGTTCTGCATGGGATGGGTTGGAGCATTCTTTAGAGTGCACCGAGCTGCCGCATTACGCGATCAATCATGCCGCGCCGGAGGATGCTTTTTATACCGATCGGCACATAGCGGGGCGTTGTGTGGCGCGGTTCTTGGACGTTTGTCGGCGGCATTCTATCGACCTTGCCGAGCACTGTTTTATTGAGCCTTCGGCGGGCGAAGGCTGTTTTTATGATTTTTTGCCTGCTCGCAAACTCGGTTTGGATATTGCGCCGCGGGCTGCGCCTATTTTGCAGGCGGATTTTTTGACTTGGCAACCGCCTACATTGTCCAAAGAATGCCAATACACGGTGATTGGCAACCCGCCGTTTGGGCATCGCGGGGCCATTGCTTTGGCTTTTATCAAGCGGGCGTTTTTGTTTGCGGACTTGGTGGCGTTTATTTTGCCGATGTCGTTTTATTCCAATGGCAAGGGTAGCAATATGCAGCGCACCGTGGCTTTGGGCGCGACTCTAATCCATAATGAAGAATTGCCGGCGGAGGCGTTTTATTGGCCGGATACGGGCGATACCATGAGCGTTAATACGGTCTTTCAGGTGTGGAAAAAGGGGGTGGGGCAGGGCGTTTTTAGCGATTATGATATTAGCGAATTTGCCGATATTTATACCTGCTGTTCTAACCCGGACCGCTATTGCGGGCTGGGGCGGGGGCGTGAATACGATTGCTTTATTGCCAGCACTTTTTATCAGAAAATCGGCATCGTGCATGATTTTGCCGAGGTGCAATACAATTCCGGTATTGGTTTTATCCTAAAAAAGCGCAAGCGGGATATTTTGCGGCTGCTCAAGCGCACTGATTGGCGGCAGTATTCCAGCGGGGCGACCAATCACTGCCGCCATATCCGCATGTTTCACATCCGCAAATTGCTGGGTGAAAATGGCTATGGGTGCCCGCTTGGCGATGGTCAGCAATCCCTGGCGTGGTGCCCGCCGCGCTGCAAAATTCCCCCTTGATGAGGGGTTTGGGGGGATCGCGCCTACAAAAAGTGCAAAATCTGCTTGACCTGCGCCCGCATAAGGCGCACTATCGCCATCGCTTGGCCTGTCTAGGCTTGGCTTATTCCGTTTCATAAAGAGGGCATCGTCATGTTCAAGTTCAACGCTATCTTCCGCGCTCCCCATCAGTTCCCCCCCCCCCCCCCCCCCCC
>JACONM010000010.1:113907-255989 GCA_014323765.1 Cellvibrionales bacterium | reverse complement strand
CCAGCCGCTCCTGCCCATCGAGCATGGGGATCACCCGATAGGCTTTGCCATCGAGGTCGAAGCGGTTGACGTAGTTGGCCGATAGCAACACGCTCAGCTGCCGCCCGACTGAGGCCAAGTCCATATCGAGCTCGGCGATGCGCTCGCGGTCCAGCACAAAGTGCGCCTCTGGCATATCGACCCGCAATTCGGTATCGACAAACATAAACTGGCCGCTATCTTGAGCGGCGGCGATGATCTGCTCGGCGTAATGGCGCATCTCGGCGGGCGGCGCATCCGCCTGCACCACCAGCTCGACATCAAAATTGCCCGCAGTGGGCAGCGGCGGAGAGAGGATCGGGAACACTTTCAGCCCGCTAATTTTGGAAGCCACATCGAAAGCTGGGAGTAGCAGGTCATGCACCGTCTCTCCACGCTCTTCCAGCGGCAACAACCCCAAGCCACCGAAGCCACCGCTTGGCAACATGATCTGCCACATAAAATCGCTGTAAGGCAATTCGAACATGGTGTCGACCACTTCGTGCATCTCCGCGCTGGTGTAGTCCAACGACGCATCGGAAGGAGCCTCGACCACTATGCTGATAATGCCGTCATCCTCCACCGGCGCCAGTTCCTTCCAAGAAAACAGATAGAGCGGTGCCGCCAAGAGGGAAAAGAAAACGCCAGCGCACAGAATCTGCTTTTGCCACGCAAAGATGTGTTCCAGCAACCGCCCGTAGGCATGCCGCAGCTGGTCAAAGCGGGCGTTCACCCAGCGAGTGGCGCGGCCTTCGCGTCCGCCTTCCGGGCAGGCATGCGCGCTCATAATCGGCGACAGCGTCAGGGCGACCACCCCGGAAATCAGCACCGCAATCGACAGGGTAAAGGCAAATTCCTTAAAGATGACCCCGGTCAGCCCGGACAAAAACCCGATGGGCGCGTAGACCGCCGCTAGGGTGATGGTCATACCGATGATCGGAGTCAACAGCTGGCGCGAGCTGGCCAGCGCGGCCTCCACCCGCCCCTTGCCGGCGCGCATATGGCGGGCGACATTTTCCACCACCACTATGGCATCATCGACCACCAAACCCACCGAGAGCACGATCGCCAGCACGGTCAGTAGGTTCAGGGAAAAGCCCATAACCGCCATCGCCGCAGTCGCGCCGAGCAGCGAGATCGGGATGGTGATCAGCGGCACCAAAGCGGTGCGCACCGACCCCATCAGCAACAACACCACCAAGCCCACCAGCAGCACCGTTTCCGCCAGAGTTTTGAAAATTTCCTTGATGGCGTTGCGCATATAAAGGGTGCCATCAAAGCCGATCTGAATTTTCATCCCCTCCGGCAGAGTCGGGTTGATCTCATCGAGCAGTCGGTAAAGCTGGTCGCCGACCTCAATTTCATTGACCCCCGGCAGCGGCCAGATGGAGATATAGACCGCATTGTGGTTCACCCGCTGGCCATCGATGTGTTGCGCCAAGCGGGCGTTGAGTTCGCCCTCTTCCTCGCCAAGCTCCACCCGCGCAATGTCGCGCAGCCGCACCAGAGTGCCGTCCACCTCGCGCACCACCAGATTTTCAAAATCGCGCACCGTTTGCAGGTTGGTATCCGCCAGCATGCTGATGCGCTGCCAGTCGTTTTCACTGCGCCCCAGAGCGGTAATGACATTGTTGGCGGCCAGTGCATTGCGTAAATCTTCGGCGCTGACATCAAAGGAAAGCATCTTGGTCGAATCGACCCACAGCCGCATGGCCGGGCTGCGGCGGCCCTCGATGCCGACCCGCTGCACCCCGTCAATGGTCGCCAAAATCGGGTTGACGTTGCGCGTCAGATAATCGGTCACCGCAGCGCGCGCGAACCGCTCGGTCGGCACACTCAAGTAGAACAGCGCGAACAGGCGGTCGGCGCGGCGCACCTCCACTGTGGGGTCTTCCGCCCCGGCGGGCAGCTCAAAGCGAATCTGATCCAAGCGGCTGGACAGTTCCGCCAGTGCCGCCGTGCTGTCCTCATTCAATTTTAGCCAAGCGGTGACCGTGCTATGCCCGGCGGTGGTGCTGGAATCGATGTAATCCACCCCCGGCACCGTGGCCGCCACCCGCTCGATAGGATCCGTGATAAACCCCTGCACCACCTCCGCCGAAGCCCCCACATAGAAGGTGGAGATAATCAGCGAGGCACTGTTCATTCGCGGAAATTGCGAGACGGAAAGCTCGCCCGCAGCGCGCACCCCGGCAATGACCAGCACCAGCGACAGCACCACGGCCAGCACCGGGCGATTGACGAACATGTCCATCACGGTCGGTCGACCGTAAGCGGGGACGGTTTCTTTATACGCCGCCTGAGTTCTGTCTCGGCTCTTATCTTGAGTCACTGTTGCGGCCACTGTCTATTGCCCCGCCCGCTACATTGGGCGCAGATTTTCGGGTGCGATTTTACCAGCGATTTTGCGGGCATTGCGCCCCGCAGGCGAGCCGGCGGCAACCCATAAGAATAAGCGGCACGGCCCTGAGCGGGCCGCACACGGAGAGGGGAGGCGATAGCGGCGGGTTTTAGAAGTCGTAAGTCAAACGCAAATTGGCACGGCGCGGCAGAACTGGGCGACCGATAAAGAACTCGCCCACTGTCTGGCCACTGGCTTGCCGCGGCGAGCCTTCGGTAATGCCATCGGAATCCAGCAGGTTGAAAATGTACAGCCCAATGCGCAGCGACTCCGCATCGCCGAAGGGAATGGTATAGCCAGCATTTAGGTTGACGAGATTGAACGCATCCGCCTCAATGGTGTTGCCATCGTTGACGTAGTTTTCCCCATTGTAGCTGTGGTACAGGCCAACATCAATGCGATCGCTGGTGTAAGTGAAGCCAGTATTGGCCAGCAGGGAGGGGTTGCGGCGCAATTCATTGCCGACCCGATCCGGGTGGCCGGCAAATTCGGTGAACTCGGTATCTTGGAAAGTTAAATTGGCATTGAAAGCCAGGTTATCGTTCAGTTGATAGGTGCCGGTCAATTCCACACCCTGGGCCTCGGCAGAGGTGGTGTTGGCTGTGGTAATTACCCCGCCGCTACCGTCGGTGGCATTGACAAAGGTGATATTTTGGCGGTCATCTAGTTCGGTGTAGAAGACGGAAGCCGAGGCGGTGAAATTATACCCCCCCAATTTGACCCCAGTTTCCAGCTGGCTAATTTTTTCTTCCTCATAGGGTGCATCGCCGCGCTCGCTGATTCGTACCGAGCGTATTTCCGGGAAGAAGTAACCCTGCGAGAGGTTGATAAACCAGTTTAGGTCATCGCTGATACGTAGCAGAAAGGCAGCGGACAGAGCGGTAGCGGTGGAGGAAACATTCGCCCGCTGGGCAGTGCCATCGAGAGTGCCCACCTTCGTCAGATCTTCCGCGGCTTTTTCAGGGAGTCGCGCTTCTTCATCGGCTGTTGCTGCCCGTGCTCCTTGCAGATTTAATATCTCGCTTTGGTCCATGTCGACGCTTCGGGTCCCGAGTTTAGTGATGTCTCCTTCAAAGCGTTCCATGCGCATCCCTAAGTCTAGACTCCAGCGGTCCGTTTCAATCTGGTCCGTTAGATAAAACGCGGTGCGTAGGGCTTGCAGTTCATTGTCGCCAGTCAATCCATTGGTGCGCACCAAGCCATTGCGGGAAATAACCACCTCATTGGTGCCATCATTGAAAGTCAAATCAACCAGACGGGGCTTATTACTGAAGTCGGCTAGATAGGTGGTGATGTAGTTTTTATCCCCGGCGACTGCCCGGGACACATAGGTTCCGAAAGTCATGACATGTGAGGCGGCTCCCATATCAAAATCGCGGGTCAAATTGGCTTCAAAGGTAAAATCCGTAGCCGGTCGGTCGCGATCCAACAGGCGGTTGCCGAATAGCAAATAACCATCGGGCACTTCTTGGCCGGTGGCGGTGAAGGTAGCTGTGGCATTGGGCGCATCAATATTTTCGTTGACTACGGTGCCCTCCTCATCTGTTTCTGGTTCGGTGCCAAAATCACGAGAATCTAGATAGTCCTCTAAAGATAATGGTTGATTGGTAATACCATCACCATCCAGAAAAAGATTAAATTGATGCCGATAAGAGGCATATTTCGCCTTACTATTAAACTGCCAGCCATCGGCCAATTCTTTGGTCAGGTCAAAAGCGATCATGCCGCCCTTGGTGGCCACGCCATCGCGGATCGGAGTGGTGAAAATGCCGTCTGGGGTGCGGTAGGTCAGGCGGTCGGCCTCGGCGGTTTGCACTGTCATAACTTCCGCTCCATCGTTGCCGGTGGTGCGGCTCTGATCGGCTCCTAATGGGAAAGGCAGAAAGAATTGCACCTTGTCGTCAATTAGCTGGGTGTAAATGGTAAAGCTGCCGGAACCGTCCGCAAATTCCCGCTTAAAGTTGCCGCGCAGCTGAAAACCTTCGGTCGGCAGGCCGGTGTCGATTGGTCCTTCGTCGTAGCGGTAATAGCCAGACAGCGCGTAATAATTGTCCGACCCTTCGGACATTGGACCACTGGTAGCAAAATCCGCCCGGATGCGGCCCTCTTCAGCCATTTCAAATTGCAGAGTGGTTTCTGGGTCGGCGCTGCCGGTTTTACTGATGTAGTTAATGAGCCCGGCTACGGAACCGGCCCCAAATAGGTTGGAGGCCCCGCCCGATACATATTCCAACCGCTCGATGCCCAAATCATTGCGCATATAGACATCGAAAGCGGACGAGTTCAAACCGAAAGTGCTGAATACCGGAATGCCATCGTATTGTAGCGGGGTAAAGGCGTATTGTCCGCCGGACGGCAAGCCCGTCACAAAGATATTGGCGGCAACTTCCCCCCCCCCCCCTCAGCTTTCAAGCCGGGCACAAAGCGCAGAATATCGGCTTGGCTGTTGGAAGACAGGGCTTCCAATTCTTCCTCGCCAAACTGGGTCACCGTCAGCGGGGAATCAAAAGCCGAGCGGGCGCGGGAGGTGCCGGTGACCACCAATTCCTCCAACATGCCGCTGTCGAGGGCATCCCCTTGGGCCGCGGCAAAGCCGGGCAAGGAAACGAGAAAAGCGACCGCAGTCGCAGTGAAATAAGCATTGAGCTTGAACATTTTGCTGTCCCCAGTGGAGTGATCTGTTGGTGTAACCCTGCGCATGCCCCTGTCCCAGCGGCGATCCGGTTGCCCGGGCGATAGGTGAACTATCATGCGCCTGCGCTTTGTACCGCACACAGGATCCCCTGTCAAGCGTCAAACGCGATCATTTACCCCGTCCGCTGCGGCGATCAGAAAAGCACCGCGGATTCCCGCCTCCCCGCCCAACGCGACCGGGCGGATGGCCGCCTCCCAATCGCGCCCGCCGGGCGGCACCCCATAGCCGTTAGCCAGCGCGGCACATCGGGTGCGAATCATGGGGAAGAGCTGCGCCTGCGCCATGACCCCACCGCCGAGAATGATGCGCACCGGGGCCACAGTCATAAAAAGATTGTGGCAAAGCAAAGCCAGATAGTGCGCCTGCAGTTCCCAGGCGGGATGCGCGGCGGGCAAATTCTGCGCCGGGCACCCCCAACGCTGTTCGATAGCCGGGCCGCTGGCCAGCCCCTCGATGCACTGGTCGCCGTGAAAAGGGCAGGCACCGGCGAACCCGTCATCCGGGTGTTTTGGCACAAACAGATGGCCGATCTCCGGGTGCCCCGTGCCCCGTACCCGCCACCCACCGCTCAACACCCCGCCGCCGATGCCGGTGCCCACGGTCAAATACACCAAATCGCCGCAACCGCGCCCCGCACCGTATTGGGCCTCGGCCAGCAGGGCGCAATTCACATCGGTGTCGAGCGCGATCGGCACGGCCAACCGGCGCATCAGGTCGGCGACCAGATCAAAGCCGGCCCAGCCCGGTTTTGGGGTCTGCATGATCTGCCCGTAGGTGCGGGATTTTGGATCGATGTCCAGCGGCCCGAAATTGCCCAAACCCACGGAAACTAGCGGCCCATGTCGTTGCGTTTGCTGCTGAAAAAATTGCGCCACCGATGCCAGAGTAACTTCGGGATCGCGGGTCGGAATAACGGTTTTAGCGAGGATCTGCTCGCCACCGCCGCCGACCGCGCAAACAAACTTGGTGCCGCCGCCCTCGATGGCGCCGTAGAGCTTGTCCATACCTGTTTTGGACCCGTTTTGGGCCCGTTTCAGACCCGCCCGTAACGGTCTTGGTAGCGGCGGATGTCGGCCTCATCCAGCGTCTCGCCAGTCTGCACCTCGATAAATTCCAGCACCTCCTGCCCAACATTGTGGATGCGGTGGCGGGTTTGGGGCGGGATAAAAACGGTCCCATTGGCGTCCAGTCGCAAAGTTTCGTCTCCTAGAGTCACCTCCGCCTGCCCGCGCAGCACAATCCAATGTTCGCTGCGATGCTGGTGATCTTGCAGCGACAGCCGCTCGCCCGGGTTCACGGCAATTTTTTTGATGGCGAAGCCGGTGCCGGTGGCCAGCACCTGCCAGCGGCCCCAGGGCCGCTCGTCGCTGTCGCCGACCTGATAGTTGATGGTTGCGTTCATTGCTGCTCCTCATCCGTTGCATCGACCCCCGCCCAAGCCAGCCACATGGCGGCCGTCCACGAAAATTCGCCGCCGCCACTGGCCGTGCCCGCGACCGGGTCGAAGGCTTCCGCGAAACCGTGCGTTGCGATCAGCCGGCGGGTGTCAGCCTTGATTCGCGCCGCCGCTTCCCCCTGCCCCTGTTCGGCAAACCCGCGGGCCACCATATGATTGACCACCGCCCAGCAAGGCCCGCGCCAGTAGCAGGCGGGGTCAAAGGCGGATTCATCCGGGTCAAAACTCGGCAGGGTAAAGCGCACTTGCTCGGCGATGCGTTGCCAGTGCCCCTGCATGCGTTGCCGTTGCGCGTCCGTCCCCGCATCGGCGTAGGCGTACAAAAAAGACGCGCTGGTCAGCTGTCCCGAGGCGCGACCGGTAATCAGATCCCACGAGCAAAAAGTGTCCGCCGCCGGGTCCCAAAGCTGCTCCACCCCAGCCAGCCCGCGCTCGATCCAAGCCTGAATTTCCGCCGCAGCGCGCTCGTCGCCCAGGACCTGCGCGAGCCGCAACAGATCGCGGTCCGCCCGCAGCAAAATAAACGACAACCCGACATCCGCCATCCGAAAGGGCCCTTCCCGGGCGATTTTCAGCGTATCCCAGCCCTGCTCGCGCCCGTATTCGACCAGCGCGACATAACCATCGTACTGCGCCGCAGTCGGGCGCATGGCGGCATTGACGTGCTTCAAATCGCGCCGCCGATACGGTTCGACTCCAGAAGTGTCGACCGCCGCCAGGGGCGCATCCCATTCCGGCGAATTATCGCGCCCAGACTCCCAAGGATGAGTCGCCACCACCACCCCCTGCCCGCCGGGGTCACGCGCACTGTGAAACCAGCGGTGCAAAGCCAGCAATTTCGGGAATAGCCCCTTGAGTCGCGCCCGTTGCGGCCCCTCCGCCCAGCGTTCCCAAAGCCGCCAGACAATGCTCGCCACCACCGGCGGTTGGCTGATACCGGAGGAAGGCGGACGAGTGCCGGTGCGCCACACGCCGGGCCCCGGAAAATAATCCGGATCATCCGCCCGGAAGATAATGTGCGGCAACATGCCATTGCGCCACTGCCCTTCAAACAGCGTCTCCAGCTCGCGCAGGGCGCGGTCGGGGTCAAACACCGCAAAACCTAAAGCCACAAAAGCCGAATCCCAATTCCACTGATAGGGATACAGGCCGTGCGTCGGCACCGTGTAACCGCCGCGGTCGTTGCCCTGCAGAATGGAAATGGCCCGTTGATCTAGGGCGTTCTTGTCTTTGCTCATTGGTGTCATCCGTTTGTTTGCCTAGCTGCGCTCCGCCTTACCTAGTCGCGCCCTGCCGGGTCGATCAGGATAATGCGAATATCGTTGACATTGGTCTGGGTCGGGCCGGTTTTGATTAGCCCGCCGATGGCGTGAAAAATATCGTAGCTGCGATTGGCGGCCAGCAGTGCCGCGGGATCCAAGCCGGCGGTTATGGCACGCTGCTGGGAATCGGGCGCAAGGTAGCCGCCGGCGTTGTCCTCCGAGCCATCGATGCCATCGCTGTCGCAAGCCAACGCATGCACCCCCGCCGCGCCGTCCAAGCTCAGCATCAGGCCGGTCAGATACTCCAAATTGGGGCCGCCGCGACCGTCCGGATTAGTAACCGTAACCGTCAGTTCCCCGCCAGAAATCATGGCGATGCGCTCGCCGTTCACCTGCTTAGCACGCCGGGCGAGCACCTGCCGCCCGTGCGCCCGCCCGACCGCGGCGGCCTCCCCTTCCAAATCCGCGCCAAGGTCCAACACCCGCCACCCGCGCTCCGTCAAAAACGCCGCCACCGCCGCGAGGGCATCCGCCGCGCCGGCAATAATGTCGACCGGATGGGCGGCAGCAGCAGCGACCGGTTTGGCGGCAGCAATCGCGGCGGCCACGGTCGCCGGCACCGCGATCCCATAATCATCCAGAATCTGCCGCGCCCGCTCAGGGTCCAGGGCGGCGGGCACAGTCGGCCCAGAAGCGACTAGAGCCGGGTCATCGCCCACCACATCGGAAATAATAAAGGTCAACAGCTCCGCCGGCAGGGCCGCCTCCGCCAATCGACCGCCCTTCACTTTAGAAAGATGAGCGCGCACCAGATTGATCTGGGCGATGGTCGCCCCACTGTGCAGCAGGGCCTGATTTAAGGCCCGCTTTTCCGCCCCCGTTACCCCCGCCGCCGGGCAAGACAACAACGCCGAACCGCCGCCGGAGATTAAAAAAATCACCCGGTCCGCCGCCCCAGCCGCATGCGCCAATTCCAGAATGCGCACCGCCGCCTGTTGCGAAGAGTCGTCCGGCAGCGGGTGCGCCGCTTCCATAATTTCAATCGGCCTGGCCCGCCGACCGATGCCGTCCCCGCGCCGCGTTACCACCAACCCGGTCAGCTCCCCAGTGAGAGTTTGCGCGGCGACCTCCGCCATGGCCGCGGCGGCCTTGCCCGCGCCCAGCACTATAGTTTTGCCCGCCGGCGGGGTGGTCGGCAACCGCGCCGGCAGGCAACGCGCCGCTTGACAGGCGGCGACTGCCGCGTGAAAGGCACTCTCCAGCAGGGCGCGCTCGGCACCGGCGGCCACCGCCTAAAATTCTCCGCCCATCGCCAGAGTGCCCAGCGCAACGCTGATCGCCACAATTAAGCCAAAATACCCCGCCAAAATGCCCACGCTGCGACGGTTCGCCGCGGTGCCATTCCAGCGATCCTCTTGAGCAAACGCCGGCGCATCCTCCATAGCCGCCCGCCCGGGAAAGAAAAAACCCACCAAAACAGCCACCACGAGAGTCACCAGCAAGCCAATCAGGTTCCACCACATCCAGAAGAGCTCCGGCACAAACTTCCAGAAATACAAATTGAGTGCCAACCCAACAAGCAGCCCAGCATTGACCCCCACCGCCGACCGATTGCGGGTCAGAATCGCCAGCCCGAACACGCCCAGAATCGGCCCGTACAGGGCCGAGCCGACCTTGTTGATCGCCTCGATCACCGTCGGCGCAATGGAACCAGCAAAAAAGGACAGCACAATAATCAGCAGCCCCCACCCCACCGACAAGGCCCGCGCCCCGATAATTTCCAGTCGGGGACTGGCGAATTTCAATCCCAGAGTGCGAATGTCCTCCAAAGTCACGGCGGCCAGCGAGTTCATGGTCGAGCTAAACGACGACATCGCCGCCGCCATAATCGCCACCAGCAGCAAGCCGATCAACCCATGCGGCAGCTGCTCGACGATATACACCGGCATCATAAAATCCGGACGGTCCGCCGGTATCTGTGCCAGCAGGTCCGGCGACTGCATCACCGCCACGCCCACCACCAGCCCGGCAAAGCAATAGATCAACACCAGCGGAAAACGCAACAGCCCATTGGCCAGCAACAGCCGCCGCGCCGCCGGCATATCCCGCGCCGACAGAATGCGCTGCGTTTGCGTCTGGTCGCACCCGTAATAAGACACATACAGCACAAACCCGCCAAACAGCATCGGCAAAAAGCCAAACTCATCGCCGCCAAACCCAAAAGAAGAAAAATCGACCGCAAACAGCCGCGCCGGCTCGACCGCATTAAACCAAGCCCCAAAGCCGCCCACCTGATGCAGCGCAAACCCCGCCACCAAAATAATCCCGCCAAATATCAGCACCATCTGAATGGCATCGCTGTAGACCACCGCTTTCATGCCGCCGGTGGTCGAATAGATCAGCGCAACCACTCCGACCCCCACGATGGATTGCCAGAATGGAATGCCCAACACCGCCTGCAACACAATCGCACAGGCGTAGACCATAATGCCGGTGCTAAACGAGCGCACAATCTGAAACAACGCACTGATCAACAGCCGGCTAGAACGCCCGAAGCGGCGTTCCAGAAAATCGTAAATACTGACCACTTTGGCGCGGTACAGAGCCGGCGCAATCACAAACATGACAAAGATCATCGCCAGCGGCACGGCAAACTCATAGGTCAGCCACTTCAGCCCGCCCCCCTCGCGCAACCCGACAAACGCCGGCGCGGAGATAAAACTGATCGCCGACAGCTGAGTCGCCATGGTCGACAGCGCAAGCGGAAACCAATTCAGGCTTTTATCGCCCAGAAAATAGGAAGTCTCCGAGCTCTGCTTGCGCATCATCAGCCCCAAGCCGAGCATGCCGGCCAGATAGATCGCCACAATGAAATAGTCGAGAAAATTCATCGCATTAGCCCTCTGTCAGTTTGCTGCATGAAGTTTTGGATTACTGCGCCACCCCGGTGCCATCGGAGGAACTCGCCGGCGCAACATTCGCCAGAATGCCCTCGCGCAGTTTGAACGCCCCCCGAGTGGCGATCAACTCACCGCCGACCAAGCCGCTTTCAATGGCGATGGTCTGCCCGCCGCGCTGCCCGGCCACCACCGCCCGCCGCTGTGCCCGATGACCCTCCTCGCCCGCGCCCCGTTCCAGCACATAGACAAAAGCCCCGAGCTGGTCGATGCGATAGGCGGTCACCGGAATCACCGGCAGTCGCCGCGCCCGGCTACCCTCGATCCGCACATTGACCAAGCTATTGTGCGGCAGCTGCGCATGGGCGGGCAGCCGAGCGCGATAGTCTAGGGTACGCGAGCGCGCCGAGAGAGCGGGATTTTTGGCGATAATTTGCCCCGCGACCATCGCATTATTCGGCAACTCGCCCGCCGCATCATCCCGCACCTCGATCGCCGCATCATCCGGCTCCGCAACCCGCAATGCACCCGCCCCCGCAACCGCCACGCCATCCTGTACCGCGGCCATTGCACTGATCGACCCCTCACCCGTTGCGCCAGCCGACTCATCGGTTACCGCACCATTCAACTCATCGCCCACCGGGCCAGCCGGACTTTCAACCGCCGCGCCAGACACCCCGGGCAAGTACACCTGCACCCGGTTGCCCAAGCCGATATGCGCCTGCTCGATGGGCAGGGAAAAGTCCACCCAGACGAATTCGCCACTGCCGACCAGTTCGGTAATCAAGCTATTGGCCGGCAGAAAATCGCCCACTTCAAACTGGTGCAAGCTGGTGTGCGCGGCGAACGGGGCCCGCAGGGTTTTTTTGTCGATCTGCGCCTCAAGCATTTCTATATCGGCCAGTGCCACCTGATGTTGCGCTTGCGCCTGGTCCAGCCGTTCCTGGCTCACGGTGCGGCTGGCACGCAGCTTGCGCGCCCGCTCCAATTCCAACCGCGCCAATTCCGCCCGCGCCCGCGCCCCTTTTAGCCCGGCGCGTTCCTCACGGGTGTCCAGTTCCAACAGCACCTGCCCCGCACTCACCGCCTCGCCGCCGCGAAAATGCACCGCCACCACCCGCCCATCCAGCTGATTGCGCAGCTCGACGCTCTGCGGGGCCACCACGGTGCCGAGGGTGTCGATCTGCTGGTGCAACTCCCGAACCTCGACCGTGACCGCATGCACGGTTTCCGCCGGCTCCGGCAGCGCGGCGACAAAGGCGAGCACCCCGCGAATTTGCAACACTTTGAAGCCGACCAGCGCAGCCAAAATCAGGATGCAGGCGGCGACAGTGATAATCCAGCGGCGGCGCACGGGGCTTTTTTGCATTGGCTTGCGTTCAGGCGATGAGTGTACCCACAGCCGACGCAACCGGGCGGGCAACATGGGCGCACAGTCTACCAGCACGGTGTCCGCCGTGTCGCCCGGTTTTATGTCCCCCGTATCTGTGGTACCTTGCGCCCATAGCCCCTATTAAAGGATGGAGAGACGCAATGAAACAGCTAATTGGATTGGCGGCAGTGCTCCTGTTGGCCGCATGCGAACGCACCGAACCGCCCGCCCCTGAGGCACCTGCCACCGCAGAGGCACCGCCCGCCGCCGCCCCATTCGACCGCGATGCCCTGCAACAGCTGCTCATGGCACAGCCAGAAGAGGTGCAGGTGCGCTTCCCTTATCGCCGTCCGCTACAAACGCTAGAGTTTTTCGATGTTCGCCCCGGCATGACCGTGGTCGAAGCCCTACCCAGCGGCGGCTGGTATTCGAAAATACTCGCCGCCTGGCTAGGCCCGCAGGGTCGCCTGATCGGGGCCGATTACCCGCTTGCGCTCTACGCCAACTTTGGCTTTATGGATGAGGAACGCCTGCAAGCCAAAGCGACATGGGCACAGAATTGGCCGCAGCAAGCCGCCGCTTGGGAACTGGCAAACAGCGCGACATTCGATGCTTTCGTGTTCGGTGCCCTGCCGCCGGCCATGCAGGGCAGTGCCGACCGGGTGCTATTTATCCGTGCCTTGCACAACCTGATGCGTTTTAGCGGCGATCCCGACAGCGGCCAGCCGGACTTTTTCGCGCAGGCCGCCGCCAATGCCCATGCCGCCCTAAAACCCGGCGGTCTGCTCGGCGTGGTGCAGCACGAAGCCCGCCCCGACATGCCAGACAGCTGGGCCTCAGGTGAAAATGGCTATGTGAAAAAGGCGGCAGTCATCGCCCGCTTCCAAGCGGCAGGTTTTGAGCTTTTGGATAGCGCGGATTTTAACGCCAACCCCCAAGACCGCCCGCAGATCGACCAGTCCGTCTGGCGCCTCCCCCCCAGCCTACGCGGCCCCGACGACCCCGACACAACAGCAGCAATGCAAAACATCGGCGAATCCAACCGCATGACCCTCCTATTCCGCAAACCTGAATAGAGCCGCTTTGCTCGCGCCGCCGCCTTCCTCTTGGGCGCGGCGCATTCACTGTCATAGCAAAGATAATGTGGAGAATAATCGGTCGGGATAAACCAAAGATATTGATCGTCGGCTATCGCAAATTCAGCCAGCTGATGAGCGTGGTTCACCCAGAATTTGCCGGGCAGGCTCATTTTGAGATCGCCGACCACATCCTAACGCAGGACAGCAGCGTTGACGAACTGGTAGAGGGTAAGGATGCCGATCTAGTCATTAGTGCCGGTGCCAATGCCAGCTATTTACAGTCGCTGCTATCCGTGCCCACCCTAGGAATCGCCGTCACCGAAGGGGACATTTTGGATGCCCTGCATAAAGCGGCCAAGATCGGCAAAAAAATACTGCTAATCACCTACCAAAAAGAATATCGGGTGCTGGACTTTATTCGCCAGTACTTCACTGCGGAACTTATCCATAAAACCTACAGCACCCCGAATGAAGCGCGTGAACTTCTGTATTTGCATATTCCGGAAAACATCGATGTCGTGATAGGTTCCAGCCATGTGTGCGATCTGGCCGAGCAACAAAATTTGAAAAGCCTGCTCGTCTATTCGCGCTCATCCTGCCGCGAACTTATCGAAGCCGCCATCGCGAAGGGCGAGGAAACTATCGAGCAAAAATTAAACCACGCCATTGATAATTCGGTTCTAGAAGGTGCCGGGCCGCCGGTGCTGGTGGCGAACTTTGCTGGCGATCTGTTGCGCTATAACCAGACCGCCATGGCCAAGCTCGGTGCCGCCGACGAGGCAGATGCCTTGCGGCTGGCGCAACTCATTCAGACGGGCACCGGGCGCGGCGGCAAACAATTCCATGTAGAACTCAATGGCACCCCGCGTTTTTTTACCCGACAGCTACTCAACATCAAAGGCAAGAAACGCGCCTATCTATACAGTATGCGCACCGGCGAGGCCAAAACCAGCGCAGCCAAAGGGCAAACACCGACCGATCATCAGATGGTTTATGCGTCTGAAAAAATGGCGCAGATCCACCGCATTTTGCCCACCTATGCCGCCACGGCCGGCACCGTGTTGATTACCGGGGAGACCGGCACCGGCAAAGAATTAATCGCCCGCGAACTTCACCGCAGCGGGCCGTTCAAGGGCGGCCAGTTTATCGCGATTAACTGCGGTGCCGTACCGGAAGAATTATTCGAAAGCGAGCTATTCGGCTACGTCGATGGGGCCTTCACCACCTCCAAGCGCGGCGGGCGCACCGGCTTGTTGGAAGCCGCCAACAATGGCGTTTTCTTCCTCGATGAAATCAGCGAGCTCCCCCTAACCCAACAGGCCAAACTGTTGCGCACCATGCAAGACCGCAGAATAAGGCCGCTCGGCACCAATAAAGAAATATCCCTGCACCTGAAGTTTGTGTGCGCCTCCAATCAGAATTTGCTAGATGCGGTAAAAGCCGGCACCTTCCGCGAAGACCTGTTTTATCGCGTCAACGTCTTCACCATCGATTTGCCGGCCCTGCGCGAGCGACCCGCCGATATTCCCGCGATCGCCAACTATTTTGCAGAAAAAATCAAACAGCGGTATCGCTTAGAAGTCGATATAGCGGAAATTTTCTCCCTCTGTGGCAAGCAACTTCGCAGCTACGCATGGCCAGGCAATGTGCGCCAGCTGGAAAATGCAGTGGAACGCTTGCTGGTGAGTCGCCCGATATTTACCGATCCGGAACAATTTGTGCATGCCCTACCCTCTCTGTTGCCGGAATGGTCCGCGGAACGGTCCAAGAAAAGCGATCCTCCGACTCCTTCCGCCGCAGCCCCAGCCGGCACCCTCAAAGAGCAGGAATGGAGCCTGATCATGGATGCCATGAAAAAGTTCGGTGGCGATAAAGCCAAAGTCAGTGGTTACCTCGGCATTAGCCAGACGACCCTGTGGCGGCGGCTGAAGAGTCCCCCCTGACCGCCCGCCATTCCACCCGGCAGCACCAGCGGCTCGACGCACCGTTTTCACCGATTGTTTCACCAAATTGCAAAATAATTTCATTTTGAACTTACGCACCGCCATGTTCAGCGGCCCACCTCACCCCGATTTTGAAAAGCCAATTATTAGCTAACACTTTGATTTTCATATTTATTTTTTACGAAAAAATACACAAAACAAAAATTGGCACAGTTCTTGCTTAGTTTACAGTTCTTGCTTAGTTTATTGGGGTAGGCAGACCGCAAAGAAGTGATACGGACTACGCAACCCAAGCGTGTAAAAATTGTCGTTCCCATCCCCATGGACGAGGCCGGCGTGGCAAATCGCGCCGCGCAACTACCGGCCCACCTAGTCCACCCCGACTTTGAACCCGTTTTCGAGGCGGTAACTTGGGGCGCGGCCCTCGGCGATTCCTACCACGACATGCTGCTGATGGATTGGACCGTCTTCCAAGCCGGGGTGCGGGCGCAGGAAGAGGGGTTCGCCGCACTCTGCATCGACACCGTCAGCGATTCCGGCCTAGCCGCCCTGCGCTCGCGCCTAGATATTCCAGTGCTGGCCCCTGGGCAGGTCGCCTTCCACACCGCTATGACGCTCGGCAAGAAATTTTCCATCATCACCATGTGGGACGAATGGTTCCCGCTCTACGAAAAAACCCTGACCGAATACCACCTATGGCCCCGCCTAGCCTCCATGCGCTCGATCAAAACCCGCCCGGATCTGGCCGAACTGCTGGCCGGCAAAGAAGAGGTCATCTTCGCCAAACTCGAAGCCGAGTCGCGCAAAGCCATCGAAGAGGACGGCGCGGATGTGATCGTCCTAGGCTCCACCACCATGCACCAATCCGCCGACTATCTGCAAAAAAACCTGCCGGTGCCGGTCATCAACCCGGGCCTCATCACCTACAAACTGTGCGAGATATTTTTACAGCTGGGCCTAAGTCACTCCAAAAAAGCCTTCCCCACCCCGGAAGTGCCCAAGGATGCCGATGTGCAGGTGCGCCCCTAAACCCTTCAAACATGCAAATCTGAGGAGATTAAAGCCATGACGTACCCCTACGAATACTATGTGGACATAGTCACCAAGCGTTACTTCGATGGCGTAGACAATCGCGACATGGAAAAAGTGCTGGATTGCTTCCAGCCGGATGCCTCGATCCGCGAAATGACCTCCAACACCCTGCATGAAGGCCGCGAGCAGGGCATCCGCACCATGTTCGAGGGGCTATTCGCCAGCAATGGTCGCATCTGGCACGGCAATTTCGTCCACACCGTCGACCCGCAAAGCGAATCCATCTGCTCCCAATTCACCGTCGAAATAGAGCCGCACGACCTAAACGACGAAGAGCAACGCTACGAAAACTGCAACCGCTTCTACCTAAAAGACGGCAAATTCAGCCGGGTCTTTGTGTATATGAGCGGTGAAAACCTGCTCAAGTAACCCAGACAGCCCAAAATAGGAGGCCGCAGTCATGCAATACGAACCAACTCTATCCCGAGAAGAGCTTGTCGAATTAGCGACCCAACGCTATTTCGCCAATGTGGATAAAAAGAACTTTGATGCAGTCATGGATTGCTTCAATGACACCGCCCTATTCACAGTGCAAACCGCTTTCACAGTCCACGCCGGCGAAGAGGGCATCGGTCGCATGTTCCGCGACTTTTTTGCCACCTACGACAGCATCCGGCACCACGACTTCGTCTGCACCGTAGATGCCAAGCACGGTCGCATAACCGCCCGTTTTCTCGCCGAGCTAGTCGATACAAACGGCCAGAAAACGCAATTCGAAAACACCAACTTCTGGCGAGTCCGTAACGGCAAGTTTGAAGAGGTGTACGTGTACATGAATAACAGCAACCCGCTGGTATAAACCGCCCCTCAACACAAAAACGGAGTCAAACCATGCAACCCATTAGCAAAACCCGCCTAGCCGCAGCTTTCCTGTTGACCGCCGCAATAATGCCAACCGCGCCGCTATTAGCCGCCCCCGACTCAGGCATGGTCGTGGAAGAAATAGTGATCACCGCCCGGCTGCGGGAAGAAAGCCTGCAAGATGTGCCGGACTCTATTACCGTGCTCACCGAGGGTGCCATCCGCGATGCCGGCATAGAGCGGCCCGAGGACTTCATCATGCTAACCCCCGGGGTAACCATGACCAACACGGCGGAGATCGGCGATACCCAAGTCAGCATCCGCGGCATTAACACAGGCCGCGATGCGGAAGCCAGCTTCGCCTACGTGGTGGACGGTGTACTCCTGACTAACCCCAACGCTTTCAACCGTGAACTCGCCGATGTTCAACAAATCGAGATCCTCAAAGGTCCGCAAGGGGCCCTCTACGGTCGCAATGCTCTAGCTGGCGCGATCATCGTCAATACCAAAAAACCCGGCGATGAGACGGAAGGCAAACTGGGGCTAGGCATTGGCAATAACTCCACCCAAGTGCTGCGCGGTGTTGTCAGCGGCCCGCTCGGCGAATCATTGGCCGGCCGACTAAGCCTAGTAAGCCGCGAGACCGACGGCCACTTCCGCAACGACTACCTCAATAAAAAAGTGGTCGATAATTACGAAGAGCAAGCCCTCAATGCCCGCCTTATCTGGTCCCCCACCGATACCATGGCATGGGATACCCGCATTGCGCTGAGTCAAGCTGAGGGGGCGGCTATTGGCTACAATGCGTCGGTGCATTTGGTGGATGCGGCAGCGGCACTCAGTTTCCCCGCTTTTTATCAGGATGTTAACGACCACAAATACCAGTATCTGACCAATATCGAACCGGAAAACGAACAGGATAATTTCAACTTTGCAACCAAGTTTGATTATCAACTCGATTGGGCAGATCTCACTGGAGTATTTTCCTACAACGATCAGGAAAATCATTTTCTGACTGATGGCACTAGTGCTGGCTTTGATATTTATTCAAATGAGCCGCACTGTATAGCTTCTTTCGCCGCAAGAGCCAAAGATCACGAGGATGGTACGTTACGGTACAATCCACCGTTCGGATACGGTACTGGTGACCCTCGAGGTGCTACTGAATTTTTATCACCTTACAGCCCCACCACCTGCGATGGCTATCAATACCAAGAGCGCAACCAAAAAGACTTTAGCCTAGAGCTTCGGTTTGCCTCGCCAGCCGGGGGGGGAGAGTCTGTACGCTGGCTGGGCGGGGTTTATTTTGGCGATGTGGAGCGTGAAGTGGTGGTGGCTCAAGGCGAACAAACAGCGGATGATCAAGGCCGAGAGAGGCCGATTGCTAGGCGGGCCTACAACGCCGCGGACAGCGATAGCCCAACCGATCTGCTGTACCACGATATTTTCGACAGCCGCATCTACGCCCTGTTCGGTCAAGTGGCATACGATCTATCTCCGGACCTAGAAGTCGCCTTCGCCCTGCGCTACGACCGTGAGGAGCGCGACGTCTCCAACCAAGTACCCAATGAGGATGCGGCCACCATAGATGCTGATGGAAACGGAGAACTTGATCCTATCAATCCGGCTTTTCGTTTTAACGACACCATTGACGACCGCAGCAAGGATTTTTCTCAAGCACAACCCAAGCTGACCCTAAACTGGAAACCCGCGGACAGTTGGTCTCTCTACGCCAGCTATGGCGTTGGCTTTAGAAGCGGCGGCTTCAATTCGCAGGGAACTAAGGCGACTATCGAAGAGTTTTATCGTGGCTTGACCCGAGCAGGCGAAACGACTCCATTTGATCTTCGGGTCTTGAATATCAACGACGAATTTGAGAAAGAAGTATCACGTTCACTTGAGTTGGGGCTGAAATCCAGCTGGGCGGACGGTCGCTTCACCCTCAATGCCGCCGCCTACAATACCGATGTGGACGATATGCAGTTTTTCGAATTCTACGTCGGCCCCTTCGGTTTGTTGCGGACTGTTACCAATATCGATGAAGTCTCTATTCAAGGATTTGAACTGGATGCCAATATAGCCATCAATGACCAGTTGTCTCTTTACGCCGCCGGCAGTTGGCTGAGCGGGGAAATTGAAAAAAGCCAAAACCGCCCCTACACCGTCGGCAACGAAGTGCCCTACGCCGCCGATTCCACTTACAACCTAGGAGCCACCTTCAACACAGATATATCCCGCGGCTGGCAAATGACCGCTCGGCTGGATTGGGCCTATGTCGGCGATACTTGGTTCCATGCGGTGCAGGCCAACAAGCTCCCCAACCTCTTTACGGCAAGGGGGTTTGGCGAAGGCGAATTTAGTCGCACCAAGCGCGACCCCTATGACTTGTTCAATTTGCGGGTAGCCTTCAGCAGCGAAAACCTAACCGTCGCCGCATGGGGCAAAAATATCACCGATGAGGAATACCTAAACGAAGTAGTAACCGCCCCAGAGTTCGGCGGCTCCTTCGTCCACGACTCGCCGCGCCAATCGCTAGGCGTAGACCTAGAGTATCGGTTTTAAGCGACCGACCTGATTTCACACTAAACAGATTGAGAGGTATTTACCATGGCTTTCGTTACCGATAAGGGTGTGAATCTCTGGTACGAGATCAAAGGGCAGGGGCAGCCGCTAGTGTTGTCCGGCGGCTTTGGCTTGCTGCACAATCAGTGGGATTTCGTCACCGACCTGCTGGCCCAGCATTATCAAGTCATCAACTGGAATTACCGCGGCTCTGGCCAGTCCGATCGTGCTTGGCCCGGCAAATCCTATAATCAGGATACTTGGGTGGACGACCTAGAGATAATCCTCGATGCGCTGGACATTAAAGATGCTGTGCTCTGGGGCACCTCCACCGGCTCGCCCACCTCCATCCGCTACACCGCCCGTTACCAAGACCGCGTCAAAGCCCTGATCACCTACCCCATGTTCAAAGCCGACCCCGGCTTCCGCAAAGCGTTCAGCTATTTTTCCGGTGTCTGCGAGACCTTCGGCTACGATGCGCTCGCTTGCTTGACCACTTGGATTGGCTGTGCCGCCGAAAATGTGTTTCAACCCAAGCAAGGGGAGATGGCAAAGTGGGAAGCCGAATGCTTCGAGCGCAATTTTGCCATTGAGACCATTGATGAAATAATGAGCATCTGCTCCACCAATGACTTCACCAGCGACCTCGCTAAAATCACCGTGCCGACTCTGGTACTCATGGGCGAATCTGGGGTCCTCGGCACCAACAACCCCGCGAACAAAGCATTGGCCGATGAGTTTTTGCAGCACGTTTCCGGAGGCGCAGCTAAAAACCATACCCAAGGGCGGTGGCACTTATTGCATGATCGAGCAGCCGGAGAAAACCGCGCAGGCGGTGATAGACTTTATATCCACCCTCTAAACCGTTTGTGCCCGGTGCCCGGCAACGTAAAAAAACCAAGAGTTGCTAGGGTACCGGGCCTCTTTAACCCGTATTGGCCCACCGATTATCCAAGCACCCATCGATAATGAACAGACCCCTAGAAAACGTCCGCATTTTGGACCTCACCCACATGCTCTCCGGGCCCTACGGCAGCATGATCCTAGCGGACCTAGGGGCAGAGACCATCAAGGTGGAACCGCTACAGGGCGAGGGCACACGCAAGCTGTTAGCAAAAGATCCGCAAAACTCACTGGGCGGCATGGGAGCCTACTTCATCACCCTAAACCGCAACAAGCAAAGTGTGGCACTGGACCTGAAAAGCGAACAGGGCTTGCAGCTGTTTTATCGCCTAGTAGAAAAATCCGATATTGTGATTAGCAACTTTGGGGCCGGGGTACCAGAACGCTTGAAAATTGATTATCCCAACCTGAGCCGCGTCAATCCCAGAATTATTACCTGTGTGATCTCCGGCTTCGGCTCCGATGGCCCCGCCAACCAACGTCCAGCTTTTGATCAAGTGGCTCAAGCCATCGGCGGCGGCATGTCGATCACCGGCGAAAACCGCGACCATCAGATGCGCGCCGGCATTCCCATCGGCGATCTAGGCGGCGGCATGTTTGGGGTCATGGGCATTTTAGCGGCACTGTATGAACGCGAGCGCAGCGGCCAAGGGCAGCACGTCGATATTTCCATGCTCGACTGCCAAATATCCATGCTCAATTATATGGCCACCATGTATTTTCTTTCCGGTAAAGACCCCTACCCGATCGGCAATTCTCACTTTGTGCATGTTCCGTATAACACCTTTAAGACATCCGATGGGCATGTGGTGATTGCGGTTATCACCGACAATTTTTGGAAAAATCTAAAGAAAGCAGTAAATTGCCCTGAGTTTGAAAACCCCAAATACGATGGGCAGCCGGGTCGCTGGGAAGAACGCGACATGATCAACCGCAAGCTCAACGAGATTCTCAGCACCAACACCTCCGCCTATTGGCTAGAAAAGCTGGAAGCGCAGCGCATCCCCTGTGCCCCGGTAAATCGGTTTAGCCAAGCCTTGTCCGATGCGCAAATTTTGCACCGCAATATGGTAGTCGATCTCCATCACCCAGACGGGCGCAGCACTAAGGGCCCAGGCAACCCCATCAAGCTATCGCGCTCCGGCGAAGAGCAGTTCAGCGCGGCCCCGCTGCTCGGTGCCGATACCGAGCGGGTGCTCGGTGAACTGTTGAATATGAGCGATGAGGAAATTGCCGCGGCTAAAACGGCGGGTTATGCAGCATGACTGAAACAGTAATTATCACCGATGTCGGCCCGCGCGACGGCCTACAAAATCAGCCCAAGGTTTTATCCCCGGCCGAGCGTCTACGCTTGATCGAGGCCCTAGTCGCGGCGCGCCTGCCGGCGGTAGAAATCGGCAGCTTTGTCAGCCCCAAAGCCGTGCCCGCCATGGCCAACACCGACCAAATTGCCGCCGGCCTGCCCGCCGCTAACACCCACTTCTCCGCATTGATTTCCAACATGCGGGGGTACGAGCAGGCTAGGGCGGCGGGCATTCAATCCCTAAATATACCGGTGGCCGCCAGCAACACCATGAATGAGAAAAACATTCGCATGGACAACCAGCAGGCGATTGCCCTAACAACGGAAATTATCGCACGGGCGAAAACGGACGACGTGGCGATAATTCCCTACATTGCCACCGCTTGGGAATGCCCTTTTGAAGGCCCGGTAAAGGCGCAAACGGTGCGAGCGATGACGCGCACTTTTTTGCAAGCGGGGGCCACCGCCGTGGTGATAGCGGATACCATAGGTGCCGCCAACCCCGCGCAGGTTAAATCCCTGTACGCCGCCCTGATATCCGAACATGGCACAGGCCAATTAGGGGCGCATTTTCACGATACCCGCGGCTTCGGGGTGGCCAATGCCACCGCCGCATTTGAGGTAGGCGTTCGCCGCTTTGACGCATCCATCGCCGGGCTAGGCGGTTGCCCCTTTGCGCCGGGAGCCAGCGGCAATGTGGCAACCGAAGATCTAGTGTTATTATTCGAGCAAATGGGCATTGCAACCGGGATAGATTTGCGCAAACTAGTCGCGGCGGCGGAACTGGCTGCCGACCTAACCGCAAGCAACGCGGGCGGCAATGCACTTGGCTGGCTCAGATCACAGCGTGACAAAGGGCTGCTATAATGGTTGCTATAGTTGACATGCTCGGCCAGACAAACATGCTCGCGCAGGGTGAACCTAAAAGGGACAGGAGGAAAATCCGATGAGCTATCGGCTTGGTGTGGATGTGGGCGGTACCTTTACCGACCTGCTGCTAATTAACGAGGCCACGGGCGAGACCCACACGGCTAAAGTGCCTTCGACCCCTGAAGACCAGTCCAAAGGGGTATTACACGGGGTCGAGCGCATTTGCAGCGAATCGGGAGTGGACCCGATGCAAATAAACCGCGTGATGCACGGCACCACGGCTGCCACCAACGCCGTACTTGAAGGGCGTGGCTCCAAAGTGGGGCTAGTCACCACCGCTGGCTACGAGCAAACTTTGCAAGTGGCACGTTCTTTCTGCCCGGGCGGTTTGGGTGGTTGGGTTACCTTCAATAAAAAACCGCTATTGGCACCGCTGGAATTGACCATAGGCGCGCACGAGCGCATTGATGCCGATGGCAGCATCCATAAAAAATTAGATGAAGATCGGCTCCGTGCCGATCTGCAAACGTTGCGCACCAAAGACAAGATCGGTGCCCTGACCATTTGTTTTATCAATGCGCATGTAAATGGTGCGCATGAGAAAAAAGCCAAAGCCATTGCTGCCGAGGTTTTTGCGGATACGCCAATTTCCATTTCCTCCGAAGTGGTTCCAGAAATGCAGGAATACGAGCGCACCGAGACCACGGTAGTCAATTCCTTCGTCCGCCCAGAAGTGGCCCGCTATGTAAATAATTTGGAGCAGGCATTAAAATCGCGTATGGGCGATGATGTCAAATTATCGCTGCTGCGCTCTGATGGCGGCCTAGCTTCCGGTCGGGCGGCGGCGGAATCCCCGGTCAATCTATTAATGTCCGGTCCGGCCGGTGGGGTTACCGGTGCCATTTATTTTTGCAGCAAGGCAGGTTACGACAATATCCTGACTTTTGATATGGGCGGCACTTCCACCGATGTGGCTCTAATTCAAAATGCCAAAGCGCGGGTACGGCGGGAAACCGTGGTTGGCGATGTGCGAGTGCGGGCACCCTCGGTGGATGTGCGCACAGTCGGGGCCGGTGGCGGTTCCTTGGCTTTCGTCCCTGAACTAACCAAAGCCTTGCGGGTGGGGCCAGAATCTGCCGGTGCCGTGCCCGGCCCGGCCTGTTATATGCAGGGCGGCGAGCAAGCCACCGTGTGCGATGCCAACGTAGTGCTCGGTTATTTACCCGCCGATGCGCAACTAGGCGGAGCCATGCAAATCAATCGTGAAGCATCCATTAAAGCAGTACAACAGGTGGCCGATGCCGCGGGAATTGGGTTAATGGAAGCGGCGGAAGGCATTATTAAAGTGGTCAATGAATCCATGTTCGGTGCATTGCGCATTGTGTCGGTGGAGCAGGGCTACGACCCACGCGATTTTTCCCTAGTGGGTTTTGGCGGTGCCGGCCCGCTACACGCCAATGCGCTAGGCATTCTCACCGGTGCTTGGCCAGTCATTATACCGCCCGGCCCCGGCGTACTCTGCGCCTACGGAGATTCCACCACCCAAGTACAGGACGAGGCGGCGCGCACCTACATTCGCATGGCAGAAGACATTAACAGCGATGGCCTGCTATCCGATCTTTTAGAGTTACAGCAGCGAGCCAGCGAATCCCTAATTGCCGACGGCATCGACCCGCAAGATTTGGAAGTCAGTTTTCAAGCAGACCTGCGCTACGCCGGCCAAGCCTTTCAAATAACGATTGATTTTGACGAGGCCAGCATCCGTGAAAAGGGCATTGGCCTAGTAACCGCCGCCTTCGACAAAGAGCATGAACAGCTATTTACTTTCAAACTGCAAGACGGCCATGAAATCCTGATGATTCGCGCCGTGGTGCGCGCCAAGACCCGCGCCATTGCCGAGACGGTAATCAGCAGCGACCCAGTGGCGCTGGAAGATTGCATAGTGCAACGCAGCCGATTTTATTACGAGGGACAGGATTACGAGGTGCCCCTGTATGAGCGCAGCAAACTGAACGTGGGCACTGTGGTGCCGGGGCCGGCGATTATCATGGAAATGGATTCCACCACGGTTGTTCTACCCGGGTACGTCGCCACTGTGGATAAAGTAGGCAATTTACTGCTTAACCCGACCAGCTAATTGCACAGGAGAAACGAACATGCCAGTCAAAATTCAGCAAACCAATTCCACCCCGCTGCAAAAAATAGAGGTTGACGGGGTAACCATCGACATTATCGAAAATGCGTTAAAAAACGCACGTATCGAAATGGATGCTGTGCTATTCCGCACCGCCATGTCTCCCGGCATTCGCGAGCAGGGCGATTGCTTCCCAATGATTGCCAATAAAGACGGCAAGATGGTAGTAGGCCAGTTCGGTTCCTTTATCGCCCCTTTTATGGATGCCTACGACGGCGAATTGGAAGAAGGCGATATTCTGCTCACTAACGACCCCTACATGTGCAATGCGGCGGTCTCTCACCTACCGGATTGGCTGGTGTTGCTGCCCATTTTCAAGGGCGGCAGGCATATTGCTTGGTCGGCCATGTTTGGGCATATGTCTGACAACGGCGGCATGGTGCCGGGCTCCATTCCCATTAAAGCCACCACTATTTTTCAGGAAGGCATCCGCATTCCGCCTACCAAGTTATATAAAAAAGGCGAATTGCAAAGCGATGTATTGGAGCTGATCTTGCACAATGTGCGCACCCCCCAATGGAATCGTTTTGATCTAAATGCCCTAGTCGCCGCCTGCAATACCGCCGCCAAACGGGTAAAGGAAATTGCCGAGCGTTTCAGCGATGACATCCTGCACACCGCCATGGAAACCATGTTGGAGCGCAACCGTGCGGCCATGCATCACATAATCCAAAACTTTATCCCGGAAGAACCACGGGTATTTGAGGATTATATCTGCGATGACGGCATGGGTGTCGGCCCCTACAAACTCAAATGCAGCATGTGGCGCGAGGGCGATACAGCCATCTTCGATTTTGCCGGTACCGACCCCCAAGCACAGTCCTCCATTAACTTTTATTTGTCGGAAGACATGTTCAAAATGTTTTTCGGCTCGTTCACTATTAACGTGGTGGACCCCCATATCGTTTTCAATGATGGCTTTTATGATCTGGTGGATGTACGCATCCCAGAAGGCACCATCCTAAAACCCCGCTTTCCAGCCCCGCTTTCCGGTCGCACCCATGCATTGGGACGCATTTTTGATGTATTAGGCGCACTCCTCGGTTCCGGCGCACCGCAACAGATGCTCAACGCGGCCGGTTTTTCCGACTCGCCCCACCTATTCTATTCCGGCTACGACGAGAAAGGCGACTGGTTTCAATTATTCCAGATCGGCTTTGGCGGCATCCCCGGTCGTCCGGTGGGCGATGGCCCAGACGGGCACTCCCTGTGGCCCGGTTTTACCAATGTGCCTTGCGAGTTTATCGAATCCTATTTTCCTCTACGCATTGAACGCTACGCCACCATCTCCGACTCCGGTGGTGCCGGCCTGCACCGCGGTGGCAATGGTTTAAGCGTGGCCTATCGCTTTCTCTGCGACGGGGAAATCGCCATTCACGATGACCGCTGGCTGACCTATCCGTGGGGCGTACTCGGCGGTGAGGTCGGCATGCGTTCCACTAAATTGCTAGTGCGCACCGATGGCACGGAAGAAAACCTGCCAGCTAAATGCGAGAGTATAAAAGTGCGGGCGGGAGATCTGCTCTACTTCAACACTTGGGGCGGTGCCGGCTGGGGCGATCCGCTGGCCCGTGATCCAGACAAGGTGCTGGCTGATGTCAAGCGCAATCTAGTAAGCCCGGCGGGGGCCAAACGTTACGGAGTGGTCATTGACAATGGTGTGGTCGATACACAGGCGACCGCATCTTTGCGTGAGAAAATGCGCAGCGAGCGTGCCGCCGAGCCACCTTTATTCAATTTTGGCCCGCCGATTGAACAGATTAAGGCCCGCTGCAAAGAGGAAACTGGCCTAATACCGCCCGTTGCCCCAGATATTTCAGCTTCTAACTAGTTGAACAGCGCAACAGAACTGTTGACTGTTTTAAGCGCATCATCGGCTTTTTATTATCATTTTTCCACCATGCGCTGTATTGAGATCGCCAGCTTCACGAATGGCGGCACTCTCTCTATGGTGGAGCGACCGATTCCAAAAGCACGAGACCAAGAAGTATTGATCCGAGTTGCCGCCGCCGGGGTTAATCGCCCCGACATAGTACAGCGTCAGGGGCTATATCCCGCGCCCAAAGGGGCCTCCGATTTACCGGGCTTGGAGGTAGCGGGTGAGGTAATCGATATTGGCGAGCAGGTCGGTAAATGGCAGGTGGGAGATCAAGTCTGCGCCCTGTTGCCAGGCGGCGGTTACGCCGAATACGCCACCGCCCATCAAGATACCTGTCTGCCGGTGCCGCCGTCCCTAAGCCTGCTGGAAGCAGCCACCCTGCCAGAGACTTACTTTACAGTATGGGACAATCTATTCCGCCGCGCCGGTTTACAGGCGGGCGAAACCGTATTGATACACGGCGGCAGCAGCGGCATAGGCACAACCGCTATTCAGTTGGCAAAAACTTTTGGTGCCAAAGTTTTCATCACCGCGGGCAGCCCTGAAAAATGCGACCGCTGCCGACAATTAGGGGCCGATCTGGCCATCAATTACCGCACCGAAAATTTCAGCGAAACCGTCAAACGGGAAACCGACGGCATGGGAGCAAATGTGATTTTGGATATGGTGGGCGGCGATTATATTCAAAAGAATATCAAAGCGGCTGCATTCGGCGGGCGCATTGTTTCCATCGCATTCTTACATGGTTCTAAAGTCAATGTAGACCTGATGCCGGTCATGCTCAAACAGCTGATACTCACCGGTTCCACCATGCGCACCCGTCCTATTGAAGACAAAGCGGCGATTGCCCAAGATCTCGTCACTCAGGTTTGGCCGCTTTTTAGTCGCCAAGTTATAAAGCCTGTCATGGCAAAAACCTTTCCCTTAGAGAATGCTACGGATGCGCATCGACTGATGGAAAGCAGTCAGCATGTGGGTAAAATTGTCTTAACCATTTAATCTATTTTTTATCACCCACTCGCCCGGTCTTTGAAAATTATAGATGAGAATGCTACGCCGATCCTATGACTGCATCCCAGCAGTCGACATCTGCTGATAAAACTCCAGCCAAGCCCCATCAGGAGTTTGTATGGCCAACATACAGATCTCGCCATAGGGAATTAGCGGTATTCGAATAGGCCCATGACGAATGGGTGTTCCATGGCTTTTTAGGCGTTTTTCCAATGCCCCAATATCATCGACCGGAAAGCGTAACGCAGCAATGCCCAAATTAGCGGGTCGAGCACGGACTGAAAAATCGCGACCACTTAAACCCTTAAACCCAATCAATTCGATGGAACCATCGATAATACCCGCCGGGTGCAGCACAATAACTTCGTGGGGCAAGGCATGGATCAGCGAGTGCGGCAGGCCGAATACATTTTCTCCCGGCTGCTGTTGTGAACCGATGCTGTGTCGCACCACCTTAAAATCCAGCACTTCTTCAAACAGAGCCCGGGTTACATTCAGGTCTGTAACAATTTGGGTGGAGTTAATCAAACAGCTGAATTCTCGCAGGTTTGCAAAACCGTCCAAAGGCGGGACGATGCGTTCAATCAAAGCCAGTGACACCCCGTCCGGCCCATGCCCCAGCCATTCGATAATTTCGGTCTGCCCCCATTGCCACCGAACGGGATTGCTGCTACCGCGCCAGCCACGCCGCTGCATTTGGCGGTGTTTGCGGGCAATATCCAACACCCGAATATTTAAATCCAAAATGCCACCCACTTCCCAAGCCTGCGCATCGCTACGAATTTGCAACGCGGGAATCTCGTCTAATTGAATCAGCCGTACAGTCCCGCGGCTATCGCCTAGGTTGCCCAATAACGCCTGCCGACCGCCGCAATTCAGGCCCCAGATAGCCTGCCACTGCGGCTCCAGCGACCCGGCGCAAAGCAACCGCCAGCCGCCAATGGTTTGCCAAAAATGCTGGTAGTGCCGCAGGTCACTGACATGCAGCACGGCTTCTTGAAAACCGCCAATCTTCATCTTAGAGCCTCAAATTTGGAAATCCGGCCACCCTTGCATTGTTTGCGTCCCCAGTACGGCAGCTTTGCCCTAAGAGGCAAGGGAGAACACGAACGGTAGGCATGGGACCTGCTTCATGATTAAATCTAGTGTGGGTTTTGATTGCATATTCTATATCGAAAGTATAAGGTTGCGCTCATATGGAAACCGCTCATAGCAAGCCAGCAACCCGGCTTTAATGGCGGTTTGCACTCAATTAGCTTTAAGTAGAAACCAATGCGAAAAAATACCCAAGTCAAACTAGCCGCCTGTCCAGAAGGGATACCCGAACCGCAAAACTTTCTGGTGGCGGACGCCGAGATGCCCGTGGCCAGCCCGGGGCAGGTACTGGTGCAGACGCTCTACCTGTCCCTAGACCCCTACATGCGCAGCCAGATCGCCGGCCGACATGTCTCCGCCGCCATCAGTGTCGGCGAGCTAATGCGCGGCGAGACCATCGGCAGGGTGGTCGAATCACAGTGCGCTGACTTTGCCGCAGGCGATATAGTGCGCTGTATGGGCGGTTGGCAAAATTACTCGGTGCATAGCCCCGCACAATTAAACCCCGTTGCTGAGTCTAAAGTAGACCCGGCCTGTTTTCTCTCAGCGCTAGGCATGCCCGGGCTGACCGCCTATGCTGGCCTGATTTTGCAGGCGCAACCGAAGGAAGGCGATACGGTGGTTATTCCCGCTGCGGTGGGGGGCGTGGGCAGCATGGCGGGTCAGTTGGCAAAAATTCATGGCTGTCGTGTAATTGGCATTGTCGGCAGCGAAGAGAAACGCCGTTATGCGCTGGAAGAATTGGGCTACGACCACTGCATCAATCGAAAAACTGAAGACATTTCAGAACGCCTTAAAAAACTGTGCCCGCAGGGCATCGATATTTATTTTGATCTAGTGGGCGGCAGCCTGTTAAACTTGGTTTCGGCGCAGCTGGCAGTCGGCGCACGGGTCATCCTCTGTGGCTTGATGGAAGACTACAATAGCCCGCAACGTCAGCCCGGCCCGCCGCCTGCACTCTGGATTGTCGCCCGTGCCCGAATTCATGGGCTAGTCGTTTATGATTTTGAACCGCGCCGCCCAGAGTTTATCGAGCGGTGCCTGCCCTACGTACAGAGCGGGCAAATACAATTCCGTCACGATATTGGCGAGGGGCTGGCAAGTGCGCCCGAATCTTTTTGTCGCCTTATGCGCGGTGAAAACTGCGGCAAAACTTTGGTGCGCTGCGCTCATGGCTAAAACCCTATTCGAAAAACTATGGCAAAGCCATCTGGTCGAACAACTAGATGGCGATGCGGCACTTATTTATATCGACCGGATACTTCTGCACGAGCGCACTGGTTCCATTGCCTTAAAAAGTCTAGCGGCGGCGGATCGACAAGTGCGCAATCCAGACGAAGTATTCTGCGTTATCGACCATATTGTCGACACCCTGCCCGGGCGCGGCGACGAAACCATGATGCCCAGCGGCAAAGAGTTTATTCAGACAACTCGCAGTGCCGCTCAATCTGCCGGCATTCATTTGTTTGATATAGATCACCCCAAGCAAGGCATCGTCCACGTAGTATCGCCGGAGCAGGGCATTGTCCAGCCGGGATCCACACTAGTGTGTCCGGATAGCCATACCTGCTCGCAGGGGGCATTGGCGGCATTGGCCTGGGGCATAGGTTCAAGCGAGGCCGAGCACGCGCTGGCCACCAAAACCCTGCGCATTAACAAGCCGCAAAGCATGCGAATAAATTTTGAAGGTCAGCTGGGCACCGGAGTCACCGCCAAGGATATGATTTTGTATTTGATTGCGCAGTATTCCGCCGCCGGTAGCGCAGGCACCGTCATTGAATTTGCCGGCGAAGCGGTGCGCAACCTAAGCATTGAAGGGCGCCTAACCCTGTGCAATATGGCGGTAGAATTTTCCGCTTTTACCGGTTTAATTGCCGCCGATAAAAAAACCATTGATTATCTAGGGGGTCGCCCCTATGCGCCGAGCGGCGAGAATTGGAAGCAGGCAGTCCGTTATTGGCAAAGCCTACACAGCGATGCAGGCGCAGTATTTGACCGTGAAATTACCATTGACTGCGCCGCTATTGAGCCAATGATAACCTGGGGCAACAGCCCTGAACACAGCTGTCCAATTACCGGTACGGTACCCAAGATTGACAGTGCCAATAAAAAGAGTGCATCCATGCAGCGAGCGCAGGATTATATGGGGGTAAAGCCAGGCCAGAAATTAGCCGGCTTGCCGATTGACGGTGCTTTTATTGGCTCCTGCACGAACAGCCGTATCAGCGACCTGCGCACCGCCGCCGAGATCTTGCGCGGGCGCACAGTGGCCGCTAACGTCCGGGCAATCTGTGTACCCGGCTCGACCCCGGTAAAGCATCAAGCGGAAGCGGAGGGGCTGGATAAAATTTTTATTCAAGCAGGGTTTGAATGGCGTGAATCCGGTTGTTCCATGTGTTTTTATGCTGGCGGCGAAAGTTTTGGTTTTCAACAGCGGGTGGCAACCACCACCAATCGCAATTTTGAATCCCGTCAAGGCCCGCAAACCCGCTCCCATCTAGCCAGCCCGGCCACTGTAGCGGCCTCGGCACTCGCTGGCCAACTCACCGACCCACGCACCACACAGAAAAGCTAATGGCACTTCAACCATTCACTGTGCATCGCGGTGTTGCTGCGCCCCTGTTGCGCATCAATGTGGACACCGATGCTATTATTCCCTCGCGGGAAATGAAGCGGGTTTCCAAACAGGGATTGGCCGCTGGGCTCTTTGCTATTTGGCGCTACACCGAACCGGGCGGACGCGAGCCGGACCTAAATTTTGTGCTGAATAAACCGCAATATCGAAACGCGAGTATTCTGTTATCGGGGGCCAACTTTGGCTGCGGCTCATCGCGTGAACACGCCGTTTGGGCACTGAATGAATTCGGTATACGGGCAATTATTGCCCCTTCCTTCGGCAGAATTTTTTACCACAACTGTACCCGCAATGGCATTTTGCCGATTGAATTAGAGGCCGCGGTCGTCCACTATTTGGCGGAAGCGATCCAAGCTGCGCCGCAACAAAATAAATTGCTGGTAGACTTGCCCAATCAGCAGGTCAGCGTAGCCGAACTAAAGTTTTCTTTTACCATTGAAGCCACCCCCAAACGCATGCTAGTCGAGGGGTTAGACCCCATCGCCATGACGCTAGAAATGACCGAGCAGATAAATGCCTTCGAACTGCAACATCGCCAACGCATGCCATGGCTTTAATTGCTTCCATAAGGCAGTATCAGTCGCCCACGCCCAGTTTCCGCATTTGAACTGCGCCTCGTGCGACAACGGTAGATTTTTCCTCACTGTAAAATTCGGCGCACTGCCTAGAGCCATCGCGGCCAATGCCAGAGTTCTTAAATCCACCGAATGGTGCTCGCAGATCCCGCATCAGAGAAGTATTGATCCAGACTGTGCCGGCCTGAATCTTTCTCTGCATCGCCAGTGCTCGGCTTAAATTAGCTGTCCAGACATAGCAGGCTAATCCGTATTCGGAATCATTGGCAATGGCGAGTGCCTCTGCATCTTGATCAAAAACCTGAATAACCACAAAAGGGCCAAATATTTCCTCTTGACACACCCGCCCCCGATTACTTTCAACCTGCACCACAGTGGGTTGAAAAAAGCAGCCATCTAAAGGGGCCCCGCCGGCCAGCAGGACAGCCCCCTCCGCCACGGCAATATCGACATAGCCCGCCACCCGCCGGGCATGGGATTCAAAGGCCAGCGGGCCGATTTCTGTGGTCGGGTCCATGGGGTCGCCCACTCGCAGATTCTTGGTACGCTCTATAAAAGCCTCAATAAATCGCCCGGCAATGTTGCGCTGCACTAAAATCCGTGACCCGGCCAAGCACATCTGACCATTATTGCCAAAAGCACCGAGCAGCGACCCGTCCAGCGCACTTTCAAAATCGGCATCGTCAAAAATGATATTGGCGGATTTGCCGCCTAGTTCTAAATGCACGGGAGTCAGATTGGCGGCAGCATTGGCCATAATGGTTTTTGCGGTCGCGGTGCCGCCGGTAAAGGCAATGCGGTCAATGCCCGGGTGTGCCACTAGAGCTTGCCCACTAATATGGCCGCGCCCATTTAAAACATTAACCACTCCCGGCGGCAAGCCAGCTTGTTCCAGCAATTCCACCATCCTGCCAATGGCCAGCGGCGTATGTTCCGAAGGTTTTAAGACACAACTATTGCCAAAGGCAATGGCCGATGCAATCTGCATACTAGCCAGTGCCAAGGGCGCATTCCAAGGGGCCAATAAAGCGGCAACCCCGGCCGGCTGCCGGGTGACTAGGGAAAGATAACCCGACAGCTGCTCAAAAGTCTCGCCCGCCATCTGCCCGATATAATCAGCGAAAAAGCCAAAATTTTCCGCCGCCCTCGGCACCTGACGAGATTGCAAATTGTACATGGGCAGGCCAGCATTCAGGCATTCCAGAAAGGCCAACTCTTTTTGATGCTCGATAATTAACCGTTGGCCGCGGCGCAAAATAGCCTGCCGTTCAGCGACTGGCATGTCCGCCCAGATACCGCTGGCAAATACCTGCCGGGCACTGCCTACGGCCTGCTCGACTTCGTTTTTATCGGCCTCTTGCAACAAGGCAACCTGCTCACCGCTGGCCGGATAAATAATCGGTAAATGCTCGGCAGAAGCGTTTTTATCTTGGTAATTGCCATGTATTCGGCTGCTGACTAGCTCGGGCACGGCAAAGCGGTAGGTGGCGCGAAGCGCACTGAGATTGGCAATTTTCATGGCAGGGCTTTTTACTGAATTGCTTGTTCGCGTTGCAGGGAGCGGAGCATGGCGGAGTCTAATAAATACTCACGCATCTTTGCCGGCGAGCGGACAATTTCCTGCAATTCCCGCCAAATAGCCCGGCGTTTGTGCGGATCGGTTTCGCGGTGGCGGCGGTAATTTTTGGCAGAAAGGCGTTGCACTTCATCCAATGCGATCGTGCGCCGCTTGCGCGAATAGCGGTCTAGCAGGGACTCATCGCCGCCCGCGAGCACGGGCGCAAGGTGCTCGACTAGACAGCGGGCATCGTGAATGCCGCTATTCATGCCCATACCGCCAGACGGGCTGTTCAAATGCGCTGCATCGCCGGCAAACAATACCCGGCCCACCCGAAAAGATTCCAAGCAGCGTTGTTGCAAGCGGTAATAATTGCGGCTTATCACCGGATACCGCTCGGCAAAGGGAAAAGCGGCACAAAGATGCGCCTGCACCACCTCATCCGACATAGCCTCTTCAATCGACTGCTGCTGATCCGGTGAATAGGAAAAACGCCACAGATCCCGAAGCTGCATCAGGCTATAATGCGCCGCCTCCGTCCAGACGTAATTTACCCCCAGCAAATTGGGAATATACTGGTGAAACGGAAAATCCACCACGGCAGTGATCGATGTTTTGGGAAACATGCTGCCGGCAAAGTTCAACCCTAATAATTTCCTAGCGGTGCTTTTGCCGCCATCGGCGGCCACCAGCCGGGGAGTTTCAAAAGCAAGGGATTGGCCATTTTCAACCGCCTCCACCACTAGGCCATCGCGCTCCTCACGAATACCCACCAATTCGCAGCCAAAGCGAATCGACAATTTAGGATTATTCCGCATTTTTTCGACAATCAAATTAGTAAGACGAAACTGCTCACACTGCAATCGATAGGGATGGCCAGTCAGATCACTCAGCAGTCCTAGATCAAAAACCGCCCGCTCATCCGTACCGTGAATCATATATTGCCATTGGCCGACCACAGTGCCCTGCCGAATTAGCGCATCGGCTAAACCATATTGCTCGATAATATCCAAGGTGGCCGGGTGAAAAGTAGAAGCGCGCATATCTTCCACTAGGGCCGGCTCCCGCTCCAACACTAGAACATCATGACCACGCACAGCCAGCAACATGGCGACCGATAACCCCACCGGGCCGGCCCCCGCCACCACCACTGCCCCATTCTGTTGCCGCAAAATAAAACTCCGCACTTTGTGAATTGCAATACTATAACAGTACCACTGTAAGACAGGATTGACGCAAATGGCACATAACCGCGACTACGGCAGGCTGGCGCGAATTGGCCTCGGCACCCCACAGGCAAACCCGACGGCGGAAGTGGAATTCGGCATGTTACTGCCCGCCGGGGTCAGCATGCTGACCACCCGCCTAACCAGCCGCGGCGAACCCGAACAACGCCTGCTCGACTACTTCACCGGCCTAGCACCGGCCCTAGCCAGCTTTGATACCCTCAAACTCGATGCTTTCGCCTTCGCCTGCACCGGCTCCAGCTACCTATTGGATCCAACTGCAGAACGCGAGCAGATCGACCGCCTAGAACAACAGCACGGCCACCCGATAATCACAGCCGCTACCGCCATCCGCGATGCCCTAGCGTTTCTCGGCGCACAATCCATCGCCCTCGCCTGCCCCTACCCGCAGTGGCTGCTCGATCGAGCTTACCGCTACTGGCAAAGCACCGGCCTCCAGATCGTCGACAGCATGTCGGTACAGCCGGAGGCGGGCGACACCCGCTCGATCTACGCCCTGCAAGGGGCCACCGCCACCCGGCAAATCGAGCGCAAACTCAAGCCCGCCGCAGCCGATATCATTTTGATTGCCGGCACCGGCATGCCGGGCTTGCAAGCGATCATCGATCTACAACAAGCCACCGGCAAACCCACTCTGACCTCCAACCTCTGCCTAGCATGGAGCAGCCTGCGCAAAGCCAGCGTACCGGCAGGCGAACGGGCCGCAGACCGCCGCTTCCCCCTGCTCAGCGGCTGGCAATCCGCTATCCGGCAGCTGTAGGCCGTTTGCTGCGCCCCGCCAATAACAAGATCGCCAAGGCCACGCAAAAAGGCAGCAACCGCTCCAGAATATCGCCAGGCGTGTTCGGCAGAAAAGAAAAGCCCACCGCCAGAGAAAACCCGCACAGAATAGAAACCAACACCGCCGCCGGACGCAACGCCACCCCAGCCAAGCGCACAAAAAGCACCGGCCCAAAAGCCGACCCCAACGCCACCCAAGCAAACAGCACCCGGCTAAAAATCTTTTCCGGCAATAAAATGGCGATCAGCACGGCAACCGTCACCGCAAAGACAATCGCCAAACGGGAAATCAGCAGCATGCGACTGGGCCAACGCCGCCCCAAGCCCAGATCATGCGCAATGGAAGAGGCAATAACCAGCAGCTGGCTGTCCGCGGTCGACATAATGGCCGACAACACCGCCGCTAACAGCACCGCCCCAAGCACCGCCGGAAACAAACTCTCGGTCAGCACAAAGAAAATAGTCTCCGGATTACTGCTAAGCGGATGCAAAACATGCCCAATAAGCCCGACCAAATACATCCCCAAAAACACCGCCAAATACCAAGCGATGGTAATAAGCCGCGCCTGCCGCAGGGCCCGCTCATCGCGCAACGCCATAAACCGCACCAACAGCTGCGGCTGGCCATAGGTGCCGATGCCAACGCCGATTCCTCCTACCACCACCCCCACCGCCAACAGCCCCACATTGCCGCCAGTTAGACTCAGCTGCGCCGCATTACTCACCTGCTGCAAGCCCTGCCAAAGCCCCCCAAAACCGCCGACCTCCACCAGCGCGACCACCGGCAGCAAAACGGCGGTAACGGCCATCAGCAACCCCTGCAACGCATCGGTCACACTCACCGCCCAGAATCCGCCCAACAGGGTGTAGACCATAATAATCACCGCACCCAACACGATGCTATGACTCATAGAAATGCCAAAAGTACTGGCAAAAGTATTGCCCGCCCCCTGAAATTGCGCGGCGATATAAAAGGCAAAAGAGAAAATAATGATCAGCGCAGAAACCCAGACAATGCCACGCCGCGAAGCCCCCCGGCTATCGTGCGCCATAAAATCGATCAGCGTGATCTGCCGATGGGTGCGACTAAACGCCAGCAAACGCGGCCCAATCCAACACCAAGCCACGAGCATCCCCAGCAGCGACCCCAAAACCAACCACAGCGACGACAACCCAATCACATAAGCCGCCCCGCTCATCCCCAGCAAAGTCCAGGCAGACGATGCGCTCGATGAATAACTGAGCGCGGCAACCACCGGCCCCAAGCCCCGCCCGCCGATAAAAAAATCGCTGCTATCGGCGGTCCGCCGCGAGGCCCAAAAACCAATGGCAACCAACAGCAGCTTATAGACGACCAGCGTGGTCAGAACGATTCCCGTTTTATCCATTCCTCCCCCCACGCGCCCGGCACCCGGCTATTGCTGCGCCAAAATATAATCCGCCAGCAAATCCAATTCCGCCGGCTCCAAATGATTGTGATAGAGCATCCAAGTGCCGGGCACCAGATGCTCCGCCGCCAGCATCCAGCCAATCAAAGCGGACTTAGACCAAACAATATCGGACTCGGCCAAAGCCGGGGAATAATCAAAATCGGCTAGGCTACCGGCCCGCCGGCCCGCCAAGCCAAACAGATTAGGCCCCACCTTGTGCGGCTCGCCGCGCTCTAGGCTATGGCAAGCAACGCAAGCACTGTAAAGCTGCGCACCCGTCAACTGCGCCGCCGCGACCTGCTCGCCGATACCGTCAGCCGGCCCATCAGCCGCCCCCCCAGCCGGCGAGTCCGACCGTTCCGCGCAAGCCCCCAGCACCCCCAGCACGACAACGCAAAAACCAACCAATATCCGCTTCATGGTAATGCCCCCACTACGCCAAGGCCCGCAGCACTTCCAACGCCGCCCGCTCGCCCGATTCCGCCGCCCCCTCCATACCGGGGTTGGCAAAAGACGTGTGCTCGCCGGCAAAAAAGACCATCGCCGCCGGCTGATGCAGCAGGTCGGCATACTTCGCAATATCGCCCGGCCTCCAGATCGCCCAAGTGCCCTCGTTGAACGGCTCCAGCTGCCAGCGCACCAGCCGATGCAGGCGCACCGCCCCCGCCGCCTGCGGATAGATTTTCAAATATTCGCGCATGACATCGTCCGCCGCCTGCTCCGCGTCCACCCGATCAAAGCGGTCGCAACTATCGCCATTGATCCAACAGTTAATCGCAAACTGCCCGCTGCCCGGAATAGGGCGGGTGAAGATGCGCCCCAGCGGGCCATTGGTCCAATAGCCGCCGGGGTCCCCGCTGTCTTCCCAGAAAGGCCCATCGGCCACCAAATGCGCCTGCGTGATTTTGTGATAGTGCAATGCCTGAAACGCCTGCTGCTGCGCCACCGGCAGGGCAGGCGCAAAATCCAGCTTGCGCAGGGCGGTGGTGGGCAGGGTCAAAATGACGGCATCGCCCTGATATTCGCCCCCCGACTCACTGCGCAACCGCACCCCGCTCGGCGACTGAGTCACCGCCACAATCCGTTGCCCCAGAATCACCGGCTCCGCCAGAGAGTCCGCCATGGCCTCCGGCAGGCGCATATTGCCACCCGCCACCTGCTGGCTAGGTTTGCCCATGCGAATAATGCGCCCAATGTTGGCCACCACCCGATAAAGACTCAACGCCGAAGTATCCGCTAGCCTATTGCCATAGCTATTATTGGCATCCACCAGCCCCAACGCCTTGTCGCCCAGCCCCGCCGCCCGCAATAGGTCGTCAGCCGCCCGATCCTGCTGCTGCAACAGCGGATTGCGCCAATCGGCGGCGGCTTTGTAGGGGTGCTCGCGCATCACAGTGCTATACAGGCGCCCCGGCGGCACCGAGCGCAAATGCTCCGGCAGCGGATTATGCGGCGATCCCGCCCAATCCTGCGCCGCAATTTTATGCCCATCGACGACCAAGCCCATCGGCAGATTTTTCGGCGGCACCTCCAGCCCCACGCCCAACCGCTTCGCCGTATCCAAAATGCGCCCATAATTCGCGCCGATAGTATTGCCGCCGCCCTCCGGGTGGCCGGGCACCTCATCCAAAGTGTACAGACGCCCCCCCACCCGCTCACGCCCCTCGATCACCTGCACCTGACAACCGAACTGCTGCAACAGCCGGGCGGCATAAAGCCCCGCCAGCCCCGCCCCGACAACCAACACCCGGCGCGTCCCACCGCCGGCCCACCCCAGCCCCGCCGCCGGCAACGCCGCCAGCGACAGCCCAGCCTTCAGCAAGGAACGCCTAGAAAACGACTTCTTCACGGTACCGCCTCCGCCACCAGCCCCACCTGCATCCAACGCAAATTAATCCCCACCCGCTCAGCCCCCGGATTCGTCCAAGTATAAGTAAAGGCTTTCTCCTCCCCGTCCCGCCACAGCCCCAATTTCAGCACCGCAGTACCAGTGCGCTGCTCGGTCAATCGCGCCAACTCAATGCGATAGCCACTATCCGCCCCATCCGCCCCAATCAACGCCAACCGCTGCCCCTCATTATGCAACCGCACCCCGCGATAGATCTGCATACCGTCCGGGTCGGCAGAATCGGCATCCAAAACACCGTTGTTGATCGCCGCCCAGCCAACAAAGTAGCGCACCTTGCGATTTTTATGCGGCTCATCGCGCCCGAACAGCCGATTGCCCTCCGCATCAAACGCCTTATCGCCAATCCAGATCTCATCGGCGGTCAGTTTCAGGGTATCGGTGATGTAAATGTCCTTCTTCATGCGGGTGGAATGATAAAAGCATGCTCCCTCGCGCATCTCGCCCAAATAATGGTCCCCCTGCCACCGCCAAAAAACATCGCAGCCCGGCATGGTGCTCAGCTCGCTTAGCTCTAGATCACGCACCAGTTCCGGTCTCTGATCAGTATCGCGATAGCGCGCCTCATCGGCAAACCGGTAAATGCTCAGCCGAATGGCATCCCCCTCGCGGCTGAAGCGATACAGCCGCTGGCGGTAGACCCGCTCATAATCGCCATCCATATACTGCCGGACGAAAAACACATGCTCGCCCACCGCCGGGGCCGCCACTCGCTTGAAAATATGGTGAATGTGCTCGTGGCGGTCCTCTGCCGCCACGCCATCTTCCGCCTGCTGCCAGACCTGCTCATAGTTATTGTATTCGCCGGCAAACCAGCCCAAAAAATGCCCCAAATCCCCCTCCGCCGGCCCCTGCCGCGCCGCCATACTTTGGCACCCAGCCAGCCCTGCCAGCGCAAGCCAACCCGCTAACAAACGCGCAAAAAACATCCACATAGCCCAAACCTCCAACCTGCTATCATCCCACCGCCCTAATAAAGCCGTCGCAGTGTAGCATGCTCAATGCCCTACACCGCCCCGCCCACCCGCCGCAGCCACTATGAAAAAAATCCCCGTCCTCAACCCCCGCACCGGCCAGCCAGACTTCCAGATCGACAACTACCCCCCCGCCGAAATTGCCAAACGCGCCACCGCCCTGCGCACCGCCCAGCAATCCTGGCAGCAAGCGGGCCTAGAATACCGTTGCGCCCAGCTGGCCGCTTGGCGGCAACAGCTGGAAGACCACGGCCCCGCCATCGCCCAAGCCCTCTGCGCCGACACCGGTCGCCGCACCTTCGCCCATTTTGAGCTACGCAAAATCCTCGAAATAGTCGACCACTGGCTAAACCAAGCCCCGCACCTGCTGGCGGAAAAACCCGCCGCCCGCTCCGCCCTAGTACCCAGCGTCGAATACCGCCACAAACTCATCCCCTACCCCCTAGTCGGCATCATCAGCCCCTGGAACGTACCGCTGATCCTCGGCCTGATCGACACCATCCCCGCCCTGCTGGCCGGCTGCGCGTGTCTGCTCAAACCCAGCGAAATTACCCCCCGCTTTGCCGCACCGCTCCAAGCCAGCCTACAAGGCATCGCGGGCCTGCAAGATGTGCTGGGAATAGTCACCGGTGCCGCCGACACCGGCCAAGCAATCATCGACCAAGCAGACGCCATCTGCTTCACCGGCAGCGTCGCCACCGGCCGCAAAGTGGCAAAACATGCCGCCCGCCGCTTAATCCCCGCCTTCCTAGAGCTCGGCGGCAAAGACCCCGCCATAGTTCTCGAATCGGCAGACATCGACAACGCCACCACCGCCATCGTCCGCAGTGCCATCGGCATGACCGGCCAAGCCTGCCAATCGCTAGAGCGCATCTACGTCCACCAAAGCCGCTACCAAGCCACCCTCGACCTCCTCATCGCCAAATGCCAACAGATCCAAATCAACTGGCCCGACATCGACAGCGGCCAGATCGGCCCGCTAATCTACGCCCCCCAAGCCAAAATCATCCAATCCCAAATCGCCGACGCCAAAGCCAAAGGCGCCACCATCCACTGCGGCGGCCAGCCCATCGACCACGGCGGCATCTGGTACCCCCCCACCGTACTCAGCAACCTGTCCCCCGACATGCGCATCCTCCAAGAGGAAACCTTCGGCCCGATCCTCCCCGTCATACCCTTCAGCACCCCCAAACAAGCTCTAGAACTGGCCAACAACAGCGAATTCGGCCTCTCCGCCGCCGTTTTCAGCACCGATCGCACCGAAGCCGAACAGCTCGCCGCCCAAATCCACGCCGGCGCAGTCAGCATCAACGATGCCAGCCTCACCGCCGTAGTCACCGATGTGCCAAAAAATTCCTTCGGCTGTTCCGGCCTCGGCGGCTCCCGCATGGGCACAGTCGGCCTAACGCGCTTCCTACGCCACCGCGCCCTCCTCTACCAAACCGCCCCCGCCCTATCGATAGACATATTCGCCGAAGGCCAGATTTCCTAAAAAAACATCAATTATTTCGGCATAAAAATGTAAAGAAAGGTTGACTAACCCCCCGCAATGCGCCACAATCCGGCGGATATAAGGGGATACAAAGCAGCATCCGGTCTGCTCTACTATCACAACGCAATCACTGCAAGCAGAAAATGGAGGATTCATCCATGAACTTTGCAAATTCAACCCGTCTCATATCACGCACCGCAGCCGCAACGCTGGCGATTCTCCTCGCCTTGCCCGGCGCAGCACTCCACGCGCAGGAAGCCATCATGCTCGAAGAGCTCACGGTCACCGCCCGCAAGCAGGAGCAGTCCATCCAAGACGTGCCCATCTCCATCACCGCCTTCGATTCCCAGCAGATCGAAGCCGCCGCTTTCAATGACATCGTCGACGTTTCCAAGGCATCGCCTGGTGTTTTTATTGAATCCATGAATAACGAGCCTGCCAGAATCAGTGTCTCGCCGCGTTTCCGGGGCGTTGTCGTGGATAGCACTAGCCCCCTGCGCCGCACGGCGGGCATTTTTGTCGATGGCATGGTGGTGACCGGCGGGCTGTACAGTATCGATGTGCAGGAACTAGAGCGAGTCGAAGTTATCAAAGGCCCCCAATCCGCCCTCTTCGGGCGCAACACCTTCTCCGGGGCGATCAACTACATCACCAGAGCCCCCGCCGATGAACCCGCCGTACATCTCTCCATGGATGTCGGACCCCGCGGCGAGCGCGATTTCCGCGCCAGCGTCGAAGGTCCCTTACTACACAACCTCGGCGGTCGGCTCTACGCCAATTCCCGCGAGAAAGACGGCCACTGGCACAATGTCGATCCCCAAGCCGCGGCCGAAAAGCAACGCCTAGGCCGCGAAGAAAGCATGGCGCTAGGCGGCGTATTACAGTTTGAACCCATCGAACAACTCAACATACGAGTGCGCGGTAATTTCTACCGCGATGAGGACGGCCCCGCCGCCGTCATTCGCCGCGCCGGTCTGGCAGACCATAACTTCTGTGCCGCCGGGAATCCGAATAACTTGCGCGGGGTTGCGTTGCTGGCGGCATGTTCTGGCGGGGAAACTGAATTTAGAGGGACGATATCCCCCCCCCCCCCGTCTGAAATCGGACTGAACACCAGCAAGGCTCACTACGACGAAGTAACGGCTCGCATCTTAAGTGATCGCAGGCCAGTCAATTTCCATGACATTGATTTCGACGACCTAGGTGGTTTTGGCTTATTGCGCGAAGGATACCGGTTTTCTGTTGTCACCTCCTATGACATTGTCGATTCTCTGCGGCTAGATGTGTTGGCCAATATCAATGAAGACCAGTATCTTTATATGATTGATTTTGATGCCACCCCTGATCTGGCACCACCAGGAACTTTCACTTTCGGACGATTCGGGCGGCCAGTGTCTGGAGACCCGGCGGGTTTTATATCTCGCGGTGTGCGCAAAACTGAAGATAAGGGGCTTGAAGTGCGGGTGTCGGGCAGTGCTCTCTATGACGATCAATTAAATTGGTCTCTCGGTGTCAGTCTCGTAGATGTTGAAACCAGTAGCGCAGGCGGATTTTACGATCCATTAGGTATATTTGGATTTGCGCTTAGTTCGCTATATGACCCGCTCGATCCCGCCACCGCCGAGACGACCGGAGTATTTGGATCCATAGACTACCGTCTTAATGAGCAGTGGAAGTTGATATTGGAAGCTCGCCAGCAGGAAGATGAAATCAGCGATACTGTCGTACACGAAACTTCAGCAATCGGCAGGTTTAGTCCTAATGAGACTTACAAAGAATTTTTGCCCCGCATACTGCTCCAATATCGCCCCTTTGATGACACCATGCTCTATGCCAGCTATAGTGTTGGCAACTTTCCTGGTGGCTTTAATACACAGGTAGCTCGCCTCGACAATACAGAGAACTTGCCGACAAACATCCCGGACCCGGCTGGGGGAGAGGATGCCACGCTGATACTCACTCGGCTAGAGCAATTCAACAGGCAAGCCCCGGGAGTGACTGCTGAATACGATGAGGAGACGCTCACTAACTACGAATTGGGGTTGAAGCAAACCGCCTGGAACGGTCGCCTAGCCTACAGTCTTGCAGCCTTTTATATGGAGCGGGAAGATCAAATATACAGTGCATTTGAGACGGTCACGGCACGCCGCTCACGAACAAATCCGGTTCCCAGTGCTGCCGTTACCAATACGGTAGAATTCAATGCTAATGGTGCTACCAGCAATATTCTCGGTCTGGAATTAGACGGCTCTTGGCAAGCTACCGACAGCCTGCTTCTTGCGGGAACCCTAGCCTATGTCCGTTCCGAGATAGATTCCTTCCCGGAAGGGGCAGGTGCCGGTGATTTTAGCGACATCTTTGGGCTTGACCAGAATCCCAAAGGGCAGCGACCACCGCGCTTCCCTGAGTGGACGGCATCGCTGAGTAGCACCTACACCCGCCCGGTAACAGTCGCCGATCAGAGTGCCGACTGGTATTTGCGCAGTGACATCTATTACACCGGTTCATATTTTGGATCCAACGCCAATCTTAGCAAGCTCCCCAGATCGACCGAGATAAACCTGCGAAGTGGAATTCGCCGCGATTCTCTGAGCATGGAGTTTTACGTGACCAACCTGACCAATGAAAACGCCCCCACTGCCGGCAACAATATCGCTGATACCGGCGCATATGTGAGGACTCGTAACCTCCCTGCCACTGCTTATGACTTTTTTCGGGAAAGCGTACATGTGGCACTCCGCGACCAACGCCAAATCGGCCTGCGCCTCTCCAAAACCTTCAACTAACCCACCCAATCCACCGGGCCAGCAATCGCTGGCTCGGTGGGTTTGTTTATACACCGACTTCCCAACTTCCGCATTCGCCGCCTCGTTGCTTTTATCCCCCGCCCCAATTAAGGCTTGAACACCGAGCAAGCACCCCATGCTGCTAAACAAACCCCGCGCCTGCGAATTACTCGACCGCGAGGGCGCGGCGGCATTGCTTGCCCACACCCCAATAAACCAGTATTACCTCAGCGATTATTGGGGCTTCTTCAATTATCCGACCGGCTACGAAGGGGCCTACCTCAGCTTATTTACCCGGCATGCACAAGCCCCCTCCGCCCTAATCGTCCCCGCCCTAGAACTTCGCCGCCTAGAAACCAAGGGCACCGATCGCCCCGCCACTTGGATGCCCAACATCTTCGCCTATTCCAGCCCCGCCGATGAGCAGCAGCTGTTACCGGACCACACCCCCAAAGGCCAAGACTACGCCGGCTGGCTCCCCGGCAGCGGCGAATTGCAACCGCTGGAAAAACGCTGGGTGCAGGCGGTGCAACGCAAGGGCCATGACATGTCCCCCGATGCTTTCTGGGCCCTAGCCCGCGCCATCAAAGCCGCCGACCTACACGGCCAGCGGGTGATCGTCGACGACCTGCGCATCGACCTCTGGCTACGCAGCATCGGTGTGGAGGATCTGGACTGCGTCTATAACCCGCAGCTGTTTAATGAAATCCGCATGCTCAAAACCGCGGATGAAATCGAAATAATGCGCAAGGCGGCCCGCATCAATGAGCAAGCCCTAATAGCGGCGGCGAACGCCTTTTACGCCAGCGCAAGTTGGCAGGAATTGCAGGCCGTCTATATGACGGAAATGGCGCAGCAGGGCGGCCGCGGGGTGTATTTGATGTGCGGGCTGGGTGAGCTACCCGCCCGCAAAGTACGCCGCAACGAGCCGATAATGCTGGATGCGCTGGGGCAATATCAACACTACCACGGCGATTTCGGCCGCTGCGCCGTTTTCGGCGAGCCGACCGCCAAACACCAGCGACTCCACGCCGGCCTTTGTCTGGGGTGGGAAGTGGCGCAAAGCCTGCTACGCCCGGGCATTCGCTACAGCGAGCTGGCACAGCAGATCGGCGATGCCGTCCGCGCCGGCGGCTTCGAACACTTCCGCGACCCGATCGTCCATGGCTTAGGGCTGGAACACACCGACGACCCCAAACCCTTCGGCGTACAACCCCAAACCAAGCTAGATCAAACCTTGCAGCCCAACATGGTCATCAACATAGACATGCCACACACGGAAATTGGCTGGGGATCCGTGCATGTGGAAGACACAGTGCGCATCACCGAGAGCGGGTTTGAGCTATTGAGCGCATCCGATCTATCGATTCTGACAGTAGAAAGCAGCCAAACGCATGGCGGACCTGCCCACTAAACAGTTCGCGGCCATTGTCGGCAGCGAAAATGTGCTGACCGCCGCGCTGGAGCGCGAATACTACGCCCAAGATGTATTTTCCGCCGGCTTGCCCGCAGGGGTGGTGGTCCGCCCCAGCGATACCGAACAGCTGGCGCGGGTGGTAAAAGCGGCAACCGAGCATGGCTTAGCGGTGGTCCCGCGCGGCGGCGGCATGTCCTACACCGGCGGCTACATACCACAGGAAGAGGATTCCGTATTATTAGACCTGTCGCGCATGCAGCGGGTGCTAGAAATTAACGCCACCGATAGGTATGTGACGGTGGAGGCAGGAATCAGCTGGCAGGCGCTCCACCAAGCATTGCGCGGCAGCGGCCTGCGCACCCCCTACTGGGGCACCCTGTCGGGCTTGCATGCTTCGGTGGGCGGCAGCGTGTCGCAAAACAGCATTTTCTGGGGGTCTGGGCAATTTGGCACAGCGGCGGATTCGGTATTGGCGATGGCAGTGGTCACCGCCGACGGCTCCATTATCCGCACCGGCTCCGCCGCACAGCGCAATGCCCCGCCATTCTTTCGGCATTTCGGCCCCGACCTGAGCGGCCTATTTACCGGCGATTGCGGTGCGCTGGGCATCAAAGCCACCCTAACCCTGCGCCTGCTACCGGAATACCCGGCGCGGGCGTTTGGCTCCTTCGCCTTTGACCGCTACCAGGATATGCTGCCCGCCATGGCGGAAATTTCCCGCCAAAACCTCAGCATGGAATGCTTCGGCTTCGACCCCTACCTGCAACGCCAACGACTCAAACGCGAGAGCTTGGCCCGCGATGTCCAACAATTCACCGGCATGCTGAAATCGGCGCGTGGGGTTGGCGCGGCGATTAAGGATGGGCTAACGGTCGCGCTGTCTGGGCGCCGCTATATGGACGCGGTGCGCTGGTCCTTTCACAGCATGATCGAAGAGCACACCGATTCGTCCGCGCAACATTGCCTGCAAAAAATCCGCGCTATTGTGAAACAGCACAAGGGCCGCGAATTACCGGACAGCATCCCTAAGCTGGTGCGCGCCAACCCTTTCGGCCCGCTCAATAATATGCTGGGCCCGCACGGTGAGCGCTGGGTGCCGGTCCACGGCTTAGTTGCCCATTCGCGGGCGGTGCCGGTGATGGATGAGATCGAAGCGATTTTTGCGCAGCACCGGCAGCAGCTGGATGAACTCGATATCGGCGTGGGCTATTTGCTGGCCACGGTGTCCACCCACTGTTCGGTGCTGGAGCCAGTGTTTTTCTGGCCGGACGCATTGCAAGAAATCCACCGCCGCACTGTGGAACCGGCCCACCTCAAGCGGCTAAAAGGCTTTGCCGAGAACCTGCCCGCCCGCGAATTGGTTACTAGCATTCGTCAGAAACTGGCCGAAATGTTCCGCCAGCAAGGCGCGGTGCATTTGCAAATCGGCAAAGCCTATCAATATCGGCAAGGCTTGCAAACGGAATCCTATGCGTTAGTGCAAGCCCTGAAACGAACACTGGACCCCAATAACCGCATGAATCCGGGGGCATTGGGCTTAACTAGTGAATCCAGCAATTAAAAAATCCTACCTAACGCTACCGGCCGGCATCCAAACCCATTTGCGGCGGTCCGGCACGGGCGCACCCATTATTTTGCTGCACCCCTCGCCCATGTCCTCGGCGTTTATGGTGCCCCTAATTGAACGGCTGGCGGCACAGGCACAGGCGCAGGTGAACGCCCTAGATACCCCAGGCTACGGCAATTCAGATCCGCTGCCCGAACCGGGGGATGATCTGAATGGCTACGTGCAATGGCTAAAAGAGTCGATAAGCGCACTGGGTTTTACGCGGGTGGGGCTGTATGGCTCGGCCACCGGGGCACAAATTGCCATCGCCTTTGCCAATGCCCACCCCGAATTGCTGCATTATCTGATATTGGACAACGCCGCCCATTTTGAACCCGCAGAACGCGATCGGATTTTGCAAAACTATTTGCCGGACCTATCGCCGCAGCCAGACGGCAGACACTTGCAAACTATTTGGAAAATAGCCACCGGGCTTTATCAATGGTTCCCGTGGTATCAACAGGACGAAGCCCACCGCGTCGGTCCGCCTAATACGCCGCCGGCCCTAATCAACGCCACTGCGCTGGAATATATGCGCGCCGGTACCGATTATGGACGCGCCTATCGGGCGGCGTTTATGCACGAAGACGCCAAACATGTGCAGCGTATTCAGGTCCCAGTGCGGGTGATTCGCTGGCAGGGTAGCATTTTGCGCAAATACACCGACCGCTACGATCAATTTACTTGGCCGGATAATATCCAGATGCGGCACTGCGATGCGTCGATCGATGCCCGCTACCAAACCATTTGCAAGGCGGTGGCGGAGCTTCAAGAGTCCGTCTGATCAGTTATTCGATTTTGCCGCACTCGCCGGCGGGGCATTGGCTGGCAGGTTTTGGCGGATTTCTTGCTGTAGCTGGTTAAGCTCCACAGTGAACCCATCTGGATCTTGCATGGCACTGACCAAAACATGGATCATGCTTTTACCATCGTAGGAGGGATAGCTAACCGGTTTAGGTTCCTCCAACACCACCACGCCCTTAACCTGACGGGCCTTGGCAAAGCTCTCGTGCAGATTTTCCAAATTAAACACCAGCACAGCCGTACCTTCCTTAAAAGCACTATCGGTGAGATCGATAGTCTCTTTTTTCGGTTTCAGATATTGCAGCAGGCCGACGATTCCCACGTAATTATCGTTGGCGCGCAGAAACACCAAGCGCATCACCTTATCCGCCTTTTCTGGCGGAGCCGAGCGCGGGTTGATAATCATATTGTCGTAAATGACCTGCATGCCTAGCGCATCGCGATAAAAAGCCAGCGAGTGCTCAATATCCTTCACCACCAGAGTGGTACGCCGCAGATCAATAGGCAGGCGATCCTCCTCGGCCACCGGTGCGGCGAGCGCAAGGCTGCCACACAGCAGACAGGCGAGTGCGCCTAGCCAGGTTTTCATCAGTGCAATGCGCATGGTCATGATCCTGTTTTTAGTGGCGGGGTTTGTCAGCATTTTTTCCACCGCCTCGCTTATCGATGATTTTCTTCATATAGGTCCACGACGTTTCATTCGGGCGCTTGTCATCGGTGGGCGGCGGGGCGGTGTATTCCGGGTAGTTTGCCGCGATCTCATCCTTCAAAATCGCAGGCAGCTGCTGAAAACCGTTTAGTTTTTTACCCATGGCGTTGAAGTACAGAAGACCGCTGCGGCTGCCCATCTCCATCCACGGTAGCCACTGGGCAATGCGCACCCAAGATATGACCGGGTAAGATACTGGCTTGCGGTCATCGAGCAATTCTTCAGTGCTGCCATTGAAATCGAAAATTTCGGTGGCGTGGTAAGTGCCGCCGACATACTTCTGATAATTCCCGCCTAGGGGATTGGTATAAAACAGCGGTACTTCAAGCTGCATCAGAAAAGTCCCGTTGACATCCCGCAACTCGAACGATTTTGCCTTGCCGTCCTTGGTTTTTCCGAAGTCGCCAAAATTGACCGGGTCATTGGCCACATGCACCACCTCATTGCGGGCCCCGGTCCATGGGTTCTCCCAAGTGCGCAATATCTCATCGGTTTTGGGATCTAGATAAAGCATGATTTCCCGCGATACCAGCCGGTAGCCGGTGCCGCGAACCTTATCCTTGGTGCTGACGCACTGGCGGATATTCATGCCCTCGACATTAAAGAGGTGCCGGTCGCGCTCCCCGGGAACGCGGGAATAGCCGCGCCCGCTCCAGCCGTAGACCTGCGGGTCTTCGTCTTTCAGCGAGCACTGAATTTTGCGATTAAGCTGGACGTAACCCGCGGCGGTATTGGGGTCGATCTTGCCCGCCAATACCGGGCCGGTCGCCAGCAGCAGAGCGGCTAGATACGCTAGTGTCGTTGAAATTTTCATGGGGATTCCCTCAGTGCAACGCAGTGGAGGCGGCTTGATATCGATGCTTCAAGCTCATATGAGCGGCGGATTATGCAGCGCAACTAGGCACATGTCAACGCAGGGCCGGTGAATCGGCACCGCCCGGCGCATGTGTGCATGGCAATGCGCCCGCATGCATGCTATCTTGCGCAAAATCCAACCCAGAACATCGCAACCATGTCCGCCTATATTTTGGTGCAAGCCAACATCACGGACCCGGCCAAATTCAGCCGCTATGTGCAGGCGGTAACCCCTTTGGTCGCCAAGTTTGGCGGTATTTATCGAATTATTGCGGGCGAGACTCAGCTGCTTGAAGGCCAGTGGCAAGAGCGCAAGGTGGTCATGCATGAATGGCCGGATATGCAAGCGGCGCGGCGGTTTTGGGCCTCGCCAGAATATGCCGAGGTGAGACAGTTGCGCGCTGGAACGGGCGAGTTTACCGTGCTGCTAATCGACGGCTGCCAAGCCGACAAAAAGAGGGATTGACGTGCCTGCCAGCGAGCTAACTCCAGCAACCAAACGCCAGCCTATCGACAGTTACGCCGCCCTTGCTTTGCAAGTGAACTGCCGCGCAGTCAATGCGTTGCAAGATCCCGCCGCGGTTCGTGCGCAGATGCTCGCCAATATCGAGCATATCCGCAGACTCTTGCTCGGCAGTAGCGGGTTTATGCGCTCTTTTAATGGTCTGCCGCCGCGTTTAGCGGTCTTGCCCGAATACTTTCTGACGGGTTTCCCGATGCAGGAGTCCATTGCCGAGTGGCGGGAGAAAGCCTGTATTAAGTCAGACGGGCCTGAATACACGGCATTGGGACAGCTGGCCAGCCAAACAAATCTGTATCTTTCCGGCAATGTTTATGAGTTGGATGAACACTTCCCCGAACTCTATTTTCAGACCAGTTTTATTATCGCCCCCAACGGCGAAATACTGTTACGCTATCGGCGCTTGCTGTCCATGTTTGCGCCGACTCCCCATGATGTGCTGGATAAATATTTGGATATTTACGGTCAAGATAGCCTGTTCCCAGTCGCTGATACGGAGATCGGACGGCTTGCCTGTGTGGCCTCTGAAGAAATTCTTTATCCGGAAATCTCTCGCGCATTGGCATTAAAAGGCGCGGAAGTCCTCTGCCATTCTTCCAGCGAAGTCGGCAGCCCCCGACAGACCCCTAAAAATGTTGCCAAGCTGGCCCGGGCCTATGAAAATATGGCTTATGTGGTTTCCGCCAACAGCGCGGGAATTAGCGGCATTGCCTTTCCGGCATCTTCTACCGATGGGCATTCGCAGGTGGTCGATTACCGCGGCTATGTGCTTGGCGAGGCCGGGCCGGGCGAGTCCATGTGCGGCAACGGCGAATTGCATATCGATGCGCTCAGAAAGGCGCGTTCACGCCCCTCTATGACCAACATGCTGGCGCGGCAGCGATTAGAATTGTTTGCCACAGTGTATGGCGGGGATAGCCTGTATCCGGCCAATAACATGTTGGCAGGCGATAAGATAGATAGGGCAAAGGTAAATAGGGTAATTGCCCCAGAGCGCTCCCATTTTATGGATACCCTTGCCGCCAGCATCGACAGGCTTAAGGAACGTGGTATTATCTAGCATTCCAGAAAATGAGAGGCCCCACCATGAAACATTCCCTGCAACAGTATGTACCCTGGCTAATCGCCACATTTGCCTGTCTGGCACTGTTGTTCAGCAACGGCATGAGCATTACCGCGTTGCCCGTATTCGACGAAGCCTTGCTCGAGCAATTTAATTGGCAGCGCGGCGAACTGAAGTTTCGCGATATGGTTACTTTCGCGGTGGTCGGGTTAAGTGCCCCCTTCGTCGGCATCCTTATTGACCGTTACGGGGTTCGAGCTTGCATGATGGTGGGTTGGGTTATTTTAGCCGTCGCCTATTTTCTTTATTCTAACTTGCAGTCGCTGTTGGGGCTCTATGGCATCCATGTGCTGCTAGGGTTTGTATTAGTAGCATGCGGTTTGAATGCCGCCGTGATCCTAGTCTCACACTGGTTTATTGCGCGGCGCGGCACTGCCATCGGCATCGCCTTGGTGGGCACCAGTCTCGGCGGGGCGGTGTTGCCGCAGCTGGGCACCTATATGTTGGAAAATCATAGCTGGATGGCGGCTTTTCAGGCCGGCATTATTTTTCCGATAATCATGTTGTTGCTGACAGTTTTTGCAGTGCGCAACCGGCCTGAAGATATCGGATTGGAACCCTATGGCGGCTATGCGGCGGCAGAATCGGCCAATGAGGTCACCGGGGTGGCGTATCAGGATGCCTTAAAAACCAGAACGTTCTGGGCGTTGGCAATTATTGCCATGAGCACTTTTTATACTGTGCTGGCCGTCTCGGCCCATTTATTTCTCCATCTTCGCGATCTGGAATTCAGCCCGCAAGCAGCAACCAATTACATTTCTACTTTTTTCCTCTATGCCCTAGTGGGAAAATTTGTATTTGGATTGCTGGCGGATTATTTGCCGAGAAAGATTGTGTTTCTCGGCAATCTGGCGGTCATGCTACTTGGTGCCATCTGCCTGCTGACAATGCAAAAAAATATCATCTGGGTTGCCGTCACTCTGTTTGGCTTGGGTTGGGGCGGTGTCTATACCATGATTCAATTATCGGCTATGAAGTGTTTTGGCTTAAAGGCGGCGGGGAAGATCCTTGGCACCATTACGATTCTGGATGCGCTGGGCGGTGGACTGGGTATTTGGCTCACCGGGTATATTTACGACCGGTTTGACTCCTATGCCCCGGCTTTCTGGATCTTTACTGCGTTGATCTTGGTGGCAATTATTTGCGTATTTCAAATTAAACCGGTAGCGCAGCCGCTCGCTGTCTCTGGCGAGCGGGCGGAGGGGGCAAGATAATGCGCGGGACGGGCTGTCGCACCCTGCGCGGCAAGTTAATTTATACCAGCAGAAAACCTGAGCGGATGAATGAAGAGCGCGGGCGGGAATACTTCACCCTGACTCAGCAACCGGACGGTGTTGATCTGCTATTGGCGCACTGTGAAATCGACGACGAACCGGCGGTGATACGCGATATTTGTCAGGCGTTAGACCACCGCACCTCGGCCCCGCGGGACTGTTCGGTGCGGCTTACCGTCGGCAACCAATTTGAAGGCAGCGGCTGGTTCCATTTTGCCGATGACCGCTTGATTGGCGAGAGTTTCAACCGCACCGCCGGTCGCATTAGCGAGCAGATCGAGATTGAAAAACCGATCGCTTGGATGCAGTGCCACCCCATTGTGGGCGACGCGCTTCTGATGAAAATCTACGACCTAAGTCAAGGCCCCGGCAAACAACATGTTCCGGAGGTCATGCTGTCCTCGCCGGACCATCGCGGTGCCAGCGGGCCGCAATTCTTCCGTATGAGTTTTTCTATTGTGTATCTGGGCGAAGAGGACGTGGAAGTGGCGGCAGGCCACTTCCGTGCGCGCCACTTTCAAGTAACAGACACGGCGGAGGGCGGCTTGCCGGAAGAGCATCCACCCTATGATCTTTGGTGTACCGCGGATGAGGATTATATTTTTCTGAAAGCCGGGGCCGCAGGCTATATGCAAACCCACTATGAACTGGTGGAGTTGGTGATCGAGTAGCAGAGCTGCCCGCGCCCCGCATTTCGGGCGGCACTAAAAAGGTTTTGTCGCACCCAAGAAAGCCACTGTGGCAATGCCAACCCAATACACATAGGCTAGGTTGCGCCCGATGCGAATGGATCTCTCCAAAGTATTTTCAACCTCGGCATCTTCTTTTTGCGCCAGCAACCGGAACATGTGAGTCCACTCGCGCATAATAAAACGCAGCTTCAAACCAATTATCAATAGCAGGGAGAAAACCAGTATTTTGGCGGCAAACCAGCCCGGTTCACCGAGAAACGGACCATGCCCCAATAAAGACGAAATGCTGGCGAGCAGGGTAACGGGGATGAACACAAAGCGAATCGACTCATCGATACGGGTCAAGCGGATGCCGCGGTCGGTTTCCCGATACACAAAAGCCGCCCAGCAGAGCACCAACCACAGACCGAAGAAAATCCAGCAGAGGACAATAGCGAGGTCGATAAGAGACTGTTGACCGCCCGCCCATAGATGAACCCCCCAAAACTTGCCCATATGAAACCCGAGCGGAAACAGCAACAGGATGCCGGTGCGCGCCAGAATGTCGATGCGGTAGGCTGTCTCCATATGGCGTTTGCGCTCGTCCATAGCCAGCTTGCGATTGACGACGTTGTAGGATGTTTGAAACACCCCCCATTCGCCGCCGAGCCAATAGACCATCGCGAGAATGTGCGCCCACTTGAGCACGGCAAGTTCGGTGATTAGCATGCTTAGTCCCCAATCCTGTGTTTGTATTTGTCGCTGGCCACAAGCGGTGAACCAACGAACGCCAAGGTGTAGAAGCGCGATGCTAAACAACCCATTGCGTTTAGTCAATCCGCCTAGCCCGGCGAACTGTCGTGAGGTGGTCGGGCCAGCAGGAGGCACAGAATGAGCCGGAATAATGTTGCGCACTTAGGGCCGGTGCGGCTTTGTACGCTGGTCGCGCCTGACTTAGGGGCGGCAATCGCTGCCTATCGGGATAGCCTGCATACGGTGGTGGCGGAGCAGACGCAGGTCAGTGGCGAGCTGGCGGAACTCTGGGGTAGTCCGACACTGTGCGGTTCTCGCATGGCGTTGCTGGCCAATGCTTGCGGCGAAGTTTGGCTGCGGATTGTCGAGGATATTGGCTGCCCGCGACCGACACCGCTTCAGCACCACGGCTGGTTAGCACTCGAATTGCTGGTGGCGGACGTGGATGTGCTGGCGGCGGAATTGGCGGATTCGGCCTTCACCCTGTTGCGCCCGCCCGCCAACCTTGATCTGTCGGATAGCATTCGCGCTTGTCAGGTGAGTGGACCCTGTGGCGAAGTGTTGTATCTGACCCAAGTCAAAGCCCCGGTGCCGCCCTTTGACTTGCCGCAGGCGCGTTGCGCAGTGGACCGCCTGTTTATCCCGATAATCTGCACCCCGGACCGCCAAGCCGCGGCGGATTTTTACGCACGGCTGGCGGGGGTCGAGCCCCTTTTCTTCACCACCAAAATTACTGTGCTCAACCAAGCCTACAGCTGGAATATCGACCGCCAGCACCCGGTCGCAACCCTGCAGTTGGCGGGGCAGTGTTTGCTCGAAATCGACCAGATAGAAGCGGCCAGCCACCGAGTCTGCCCGCCCGGACGGCTGCCGCCGGGCATTGCCGTGGTCAGCGTTGCGGTGGTGGATATCGAGCGGCTGGCGGTGGATTGGAAAGTGCCGCCAAGACCCGTCTCTGATGCGCCCTATGGCGGCAAAAAGGTAGGCTTGGTCCGCGGCGCGGCGGGGGAATGGCTGGAACTGATAGAGACTTAAAGGAGGCTTGATGGAGATTTAGCTATGGCTGCCGAATCACATCCAGTGCCAGCAGCCGGTCGATCTCCTCCTGCTTATAGCCGGCGGCGCGTAGCACCTGCACCGAATCCGCCCCCGGCGCGGGAAGGTTACGGCGCAACCCCAGCCGCTGGCCGTCAAACTCAAGGGGGGTGGCGGGCAACTTAGTGGGCTTGCTGGAGCCGTCCGGCAGGGGAATGTCCACGTTCAACAGTCCGCCCCCGGCATTCAGGTGGGGGTCATCAAACAGGTCGGCGGGCCGGTTAATGGGGGCAAAGGGGATGCCGGCCCTTTCTAGGCGGGCCATGAGCTCATCTTGGGGCATGCGCGCAAAGAGGTCGCTAATTATCGGCAGAATGCGGTCGCGCTGCTGCACCCGGCGGTTGTTGGTGGCTAGATCCGGGTCCTTGGCAAATTCGGTAAGCTGAAATTCCTTGCAAAATTCGCCCCACAGGGTGTCGCTGACCACCCCCACAAAGACCCGCCCGTCACCCGCGCAGGCAAAAATATCGTACACCGACCAAGCACTGCGGCGCACAGACATTGGCTGCGGTGGCTCGCCGGACACCACCTGTTGCGCCATATGTTGCCCGACTAGATAAGCGGTGGTTTCAAACAGCGAGCTCGTAACATGCTTACCGAGTCCAGTGCGGTTGCGCTCCTGCAGTGCCGCTAGGATGCCGATGACCCCAAACATGCCGCCGGTGATATCGATGACCGAGGAGCCGGCCCGCAAGGGACGGTTCGGCAGGCCGGTCATATAGGCCAGACCGCCCATCATTTGCGTGACTTCATCCAGCGCGGTGCGGTTTTCATAGGGGCCGCTGAGGAAGCCTTTTAGTGAGCAGTAAATCAACCTTGGGTTCTTCTGGCGTAGTTGCGCATAACCAAAGCCCAGCTTATCCATGGCACCTAGGCGAAAGTTTTCCAGCAAAATGTCCGCCGCCGCCGCCAGCTTGTGTGCGATTTCTGCCCCTTCCGCCGATTTCAGATCCACGCATAGGCTCTGTTTGTTGCGGTTGTACATGCCGAAGTAGCCAGCCCCGGAGCCTTGCAACCGGCGGGTGTTGTCGCCCTTTAAGGGTTCCACCTTGACCACTTCTGCCCCCAGATCTGCCAGCAATACGCCAGTGGTGGGGCCCATCACCATGTGGGAGAATTCCACGACCTTCAGGCCATGCAATGGCAACGGTTGGCTCATCAGTTTGCTCGCAAAATGGAATTGGTGCTGCGCAGGGCTTATGATATAACAACCGAGCGGCGGAAAGTCCCCGCCAGTGCCCCGACAATATCGCCCCGCCTTCTAGGATAAAAAAGAGACAGCAGCAATGCCTCCTTCCGCTACAAAACGCTTTGATATCGAAATCAGCGAAGTTGGCCCGCGCGATGGGCTGCAAAGTGTGTCGGCGATCATGAGCACGGCGGACAAAAAGCACTGGATCAGCGCACTGGCGGCCGCGGGGTTGCCGGAAATTGAGGTGGGTTCCTTTGTGCCGGCCAAGATCTTGCCGCAGCTGGCCGACACCGCCGAGATGGTGGAGCATGCGCAGCGCATCCAAGGCTTGAGCGTGACCGTGCTGGTGCCCAATGCCAAGGGCGCGGAGAACGCCCTCAAAGCGGGAGCGCGGAAGATGTCGATCCCCCTGTCGGCGAGCGAGACCCACAGCCTGCGCAACGTGCGGCGTACCCATACGCAAATGCTGGCGGAGGTGCGGGCCATTCGTGCTATGTTTGATGCCCTGCCTGCGGCAGATCGCCCGTTTTTTGAAGGGGGCCTAGCCACCGCCTTTGGCTGCACTCTGGAAGGGCAGGTGCCGGAGGATCGGGTGGTCCGGTTGGCCGAACAGCTGCTGGAAGCGGGCTGCGATGCGGTGGGGCTTTCCGATACCACCGGTTTCGCCAATCCCAAACAGGTAAAACGCCTTACCCGGAAAGTCTGGGCCGCGGTGGGGCGGGAAAATCTCACCGGTATTCACCTGCATAACACCCGCGGTCAAGGGTTGGCCAATGCACTGGCGGCGGTCGAGGTGGGGTTGACCACGGTGGACTCCTCCATGGCTGGCATTGGCGGCTGCCCTTTTGCGCCGGGCGCGAGCGGTAACATCGTCACCGAGGATTTGGTTTTTTTGCTGGAGTCCATGGGGCTGAAGACGGGAGTCAATTTCGCTAAGCTCTTGGAAGCGCGCAAGATATTGGCGGCGGCACTGCCGGGGGTGGAGCTCTATGGCTTTACGCCGGATGCGGGCCTCCCTAAGGGATTTGTGCCCGCCACCGTGCAGGAATAGACCGGCATCACTGTCGGCTGGAATCGGCTGAATTGCTAAGGTTGCCACCGTGAATTTGCAGCGCAATAGCTTGGGGCTGGGGCAGCGGCCTGCGCTTATTCTGGTGGATATGATCAATGGTTTCACGGATCCGGCATGCCCGCTGGGTTCCGATGCTGCGGCGGTAGTGGCGGCGAATCAGCGTTTGCTGGCTGCCTTTCGCGCCGCCGCTCTGCCGGTTTTTTTTACCACTGTGGTGTATCGGAATGCGCAGCAGGCGCAGGTCTTTCGGCGGCGAGTCGCGGCTTTGAATGTGCTGGTGCCGGATTCAAAATGGGTGCAGGTGGATGCGCGGCTGGCCATGGCCCCCGGCGAGCAGCTGATCGAGAAGCAGTGGGCCAGTGCGTTCTTCAAGACCAGTTTGGAGCGGCGGTTACATGCTCAGAGGGTCGATTCACTGGTGGTGACGGGGCTGACCACCTCTGGCTGCGTTCGCGCCACGGCGGTGGATGGCTTGCAGAGTGAATATCGTGTTCTCATCCCGCGTGAGGCGGTCGGCGACCGTAACCCGGAGGCTCACGCCGCCAATCTGTTTGACCTGCACGCCAAATATGCCGATGTGGTCACTCTAGATGCGGCCTTGCAAGCCGTGGCGAAGTGCTCGGCGGCGCAGGGCCGCCAACAAGCGTTTTAATGGTAGCTACGGGTGGACTTGAACCACCGACCCCAGCATTATGAATGCTGTGCTCTAACCAGCTGAGCTACGTAGCCAGAACCCGGTAGGGACAACCCCCCGATAGGCCCGTCTGATGAGGACCGCCGCCGGGTGCGGATTGTGCTGGCCACATTCCAATCTGTCAATACAACCTGCGCCCCAACGACCTTACAAGATACAGCCGATCGATGGCACTAGACCCCGTCCAGCTTATTTGGTTTCGCCAGGATTTACGGCTGGCAGACAACCCGGCCCTCTGTGCCGCCGCTACCGCCGGTCGGTTGCTGCCAGTCTATATTCTGGATGATGTCAATGCGCCCCCTTGGCGCATGGGCGCAGCCAGTCGCGTCTGGCTGCACCACGCCCTGCACAGCCTGAATGCCAGCCTGTCCGGTCAGCTGCGCATTTTCACTGGCGATCCGTTGCAGATTCTGCCGCGCCTCTGCGCGCAGCATTCGGTACAAGCCGTCCATTGGAGCCGCTGTTACGAACCCTGGCGCACAAAGCGCGACCGGCAGATTGAAGCGGCACTTAGCCGGGCCGGCATTGCGGTCCACACCCACAACGGTAGCCTACTGTGGGAGCCTTGGGAGGTGCTCAAGGCGGATGGTGCGCCCTATCGGGTGTTCACGCCCTATTTCCGCAGAGGTTGCCTGCAAGCCCCGCCGCCACGCCCCCCGCTTAAGATCCCGCCGCTGCGCATCGCACGGCGGACATGTACCGGAGGCATGGAAGCGGCCACCAGCGAAGATTTGCGGCTATTGCCGGACAAACCCTGGCACACCGCGGTCGTGGCAGACTGGCAGATTAGCGAGGCAGGGGCGCAGGCGGCACTCGCTGCCTTTTTACAACGCGGTCTACCCCGTTACCGGCAGGGGCGCGACCGGCCCGCTGAGCAGGCCACCTCCCGCCTGTCGCCTTACTTGCATTTTGGGCAACTATCGCCGAATCAGGTGTGGTACGCGGTGCATGGTCGCGGTGCTGATCCCAATCTTGAGCACTTTGCCAGCGAGCTAGGCTGGCGCGAGTTTTCTTATTCGCTGCTCTATCACTTCCCCGCCCTGCCCGAGCAATGCCTGCAGGCGAAATTTGAACGCTTCCCTTGGGGGCAGGATCCGGCCCGGTTAAAGGCATGGCAGCGCGGACAAACTGGCCATCCGCTGGTCGATGCCGGCATGCGCGAACTTTGGCAAACCGGCACCATGCACAACCGTGTGCGCATGGTGGTGGCCTCCTTTTTGGTCAAAAACCTGCTGCTGGATTGGCGTTGCGGAGCGCGTTGGTTTTGGGATTGCCTGTTTGATGCGGACCTGGCTAACAACAGTGCCAGCTGGCAGTGGGTGGCCGGCTGCGGAGCCGATGCCGCGCCCTATTTCCGCATTTTTAACCCCATCACGCAGGGGGAAAAATTTGACCCCGACGGCCAGTACACCCGTCGCTACCTGCCAGAATTGGCCCGCCTGCCAGCCAAATATCTGTACAAACCATGGGCCGCACCGCCGCCGGTGTTGTGCGCCGCCAATATCCGGCTGGGCGAGGATTACCCGCACCCCCTTGTCGATATCCAGCCATCGCGGCAGCGGGCACTCGCCGCTTTCAGCGCCCTTTAGTTTTTGGCCAGTTCAGCCAACAGGGCCTGCTTGCCCTCGGTTTCCACATAGTGCAAAAATTCGGCTGCAATCACAGTCGGTCGTTTGCTCTTTGACCACAGAAAAAACCAGTGCGAGTCGATCGGCAAGCCGCGCACCGGCAGGGTAGCGAGACCGGCCTGCTCGCCGAACGAGAGGGTGTGTTCGGATAGGATGGAAACGCCCAGCTTCGACATCACCGAATGCTTGATGGCGACATTGCCTTCGATGGTCATCTTCACATTGAGCCGAGATCCCTGCTGCCGCATAAAGGTCTCGATGGCGTGGCGGGTGCCGGAGCCTTCTTCGCGCATTAGGAAGGGTTCGGCGCAAAATTCTTCCAGCGACACCGTTTTCTGACGCGCTAACCGGTGGCCAGCATGGGCGATGGCCACCAGCGGGTTGTCGAGGAATTCAATGCGCTCGGTGGCCAACTCGTGCGGCGGGTGGCTGAAGACGTAAAAATCCTCGATGCCGTGTTTGAGGCGTTCGATAGTCTGGCCGCGGTTGCCGATCCGCAGCTGCACATTGATGCCGGGGTAGCGTTCGCAAAATGGGCCGAGCAGGTGGGGGATGAAGTATTGCGAGGTGTTGACCACCGCCAACCGCAGAGTGCCGGAGCGCAGCTCGTTCATAGCGCGCAACGACATGTCCAGTTTGGCGAAGCTGTCGAGCACCTCCACCGCGGTCTTGACCAGCTCTAGGCCATGCTCGGTGAAGACCAGTTTGCGGTGGACTAGGTGGTAGAGCGGCGCATCGATGGCCTCAGCCAGCTTTTTCATTTGCATGGAGACGCTCGGCTGGGTGAGAAACAGGGCCTTGGCCGCCCCGTTGATGCTGCCGTGATCGTGGACGGCCAGCAGAATCTCCAGCTGGCGCAGGGTGCCGATGCGGGCATGGAGTCTGGATTTGGGCATTGGATATAGAGAAAAGCCTAATTTATGGGCAGATTATATCTATTTTTGTGTATTTTAGAGCCCGCCCCGGTCGCATCCGCTCGGAGATACTCGCCAATAATCGATAAAATCGATGGCTATACACGCACATATCGAGTTTTATTGATTAGGCGGTACCCCCAGAATGCACGGCAACTCAACCGGAGGAAGCAAAGATGTTCGAGTTAATCCTACTGAAGGCACTGGTACTGGGAACCCTAGCCTTTGCCGCCGCCTATTTTTACACCGAATACCGCTGGCATTCTCTAGATCCCGCCCAGCGAGCACCGGCCACCCCCACGCCAAAAAACACACCGCTCGGCCCCGAGCACTACAAGATCGATGGGGCTGTCTACTAGCCCATTTATCTCAGCCCCTATCAAGCCCGAATCATTGCAAAATCAGTGGGATTGTGCTTCAATCCGCCACCGTTTGTAGGATTATGCGCTTGACGCATGAGAGGCGTGAAAATGCCGATGCCCGGTGCTCGGTTCAGGCAGGCGTTAGCTGAAAATAGACCGTTGCAGGTGGTTGGCACCATTAACGCCTACACCGCATTAATGGCTGAGAAAATCGGTCATCAGGCGATTTATATTTCGGGGGGTGCTTGCGCCAATGCTTCTTTTGGCCTGCCGGATCTAGGCATCACTTCCATGAACGATGTACTTGAAGATGCCCGGCGGATTACTGCGGCGGTAGATCTTCCCCTGATGGTCGATATAGACACGGGCTGGGGCGGCGCATTTAATATCGCCCGCACGATTAAAGAGACTATTCGCGCAGGCGTGGCGGCAGTGCATATCGAGGATCAAGTGGCGCAAAAACGCTGCGGCCACCGACCAAACAAGGCAATCGTTGGCAAAGCAGAAATGGTCGATCGGATCAAGGCAGCGGTAGATGCTAAAACGGACGAACATTTTTTTATTATGGCACGCACGGATGCCTATGCATGCGAAGGGTTGAATGCTGCTATTGACCGAATGGGCGCGTATATTGAAGCAGGTGCCGATGGTATCTTTGCCGAGGCCATGTCCGAATTGGGTGAATATCAAGCCTTTAAGGAATCCATTGACGCACCGCTGTTAGCCAACATGACCGAATTTGGCGTATCGCCCCTGTTCAATAAGGCAGAATTGGCGACTAACGGTGTCGATATAATTCTGTATCCGCTAACGGCGGTGCGCGCTATGAACAAAGCCGCCGAAGAGGTATATCGCCATCTATTGCAAGCAGGCGATCAAAAGGCAATGGTCGCAAAAATGCAAACGCGCATGGAACTCTATGATTATCTCGGCTATCACGACTATGAAAGCAAACTGGATACACTTTTTGCTGCAAGCAAAAGCAACTAACGCAAACACGGCGGACGCATCATGACGCAGAAAAAATTGGCAGGCGCAGGATTAAGAGATCAAGTAGCGGGCAAAACGGCGATATGCACAGTCGCCGCCCATGATCATTCCGGATTAACCTATTACGGTTACAACGTCGAAGACTTGGCCGAGCATTGCAAATTTGAAGAGGTCGCCTATTTGCTGTTTAACGGCGAATTACCGAATCGGCAACAGTTGCAGGCTTATCAGGCTAAGCTGCAAGGATTGCGCGATCTGCCTAGGCCATTAAAGGAAGTATTGGAACGTATTCCTGCCGATGCGCACCCTATGGATGTTCTCAGAACCGGCGTTTCCATGCTAGGTAATCTGGAGACCGAAAAAGATTTTTCCACACAGCGTGAGCATGCTGATCGTCTATTAGCGGTACTGCCTAGCATAGTAACTTACTGGTACCGCTACAGTCATGACACTGTGCGTTTAGATATCGATACCGATGCGGATTCCATCGGCGGACACTTTCTGCATATGCTGCACGGCCAAGCTCCTAGTGCATTGCACGAGCAGGTCATGCATGTATCGCTGATCCTATATGCCGAGCATGAATTTAATGCCTCCACCTTCACCGCACGTGTCTGCGCATCCACCCTGTCTGATTTTCACAGCTGCATTGCGGGAGCCATTGGTTCATTGCGTGGGCCGCTACATGGCGGAGCTAATGAGGCGGCCATGGCGATGATCGAAAACTGGCAAAGCCCCATCGAGGCCGAGGCGGAGTTAATGGCCAAACTGAAGCGCAAGGAAAAAATCATGGGTTTTGGACATGCAGTGTATCGTGATTCCGATCCTCGCAATGGCATTATCAAAAAATGGTCAAAGAAACTAGCCGAAGAGGTGGGCGATACTCAGCTTTATCCGGTGTCGGTACGTTGCGAAGAAGTCATGTGGCGCGAGAAAAAGCTTTTTTGTAACGCCGATTTTTTCCATGCATCCACTTACCACTTTATGGGGATTCCCACCGCACTGTTCACTCCCATTTTTGTCATGTCTCGCATTAGCGGCTGGGCTGCTCATATCTTTGAGCAACGTGCGGATAATCGTATCATCCGTCCGAATGCCGAGTATATTGGGCCAGCGGTGCGCACAGTGCTGCCCATAGACCAGCGCTAGTTTTATATTCCTATGACAGTGTCTGATTTATCTTGCTTGGCGGCGAACACCGCATATCGAAAACGCCTACCCGGTACCCAGCTGGATTATTTTGATGCAGAGCAAGCGATCGAAGAGATTCAGCCCGGTGCTTACACTGAACTGCCTTACAGTTCGCGAATTCTAGCTGAAAATCTAGTGCGTCGATGCCCTCCGGAAAAACTGACCGCCAGTCTTTCACAAATTATTGAGCGCAAGCGAGATCTCGATTTTCCATGGTATCCGGCGCGGGTGGTTTGCCACGATATTCTGGGGCAAACCGCATTAGTGGACCTCGCCGGTCTACGCGATGCCATTGCCAAACAGGGCGGTGATCCCGCCGCAGTCAATCCGGTGGTGCCCACACAGCTGATAGTCGACCACTCCCTGGCGGTCGAGCATGCAGGATTTGATCGGGATGCCCTTGAAAAAAATCGTGCTATTGAAGATCGCCGTAACGACGATCGCTTTCACTTTATCAATTGGGCCAAAATGGCATTTAAAAATGTCGAGGTGATCGGGCCGGGTAACGGCATCATGCACCAAATTAATCTAGAGCGCATGTCCCCGGTAATTCACGCAATTGACGGTATTGCTTTCCCTGATACTTTGGTAGGCACCGACAGTCATACGCCACACGTCGATGCGCTGGGTGTTATAGCTATAGGAGTGGGCGGCTTAGAAGCGGAAAGTGTTATGTTGGGACGTGCATCTTGGATGCGCTTGCCGCATATGGTTGGCGTTCATCTGGCTGGAAAACGCCAGCCAGGAATTACCGCTACCGATATCGTATTGGCAATTACCGAATTTTTACGCAATGAAGGAGTGATAGCAGCTTATCTGGAATTCTACGGTGAGGGCGTATTTGATCTGACACTGGGCGACCGCGCCACTATATCCAATATGACCCCCGAATTTGGTGCTACCGCTACCATGTTTTATATAGATCAAAAAACTCTAGATTATCTGCGGTTGACCGGTCGCGACGAGCAGCAAGTTCAGTTAGTTGAAAACTATGCCAAAAAAACAGGTTTATGGGCCGATAGTATGCAGAACGCACGATACGATCGGGTTTTGAAATTTGATCTGTCCCAAGTAGGCCGCAATCTAGCCGGGCCTTCTAATCCGCATCGCCGTGTGGCGACTACTGATTTAGCTGCACATGGAATAGCAAAAAAATACCGAGATCAGGATAACCAGATGCCAGATGGCGCGGTAATTATCGCCGCTATTACCAGTTGCACCAACACCAGCAACCCGCGTAATGTAATCGCGGCAGGTTTATTGGCGCGCAACGCCAACAGATTGGGATTGCAACGCAAACCCTGGGTAAAGACATCGCTGGCACCGGGATCCAAAGTAGTAAAAAGCTACCTTGAGGAGGCGGGGCTTCTGAAGGAATTAGAGGCACTCGGATTTGGTATCGTTGGTTTTGCCTGTACCACCTGTAACGGCATGAGCGGTGCGCTTGATCCATATATTGAAAAGGAAGTTATTGAGCGAGATATGTATGCCACAGCAGTATTGTCTGGAAATCGAAATTTTGATGGGCGTATTCACCCTTACGCTAAGCATGCTTTTCTGGCAAGCCCCCCATTGGTAGTGGCCTATGCGATTGCCGGGAGTATTCATTTTGACATCGAAGAGGGTGTTTTGGGGCATGACCAAAAGAGCAACCCTATTAGATTGAAAGATATTTGGCCTGCTGACGAGGAAATTGATGCCATGGTGAATGCCAACGTGAAACCTGCTCAGTTTCGCGATGTATATATTCCCATGTTTGAACACCGTGATGATTACGCTCAGCCGGTTGACCCGCTGTATAGTTGGCGTGAACATAGCACTTATATACGCCGCCCACCTTATTGGGAGGGAGCCTTAGCCAGTAGCCGACGGCTAAAAAACATGCGGCCACTGGCAATTTTGGGGGACAATATCACTACCGATCATTTATCACCGTCCAATGCCATTCTAGCCTCTAGCGCAGCCGGTGAATATTTGGCAAAAATGGGGTTGCCTGAAGAAGACTTTAATTCCTATGCGACGCATCGTGGGGATCACTTGACTGCACAGCGGGCAACCTTTGCTAATCCTAAATTACTAAATGAAATGGTACAAAAAAATGGCGAGGTCATACAAGGCTCACTAGCGCGTATTGAACCGGAAGGGAAAATTGTGCGTATGTGGGAAGCCATTGAAATCTATATGCAGCGCAAACAGCCGCTGATTATTATCGCTGGCGCAGGTTATGGCCAAGGTTCCTCACGAGATTGGGCGGCTAAGGGCGTTCGGCTGGCTGGTGTAGAGGCGATTGTGGCCGAAAGTTTTGAGCGCATTCACCGCACCAATTTAGTTGGCATGGGGGTATTGCCTTTGCAGTTTGAACCCGGCACCACGCGCAAAACCCTGTCGCTTAATGGCACTGAGCAGTACGATATTATCGGCGAACACAGTTCAGGGGGCACCATGACATTGCTTGTTAAAAAGCAGAATGTTAAGCTATTGAAAGTACCGCTCCGCTGTCGTTTGGATACTGTGGAAGAGGTTCAGATATATGAAGCTGGCGGCATCCTGCAACGCTTTGCGCAGGATTTTCTTGCCGTATCGCCAACCTAAAAATGACTTTATAGAAGGCAAGACCCAATGAAGATGCCAGACCAAATTCGTATTCCCGCCACTTACATGCGCGGGGGCACCAGTAAAGGAGTGTTTTTTAGCCTAGATGATTTACCGAAACGGTCGCAGGTACCGGGACGGGCTCGCGATGCCATGTTGTTACGGGTTATCGGTAGCCCAGATCCTTACGGTCGGCACATCGACGGCATGGGAGGAGCGACATCAAGCACCAGTAAAACAGTGATTTTATCTCGTAGTGACCGCCCGGACCATGATGTCGACTACCTATTCGGTCAAGTATCTATAGATCAAGCCCACATCGATTGGAGCGGTAACTGTGGAAACCTAGTTGCGGCAGTGGGGGCTTTTGCCGTTAGTAAGGGTTTTTTAAATGCCCGCAAAGTTCCGGTGAATGGTTACGCCACCGTGCGTATTTGGCAGGCTAATATTCGGCAGACCCTTGTTGTTCGGGTGCCCATTAACAATGGCGAAGTGCAGGAGATGGGTGACTTTGAATTGGATGGCGTAACCTTCCCCGCCGCTCAGGTGCAGGTCGATTTCATGAATCCAGTGGTTCAGGGCGAGTCAATGTTTCCCACTGGGAATCGTGTCGATGACCTTCAGGTGCCTAGCGTTGGCAAACTAAAAGCCACTATGATCAATGCCGGTATCCCAACAATTTTTTTGCTTGCCGAGCAAGTTGGATATGCGGGTATCGAATTACCGGAAGAAATAAACGCTGATGAGAAAGCACTACCAAAATTTGAGGCTATTCGCGCTTGTGGTGCGGTGGCAATGGGATTAATAAAAAATATTGATGAGGCAAGGGCGCATCAACATACCCCCAAAGTTGCTTTTGTTGCTCCGGCGAAAGGTTATAGAGCTTCCAGCGGAAAAAAAATAAAAGCTAATGATATTGATTTAGTTGTCAGGGCACTATCTATGGGTAAATTGCATCATGCTATGATGGGTACGGCTGCTGTTGCTATTGCCGTTGCGGCTGCGGTACCCGGCACATTGGTGAATCTGGCTGCTGGTGGTGAGAGTCGAAACTCAATAATCTTTGGACATCCGTCGGGTACACTACAAGTAGGTAGCACAGTCGCTGAAAACGCAGGATCTTGGACGGCGAGTAAGGTTACTATGAATCGCAGTGCGCGCATCCTGATGGAAGGTTGGGTACGGATACCTTCGGACAGTTTTTAGCCTCAAAGATATTTTACGTCGAGATCAGAGAAATGACACAACTTATAGAAAAAATCCGCACTTCTATTATTGGTGAGGGCGTACGCATCAAAACACCTTTCGGCTTGCGGCCTCTCATTTATGCCGATTACACCGCTTCAGGTAGAAGTCTGCGCTTTATTGAAAACTATATACAAGATCAGGTGCTGCCCTATTATGCCAATACGCATACCGAAACCTCTTTTACTGGATCGTACACGACAACGCTTAGAGAGCAGGCACGCCAAACTATACATTCTGCTGTCAATGCACGCGATGCAGATCATGTGATTTTTTGTGGTGCGGGCGCCACAGCGGCGATCAGTAAGCTGATGGATATTCTCAATCTTCGTATTCCCAATGATCTAGACAGGCAATACGGTCTTAGTCAGCAGATTCCAGAAAAGCAGCGTCCGGTGATGTTTATTAGCCCCTATGAGCACCACTCCAATGAACTGCCTTGGCGGGAGAGCATCGCTGAGCTGGTAACCATTCCGCTGGCTAGGGATGGCAGGCTGGATATAGATGCGCTTGATCATGCGTTGCAAAAATATCAATCCCGCATTACCAAGATAGGTTCTTTCTCGGCAGCTTCTAATGTTACCGGTATAAAGACTAATGTCGATGCTGTTTCTAGGCTACTTCATCAATATGGCGCACTGTCGTTTTGGGATTATGCGGCAGCAGCACCCTACACCGCCATTGACATGCGGGGCAATCAACAGGCGGCAGGCGATACCAGCAAGGATGCGGTTTTTATATCGCCACATAAATTCATCGGTGGCCCGGGAACCCCGGGTGTATTGATCGTCAATGATGGTCTGCTGACTAACAGTGTGCCCTCTGTACCCGGAGGGGGCACAGTGCTTTATGTCAATCCCGAAGATCACAGTTATCTAAAAAACGTTGAACGCCGGGAAGAAGGAGGTACGCCAGCGATTGTAGAATCCATTCGAGCTGGTTTAGTCTTTAAGTTGCAACAGGCTGTAGGCACCAAAAAGATCGAAGCACTGGAGAATGGATTCATTAAGCGAGCCATAGAGCGTTGGTCGGCAAATGCTAATATCGATATATTGGGCAGTCATTCTGCACCAAGAATATCCATTGTTTCTCTACGCATTAAATGGCAGCAGAAAGAATTGCATTATGGTTTTGTAACAGCACTGCTTAACGACCTGTTTGGCATCCAAGCAAGGGGAGGCTGCGCTTGTGCGGGCCCTTATGCGCACATTCTACTTGACATGGAAATAAGTTATAGCAGGCAATTAGAACAGGAAATTGAGCGGGGGACAAGAATCCTGCGCCCGGGCTGGGTTCGGATGAATTTCAATTATTTTATCGACGAAGATTGCTTTGAGTATCTATTAAGATCGGTTGAGCTGATAGCTAATCATGGTTGGCGGTTACTACCTTATTACAACTATAACACTTCTACTGATACGTGGCGTTATCAGGATTGTGAGAAACTAGCCGAGCCCTGTTTGCCAGATTTTTCTTCTGACTGCCTGGCTGCCCCCGGCACTGTGTCTTCGGATGTTGATATACCCTTCCATCAACTGCTACAGGATGCCGAAGAAATACTTCTGAAAGATCGGCGGGTAGAGAGACGATTCGAGATTAAACTCGATAAGAAGGCGGAGACGCTACGGTGGTTTGCTACGCCTCAAGAGGCTAGCACAGAATTAGATCGGTTAATATCCGAATAACTGGCGTGATATTGAATTAAAACGCTTTTAACATGGGGGCGGGCAATTACAAGCGTTATCAGCCATGGTGATGCTCGTTGTCGTGGTCATGGTGATGGTGTCCATGCCAATGGTCATGGCGGTGGCCATCGGACTTGTGTTTAGTATCATGACCTAGCTCATCACCGCGCCGCACCATGGTTTGCTCAAAATCTTTCGGGCTGTGCGGGTGATTATGGTCTTTGCTGAGCATCCACTTATAGAGTAGTGGGTCGCGCTGGTAGATACGTGCCTCGGCGCGGTCGGCATTCTCAACCGGATTGCTCCATGGGTTGTAGTGAAAATAGTTAAATAGCTTGGAATCGGTGCGGCCTAGCGCGATGCAACCGAACTCCGAGGCGAAGGCACCGTGGTTAATATAGGCCGGACGCCAGAAATAACCGCCTGTGGGGATTTCGCCGAATTGCATCATCCAGGAAGTGCCCCACAGGTGGTAAGACTCTTCCGCACAATCGTGGTAGGAAATATTGTCCTGATAAAAGGCAGGAGTCATGCAATACAAAAAAGTCATGGCATGGGACAGGGGATTGTAGTTTAGTAGCTTGATCATGCAGCCTGAGGCCACTGAAGGCTTAGTGATATTGCCTACTACCCAAGGAATGTCGAGGTAGGAATCGACATCATGGTAGAGGTCGGTCTGCGCTAGAGCGTGATGCTCGGTGGCTTCCTCATGGCTTGGTTCGCCACTGTTGTACATCATAAGCAGCAGGCAACCCTGCGCACTACTAATTTCTGGCATGCTGTAACCGGCCGGTACAAAGAAATAATGCCCCTTACGGCAGGTGCGAGCACCGACTTGCAATTCGCCCTCAATGACCATCATCTCGTACTCGGACCAAGAAAACCCTGGTTTTTGACGATAGCCCCCGTCCAGCTGCACGGTCATGGAACAGGCCCCCGTATCGACATCGAAACTGAGCATCTTGTAGCTCATACCGGGAGCGAAGCCGGGTAGTCGCATGCCTTTGAAATTAACATCGCGATCGCAAAACGGTTCTATATGTGGGCGTGCCATGATTGATTCTCCCAGTGGTTTAGTTTCGCAGTTCAAGCACTGCTTTAGTCGACGCTATCTGTGCCGTATTTCCAGATAACCTGATCTTTGTGCTCCTTCGGCTTAACCGGCAATTCTTCAGGCTTGATTTTCACCTTCATATCGCCGTCTGCGCTAAAGCCAGTGGTCGTTAGGCGATCAAAGAACTCCTGGTACCACTTTTCGCGCATAGGTTCAAGATCCGCCATCTGTTTTTCAATTTTCCTGTAGCGTTCTTCTTGCTCGGCGATCTCTTCCTGAACCCAAGCTTTTGCCTCGGGCGAGATATCGTGCTCAATGAATAGATTTTTGAAGCTCATTGCCACTGTCCTCCAGTTTGCTTGCTGTTAGGGTGCCGCCCCTGCTTCATTCCTAGCAATCATAGCGCGGATAGTTTCGTTGTCAAGCCCGGCTTCGGCCAGCACCTCTACGCTGTGCTCGCCCAGCCGCGGTGGCAGCTTGCGAATGGATGCGGGTGTTTTGCTGAAATTCATGGGCGGGCTACTAGTTCGGATGCGACCTTCGGTCGGATGGTCAAGCTCCTGCCAGAAGCCGGACTTCGCCAGATGGTCATCACTGATCAATTCATCTAACGAGTGTACCACCATCAGCGGCACATTGGTATCGCCAAGCAACCGTAGCCAATCGGCGCGGCTACGTGTGGCGATAATTTCACCGGTGGCCCGATAGGATGCATCGATGTTCTTAAGTCTTGCGGACATGTTGATGAAACGCGGGTCTTCGATAAGTTCTGGGCGACCACCGACTTCGCAGAAGGTGCGCCAGTGGTTGTCCCAGTAGGGGAGTACGGCCAGATATTTGCCATCGCTCGTTTTGTAGGGGCGACGGTGCTCGGCCATCAGCCGCACATAGCCAGCATCGCCTAGGGGCGGTTCAAAAGTTTGCCCCCACAGGTGCTCAGTCATGATAAAGGATACCATGGATTCATACATGGGCACTTCAATTTCCTGCCCTTGACCCGTTCGTTGCTTGCAAAGTAACGCAGCCAACACCGATTGCACAACAAACATGGCAGTGGTTTTGTCGGCTACGATGGTGGGCAGATAGCGGTATTCGCCAGTCATACGGTACTGCAAATCGGCAACACCGCTGGCAGCTTGAATGGAATCATCCAATGCACCCTTTTCCCCGTAGGGACCCTTTTTGCTGTAGCCATAGGTAGCGCAATACACCACCTCAGGGTTCACCGCTTTGACTGCCTCATAATCTAGCCCCAGCCGCTGCATGGCCTGTGGCCGGAAATTATGGATGACCGCATCCGCCCCCTTAATGATTTCCAGCGCAGCTTTTTTACCGCCGCTCGATTTAAGGTCCAGGGCAATCGATCGTTTGTTGCGATTGCAGCCCATAAACATGGAACTCATGCCCCGGTTACGGTGCGGACCGAGGTTACGATTGGTGTCGCCACTCAATGGTTCGATCTTGATCACATCGGCACCTAGGTCACCCAGCATCTGGCAGGCGTAAGGGCCGAGAACCACGCTGGTCATTTCCACAATACGGATATTTTGCAGAGGAGTAGTCATGCGTAGCTATCCTTCAGGCCGTAAAGTTGAATCACATTATCGCGCAGAAATTTTTTGCGTACTTTCGGTTTGAGATTGAAAGCATTAATTTCATCCATGCTACGTTTGAAGCGCAACACCGGAAAGTCGGTGGCAAAGATCGTTTTATCCTGACCATAGGAATTGATATATTGCACTAACTCCTGCGGCCAGTATTTGGGGCTGTGGGCATCGGTGCAGAGGTACACATTTTCATGTTTCCAAGCCATAGCTATCATTTCACCAGTCCAAGGAATGCCTACGTGGGTGCCGATCAATTTTAGCTCCGGCAAATCACAGGCAATCTGATCTAGGTAAATAGGACGCCCCACTGAACGAGTGCGATGTTCGGTCGAGTAAATCAACGATTGCCCCACTTGTATTTGTATCGGAACGCCTAGCTCAATGCACTTAGCATAAAAAGGGTAGTACTTGGCGGCATGGGGTTCTAAATCATACCAATGGGGGTACAAATGGGCACCGATAAACCCCATGTTTTTGACAGCATCTTCTAGCTGACGAACTCCATCCATGCCCATAAAGGGGTCGATACCGCAGAGGCCGCAAAATCGCTGCGGGTATTTTTCAACCGCACTGGCGACAATTTCTAGCGGCATGTGATAGCAGCCTGGCAGACCAACTCGACCGGCCTTAGCCGCTACCAAAAAACCCTTTTCAATATCCGCCTCGTCCATGCTTTTAAGCATGACTTCCAGTGCAATGCCACCGCTGTCATGTTTGCCCTTCATTTTTTCGATAAAGAATGAATCGGTCCAGCCGGGACGCAGCCGAAGTGCTTCCTCAGTCCAGATATTGACCACTGCATCAATGGCTTGATAATTAGCGTTCATTTTTTATCCTAGGTTACAGACCTAACACGCTGATAGATAGACCACACAGCATAACCGTGCCGCCAGTAATGGCGTGCTTGTAAGTTTCAAGCCTGCTCAATTTAATATGACGTAGACCATGAACAGAGAAAAATATGGCTACCAGCATGGTGAGGAGGGTGACTACAGCAAATACTAATGTTACCAAAAATACCCCAAGTATATTTTCATTGGCGGCGGGGAACATTAACAGCGGGATCAAGGGTTCGCAAGGGCCTAGCACAAAAATAATGAAGATAACCCAAGGGGCTATGGACTTTTTTTCTGCTTTGCCAGTCTCGACTTGGTCGTGTACATGGGCATGCTCTTGATAATGGTTATGGGGATGGCGGTGGCGAAAATTACCGTGGCTATGCCAGTGGTCGTGTGGTTTTTTACGCTGAGCTGAATGTAGCCCCCAAGTCATATAAACTAGGCCAAATGCGGTGAGTGCCCAGGCAGCCAGTTCACCGCGTATGGATTCGATCCATTCCAGCGTTCCCAGATGAACGCCAATGATAATGCCGACTGCGCCTAGAATTATTGAGCCGGCAACATGACCGCATCCACAAAGTAACGAGATGCGCATGGTTTTTCCTACTGACCAGCCACGCGATCTGGCCATGGCCACCAGCGGCAGGTAGTGGTCCGGCCCCAACAGGGTGTGGACAAAGGCAATGGTAGCGGCACTAGCAGCCAGCAATAATATTTCTGCTGTCATTGGGTGGAAAAGACTTGGTAGTTGAATTTAGAGTTCATCTGCTATCTGGCATCGGCATTTAGCTGTATTCAGTCGCATTGTAGACAGATTATTTTTCTTCTGCAAGCGGGCGCTCCGCAGAATCTAGAATAGACAACATGGCGGTGAGTCTGACTACTGTTGCGCGATAAAACTATCAAGAATTTCACCACTGCTAGCATTCCAGATATTGGATTGGTCACTGAGATAGCTGAGCACCTGCTCTAGTTTGCCAATGCGGTGCGGTTGACCCAGCACCCACGGATGGATATTGAGTGCTAGAATTCGCCCGCCCTGTTGCTTGGATTCTTGCAATAAAAAATTGCAGGCATCACAGACCTGTTCCACGTAGGAACACTCGGAATGCAGATTGTTCAGCAGAATAAAGCGGTCTTCTAGTTCGTTAGACAGTGGCATGGCCCACAGTGGCCCCTTAGCAGTATTAAAGCGATAGGGCATATCGTCATTGACCCAATCGCTGAAGTAGCGGATACCGTTCTCGACCAGTAATGCCGGTGTGTTGCGGCTTTCATTACGTGCTGGGCTGAGCCAACCGGTGATTTCCTGTCCACTGAGTTGGCGCAATGTTTCTATAGATCGATTGATCAATTCCCGTTCCTCTTCAAGGTTTTGTCCGCTATGGTGCAGCGCATCCATGTGCCAGCCGTGACAGATAATTTCATCGCCGCGCTCGATTATAGTATTGAGCAGATAGTGATTGCGTTTAGCCAGATAGCCGTTAAAAGCGAAGGTGGCTTTAATGTTAAAGCGGTCGAGTGCTTTTAAGCAGCGAAAAATTCCTACGCGGTTACCGTAATCGCGCAACGTAAAATGCCGTAAATCTGGATAAGGCATACTCATTCCACCCGGCACCGGGAAGGGCTCGCTACGCTGGTTGAGGGGGAAAAACTGCATGCAGACATTCACCCACAGTGCTAATTTTTTACCCTTTGGCCAGTTCACCGGTTTGCGTGTGCTAAGCATTGACCAATCATAGTAATCGTGGTCCATGCCATAGCTGCGATGAGGGTATTGCAGATGTTCTTTGTCTAGTGCCACTCTATTGCACCCTTTTGGCATCGATATCAGCCATCGTGCTATCATAATAATTGGCCATAAAATATGTGGCAATTTCCCGGCCTGTGGTTACCCATATTTCGCTGTGGCCTAGGATATATTCCAATGCTTCTTCAAAGGCTTTGAGACGATGCGGGCAGCTAACCTGATAGTTGTGCGTGGGGATGCACATGACAGTGCCGCTCTCTTCGCTTTCCTGATAGAGGCGGTCGAAGTTATCTTTGAGCATTTGCCCGTATCGACGCGGCTCAACTTTGTGAACCGCGTAAGCAATAGTGTCGTTCATTTCCAGCGAATAGGGAACGGAAATGAAACGCCTACCGCTGCGCAAGTGGACAGGGGTTGGTTGATCATCGTGGAATAGGTCGCAAGTGTAAAGCGCTATTTCATCGCCAAATAATTCTGTGCTCACTTCCGCGAAGAGATCCAGCGTTAGTTCCGAATGTGACAGGGCTGGGGCGAGGTAGCCTGCGCATTTCTGCCCGGTGTGTCGGTAGATAGTTTCAATAGAATCTTTAATCATATCGCGTTCTTGTTGTTCGGACATGCCATAGGTATAGCGGGTATTGTAAATGCCGTGACTGAAAAATTCCCAGTTGCGCTCTTTACACTGGGCGATAATTTCCGGATGGTGGTCGCAGAGTGCGGTGGAGAGGGAAATAGAGCCACGCACGCCGTATTTATCCAGTAATTGCATTTGCCGCATGTGCCCCACTCGATTACCGTAGTCGCGAATGCTGTAGCCGGGCAGAAACGGGCAGGGGCCGGGCCATGCCTTGCGGTGTGGGTTGGTGGGCGGGTCAAGTTCATAATACTCGATGTTAGGAGCCACCCAAAATGCAACACGTGCTCCCCTCGGCCAGGTTATTTTGGGACGATTTTGATAGGGCCAATAATCGTAAAGTTTAGGATCTTCTTGCATGGTTTATTTATCCGGATTATTTACCCAGCCAAGCCGAAACTTCCCGCACATCTAACACATCGGCGTATTTAATGGCCAGATCGGTGAGGTTGGCGAAGTGGTAGCTTTCATGTTTATCCGCCACGCACTGTTCGGGCACTATAGTGCGATAGCCCCGCGATAAGGCATCGACTGCCGCAGCGCGAATGCAACCGGAAGTGGAGCCACCCGTGATGACTACGGTGTCTACCCGATGCCAAGTGCATAAGGATTGCAGTGGTGTTTCAAAAAAAGGGGAAGGCATTTTCTTGCAGTAGACCACATCTTTAGCGCGGTCGATTTCTAGCCGATCATCAAGCTCGGTACGCTCGCTACCGAACTTGATATTTTGCAGCGAATCCGGGGTATCGGTGCGGGTACCCCACACACCGCAGTCTTCGCCAGAATCCATGTAGGCCACATAGGTCCAGACTACCGGCCAACCTTTGGCGCGGAACTGTTTTGCCAATCCATTGATGTAGCGCAGCTGCTCGGGATCCGTTTCGTAGGCGGTTTTGAATAGATCGGTGCGGGTATAGGCTTTTTGCAGGTCGACATTGACTAGAATGGCTTTCTCGCCAAACCCAAAGCGGGCTCGAGTGGGGTTGGCCTTGAGGTCCATGTAGATCTCGCGGGCAGTTTTGTCGCTGGTTTGCATGAGTTTTCCGGGTGAATTTAGGTGATTGTATTTCTCAAGCTCGATCGCGGGTTTTGTCGTTGAGAGCGTAATCGCCAACCGAGCTCAGCGCATAATGATAGCATCGGTAGCCGCTGGGTGCTTAGTTGCAACCGACAAATTTCACATTTTACCAATTTGACATCGCCATCAAGCTGGCGCACAATCGCCTCTTGCGATGCCGTTACCACGGCAGACCCGGCGCACGGGCTTATCGGTTTGTGCGCTGTTGAATCGGGCTTATCGGCGCGAGTTGCGGGCGGCGCAGTCTCTTGACGAGTGCTGGCTTGCATTGGGAGGTATCTATCCGCCCCCCCTGCCACTGATCCTACCGTTTCCCCCGGGTTCTGCGAGCGGCTTTATAGACCGACGAGCCACAGAGGGGCTTACCAACCATGGCTGACATGCTTTCCGGTGGCGACATCCTAGTCCGCTCCCTGCAGGATGCGGGGGTCGATATTCTGTTCGGCTACCCGGGCGGCGCGGCCTTGCACATTTACGATGCCATCTTCCGCCAGCAGGCCATTCGCCACATCCTCGTCCGCCACGAGCAGGCGGCCACCCACGCCGCGGACGGCTACGCCCGCGCCACCGGGCGGGTCGGCACAGTGCTGGTCACCTCCGGGCCGGGCGCGACCAACGCCATCACCGGCATCGCCACCGCCTATATGGACTCCATCCCCATGGTGGTCATTTCTGGCCAAGTGATGAGCCATCTGATCGGGGCCGATGCCTTCCAGGAAACCGACATGCTCGGCATCTCGCGCCCGGTGGTCAAACACAGCTTCATGGTCAAGCGACCGGAAGACATCCCCGCCATCATCGCCCGCAGTTTTTATATCGCCCGCACGGGTCGGCCCGGCCCGGTGGTGGTGGACATCCCCAAGGACACCACCCACCCGCACCTAAAAGTGCCCTACACCTACCCGGAAGCCGTACAAATACGCTCCTACCAGCCCACCGTCCGCGGCCACGCCGGGCAGATCAAAAAGGCGATGGCCGCCATTTTGCAGGCCAAGCGACCGGTGCTCTACATCGGCGGCGGCACCGTGCTCGGCAATGCCAGCGAGCCGGCGCGGCGGCTGGCCGAGTTGCTCAATTTCCCGGTGACCAACACCCTCATGGGGCTAGGCGCGATTGCCGGCGATGACCCGCGCAACCTCGGCATGCTCGGTATGCACGGCACCTACGAGGCCAACATGGCCATGCACCATGCGGACCTCATCATCTCGCTCGGTGCCCGCTTCGACGACCGCACCACCAACGCCACGGAAAAATACTGCCCAGATGCCACCATCGTGCATGTAGACATCGACCCCGCCTCCATCTCCAAAACCGTCAACGCGCATGTCCCCATCGTCGGCCCTCTAGATCGGGTGGTCGAAGAAATGATCCGCCTGCTCGAATCCAGCGATCAACGCCCTGACCCCGCCGCCCTAGAACAGTGGTGGCAGCAGTGCCACAGCTGGCGCGCCCAGCACGGCCTGTTTGTGCGCCCTAACCACGAACCCAGCCAAGGCAGCCTGATCAAGCCACAGGATGTGATCAAAACCCTCTATCGAGTCACCGAAGGCGATGCCATCATCACCTCCGATGTTGGCCAGCACCAGATGTTTGCCGCGCAGTATTACCACTTCAACCGTCCGCGCCAATGGCTCAATTCCGGCGGCCTCGGCACCATGGGCTATGGGCTACCGGCCGCCATGGGCGCGCAATTTGCCTACCCCGAGGCGACCGTGGCCTGCGTCACCGGCGAGGGCAGCATTCAGATGTGCATTCAGGAGCTCTCCACCTGCACCCAGTACCATTTGCCAGTCAAAATCGTCAACCTCAACAACCAAGCCCTCGGCATGGTGCGCCAGTGGCAGGATATGCAGTACGAGGGGCGGTATTCCGAGTCGCTCTACGAAGAATCCCTGCCCGATTTCGTCAAACTGGCGGAATCCTACGGCCACGTGGGGGTAAAAATTACCCGCTTTGAGGAGATGGAAGGGCAGATGCGCGAGGCATTTGCACTGCGCGACCGACTAGTGTTCATCGATGTGCAGGTGGACCCCGCCGAGCACGTCTACCCCATGCAGATTGCCACCGGCTCCATGCGCGATATGTGGATTAACAAAACGGAGCGCACCTAAAATGGCCACGCCGACCGCCCCGGTGCGTATCCTCTCCGTACTGCTGGAAAACGAGCCCGGTGCCCTGTCGCGGGTGGTGGGGCTGTTCAGTCAGCGCGGCTACAACATCGACTCGCTCAATGTCGCGCCGACCGAAGACCGCAGCCTGTCGCGCTTGACTCTGACCACCGCCTGCGACGATGCCGTGGTCGAGCAGATCACCAAGCAGCTCAATAAGCTAGTGGATGTGGTCAAGGTGCAGGACATCAGCGAAGGCCCGCACATAGAGCGCGAGCTCATGCTGATCAAAATCCGCGCCCGCAGCCCGGAAAGTCGCACCGAGGTCGCCCGCTGCGTACAGATTTTCCGCGGTCAAATTATCGATGTCGCCCCCAGCTACTACACTTGCCTGCTAGTCGGCGACGGCACCAAACTGGATGCCTTCATCGCCGCCCTCGGCGACATCCGGGTGCTAGAGGTGGTGCGCTCCGGCCTCAGCGGCATCGCCCGCTCCGAAAAAGCCATGTCGCTGTAACCGCCCTAGCCCCCCATTTTTCATCGCAACCCACCGGGAAACCCTTATGAAAATCTACTACGACCAGGATGCAGACCTCAAACTCATCCAGCAAAAATCCGTCGCCATCATCGGCTTTGGCTCCCAAGGCCACGCCCACGCGCTTAACTTGAAAGATTCCGGGGTGGCCGACCTGCGCGTCGGCCTGCGCACCGATTCCGCCTCTTGGCAAAAGGCCGAAGCCGCCGGCCTGCAAGTGACCGAAGTCGCCACTGCAGTCGCCGCCGCGGACCTAGTCATGCTGCTGGTGCCCGATGAGCTGCAAGCCGCCCTTTACCAGCGCGAGGTCGAGCCAAACCTAAAGCAGGGCGCGACCCTAGCCTTCGCCCACGGCTTCACGGTCCACTACAACCAAATTGTGCCACGCGCCGATCTGGATGTGATCATGATCGCCCCCAAGGCCCCCGGCCACACAGTGCGCAGCGAATTCACAGCCGGCGGCGGCATCCCGGATCTGATCGCCATCCACCAAGATGTGTCCGGCCAAGCCCGCGCCACCGCGCTCGCCTACGCCTGCGGACTCGGCGGCGGTCGCACCGGCATCATCGAGACCAGTTTCAAAGACGAGACCGAAACCGACCTGTTCGGCGAGCAAGCCGTGCTCTGCGGCGGCACGGTCGAGCTAGTAAAAGCCGGCTTTGAAACCCTAGTCGAAGCCGGTTACGCGCCAGAAATGGCCTACTTCGAATGCTTGCACGAGCTCAAGCTCATCGTCGATCTCATGTACGAAGGCGGCATCGCCAACATGAACTACTCCATCTCCAACAACGCCGAATACGGCGAATATGTCACCGGCACCCAAGTAATAAACGCCGAATCGCGCCGCGCCATGCGCAAGGCCCTCGCGAACATCCAAAACGGCAGCTACGCCAAACGGTTCATCGCCGAAGGAGCCACCAACTACCCAGAAATGACCGCCCACCGCCGCAACAACGCCGCCCACCCCATCGAGCAAGTGGGCGAAAAACTCCGCAAAATGATGCCCTGGATCACCAAAAACCGCCTAGTCGACCGCGCTAAAAACTAGCCCGCCACATACCCTTGCATGTCAAATTTATCGGGCGCAGCAAGTAGAGACCGGATAGATCATGTCAAAGCCTAAAACCGCCAAGCAAAACTGGGTTAACCGTACGCTATGGACCGCCGACAACCTGCCCATTATGCGGGGGATGAACAGCGAGACGGTGGACCTCATCTATCTAGACCCACCGTTTAACTCCAACCGCAATTATTCCGCCCCCGTTGGCAGTGAAGCGGCGGGTGCAGCATTCAAAGATACATGGACTCTGGACGATTTAGATGAGGCATGGCTCAGCGAGATTGCCGATCAGATGCCTGCCTTTCCCCGGATAATGGATGCGGCAGGCGAGTCCCACAGCAAGGGCATGAAATCTTATTTGATTATGATGGCCGTCCGGCTATTAGAAATGCATCGGTTGCTTAAACCTACGGGGTCTATTTTCCTGCATTGCGACCCGACCGCCAGCCACTATTTGAAGTTGTTAATGGATGCGGTGTTTGGAAGAAAGAGCTTCCGCAATGAGATTGTGTGGAGCTATCAGCGGTGGACAGGCGCGACAAAACATTTTCAGCGAATGCACGATCTGCTCTTGTTTTATGCCATGCCAGAAGCGGGCTTTAATGTCCTCAAAGAACCCTATAGCATAAAGTCCAAGCACAAGGGCGCAAAAAAAACAGTATTTATCGATGGGCAAATGGACCAGTTCTACACCGCGGATAAAAGCCGAGAAAAGGCAATGCGAGATGTATGGGAAATCTCTTACTTAAACTCTCAGTCGCGTGAACGCATTGGCTACCCAACACAAAAACCCCTCAAGCTGCTAGACCGTATCATCCGCGCTTCATCCAATGAGGGCGATATGGTGCTAGATCCTTTCTGTGGATGCGCCACTGCCCCCGTGGCGGCAGAACTGCTCGATCGGCAATGGGTCGGCATTGATATTGCACCCAAAGCGGCGGATCTGGTCCAATACCGCTTAAACCGCGGCGAGGTCGGGGAGGTGTTATATAAACCCATCCTGCGCGATGACATCCCCCAGCGCACCGACCTAGGCAAGCTACCCCATTACCGGACACATAAAAAAGCACTGTTCGCTGAGCAAAAGGGAATATGCAACGGATGTCGCAGCGATAAGTTTAATTTCAATAACCTAGTCGTCGACCACATCATCCCTAAATCAAAAGGCGGCACAGATCATATAGAAAACCTGCAACTGCTTTGCATGTCGTGCAATCTGTTCAAGGGCACAGGTACCAATGAAGAGCTAAAAGTTAAACTGAGGCAGGAGGGTCTATTGAAATGAAACCCTTCAGTTAAAATTCCCCGACCATGCATTGCTAAAATGGGAAGCTCCTCCTGCGCCGCACCTCCCGATTAACTACCTGAATCCCCCGCCTTCCTCAACAACTCCTCCGCATGCTGAATCGAATACTCCGAGCGACTGTCGCCACTCAACATACGCGCAATCTCCACCCGCCGCTCGTCCGCACCCAGCAGCCGAATCCGCGTTTGCGTCCCCGCCCCGTCGCTCGATTTAGCGACTAACAGCTGACGGTCTGCCCGCGCCGCCACCTGCGCCAGATGGGTAATACAAATGACCTGCGCATTGCGGCTCAGCTGGCGCAGTTTATTGCCCACGCTGGCCGCAGTGGCCCCGCCAATGCCCGCATCCACCTCATCGAATATCAGCGTCGGGTTTTGACTACTGGCGGCGGTAACTACCCCGATCGCCAAACTAATACGCGAAATCTCCCCGCCCGAAGCAATCCGCGCCAATGGCTTGTGCGCTTGCCCCGGATTAGTGCGCACTAAAAACTCGCACTTTTCCAGCCCGCGAGCCGCCGGTTCGATCGGCGTTAACTGCAAACGTAACCCGGCCCCAGCCATATTAAGCTCGGCAAACTCACGCTCCACCGCCGTCGCCAATTCACCCGCCGCCCGCCGCCGCTGTTCGCTCAATGCCCCGGCCAGCCGCCGGTACTCGGCCTCAAACGCGGCCACCTGCTCGCCAAGTGCCCCTGCATCGGTCGCCGCCCTCTCCAATGCCTCCAGCTCAGCTTGCAATTCGGCAGCCAGTACCGGCAAATGATCCGCCTCGCAACGGTGCTTACGCGCCAGATCAAAAGCCGCCGACAAACGTGCCTCCACCTCCGCCAGCCGCTGCGGGTTCGGCTGCACCTGCTCGCTGGCATTCCGCAGCAGGGCACGCACCTCCTCCAGCTGTGCGCCAGCACTCTCAAGCAGTTTCCTCACTTCCGGCAAACCGGGCGCATCGATGGCCGCCGTCAGACCCACGAGCCGCTGCACCGCGCTCAATGCATTGAAGTTTTCCGCATCGCTGAGCAAGTCAGCCGCCGCCGCCAATCGCGCCAGAATTTCATCGCCCCCCGCCAAGGTTTGCTGCTCCCGCTCCAACGCCGCAAATTCACCGACCGCCAAGTCCAGCAGCTGGAGCTCCTCGACATGAAAACGCAACAGCTCGCCCCGCCGCCGCTGTTCTTCCTCACTGTCGCGCAGCTGGCGCAGACGCACAGCAGCGGCAGTCCACTGCTCGAAAGCCCGGGCCACCTCGCGGCGCAACGCCCCCTGCCCCGCGTAATTATCGAGCAGCAATAATTGGTGTTCCGGGCGCAACAGCCGCTGGTGTTCGTGCTGACTATGAATGCTGATCAGATGCTCAGCCAGCTCGCGCAGCAGCCCCAAGGTGGCAGGCCGCCCATTGATCCACGCCTTAGACGCCCCCCCCGCATTGATGACTCGCCGCAACACACAGTCCGCAGACTCATCCAAACTGTGCGATTCCAGAAAATCCCGCGCCGCCGGCAGCCCAGCCAGATCAAAATGCGCCTGAATCTCGGCCCGATCCGCCCCTTCGCGCACCTGGCTGGCATCGGCCCGGTCGCGCAAGGTCAGCCCTAAAGCGGCCAGCAAAATGGATTTGCCCGCGCCCGTCTCGCCCGTGATGGCCGACAACCCCGCCCCGAATTCAATTTCTAGGCAGTCGATCAGGCTATGGTTTTTTACGAAAAGCTGGGTGAACACCGCCCAATCCCCGGCTGGGAAACGCACAATTTTACACAGAGCCAAGCCCCATTTGGAATTGACCGCCTCGCCCCCGCGCTTGAAGCCGCCAAACTAGGCCCTATATCTGCCGACAGACCGTCACCGCCGGAGAGCACTCTTGCCCAAGCAGCCCACCCCAAAACCCGCCGATGCAGCCGATGCAATAGAAGCCACCGCGCCTGAAGCCGAACCCGAATCCGAATCCACCCCCAGCGAATCCACCCCCCCGCCCGCAGCGCAAACCGCCGAGCCGCCACAAGACGAATCGCCGCAACCCACCGCTCCCGCCGAAGAGCCCGAGATCCCCCTTGCGGAGCAGATCAAAAACCTGCAAGCCCAGCTAGATGCGGCCACCGAAGCCCAGCTACGCGCCCAAGCGGAGGCGCAAAACACCCGCCGCCGCGCCGAGGCCGAGGCGGAAAAATCGCGCCGTTTCGCCATCGCACACCTGGTCGAAGACCTGCTGCCAGTGGTCGACAACCTCGACCGCGCCCTAGCCAACATGGACGCAGAAGCCCCGCCCGCCATCACCGAGGGGCTGGAACTCACCCGCAAATCCTTCCTCAACAGCCTGCAAAAACACGGTGTCACGCAAATCGAGCCAGTCGGCCAGCCCTTCGACCCCGAACAACATCAGGCGGTCGCCATGTTGCCCAACGCGGATCTAGAGCCAAACAGCATCCTAGAAGTCCACCAAAAAGGCTACAGCCTAAACGGTCGCCTGCTACGCCCGGCCATGGTGGTGGTCAGCAAGGCCCCCGATTAGCCCCTGCGCCAGTCTGAAGCAGGCTTGAAATTGCGCCGGGCAGACCTATATCACAACTCATAGCCAACGACCATGCGGCCAACAGACGGAGAGCACAATGAGCAAAATTATCGGAATTGATCTGGGCACCACTAACTCCTGCGTAGCGGTCCTAGACGGCAGCAAAGTGCGGGTGATCGAAAACGCCGAAGGCGACCGCACCACCCCGTCGATTGTCGCCTTCTCCAAAGAGGGCGAAACCCTAGTCGGCCAGTCCGCCAAACGCCAAGCGGTCACCAATCCGAACAACACCCTGTTCGCGGTCAAACGCCTAATCGGCCGCAAATTTGACGACAAGGTCGTGCAAAAAGACATCCAAATGGTGCCCTATCAGATAGTCAAAGCCGACAACGGCGATGCATGGGTGGAAGTAAAGGGCGAGAAAAAAGCCCCCCCGCAAATTTCCGCCGAAGTGCTGAAAAAAATGAAAAAAACCGCCGAAGACTACCTCGGCGAGCCAGTAACCGCCGCGGTCATCACAGTCCCCGCCTACTTCAACGACTCCCAACGCCAAGCCACCAAAGACGCCGGCAAAATCGCCGGCCTAGATGTCAAGCGCATCATCAACGAACCCACCGCCGCCGCCCTAGCCTACGGCTTAGACAAGGCAGGCAGCGGCGATCGCACCGTGGCAGTCTACGATCTCGGCGGCGGCACCTTCGATGTATCGATCATCGAAATTGCCGATGTAGACGGCGAAAAGCAGTTCGAAGTGCTGGCCACCAACGGCGACACCTTCCTCGGCGGTGAAGACTTCGACATGGCCCTCATCGACTACTTGGCGGAAGAATTCAAAAGCGAGAACGGCGGTCTGGATCTAAAAGGCGACCCACTGGCCATGCAACGCCTCAAAGAAGCGGGCGAGAAAGCCAAAATCGAGCTCTCCTCCAGCCAGCAAACCGAGGTCAACCTGCCCTACATCACCGCCGATTCCACCGGCCCCAAGCACTTGGTGGTCAAACTCACCCGCGCCAAGCTGGAATCGCTGGTTGAAGATCTGGTGCAGCGTTCGCTGGAACCGTGCAAAATCGCCCTCAAAGATGCCGATCTAGCCGCCAGCAAAATCGACGAGGTCATCCTAGTCGGCGGCCAGACGCGCATGCCGCTGGTACAGGAAAAAGTGCAGGCGTTCTTCGAGCGCGAGCCACGCCGCGATGTCAACCCGGATGAAGCGGTGGCCATGGGTGCCGCCTTGCAAGGCGCGGTCCTCGCCGGCGATGTCACCGATGTGCTACTGCTCGATGTCACCCCGCTCAGCCTCGGCATCGAAACTCTCGGCGGGGTCGCCACGCCGCTGATCGACAAAAACACCACCATCCCCACCAAAAAATCCCAAGTATTTTCCACCGCCGAAGACAACCAGACAGCAGTCACCATCCACGTAGTCCAAGGCGAACGCAAACAGGCAACCCAAAACAAATCCCTCGGCAAATTCGATCTGGCCGACATCCCCCCCGCCCCGCGCGGCATGCCGCAGATCGAAGTCACCTTCGACATCGATGCCAACGGCATCCTCAACGTATCGGCCAAAGACCAAGCCACCGGCAAGGAGCAATCCATCATCATCAAAGCCTCCTCCGGCCTATCCGAAGGCGAGATCGAGAAAATGGTCGCCGAGGCCGAAGCCCACGCCGCCGAAGACGAGAAATTCGCCGAGCTAATCCAAGTGCGCAACGGTGCCGAAGGGCTGGCCCACGCCACCCGTAAAACCTTGCAAGAAGCCGCCGACAAAATAGACGCAGCACAAAAATCCGAGATCGAAGCAGCCATCGCCGCAGTAGAGACCGCCTGCAAAGGCGACGACCGCCAAGCCATCGAACAAGCCACCGAAAAACTCACCACCCTGTCCGCCACCCTAGCGCAAAAACTCTACGGCGAGCAGCAAGCCGGCACCGGTGCCGATGCGCCCCAAGATTCCACAGGGGCCGCGCCCGACGATGTGGTCGATGCCGAGTTCGAAGAAGTCAAAGAAGACAACAAGTAACCCGGCCCGACCGCGACTTCCGCAACGACTCAGCACCGCACCTGTCACCCGCCCACAGCCCCCACGCTAGACGGCGAACTTCACAGCCAGACTCGCTAGGCGGCGGAAAAACCAGTGGCAAAACGCGATTATTACGAAGTCTTAGGCGTCGACCGCAACAGCACCCCGCCAGAGCTAAAAAAAGCCTACCGCCGCGTGGCCATGAAGTACCACCCGGACCGCGCCCCCGGCGACAAACAGGCCGAAGCCAAATTCAAAGAGGCTAGCGAAGCCTACGAAGTCCTATCGGATGCCGAAAAGCGCGCCGCCTACGACCGCTTCGGCCACGCCGGGGTGGACGCGACCCGCACCGGCGGCTTCCAAAGCACCGCCGGTTTTGAAGACATCTTCGGCGATGTGTTCGGCGACATTTTCGCCAGTGCCGATCGCTCCCGCCGCAAGCCGGGCCGCGGCTCCGACCTGCAATACCGGCTGCAACTCGACCTCGAACAAGCCGTAGCCGGCACCACCACCAAAGTCCGCATCCCCACCTATATAGCCTGCGCCATCTGCGATGGCAGCGGAGCCAAATCCGGCACCGGCAAAAGCACCTGCCCCAGCTGCCAAGGCCAAGGCCAAGTGCGCATGCAGCAAGGCTTCTTCTCAGTCCAGCAAACCTGCCCGACCTGCCGCGGCAGCGGCCAGATCATCGCCGACCCATGCGCCAAATGCGGCGGCGAGGGACGAGCACGCGGCAGCAAAACCCTATCGGTCAAAGTGCCGCCCGGGGTCGACACCGGCGACCGCATTCGCTTAACCGGCGAAGGCGAGGCCGGCACCAGCGGTGCCCCACCCGGCGACCTCTACGTGCAAATACAGGTGCGCGACCACCCGCTCTTCCAACGCGACGGCGGCGACCTCTACTGCGAAATTCCCCTAGGCTTCACCGTCGCCGCACTCGGCGGCGAACTAGAAGTGCCCACCCTAAAAGGCCGCATCAAACTACGCATCCCCCCCGGCACCCAAAGCGGCAAACTATTCAGAATGCGCGGCAAAGGCATCAAACCCGTACGCAGCAGCACCCAAGGCGACCTACTCTGCCGCGTCCAGATCGAAACCCCAGTACGCCTAAGCGAAAAACAACAAACCCTACTCCGCGATTTCCAAAAAACCCTCAGCGAACAACACGCCCCCAAAGCCCAAAACTGGCTAGACGGAGTAAAACGCTTCATCGACAACCTAGCCCGCTAATCAAAAAGCCAACACCAACCGCACCAACCCCAGCACCGCCAAGACAAAAAACGCCGTAAAAATCACCCCCGCAGCGACATACACCCAAAGATTGCCGTGCTGAAAATCCTGCTCACGGTTCTTAGTCGACTGCACCCCAAAGGCGGCAGCCAGCGTACTCTGCACCACCGCCCAGAACCCAGGCTTCCGACCCTTTTTGCCGTCCATCATGCCGACGACTCTAGCACCGGCTGGCGCACGGTTTCTGCGGCCCCAGCAGACGCAGACAGCGAATCGAGCACCCCAGCCTCCAACACCGGCTGCAACCACCGCGCCAGCTCCGCCACCGCCATCCCCTTGCGCTCCGCCAAACTAGCCAGCTGATCCGCCCCAATTTTACCGGTATTGAAATACGCCGCCTGCGGGTGCGCAAAATACCAGCCACTCACCGCCGCCGCCGGCACCATCGCAAAGTTTTCGGTCAGCCGCACCCCCGTATTGTCCCGCGCATCCAACAACCGAAACAGCGTCGCCTTCTCACTGTGATCCGGACATGCCGGATACCCCGGCGCCGGGCGAATACCGCGATACCGCTCGCCGATAAGCTCCTCATTGCTGAGCTGCTCGTCCGGCTGATACCCCCAAAACTCACGCCGCACCCGGCGGTGCAAATGCTCGGCCAGGGCCTCGGCCAAGCGGTCGGCCAGAGCCTTAACCATGATGGCACTGTAATCATCCTGCTCAGCCTCATACTTCTTCGCCAATGCCGCAGCCCCGTGAATCGAGACCACAAAACCGCCCAAATAATCCGCCACCCCCGACTCCGCCGGGGCGACAAAATCCGCCAAGCTGCGCAAGCACCCATCGCCGCCTTTGGAGCGTTGCTGGCGGATCTGATGCAGGGTGGCCAACGTGGCCCCGGACTCGGTAAAAAGCCGAATATCGTCATCGTCCACCTGATTAGCCCGCCAAAAACCAAACACCGCCTGCCCGCTCAACAGCCGCTCAGCCAGAATGCGTTTCAGCATCGCCTGCGCATCGGCATAGAGCGCGGCGGCACTCTCGCCCACTTTCGGATCCTGCAAAATGCGCGGAAACTTGCCCGCCAAATCCCAGCTAATAAAAAAGGGCGTCCAGTCGATCACCTCCACCAACTCTGCCAGCGGATAATCGCAAACAATGCGCACCCCCAAAAAGCGCGGCACCGGCGGCTGATAGCTCGCCCAATCGACCACCGGTTTGCGAGCGCAGGCATCGGCGTACCCCACCAACGGCCGCAACCGCCGATGCGCCACCCGCTCACGCACCGTCGCATATTCGTCCCGCAGCGCAGCGACAAACCCAGCCCGCTGGGTCTCACTCAGCAGGCTACTCGCCACCCCCACGGCGCGCGACGCGTCCGGCACATAGACCACCGAACCACGCTCAAACTGCGGCGCAATACGGGTCGCGGTGTGCGCCTTAGAAGTAGTCGCCCCGCCGATCAAAAGTGGCACCGAAAACCCCTGCCGCTCCATTTCCTGCGCAATGCCCACCATCTCATCCAGCGACGGGGTGATCAGCCCGCTCAAGCCAATGATGTCGCAATTTTGCTCACGCGCCGTCGCCAGAATGCGCTCGGCGGGCACCATCACCCCCAGATCGACGACCTCAAAATTGTTGCATTGCAACACCACGCCGACGATATTTTTGCCAATATCATGCACATCGCCCTTGACAGTCGCCAGCAAAATGCGCCCGTTGGACTGCCCCGCCGCCTTCTCCGCCTCGATGTACGGCTCCAGATACGCCACTGCCTGCTTCATTACCCGCGCCGACTTCACCACCTGCGGCAAAAACATCTTGCCCGCGCCGAACAGGTCGCCGACCACATTCATGCCATCCATCAGCGGCCCCTCGATCACCTCGATCGGTCGCACAAACGCCTGCCGCGCCTCCTCAGTATCGGCTTCGATGTACTGGTTAATGCCCTTGACCAGCGCATGCGCCAGCCGCTCGGCCACCGCCCAATCGCGCCACCCCAGATCCTCCTGCGATGCCCGGTTGCGCCCGCCCTCGCCCCCTCGATACTCCTCGGCGATCGCCAACATCTGCTCAGTAGCCGCCGCCGAACGGTTCAACACCACCGCCTCCACCGCCTCGCGCAAAGCGGCGGGCAGCTCATCGTAGACTGCCAGCTGCCCAGCGTTGACGATGCCCATATTCAACCCAGCGCGAATGGCATGCAGCAAAAAGACCGAATGAATCGCCTCACGCACCGGGTTATTGCCGCGAAAAGAAAAACTCACATTGGAAATCCCGCCAGAAAGCCCCACCCCCGGCAGATTGGCGCGAATCCAACGACACGCCTCGATAAAATCGACCCCGTAATTATTGTGCGCCTCAATGCCAGTCGCCACCGCGAACACATTGGGGTCAAAAATAATATCCTCCGGCGCAAAGTCCAGCCGCTCGCGCAACAGCCCATAGGCCCGCGCACAGATCGCCTGCCGCCGCTCCAAATTATCCGCCTGCCCCCGCTCATCAAACGCCATCACCACCACCGCCGCGCCATAGCATTGACACCGCCGCGCCTGCTCCAGAAAGGCCGCCTCGCCCTCTTTCAGGCTGATGGAATTGACAATCGCCTTGCCCTGAATGCACTTCAGCCCCGCCTCGATAACCGCCCATTTCGACGAATCGACCATAAAAGGCACCCGCGCAATGTCCGGTTCGGCGGCGATCAGGTTTAAGAAGCGCGGCATGGCGACCAACGCATCGAGCATGGCTTCGTCCATATTGATATCGATGATCTGCGCCCCGTTTTCCACCTGCTCGCGGGCCACCGCCACCGCGGCCTCGTAATCCTCCTCCAGAATCAGCCGCTTAAATCGCGCCGAGCCGGTCACGTTGCAGCGTTCACCGATGTTCACAAACAGCGAATCCACGCCCACATTAAGCGGCTCCAGCCCGGCCAGCTGGCATTTTTTCGTCGCCGGCGCAGGCTGGCGCGGCGCACAGCCCTGCAACCGCTCGGCCAAAGCGGCAATGTGCGCCGGCGTGGTGCCGCAACAGCCGCCCGCCATATTCAGAAAACCGCTGGCCCCAAATTCCGCCAAAATGTCGGCCATCTCGGTCGCCGTCTGATCGTACTCGCCGAAGGCATTGGGCAGCCCGGCATTGGGATGGACGCTCACATAGGTATCCGCCAGCCGCGCCAATTCCGCCACATGCGGGCGCAATTCGGCAGCCCCCAAGGCGCAATTTAAGCCGATGAGCAGCGGCCTGGCATGGCGCAGGCTATTCCAAAATGCCGCCGTGGTCTGCCCGGACAGGGTGCGCCCCGAGGCATCGGTGATGGTGCCCGAAATCATCAGCGGCACCCGACCATGCTCAGCAAACACCGCCTCGCAGGCAAACACCGCCGCCTTGGCATTCAAAGTGTCGAAAACGGTTTCGATCAGCAGCAGGTCGACACCGCCAGCCAGCAACGCAGCAGCCGCCACCCGGTAAGCCTCCACCAATTCATCAAACTGCACATTGCGCGCCCCCGGATCGCTAACATCCGGCGAGATCGAAGCAGTGCGGCTAGTCGGCCCCAGCACCCCAGCCACAAAGCGCGGGCGGTCCGCAGTCTGCGCACTAAAAGCATCCGCCGCCTGCCGCGCCAACCGCGCCGCCGCCTCATTCAGTTCCCCCGCCAAAGATTCCAGCCGATAATCCGCCTGCGAGAGGGCGGTGGAATTGAAGGTATTGGTCGCAATCAGATCCGCCCCGGCGGCCAAATAATCGCGGTGAATCGCCGCGATGAGATCCGGGCGGGTCAGCGTCAGCAGATCATTGTTGCCCTTCAGATCCACCGGGTGATCGGCAAAGCGCACCCCGCGAAAATCGCCCTCACCCAGCGCATGCTGCTGAATCATGGTGCCCATAGCCCCATCCAAAATCAGGATGCGTTCGGCGAGAGCCCGGTGCAGCGCGGCAGCCATTGCAATATCAAAATGTTTTTATATAGATGTGTGAACCGCCTATTCTAGCAGAAGAATTTTTCACCATGCCGCCGCCCGCCGCCTAGCGTAAAATGGCCCGCCCAAACCCGCTACCCACCGCCGCCATGCTTTCCTTCTCGGTCGAGATCACCCGCTCCGCCCAAGACTACTTAGCCGGCCTGCTCGCCAAACAAGAGGGCGACGTCAATGTCCGCATGTTTGTCCTGCGCCCCGGCACCCCCGAAGCCGAGACCTGCCTATCCTACTGCCGCGCCGGCGAACAGCAGGAAGACGACCAAATCCTCGAGCTCGATGCCTTTAAAGTCTTCTTCGAACAACGCAGTGCCCCCTACCTAGACGGTGCCCGGGTAGACTACGCCGCCGACCAAATGGGCGGCCAGCTCAGCATCCGCGCCCCCAATTCCCGCGTCCCGCAGGTCTCCGCCGACAGCCCTCTAGAAGACCGCGTCAATTACATCCTCTGGAACGACATAAACCCCGGCCTCGCCGCCCACGGCGGGCAGGTGTCCCTGGTCGAGATGGCCCCGGCGCAGGCGGAAAAATCAGCAGAGGGCGCAGCAGCAGGAAAAAAAGCGGGAGAGGAAAAAGGCAAGCAAGAGAGCGACCAGATCGCCGTACTAAAATTCGGCGGCGGCTGCCAAGGGTGCAGCATGCTCGACCTCACCCTCCGCGAAGGGGTGGAAAAAACCCTGCTAGAAAAGCTACCAGAGCTGGCCGGGGTGCGCGACATCACCGACCACAGCGACACCTCCAACGCCTATTACAAAGACGACTGAACCGCCGCGGCGCAAGCCAACCCAAGCCAAACCAGGCTAAGCCGCAGCGACCGCCCCCACAGTTTCCCCCGCCGAGCCGCCCCCCAGATCCACCGCCGCCAGCCGCTCATGCATGGTGCGCAGGGCCGCCTCGGTGGTCGCCCAATCCATGCAGGCATCGGTCACTGACACCCCGTACTCCAGCTTCGCCAGATCCGCCGGAATCGGTTGATTGCCCGCCCCCAGATTGCTCTCCACCATCACCCCCATAATGGTGCGGTCCCCCGCCACAATCTGATTGGTCACATTTTCCAACACCAACGGTTGCAGTCGATGATCCTTGTTGGAATTGGCATGGCTACAATCGACCATAATATTGGGCTTCAGCCCCGCCTCCCGCAGCCGATTAGCCGCCAGCTGCACACTCACCGAGTCATAGTTCGGCTTGCTACCGCCACGCAACACCAGATGCGCATAAGGGTTGCCCCGCGAATGAAACACGCTCACCTCCCCCGCACTAGAAATGCCCAAAAAACGATGCGGACGCGCCACCGATTGCAGCGCATTGATCGCCACCGTCAGCCCCCCATCGGTGCCATTTTTGAACCCCACTGCGGAGCTCAGCCCGCTCGCCATCTCACGATGCGTCTGCGACTCGGTCGTCCGCGCCCCGATCGCCGACCAGCTAATCAAATCCTGAATATACTGCGGCGAAATCGGGTCCAGAGCCTCAGTGCAAGCCGGCAGCCCCAGCTCGGCAATATCCAACAGCAACCGCCGGGCGATCTTAAACCCCTCCTCCACCGCAAAACTATCGTCCATATGCGGATCATTGATCAGCCCCTTCCAACCGACCGTGGTCCGCGGCTTCTCAAAATAGACGCGCATAGCGATCAACAACCGATCCCCCACCGCATCCGCCAGCTTTTTCAACCGCCCAGCGTATTCCAACGCCGCCTCAACATCATGCACCGAGCATGGCCCCACCACCACCAAAATCCGCCGCTCGCGCCCATCCAAAATCGCCCGCACCGCCCGCCGCCCCGCCTGAATCGTCTCCCCCGCACGCGCACTCACCGGCAACTGCGCACCCAGTTCGGCAGGAGTAAGCAGCCGCTCGCAAGCAACGATATTGACATCCCCCAGCGGGGCCCCCTGATAGATCGAATCCACCGTACCCGACATAACGATTAACTCTGCAAAAACCAGCCAAAAGTGGGCGGCAAGTGTACCAGAGGCCCCGCGCCAGATTGCTATCATTGCACCGCCCCAGCCTGCCCCATCCCGCCCTCACAATGCCCAAATCCACCAGCAGCCGCCAATGGCTACGCCGCCAACACACCGACGATTTCGTCGCCCGCGCCCGCCGCGCCGGCTACCGCTCCCGCGCCAGTTACAAACTGCTGGAACTCGACCAGCGCGAGCGATTATTCAAACCCGGCCAATGCGTCCTAGACCTAGGCGCCGCCCCCGGCGGTTGGAGCCAAGTCGCCGCGGCACGGATAAAACACCGCGCCCAGACAAAAAAGCGCGGTCGAGTGCTGGCTTGCGACATCCTGCCCATGCCCCCGCTCGCAGGGGTCGATTTCATACAGGGCGACTTCACCGAAGACGCGATCTGGCAACAGATCGCCCAGACCCTAGCCGACACCCCCGTAGACCTCCTACTGTCCGACATGGCCCCAAATCTAAGCGGCCAACGCGCCCTCGACCAACCACGCGCCATGCACCTGGCCGAACTGGCCTTCGATGCCGCCACCCAAATGCTGCGCCCCGGCGGCACCCTAGTCGTTAAACTCTTTATGGGCGAAGGCTTCGATGCCTACTGCCGCACCGCCCGCCAACGCTTCGCGCGGGTCGCCGTCCGCAAACCCGCCGCCTCACGCCCCCGCTCCGCCGAGCTCTACCTAGTGGCACATGGCCTGCGCTGATGCACGGCGTGCGCAAATCTGGCACAATGGCGCACATGATCGCGCAAATTCCGCAAGCAAGCCAATGGGACAGAAAACCGACATGGCCAAAAATTTGATGCTCTGGGTGGTGATCGCCGCCATCCTGCTGATGGTATTCCAAAACCTCCACCAGCCAACTTCCGAACAGGACCTCAGCTACACCGACTTTGTCCGCCAAGTGCAGACCGGCAATGTGCGCGAGGTCACCTTCCAAGAACAGCAAATCTACGGCCAACTAAAAAACGGCGAGAAATTCCAAGCCGTGCGCCCCAATATCCCAGACAACCGCCTGATGGACGACCTGCTACAAAACGAGGTCATCGTCAAAGGCCGCGAGCCGAGCGAACCAAACCTCCTAGTGCAGCTACTGGTCGCCGCCTTCCCCATCCTCATCGTCCTCGCGGTCTTCGGTTTTGTGATGCGCCAAATGCAGGGGGGACTCGGCGGTCGCGGCGGGCCGCTGTCTTTTGGTCGCTCCAAAGCGCGGTTGCTGAGCGAAAACCAAATCAAGATGAGCTTCTCGGACGTCGCCGGCATCGACGAAGCCAAAGAAGACCTGCAAGAACTCGTCCAATACCTGCGCGACCCACAACGCTTCCAAAAGCTCGGCGGCGAAATCCCCCGCGGGGTGCTGATGATCGGCCCGCCTGGCACCGGCAAAACCCTCATGGCCCGGGCCATCGCCGGCGAAGCCCGGGTGCCGTTTTTCACCATCTCCGGCTCCGATTTTGTCGAGATGTTCGTCGGTGTCGGCGCCAGCCGGGTGCGCGACATGTTCGATCAGGCCAAAAAGCAAGCCCCCTGCATCATCTTCATCGACGAGATCGATGCCGTCGGTCGCCACCGCGGCGGCGGTTGGGGCGGCGGCAACGACGAGCGCGAACAAACCCTCAACCAAATGCTGGTAGAAATGGACGGCTTCGAAGGCAACGAAGGCGTCATCGTCATCGCCGCCACCAACCGCCCCGATGTGCTCGACCACGCCCTGCTACGCCCCGGCCGCTTCGACCGCCAAGTCCACGTCTCCCTGCCCGACATCCGCGGGCGCGAGCAAATCCTCGAAGTCCACATGCGCAAAGTACCAGCCGATGCCAGCGTCAGCCCCGCCGTGCTCGCCCGCAGCACCCCCGGCTTTTCCGGTGCAGATCTGGCCAACCTAGTCAACGAAGCAGCCCTAGTCGCCGCACGGCGCGAAAAGCCCGCAGTGGACGCGGAAGACTTCGAATTCGCCCGCGACAAAATCATGATGGGTGCCGAACGCCGCTCCCTCGTCATGTCGGAAAAAGAAAAAATCACCACCGCCTACCACGAAGCCGGCCACGCCATCGTGGGTTTTTTAATGCCCGAGCACGACCCGATCCACAAGGTCACCATCATCCCCCGTGGCCAAGCCCTCGGCGTCACCATGTACCTGCCGGAAGAAGACAAATACAGTTCCAGCCGCCGCGCCCTACTCAGCAGCCTATGCAGCCTGTTCGGCGGGCGCATCGCCGAGGAGCTCATCGGCGGCACCGATGCGGTCACCACCGGTGCCGCCAACGACATCGAACGCGCCACCCAGCTGGCCCGCAACATGGTCACCCGCTGGGGCCTGTCAGACAGCCTAGGCCCCGTCCACTACGGCGAACAACGCGCCGAATCGAGCAACACAGTGCGCCTGAATTACTCCCCAGAAACCGCCGACCGCATCGACCGCGAATCCCGCCAAATCCTCGACCAATGCTACGCCCGCGCCCGCGAAATCCTGCAAGAAAACACGGACATCCTGCACGCCATGAAGGATGCCCTCATCGAATACGAAACCATCGACAGCCAGCAAGTAGAAGACCTCATGGCCCGCCGCAAAGTCCGCCCCCCAAAAGATTGGGGAACAGGCAACCCCAGCACCGAGCCCCCCGCCACCGCCAGCAAAAATACCAAATCCGCCAACACCGACACCGGCGCCCCAGTAGGCGGCCCAGCCAGCCAACACTAAGCCTCATAGCCGCCCTCCCCAGACTCGGCTCGCTTGCCGCCGCCCGCACCCCCACCAATGCCGCCCCGGCTCAGCCAAAATACCGCCCACCACCACAAACCCCACCTGCACCACCCGCCCCCTGAACGCAACACCAATATCCTCTCGCGCCCCCGCACCCAGCGGCCATTTTGGCCCACTGATAATCAATCGCCACAAAGCGATCAGAGCCTCCCTTGATTAAGTTCACCCCCACGCCCCAGCTAATGGGCGTGCTCAATATCACCCCCGACTCCTTCTCCGATGGCGGTCAGCTCTACCGCAACGGGCGCCCCGCCGTAGATCGCGCCATCGACCGCGCCGCCACCATGATCGAAGCCGGCACCCACTGGCTCGATATTGGCGGCGAATCCACCCGCCCCGGTGCCCAGCCGCCCGCCTTAGACGAAGAATTGGCGCGGGTGCTGCCGGTCATCGAAGCCCTCGCCCGCCGCTTCGCCACCCCCATCTCGGTCGACACCAGCCAGCCGCAAGTCATACGCCACGCCGCCACCGCCGGGGCGCAGATGGTCAACGATGTCCGCGCCCTACAACGCCCCGGCGCCCTACAAGCCGCGGCGGACAGCAAACTGGCGGTCTGCCTGATGCACATGCAAGGCGAGCCAGATTCCATGCAACAGCAGCCCGCCTACAACTCAGTGGTGCAGCAGGTGCGGCAGTTTCTGGAAGAGCGCATCGCCGCCGCCCAAGCCGCCGGCATCGCGCCCCAGCGCATTTGCATCGACCCAGGCTTCGGCTTCGGCAAAACTCTGGAACACAACTTACAGTTATTACACGGCTTGCCCGCCCTAACCGCTCTCGGCTACCCGCTATTGGTCGGCTTCTCCCGCAAATCCATGCTGGCGCACATGACCGACCGCCCTCTCGACCAGCGCCAAGCCGGCACCACAGTCCTCAACACCCTAGCCCTAGAACGCGGTGCCCGCATCTTCCGGGTGCATGATCTGCCCGCCGCTGCCGATATGCTACGCATCTGGTACGCTATGCAAAACAACCGCCCCGCCGACCCCAAATAACCCGGCGATCCAAATAATTCGACAGACGAGCAAAACCGCCATGCCCAGCCCCAGCAATTATTTCGGCACCGATGGCATTCGCGGCACCGTCGGCCAGCCGCCGATCACTGCCGACTTCATGCTCAAACTTGGCTGGGCCCTCGGACGAGTATTGGCGGACACCCCGCCCCCGCGGCGAGTCATGCTCGGCAAAGACACCCGCGCCTCCGGCTACATGTTCGAATCCGCGCTCCAAGCCGGGCTAATCGCCGCCGGCACCGAGGTCGGACTGCTCGGCCCCATGCCCACCCCAGCCATCGCCTGGCTGACGCGCACTTTCAAAGCGCAAGCCGGCATCGTCATCAGTGCCTCGCACAACCCCTATCCGGACAACGGCATCAAGTTTTTTTCCGCCACTGGCCACAAACTCGATGCCGCCATGCAAGCGCAGATCGCCGCCGCCCTCGACCAACCATTCGCCACCGTCGGCCCCGCCGAACTCGGCCGCGCCTTCCGAGTCACCGATGCCTCCGGCCGCTACATCGAACACTGCAAAAGCACCCTGCCCGCCGATTTCCAACTAAGCGGCCTAAAATTAGTGCTCGACTGCGCCCACGGCGCGACCTACCAAACCGCCCCGCAAGTTTTCGCCGAGCTCGGTGCCGAACTCAGCCTGCTCGGCACCGCCCCAGACGGGCGCAACATCAACCGCGGCTGCGGCGCCACCGACACCGCCGCCCTGCAACGCAAAGTGGTGGCAGAGGGCGCCCACCTCGGCATCGCCTTTGACGGCGACGGCGACCGGGTGCAATTCGTCGACTCCGCCGGCCAACTGGCCGATGGCGACCAGCTGCTCTACATCATCGCCTGCCACCGCCACGCCCAAGGCGGACTCAAGGGCCTAGTCGGCACCGGCATGAGCAACTTCGGCTTAGAACGCGCCATGCGCGACCGCGGGGTGCAGTTTCACCGCGCCAAAGTGGGCGACCGCCACGTGTCCGCCGCCATGCAAAAACTGGGCTACTCGCTCGGCGGTGAACCCTCCGGCCACATCATCTGCGCCGAAGCCGGCACCACCGGCGATGGCGTGGTCGCCGCCTTGCAGGTATTACTCGCCCTCGCCCCGCGCAACTGGAACCTGCCAGAAGCCACCTTCCCCCCCTGCCCGCAGGCCCTGATCAACGTCCCCATACACCGCCGCCTAGCCACTATCGACGATGCCGACGTGCTGGCGCAGCTGGCAGAGGTCAAAACACGCTTAGCCAGCGGCGGGCGCGTCTTATTGCGCCCCTCCGGCACCGAACCACTAATTCGCATCATGGTCGCCGGCGAAGACCCCGCCCTAGTCGACCAGTGCGCCGCCGATCTCGCCGCCACCGTTCGCGCCCGCTACGCTTGAGCCACCCCCCGCTTACCGCTACCATCCACCCCCTCAGATTCGACTCCCACCAAATCATGCCCCAAACACCTGCCCCCACCGCCCTAGTCGTCGCCAACTGGAAGATGCACGGCTCAAAGGCCCTGCTGACCGAGATGGCGCAAAACCTAGCCGCCGCCCGCCTCGATAGCGCGGCGGACAACGGCCCGCCGGCAACGCAGATCGTCCTCTGCCCGCCCACCCCCTACCTAGCCCCCCTAGCCGCCAGCCTAATCCAAGCGGGCGCACCGGGCATCCAACTCGGTGCCCAAGACCTCAGCGAACACCCCGAAGGCCCCCACACCGGCCAAATCAGCGCAAAAATGCTGGCCGACAGCGGCTGCCAATGGGCAATTATCGGCCACTCCGAACGCCGCACCCAATGCGGCGAGACCAGCGAGCAAACCGCCACCAAAGTCGCCCGCGCCTTAGAACACGGCTTGACTCCGATCCTCTGCATCGGCGAGACTCTCGCCCAGCGCAAGGCCGGCACCACCGAGCAAATACTTAGCCAGCAGCTCGCACCGCTACAAACCGCCCTCAATGCCGCCCAACTCCGCAAACTGGTCATCGCCTACGAACCGATCTGGGCCATCGGCACCGGAGCCACCGCCAGCCCAACGCAAGCGCAACAGGTGCATGCCTTCATCCGCCACCATCTGGACACCCCGCCCCGCGCCCTGCTCTACGGCGGCAGCGTAAAGCCCGCCAACGCGCCCGCCCTCTTCGCCGAGCCGGACATTGACGGCGGACTCATCGGCGGTGCCGCACTGGTCGCCGCCGACTTCATTGCCATCTGCCGAGCGACTCTGCGCCCTTAGGGGCCCTTAGGATCGCCAACACCCTCAACCACGGCCACAGCCACAGGAACAGACAATGGACACCGCAATCACCACCGTGCACTTCATCACCACCTTTTTGCTGGTCGGCTTAGTGCTGATGCAGCAAGGCAAAGGTGCCGAAATGGGCGTCTCCATGGGAGCCGGCGGCGCACAAACGGTCTTCGGCAGCACCGGCGGCTCGCTGTTCGGGCGCATCACCGCGGTCTTGGCGGTCCTCTTTTTCGCCACCAGTCTGGGCCTCGCGCTCCTCGCCCACCACGCCGCGCCCACCAATCTGCAAGCCCCGGCCATCGAGCGCATCGACCACAGCGAACCAGCCGAGCAAGCCCCAGCGATAGAGATGGACATCCCCCTCTCCGACCTGCAAGACGGCGCAGCAGAAGGCATGGAGCCGCAAGTGATCGAAATCCCGGTCTCCAGCCTGCAAATGCCCACCGATGACCCGGTCCCCGACGATTCAGCCGCACCGCAGTCGATTGAAATCCCAGTATCGCTTCCGACCCCCAATGAGGTAGACTCCGCCCCCCTAGAGATGCCCGCCGAATAGCGGTAGCTTTGCATGTTTCAGGCCCAGGTGGTGGAATTGGTAGACACGCTATCTTGAGGGGGTAGTGGCGCAAGCCGTGCCGGTTCAAGTCCGGCTCTGGGCACCAAAAATTGGCCGTATCAGATGTCGCGGTTATTGACCGGCAAGCCGCACACCCGGTACAATGCAACCCTTGCGCACCGCTTGTGCCCGGTGCCGAGGCCAAAGCCAAAGTCAGGCACAGCCGATGCGGGGTGGAGCAGTCTGGTAGCTCGTCGGGCTCATAACCCGAAGGTCGTTGGTTCAAATCCAGCCCCCGCTACCACTTTCCGCCTGCCCGCACCGCCCATTCCCCGCGACCCACCAAACCCACCGCGTTAAGTCGCCGCTCACTGCCCGCCGCCCGGCCCCCACCGACCGATTTGCGCCCCTGCGCGTTCCTATTGTAAAATCACCGCGCAACCCACCCCCGCTCCCCCACTATGAATACAGCCGCCATAAACCAAATCCCCCTCGACCAGCTCGATGTCAGCGACCCAAAACTCTACGCCCAAGACAGCTGGCGTCCCTACTTCGCCCGCCTGCGCAAAGAAGCCCCAGTCAACCGCGTATCCGACAGCCCCTACGGCCCCTACTGGTCCGTCAGCACCCACGGGCTAATCAAAGAAGTCGACTCCAACCACCGCATTTTCTCCTCCGCCATGACCTGGGGCGGAGTCACCCTAGAGCGCGACATCGACCTGTCCTATGAAAACTTCATCGCAATGGACCCGCCGCGCCACAACACCCAGCGCGCCGCCGCCGCCCCCGCCGTCGGCCCACAAAACCTCGCCAAACTAGAATCCCTAATCCGCCAACGCGCCGCCAGCATCCTCGACAGCCTGCCCATCGGCGAAGAGTTCAACTGGGTAGAACAGGTCTCCATCGAGCTCACCTGTCGCATGCTCGCCACCCTGCTCGACTTCCCCTACGAAGACCGCCACAAACTCACCTACTGGACCGAAGTCGCCAATTCCCCCCCGGAATTTGTCGGCGAAGGCGGCATGTCTTACGAAGAACGCCAGACCGCCATGCAAGACTGCGCCGACACCTTCATCAAAATGTGGAACGAGCGCGCCGCCGCCCCGCCCGGCAACGACTTCATCTCCATGCTGGCGCACAGCGGCGAGACCGCCAAAGACATTTTTAGCGACCCAAAAATGATGCTCGGCAACGTCCTGCTACTGATCGTCGGCGGCAACGACACCACCCGCAACAGCATCTCCGGCGGCGTCCTCGCCCTCAATGAATCCCCAGACGAATACCAAAAACTGCGCGACAACCCCGCCGTCATCCCCAACATGGTCGCCGAGATGATCCGCTGGCAAACCCCGGTCATCTACATGCGCCGCACCGCCGTCGCCGACACCGAGCTCGGCGGCAAAAAGATCGCCAAGGGCGACAAAGTGGTGATGTGGTACCTGTCCGGCAACCGCGATGAATCCGTCTTCCCCAACGCCGACAAGCTGATCGTCGACCGCAAAAACGCCCGCAACCACGTCGCCTTCGGCTTCGGCATTCACCGTTGCATGGGCAACCGCCTAGCCGAGATGCAGCTGCGGGTCCTCTGGGAAGAAATCATGCCCCGCTTCGAACGCATCGAAGTGGTCGGCCCCGTACAACGCGCCACCAACAACGTCATGCGCACCATCACCCACGTCCCCGTCGTCCTACACCCCAAAAAATAGCCCCCAAAATACCCATTAAACCGGAGATCGCAGCCGTGCCCCAAATGCAAGCCGCCCTGTTCCGCGAACCCAACCAGCCGATGCAGATCGAGCCGGTACAGGTCGCCGACCCCCAGCCCCGCGAAGTCCTAGTCCGCACCGTCGCTTGCGGCGTCTGCCACAGCGATTACAGCGTCTTCACCGGCAAAATGCCCACCGCCCTAACCCCCACCCCCACCATCCTCGGCCACGAAGCCGCCGGCATCGTCGAAGCCGTCGGCCGCGATGTCACCTACGTCAAAAAAGGCGACCACATCGTCACCTGCATGTCCGTCTTCTGCGGCACCTGCGACAAATGCCTGACCGGCAACCCCGCCCTCTGCGCCAGCGACCAGATCCGCCGCCGCCCCACCGACGAACCGCGCCTGCAACAAAATGGCGAGACCATCCACCAGTTCACCGACCTCTCCTCCTTCGCCGAATTAATGCTAGTCCATGAAAACGCCCTCACCAAAATCGACCCCGACATGCCTCTCGATTGCGCCGCCCTCATGGGCTGCGGCACCACCACCGGCGTCGGCGCCGTCTTCCACACCGCCAAAGTCACCCCCGGCTCCAGCGTCGCAGTGATCGGCTGCGGAGCCATTGGTCTGGCGGCGATCAACGGTGCCGCCATCGTCGGCGCCGGAAAAATCATCGCCATCGACATGCAGCCCGCCAAGCTAGAACTGGCCAAAACCATGGGCGCCACCCACTGCATCGACCCCAGCGAATGCGACAACCCCGTCGAACAGGTCCAACAGATCACCGGCGGCGGCTGCGACTACAGCTTCGAAGCCATCGGCTTAAAACACACCACCGAACAATCGGTCGCCATGCTCGGGCCCGGCGGCACCGCCACAGTCCTCGGCCTACTACCGCCCGACGCCGCGGTCGAGATGGGCTTCATCGACTTCATCCAAGAGAAAAAGATCCAAGGCTGCCTAATGGGCTCCAACCGCTTCCGCATCGACATGACTCACTTCGTCGACTTCTACATGCGCGGCAAACTCCACCTCGACCCGCTCATCTCCAAACACATCCGCCTCGACCAAATCAACGATGCCTTCGCCGCCTTCGAACAAGGCAGCGCCGATGCCCGCCACGTCATCATGTTCGAGCACTAACCCAGCGAGACCGCCCCCATGCAAAATATCCCAACCGAATTCAGCCTAACCATAAATGGCACCGCCCACCCCGGCACCGAACACTTCGCGGTCATCAACCCGGCCACCGGCCAACCGTTCGCCCAGGCCCCCGACTGCACCCGCGCCCAGCTAGACCAAGCCGTCACCGCCGCCCGCCAAGCCTTCCCCGCCTGGGCCGCCCAATCGATGGAAGAGCGCGGCACCCAGCTGCGCCAAGTCGCCGCCAAAATCGCCGAACACGCCGCCGAAATCGGCCACCTGCTCACCATGGAACAGGGCAAATCCCTAGCCGATGCCACCCAGGAAGTCGAAATCGCCGCCTACTGGCTCGGCGAATCCACCAACCAAACCCTCCCCGAAGACCGCCAAACCGACCCCGATGGACGCGACATCATCGTCCGCCACCTACCGATCGGTGTAGTCGCCGCCATCGTCCCCTGGAACTACCCGATCTCACTGGCCATGATGAAGCTCGGCCCCGCCCTACTGTCCGGCTGCACCGTCATTTGGAAGCCCGCCCCCACCACCCCGCTGGCCAGCCTACGCACCGGCGAACTCATCCGCGACCTACTCCCCCCCGGCGTCCTCAATGTCATCGCCGGCAGCGACCGCCTCGGCCCCTGGCTCAGCGCCCACCCCGGCATCGACAAGATCAGCTTCACTGGCTCCACCGCGGTCGGCAAACAAGTCATGAAAAGCGCCGCCGACACCCTCAAGCGCCTCACCCTAGAACTCGGCGGCAACGACCCCGCCATCGTCCTACCCGATGTCGATATCCAGCAAGTGGCAGAAAAGCTCTTCTGGGCCGCCTTCGTCAACGCCGGCCAAATCTGCATCGCCGCCAAACGCATCTACATCCACGAATCCATCTACGACGAGTTGCGCGACGCCCTAGTCGCCTACGCCCGCAACATCAAAGTCGGCGATGGTTTAGCAGAAGACACAGTCATCGGCCCCCTCCAAAACCAACGCCAATACCAGCGCGTCCGCGACCTCCTCGAATCCTGCCAACAAAGCGGCCACCGCTTCGCCCTCGGCGGCAAAGCCCCAGACGGCCCCGGCTACTTCATCCCCCTATCGATCGTCGACAACCCCCCCGAAGACTCCAAAATAGTGCAAGAAGAACAGTTCGGCCCCATCGTCCCCCTGCTCAAATTCAGCGAAGTAGAAGACGCCATCGCCCGCGCCAACGATTCCCAATACGGCCTCGGTGCCTCCGTCTGGTCCGCCGACCGCCAGAAAGCACAGCAAATCGCCACCCAGCTGCAATCCGGCATGGTCTGGATAAACGAAGCCCACTACGCCACCCCCCACACCCCCTTCGGCGGCCACAAGCAATCCGGCCTCGGCGTCGAAAACGGCACCGAGGGCCTGCGCGAGTTCATGCTCACCCAAACCCTCTACGTCCCCGCCTAACCCCCCATTTGATCGCCCTGCATCGATCTAAAGTTCCAAATTCCACCAGCGAGCCACCGCCATGCCAAACACCGCCCTAAAAATCCGCCTAGCCGACCCCAGCCTGCTGCGCACCCAAGCGTACATCGCCGGCCAATGGCTCCCCGCCGATTCCGCCGAAACCCTCCCCGTAATCAACCCCGCCGATCAGGCCACACTCTGCGAAGTCGCCCGCTGTGGCACCAATGAAACCCGCCGCGCCATCGCCGCCGCCGACCAAGCCCTACCCGACTGGCGCGCCCGCACCGCCCCCGAGCGCGCCGCCCTATTGCGCCGTTGGCATGATCTGATGCTGGAATCGCAAGAAGACCTAGCCCAAATCCTCACCGCCGAACAAGGCAAACCCCTAGCCGAAGCCCGCACCGAAATCGCCTACGGCGCCGGCTTCATCGAATGGTTCGCCGAAGAAGCCAAGCGCATCTACGGCGACACCATCCCCGCCCCCAAACCCGACCAGCGCATCCTGGTCCTCAAACAAGGCGTCGGCGTGGTCGCCTGCATCACCCCCTGGAACTTCCCCAATGCCATGCTCACCCGCAAAATCGCCCCGGCCCTCGCCGCCGGTTGCACCGTGGTCTGCAAACCGGCCAACGCCACCCCCCTCTCCGCCCTCGCCATCGTCGAGCTCGCCAACCGCGCCGGCATCCCCGCCGGGGTCATCAACATCCTCACCGGCAAAACCAGCGAAATCGGTGCCGAACTCACCGCCAACCCCACAGTCCGCAAACTCACCTTCACCGGCTCCACCCCGGTCGGCAAACAGCTAATGGCAGAATGCGCCGCCACCGTCAAACGCACCTCCATGGAGCTCGGCGGCAACGCCCCCTTCATCGTCTTCGACGATGCTGACCTCGATGCCGCCGTCGCCGGGGCCCTAGCCGCCAAATTCCGCAACGCCGGCCAAACCTGCGTATGCAGCAACCGTTTCCTAGTCCAAGAGGGCATCTACGCCGCCTTCGCCGATAAATTCAAAACCGCCGTCGAATCCCTAAAAGTCGGCGATGGCACCGCCCCCGACACCCAAATCGGCCCCCTAATCGACGCAAAAGCCGCCGCCGATGTCATGGAATTCATCCACGACGCCACCAACCGCGGCGCAAAAATCGCCACCGGCGGCACCCGCCTAGATCTAGGCCAGGGCTTCATCGCCCCCACAGTCCTCACCGCTGTAACCCCAGAAATGCGCGTCTTCCGCGAAGAAATCTTCGGCCCCGTCGCCCCCCTAATCCCCTTCCAAACCGAACAGCAAGCGATCGATCTGGCCAACGACACCGAATTCGGCCTAGCCTGCTACTTCTACAGCCGCGACATCGGCCGCATCTGGCGGGTCGGCGAAGCCCTAGAATACGGCATAGTCGGCATCAACGAAGGGCTCATCTCCAACCCCATGGCCCCCTTCGGCGGCATCAAAGAATCCGGCCAAGGCCGCGAAGGCTCCAAATACGGCCTCGACGACTACCTAGAAATCAAATACCTCTGCCTAGGCGGCATAAAGCCCCCCTGACAAGGGGGGTCCCCCAAATCGAAGCCCCCCTGACAAGGGGGGTTAGGGGGGTTGGTCTGGGAATTTGAAGGGTTTGGCATTGGAAGTTGTAGGAAGTCCCCCCAAAAATTGTCCAGAGAAAAAATCAAAAACCCATTGACAAAAGCCCACCCCTTCCCCATCATAAGCAACCGGAATCGCCGCCGGCCCAAAAACCAGCCCGCGGCACACACAAAACACAGCCCATTGGGGAACAGATCATGCCTAACCTGCCAAAACACCTCGCCGCCGCCCTGCTCGGCACCGCCCTACTCAGCACCAGTGCCCAAGCCAACCTAGCACTGGAAGAGATCATCGTCACCGCCCAAAAACGCGAACAATCCCTCCAAGACGTGCCGATCTCCGTCGACGTAGTCTCCGCCGACACCCTAGACCGCCGCGCCATCACCGACACCCGCTCCCTAGCCCAAGCCTCCCCCTCCCTCAATTTCCTCGATGGCTTCGCCCCCTCCTCCACCAGCTTCGGCATACGCGGCATCAATTCCTACACCATCGAAGGCAGCATTCAGCCCAGCGTCTCCATGGTCATCGATGGCGTCCCCCTAGCCCGCAACGGCGAATTCGTATCAGAGCTCGCCGACATCGAGCGGGTCGAAATCCTCCGCGGCCCCCAAGGCACCCTATTCGGGCGCAACGCGACGGGGGGGGCCATCAATGTGGTCACTACCCGCCCGGGCGATGAACTGGAGGGCGATGTGGACATCTCCTACACCTCCGACGACGAACAACGCTACCGCGTGGTGCTCGGCGGCCCACTGGCCTATAACCTTGGGGCTCAGCTGGTCGCCTACCGCACCGACCGCGATGGCCATCTGGAAAACCTCTCCCCCCACGCCCCCGATCTCGGCGGCAACGAAAGCACCGGTGCCCGCGCCAAGATCGACTGGGATTTTGCCCCCGGCAGCAACGCCCTCTTCACCGTCGACTGGAGCGACACCACCCACGGGTTCAGCCCCGGTGTCACTTCAGTGCCCAATAACCCGCAAGCCCTGCACATCGAGCGCATGGGCTGGTTGCCGGGCCAAGCCATAGCCGAAAGTGAAGATTGCAACGAAGCCTGCCTCGCCGAGCAGAAAGCAGCACGCACCGCCCTAGGTCAGCGTGTAATAGACGACGGCCTGCTGGTAAATATCAACGATTCCAACGCCGCCGAAAACTACATCGAGACCTTCGGCATAGCCGCCAACATCGCCTACGAACTAAACGACAGCCTCAAACTCCACTCCATCACCTCCTACCGCGACTGGGAAGGCAGCGGCGACATGGATGTCGATGCCAGCCCTGGACAGATAAGCAGCGCAGCTTTCGGATTGCCCGTACACGTCAACCAAACCAACCTCGGCCGCAACCCCAACGGCCACAACGTAGAAATCGAATTCGACTACCTTAGTCAAGAATTCCGCCTCGAGAGCACCTCGGATTCCGTCGACTGGGTAGCCGGTCTCTACTACCAAGACTTCTCCGAAAAACAAGGCACCGATATCGAACTCTACTTCCCCGCCAGCCCAAACGGCCCATTCCTTCTAGCGCAAAGTGCCCAAAACACCGCCGAATTTGAAGCGTTTGCAATTTTCGCCGATGCCACCTTCCACCTGACCGATCGCCTCGACCTCTTCGCCGGCCTCCGCTGGACCGATGAAAGCGTAGATGCCGAGCTCGATTTCCTGCTTTACAACGCCCTCCACAGGCCCGACGATGAGCGCGATGACAACGATATGCCAACCAACACAGTGACCCTAGACGCTGAAAACAACACCGTTGCCGTTCGCTTGCGAGACTCAACCGTCGAGAACGACAACGGCGTACAGGCCACCCAACGCTACCCAGATGGCGAGAACAAAGCGGGCCTCAGTTCCGACGACTGGTCCGGTCGCCTCGGCATCAATTACGAAGCCAACGACAGCGTCAACATGTACGCCTCCATCAGCCGCGGCTTTATCGGTGCCGCCGCCAACATCGGCAGGCCCGAATCTAAGGTCGAAGAGATATTCATCAAACCTTCAGTGGCGGAGAGTCTAGAATTCGGCATCAAATCCCGCTTGTCGGACGGAGTGCAACTCAACGCCGCCATGTACATCATGGAAGTCACCGACCTCCAAACCACCGTTTTCGTCACCGGCAGCGGCGGCGACACCCTGACTCGACCGGTCAATGCGGGCGACCTCAATGCCGCCGGGGTGGAAGCAGACCTAGTCTGGTCCTTCAACGACAATACACGTCTGACCGCCGGCCTGTCGCGGATCACTGCTTCCCTACAAAATCTGCCGGGCGTGGACTGTTACGCCGAGCAAACAGACCGCGGCTGCGACAATAGCGATACATTTGATGCCAGCGGCAACGACGCGCCCAACACCCCCGAACTAAAATTCAACTTAGCCCTAGACCTAAACCTCCCCCTAAACACCATGCCCTTCGACGGCTACGCCAACCTCACCTACACATGGCAAGACGACGTCTTCTTCGAGCTAAACAACGACCCACTCCTAATGCAAGAATCCTACGGCCTGCTCGATGCCACCCTCGGCATCGCCGATCGCCAAGGCCGCTACGACCTCTCCCTCTTCGGCAAAAACATCACCGATGAATACTACGTCGGCAACCGCAGCCAAGCCGCCCCCGTCATCGCCCGTGTCTTCGCCCGCGTCCCCCGCGGTGCCCAATCCTATTTCGGCGCCCGCCTAAAATACAATTTCTAGGCCCATATATGCACCAGCAACTCTTGACATCCCCGCCCGCAAGCCGCATTATCCGCAACTTGCAGGCCCGGAGTCGGTGCCGTATTGGCGGTACAATTAGGCAACCAGGCAAATCCGCCAAGGCAACCCGCACCGTCGCCGCCACAATTTATCAACTGGGGTACCCACCATGAAACCATTGCATCACAAACAAGGGCTGGCACTCGCCACTCTGATCTCCGCCCTCGCCTTCGGCGGCACCGCCCATGCGCAGATGACGCTGGAAGAGATCATCGTCACCGCCCAAAAGCGCGAGCAATCGCTGCAAGAGGTGCCCATCTCCGTCGATGTCGTCTCGGCCGAGGCCCTCGACCGCCGCGCCATCAACGACACCCGCTCCCTAGCGCAAGCCTCCCCCTCGCTCAACTTCCAAGACGGCCACGGCCCCCAAGCGGTCAACTTCAACATCCGCGGCCTCGGCTCCTACACCATTGAAGGCGGCCTCCAACCCAGCGTATCCCTAGTGGTAGACGGTGTCCCCTACGCCCGCAACGGCGAATTCGTCACCGAGTTAGCCGACATCGAGCGCGTTGAAGTCCTCCGCGGCCCCCAAGGCACCCTCTTCGGGCGCAACTCCACCGGCGGCGCGATCAACATCACCACCAAACGCCCCGCCGACGAATTCGAAGCCTACGTGGACGTCTCCGCCACCACCGATGAAGAACAACTCTACCGCGCCATGCTCAGTGCCCCCCTCTCCGCCACCGCCCGCACCTCCATCCTCGCCATCTCCAAAGACCGCGACGGCCACATCGAAAACATCCACCCCCAAGGCGAAGACCTCGGCGGCGAAGACTCATGGGGCCTCCGCGCCAAGCTCGACATCGATTTTAGCGACAACCTAAACGGCCTCTTCACCATCGACATGCTAGATAGCACCCACGGCTTCAGCCCCCAAGTAGTCAACCGCGCTGAAAATCTCGGTTTTAATGGTGTCCTACGCGAACACCTGCAAGGCAACGGCGGCAACCATGTGATACCCGAACTCCCCTCCGTTATTGGTGCGCAGGTCGGCCTTGCTATTGCGCAGGCTGAGTTGGCTGCCGCTACCGCCGCTGAAGACACCGACCGTATAGCCACAGCGCAAGCCGGACTTGCCACCGCAGGGGGTGCCCTTCAGACCGCATTCGTAAATTTCCTCACCAAAGCGAATAACCCCGAAACCGAACTCGGCGCAGCAGTCGCCCGCGGCAGGGCAGTCATCGCCGACCCCAGCACAGTCAACATCAACGGCGACCGCAACCCTAACAACCGCTCTGAAAGCCACGGCTTCGCCGCCGACTTCACCTACCGGATGAGCGACAGCCTCACCCTCCGCTCCATCACCGCCCTGCGCGACTGGACCGCCCAATCCACCGTCGATGTTGACTCCGGCCCCGCCGAGCTCAGCAACATCGGCAACTACCCCGGCCTACTGGCATCCATCAAAACCAACGTCAAAATTAACAACACCGCCGACGACGGCCACACCAACCTAGTCGAATACCAATACCTCAGCCAAGAGTTCCGCATCGAAGGCAGCACCGGCACCCTAGACTGGACCGCCGGCCTCTACTACCAAGACATGCAAGACCGCCAAGGTGCCGATGTAGAGCTATTCCTAAACGCCGGCCTGAACGGTGCTCAGGACAACGTTGGGTTTGATGCAAATGGCAACCTCACGCTCATCGACTGCTCGCCCGCAGCCCGCGATCCAGCCCGAGCTTTCACCGCCGGCAACTGTAACCCCACCGATGATGCCGGCATCGCCGTCAGCAGTGCCAAGCACGATGCCGACATCGAAACCTACGCCGCCTTCGCCGACTTCACCCTAAGCCTGAGCGACTCCCTCGATGTATTCGCTGGCTTCCGCTTCACTCAAGAAAATCTGGATGTGGACTTTTACAACCGCGCCGTCCTCGCACCTTCAATGGTTAACTTCGTTCCAATCCCCGAAAATGCGCGCGCCTACACCGTGGACACAGCCACCAACACCGCCACCATCGATCTGGAAGCCAACCCACTCACTTCCGGCCTAGTAATCGTCGAAAACGGCACTCCACTTACGCCGGCCCCGTTAGCAGGCTATTCAACGCCAGTGTACACCTTGAGCGGAGCCCCCGTTAGCGACAGCCAAGACAACAGCGACTGGTCCGCCCGCCTCGGAGCCTCTTGGCAAGCCACCGATGACATGAACTTCTACCTCTCCGCCAGCCGCAGCTTCATCGGCTACGGTGTCAACCTCGGTCGCACTGGCACGGCGCGTTCCCTGACCCCAGGTCGCAACCTAGCCTTCGTCGAGCCAACCGTGGCGGAAAACATCGAGATCGGCATCAAATCGCGCCCCATGGACAACCTCCAAGTCAACGCCGCCCTCTACATCATGGATGTAACCGACCTACAAACCACCATCTTGCAACCTGATCTGACCACAGTCCCCGTCAACGCCGGTGACCTCGATGTGCAGGGGCTGGAGGCTGACGTGGTTCTCGCCATCAACGACTACCTACGCCTCTCGCTAGGCTTGGTCTACACCGACTCCGAAGTGAAAAACCTAATGCAACCCTGCTACCCGGGCCAGACCCCAGAGCAGGGCTGTGTCGGCGGACTCACAGCGGGCCAAGAGCTCGGCTACTTTGTAAGCGGAACGCAAAACGCTGTGGTTGCTACCGCTGCCCCCGATCAAGTCGGCAGCGGCGGTCTCACCGATGTAGCCGGCACCACCGCCCCCAATACCCCCGAGATGAAATACAACATCTCCCTAGATGCCTCCCTACCGCTTGAGCACCTCCCCTTCAGTGCCTTCGGCAACATCACCTACACTTGGCAAGACGATGTCCACTTCACCCTAAACAACGACCCCCACCTAGTCCAAGAAGCCTACGGCCTGCTTGACCTCACCGTGGGCGTAGTCGACAAAGCCGGCCGCTACGAAGCCTCCCTATTCGGTAAAAACGTCACCGATGAAGAGTGGTACGGGGCCGCCCGCGAAAATGCCGGCGGCATCTCCCGCGCCTTCCACCGCCAACCCCGCGGTGCCGAAGCCTACTACGGTGCCCGCGTAAAATACAACTTCTAACCCCACCCGCCCAATAACCCCTCCCGACAAGGGGTTTCTCGCTCAGCCCCTGATAACAAGGGGATCCCCATTTTAAGCCCCCCTGACAAGGGGGGTTTGGGGGGTTGGAGTTGGAGGAAAAGATTGGATTTTGCGGGGCTGATGAATTCGGCACAGATCCCCTCCCACCATGCTACACTTCCGCCCCCAACCCGGAGATTCCAATGCGCACTGAGCAAACCCAGCCTTTCATGCAGGGGTTCCGCGAAGGCTTCGCGGCATACCTAAGCGTCCTATTCGCCCCAAGCAAGCCGCCCCCCCCCCCGCCCGCGCCCAGACCTAGTCCATCAGGCTTGGCAAGATGTAGGCGATGCGTTGCGCACGGCCATGCAAACCGAAGCAAGCGGATATGCCAAAGAACCCACCCCCCAAGACCGCGAGCAGACTCCCCCACCCCCTGAGCCACCCCTCAAAGCCGAACTAGACCGCCAAACAGTCGGTCTCATCCCTTAACCTGAATTCAGAGTGCCCCCAAATCGGCAGTCTTTTGTGTATGATGGGACGCAACACCGCAAAGAGCACAGCAAAATGCCGTACCAAAGACCTGAAGCCGTCGCCAACGAATTCCTCCGCCGCGCCCGCCGCACCAGCGGAGCGGGACTGACGCAAATACAACTCCAAAACCTAGTCTATCTAGCCCACGGCTGGACGCTGGCTTACACCAACCAGCCCCTAACCGCCATAGAGCCGGAAGCTTGGGATGGGGGGGCCGTATATCCCGAACTAGACTGCAGGATCAACCATATAGGTTTGCGCCCACTGAAAGATCTGATTCGCGAAAACGACGACAATCCTTTCGCGGTGCTAGGGACGGAAAACCGGGGCCCGGTAATCCGCGGCAAATTTCTGAAAACCGAAAACCGTATTATCGATATGGTCTGGCGGCGTTACGGGCACCTGCACGGGTTCAGCCTGTCCAGAATGCTACATGAAGAAGACACGCCTTGGCACACCGCTTATTACCCGCACGGCCAGAATACCCCCATTCCCAACGAAGAAACTCGCCGCTATTACCATGATCTTGGGGTCAGGTTGACCGAGGAACAGACAGAGTTAGCCGCATGACCAAAGATCTTGATCTTGAATTGGTTGAGCGGTCCCCCGCAATCCCAGAACCACGCGGACCAGCGGAAGATCTGGATAAACTGAAAGATAAAAACATGGCTCTTCAGGCGGAGGTCAACCGCCTAAAGAAAGAAACCTCAGTTGAGTCGCAGAAGGCCCGGTTGCTAATCCCCTACGCCAACAGAGTCTTCATATTTTGCTGTATCTACACAACCATCGCATTCGGTATCCTTCTTTTACACGGCTTCACCGCGATCCCATTTAAGCTAGAAACCAGCACCCTAAACTTCATAGCCGGCTCAAACATCGCCAGTGTCACCGGCCTATTCGCCACCATCGCCGGCGGCATATTTTCCCGCAAATAACCGACAACTTTTTATTTCTACCCAATTTGCACAATCGCCGGGCCTTGCTTTCAATCCAAGCAATTCAAGCCGCCCAAGGATCAATAATCTCCACCCCCGTCTCAGCAAAATCCCGGCCATTGCGCGTAGCCAACGGTGCCTCCGCAAGCCGAGCAATGGCAGCAATCATCATATCCGCAGGGTCGGCGACTAGCCCCTTCATCTTGAGTTGCCCACGCAACTGCCCAGCCAATCGTGCCGCCCACTCATCCAGTGACAGTACGGCGGAATAAAACCCCGCCCCGCTCAGGGCAGCAAAGCGTCTAAGCATGCCTTCTCGCCTACGACCGACCGGCATACAGGTGAGGCCATACTCTATTTCGGACAAGCTGATTACCGTGGTAGCCAGCATATCATCGGTCATATTTCGCGCAGCCCAGCCTAAGACTCTTGGAGATGGAGCGAGAGCCATCAACTCAGACAGAACATTGGTATCCAGCAATATCACCGTCTGCCCTCAAGAAAAATCCGGCACTTCCCGAGTCGAGCTACGCGGCGGCAGATCCAAGTCCACGCCGTTCTCTGGCCCGAACAGTTCCCGCATAACCTTCACCAACTCTTTCCCGGGCATGCCACGCACCACGCCCAACGAAGCACCCAGAATAATGCGCGCCTCCTCCTGCATAGAATGCCCCCTCTCCGCCGCCCGCACCCGCAAACGCTTCTTCACCTCATCATCGAGGTCGCGAATAGTAAGACTGCCCATGATGGCTCCTCCACAGTGTCCAAACTCATAACAGCCTAGCATGGTAGCAAAACCCAAACCGCACAATCCGCAACAACCCGGCAAAATAAAAGCCCGCCCGGATCAGGCAGCAAAGCCTATGCGAAGGGCTATAATCGCCGCCCCACCTGTTCTCCCGCCCCGCCCATGCCCGCTCTCGGCCAAATGGCTCGCTTATCCGTGCTCGCCAAACTCCCCAATGGCTTCCAACTGGACGGCGGCGAGCACGGCCCCCTGCTTCTACCAACCGCCGAACTGCCCCCCGATATCCCCCCCCCAAATACCGGCGAGCACCTCGAAGTATTCCTCTACCCCCTAGAGCGCGACCGCATCGCCCTCACCGCTCGCACCCCAAAAGCCCAGCTGGGCGACTGCGCCGCCCTGATGGTGCGCTCGGTCGGCACCTTCGGGGCTTTTCTCGATTGGGGCATCGGCAAAGACCTGTTACTACCCAAATCCGAGCAGGCGTATCCCCCAGAAGTCGGCCAACTTTGCGTCGTCCACATCTTCCAAGACCCACGCAGCGGTCGCCTAGCCGCCAGCAGCAAACTGCACCGCCACCTGCAAGAATCCAGCGGCCCGCACAAAACCGGCGATGAGGTCGACTTGCTGATCGCCGCCCCCTCCAAGCTCGGCTACAAAGCGGTGTTCGGTGGCCGCTACCTAGGGCTAATCCACCACACCGAGTTAGGCCGACCCCTGCAAATAGGCGACCGCTGCCGCGGCAGGATTAAGGCAGTACGCGATGACGGCAAAGTCGACCTGAGTATCAACGCACTAAGCCAAGCCGCCCGCGATGAGCTGCAAGAGCGCATCCTACAACGCGCCAGCGAGCGCGGCGGTCGCCTGCCACTGTCCGACAAAAGCCCGGCACAGGCCATCTACCGCGAATTCAAAGCCAGCAAAAAAAACTTCAAACGCGCCCTAGCCGCCCTCTACAAAGCCCGCCAAATCCGCATCCACCCCGAACAAATCGAGCTAACCAAACCCCCCTCGCTGAACCGCCAAACCAAGCGACCTACCCGCCCCACCACCGCTCAATCCAGCACCCGCAGCCGTCCATCTGCCAAATCATAGATCAGCGCATGCAGCGACAGCCCCTGCCCGTGCGCTTGCGCATCCTGCACAAAGGGATTGGCGCGCAGCCGAACCAGCTGTTCCAGCGTATGCGCCTCACAGGCCCGCTTCCAAACCGCCGCACTCAAGGGCCCAGCCGGCCCGCTCGCACAGACTCCAGAGCAGATGCAAGCGGTGCGCACCGGCTCCAGCCAGCCGCGAATGACACCGCTGGTGCTGCCCTCCAGCGCCGCCTTGACCCCGCCGCAGCCATAGTGCCCGCAGACCACAATGTGCGCCACCCGTAACACCTCGATGGCGTACTGCAACACCGCTTGCAAATTGCTGTCCTCGCTCACCACCCGATTGGCGATATTGCGATGCACAAAGACATCGCCCGGCGGCAAACCGGTAATTAGGTTGACCGGCACCCGGCTGTCCGAACAGCCGATCCACAGAAATCGCGGCCGCTGACCGCCGGCCAAGCGGGTAAAAAATTCCGCATCACGGCGGGTCTGCGATTCGGCCCAAGCGCGGTTGTTAGCGAGCAGTTCCTGAATAGCACTGGCAGACATTCGCGGGGCCCGCTGCTCGGCTAGGGTTTGCGGTGGCGGTTCAGGGCGGTTTAAGGCTGCCGCGGGCGCACCACAAACAGCAGATCGCCGGCGTTCACCTGCGCCCCGCTCGCCTGATTGACGCGCACCACCTCATAGCTCAGCTCGGCCCCAAACACATCGCCCGCCCCCTGAACGCTGGCCAGCGAGATCTGCGTGAACAGCTTCATCGCCTCGATCTGGCACAAAGTATCGGTGAACGCCTTGCGGCTGCCGACCGGCGCATACTCCGGCTCGCTGGGGGCCGGGGTGGTATAAAAAATGCCCGTCATAGGCGCCAACACCCGCAGCTCATCGCTCCCCTCGATGCGCAGCGCATCCGCACTAGTCGCCACCGCCGCGACCCCGGTATAGGCCATTTCCTCGACCAACGCCGCCTTGTCCAACCGCTCCAGCAAGCCGGGCAAATATTTGGTGTCGTATTTGCCGCCAACAAAAACCTCATCGGTGAGGATTTTCTGCAGCAGCGGCATATTGGTGCAAACCCCCTTTATGCGGCTATTCTCCAACACCTCCAACAGCCGGGCAATCGCCTCGTTACGGTCCGCCCCATGCACGATCAGCTGCGCGATCATGCTGTCGTAAAAGGGCGAGATCACCTTGCCGGCATCGACCGCAGCGATCAGCTCCATATGCTCGCGCTGCGGAAAGTGGCATTCGGTCACCTGCCCGGGGGTGGGGCGGAAGTCGATGGTGCCGTCCTGCCCCAGCACCGCTTTCTCGGCGGTAATACGCGCCTCGATGGCAAAGCCGTCTTCCGCCACTTCCAGATCCGCAATGGACCCCCCCTCGGCGATACGAAATTGCTCGCTGACAATGCTCACCCCTGAAGTCCACTCGGTCACCGGGTGCTCCACCTGCAGGCGGGTGTTCATTTCCATAAAATACACGCACTTGCCAGCCATGTCGTAGATAAACTCGACCGTGCCCGCCCCAATGTAATCCACCGCATCGGCCAACGCCTGAGCACTGTCGTAGCACACTTTTTGCAGCTTTTTCGACAGCATGGTGGAGCCGGATTCCTCCAGCACTTTCTGATTATTGCGCTGCACCGTGCAATCCCGCAGCCCCAAAATGCGGGTGTTGCCCGCGCTATCGCGCAAAATCTGCACCTCTATATGGCGCATGGATTCGACAAACTTTTCCAAATAAAGGTCGCCGTTACCAAAAGCACTACGCGCCTCCACAAAGACGCTATTGAAGGCATCGCGCACCTCCTCCGCCCCCCGCACCACCTTAATGCCCTTGCCGCCACCGCCATGCACCGCCTTAAGCAACACCGGATAGCCCACCTCTTCCGCCACCCGCGCCGTGGCCTCAGCACTGGTCAAAATCCCGTGACTCCCCGGCACCACCGGCACCTGACACTCCATGGAAGTCTGAATGGCATTGGATTTGTTGCCCATGGTGTCCATGCTGCTGGCCCGCGGGCCGATCACATTCAACCCATTTTTGCGACACAAGCGGGCAAAATCGGCGTTCTCTGACAGAAAACCGATGCCCGGGTGCAACGCATCGGCGCGCTTGCGCTTAGCGATGGTCACCACACTCAGGCCATTCAAATAGCTCTCATCCGGGGTCTGCCCGCCGAGCGAGACCGCCTCATCCCCCGCCGTCAGCATATCCACCGCCACCGATTCCATATCCGGATCCGACTGCACCAACAACACCTTTTTACCCAGCTTTTGCGCAATGCGAATCAGCTTGACCGCGGTGCAACCCCGCGCATGAATCAGCACCCTCTCGATCGGCCCCATCAAATCCCGTGCCTTGATAGGCTCCAGATCGCGCTCCACCGCCGCCCCGGAATCGCGCCCATCGCGGCCTTCCAAAATGCCCTGAATAACCCGCTCGATACGGTCAGTCGGCACACTAATATCCGGGTCCACCGCCCGCAGCTTGTCATCCAACCCATCGGCAAAAGGATGTTTGACCAGCCCCTGCATGGCTCCCGGCGTACGGTGCAAATAATTGGCCAAGGTACAGATCGCCGGCAAAAAAGAGGGCACCACCACCCGTCCGGCAAAAGGCATATCCGCCCCGCTCAAATAATAGGTATGCACCAGCGGATGGGTGACAAAACTCGCCTGCGAGCCGCCCGTACAGTCGCCAAAACCGAACACGATCACCGGCAGCCCCGTCCGCTCGATAAAGCGGGTGATACGGTCATTGGCGATGCCCATAGAAAACAGCGCACTAGGCCCCTCCTTGGTTTGCATGCCACCGGAAGAGACAAAAGCCACCACCGGCAACCCCTGCTCACCGCACTCGACCAGCAGATCGCACAGCTTTTCCGCCCCAGCCATATCGAAAGCCCCGGCCTGAAAAGCGACATTGGAGATCAACGCCCCCACCCGCTGCCCGCCTTCCTTGAGCACCCCAATGCCCGCCACCACCCCACAGGGGGTCACACCGTTCGCCAACGCCTTTTCAATCGACAGCCGAAAGCCCGGAAAATTGACCGGATTAGCCGTCATCCGCTCGGCATAAAGCTCAGAAAATTCGCTGAAAAAGTGCTCCACAAAAGCGGCGACCCCGGTTTTTTTAGCCCGCTTGTAACCATCCAAAATGCGCTGAATCAGCAAATCTTTGTAAGCGATTTCCAGCTGATTCCAAAAGTCCTTGCGTTTGCCGATGCGCACCGGCTCGATGCGCCCCTCGTAAGGCTTACCCTGCAAACGCGCCCCCAAAAACTCCGGAATCAGGGTCTCAAAAAAGAAAGTAATCAGCACCAGCAACGCCTCGGACAGGCGCGGAAACGACACCCGCTTCCACTCCTCCACCTCGCTCAGGAACTCGCCACGCCGCCGATAGCGCGTAAAATAGTGCAGCCAGTCAGCAAACTGCCGCGACTGCGTCGCCTGCTCGCTCGTCCCCTCACCCGCCCCATTGCCCGCCAAGCCGTGCTCAGCCACCGCCCCCGTGGCCTTTTCCAGCGAAGAATCCAGAATGCGCGTCAGCGACTCGGAAGACATGGCGCGGAAGGCGTGAGTCTCCTCGGCAATGTCCGCCAATCGCTCGATAATGGTGTTGTACAGCGCATCAAAAATCAGGATATTGTTGAACTCCGCGACCAAGGCGCTACTGAGATCCTGGTCGTACACCAGATCGAGAATGGTCAGATCTGCATCATTCTTTTGCAGGGCCGCCCCCGCCTCGCCGCCCCCGCGCTTGGCCGCGCTCAGCTGCGCCAGGCGCACAAAATTGAAGATGGCATCCGCCTTCCAGCGGTTGTACAAATAAAGCGCGACCTGAAAACACAGCTGCTTGCGCGCCTCATCAAAGTTTTTCTGCGGGTCGCCCAACAGCATGGTGGTAAGGTGCCCGCGCTCCTTGGCCAAATCCGCCTGCCTGGAGCGATAGTTGCCCCAAGCTTTGTGTAGCGGTTCCTGATAGACCAGCTTGTCCGGGTCCTGATACCAGCGTTCAAAAGCCGCCTCACGCGCCGTTCGCAACCGCTCACTGAGATCCCCAGCCGGAATTTCCTCCTCAGCCAGCCGCCCGTAGCTTTCGACCGAACCGGACGAAATGCGCACCCGCATGCTCATATAGCGCATATAGGCCATACAGTGGTCGAACAGACTCGGGAACTCGGTCAGACGATCATGAATGGCAAATTCCGCCGCCCGTTCCAACTCGGCCAGCCGCTCGCGTGGTTGCAATGCGCGCTCCACGCTGCGCTGGTAATCCGGTGCCAATTCCGGCAGCGCGACCGCCACCTCCCGCGCCACGCCCTCGACCGCCTCCAGCGCACTTAAAATACAAGCGGCCAGCGGCTGCGCATCACCCGCCTCCGGCCCCCAATCGAGCACCCCATCCACCGCCCCTTTGGCAAACAGCTCACAGGGCGACAACCCCACATAGCGCGCGCTTTCCTGCCAAGACAGGTTGTACTGCTGCGCGATGCTGGCCAACCCCTTCGGCTGAATGGTGTTGAACACCGCGCTATTGGTTGCCAGCAACACATTGGTCGCCGCCAGCGGAATAGCCCCGCCGGAATACCCCAGCCCGTAAATTATCCCGATGGTCGGCACCGCAGCGCGGCTCATCTCGGCGATTAGGCGCGAAATACTGTGCGCCTGATTGGCCGCATTGGCTTGCTGGCCGGCATCGGCCCCCGGGGTATCCATCAGGGTAACGATCGGCAGCCGCCGCCGCGCCCACGCACGCACCTGCCGTGCCGCCTCCAGATGGTGCGCCGGTCCCCACACGCCGTTCCCCACCGCCCGATTTTGCGCCAGAATCCCGACCCGCCGACTGTCCCCGCCCGCGCTGAGATCCAGCTCGATGGCGTAATAAGGCCCGATCTCGGTCTCGCCGTGAACTCGCCCGCGCAGCTTGCGCACCACGGTTTTGGCACTGGGCCGCGAGCGCACCTCCGCCGGGGCCAGCACCCGCTCAATATAGCCATCCACATCGAGCTTTTTCAGCCGCCCGATCTCCCGCTCCATATCCGCCACCGAGCGCAACCCAGCGATGCGGCGGTGCCAATCGTAGGGTTGTTTGCGGTTGTTCAGCGCATGGTCTTTAGCGCGCTGCTCAGCATGAGCGAAGAGCAGCATGTCCGCAGCGGCTCGCTTGGTTTGCTTAGCGGGCTTAACGGGTTTAGTGGGTTTAGCGGATTTGGCAGGCATAAATAAGTCGGCGTTGGCGGGCGACCCCTTGTCAGGCGGCGACTGGCTCTAGATACCGCACACGGCGGGCCACGCAGTCCGGCATTGAGTTATCCACGAGAGCAAGGGCGCAAGTATAGCCATACCAAGTCCGCATGTGGCAGGTCATCTAGCACCGCCCCGCCGTTTGCAAAAAACCGACAGGCGGGCGTACAATAGACCGCAAATCAACAACCTCAAGGAATCCTTCCAATGAAAAATTTCCTCGCCTTTTCTTTTGTCGCCGCACTGCTCGCTGGCTGTACGGGCCTATCGGAGGCACCCCCGCCGCCCGCCGCCGCCAAGAGCGAATTCGATCGGTTGATCGACGAATTTGGTCGCCTAGCTGGCGAGCGCAATCGGCTAGGACGCGAATACCAGCGCCTAGCAGGCGAACACAAACGCCTGCGTGCCGAGCTTGAGCGGCTAGGGTTGCGGGGGGGGGCAGCCTGATCGCCTAGACAGCACCCTCGACCGCTCTGCAGACGATGAGGAAGGCGAGACCGCAAGCAAGCACGAGCGTGAAATTGCCCGTCAGCGGCAAAAAGAACAGGACGAGCGCACCCTCGAAATTGACCGGCTACGAAGCGAGCGCGACCGAATATGGGGTCAAATTGCCCGCGGGGTATGGAGCGAATATGAACGCGTCGCCGCCGATCTCGAGCGGGTAGCGGCTGAAATTGATCGGGTGCTGAGAGAGCGCGACCGGGCGATCGCGACGGAGATCGGCCATGTAGCCGCGGATGTAGAGCGGATATGGGGCGAAGTCGATCGGGTCTGGAACGAAATTGAGCGCGTCGAGAGAGTCGCCGCCGAGCTCGAGCGCGTATTAAGCGAGCGCGACCAAGCCGTAGCATCGGGCGGGCTCGACCGCGTATTGGCCGGCGAGTTTAACCGGCTCTTGGGCGAGCTAAACTGGCTATGGGGCGAACACAACCGCCTAATCGGCGAGCACGACCGCCTAGTGGCCCAACGCAAGCAACGAGTCGATGAATGGCTAAGTGCCCAGATCGCCCCCAGAACGAATTGATCCCAGCCCCTCCTCGCCCCTAGCCAACCCTGCGCGGATCGGCGGATGGCGAGGCCCCAGCCCAATCTATAGCCAAAACCTATTGTCGCCCCGCTAGGGTGCCCGGGGGATGGTCCGCGCCGCTGTGTAACCCGGTTTGCCAGCGTTGTGAGGCGCATCGCTGGTTAGGGGCACAACACTAGATATAGTGGGTGCATAGGCATTTTTTATCTATATCTAGTGGCATTTCCCCCCAACCCCCCCTATCCTTTGCACCCCCCAACATTGCCCTTCCCCCCACAGGGCAGCCATAACCACAGGAGGCCAGTGACCCATGGCAACAACAACCCCAAAAAAACCACCCACATTGCAACCCGTCGAGGCCACAGAGGCCGCAGAGAAGACGCACTCAGGTACCGTGGTGGAAATGCAGCCCGTCTCGCTCGATATTTGGGATGGTAAATACCGCCTGAAAGACCGCACTGGCGACCCGGTCGATTTCAACATTTACGCCACCCAAAAGCGCACCGCCGCCGCCCTCGCCGCCGCCGAAAAAACTCCCGAGCTCCGCGCCCATTGGCAGGAGCGGTTCCTCTGGGCCCTCAAAGCCGGTGCCCTGCCCGCCGGGCGCATTATCGCCAACGCGGGTGCCCAGCAGTACAAGCCGGCTACCTCCACCATCAACTGCACCGTCTCCGGCACCATCGCCGATTCCATGGACGACATCCTGAACAAAAACCACGAAGCAGGCATGACTCTCAAGGCCGGCTGCGGCATCGGCTACGAGTTCTCCACCCTGCGCCCCAAGGGGGCCTATGTGTCCGGGGCCGGGGCCTACACCTCCGGCCCGCTGTCCTTCATGGATATTTACGACAAGATGTGCTTCACCGTGTCCTCCGCTGGCGGGCGGCGCGGCGCTCAGATGGCGACCTTCGATGTCAGCCACCCCGATGTGCTCGACTTCATTCGCGCCAAGCGCGAGGCCGGTCGCCTGCGCCAGTTCAACCTCTCCCTACTGATTACCCGCGAGTTTATCGAGGCGGTCAAAGCCGACGGCGACTGGCCGCTCAGCTTCCCGGTCACCGCGCAGGAGGCCGATGATCTGGATGCGACAGAGCGCGAGAAGCTCATCTGGCGCTCTTTTCCGACCGCTCAGGGCTACCTGCAGGACGCAGCCGGGCGCACCGCCTGCAAGGTCTACCGCACCCTAAAAGCGCGAAACCTGTGGGACACCATCATGCGCTCCACCTACGATTTTGCCGAGCCCGGCTTCATCCTGATCGACAAGGTCAACGAGATGAACAACAACTGGTTCACCGAAGACATCCGCGCCACCAACCCCTGCGGCGAACAACCGCTACCACCCTACGGCAGCTGCCTGCTAGGCTCGGTCAACCTGACCGGTTTCGTCATAGACCCCTTCAGCGAGACCGCCCGTTTCGACTGGGACAAATATCGCGAAGTGGTGGCGGTCTTCACCCGCATGCTCGACAATGTGGTGGAAATAAACGGCCTACCGCTGCCCAAACAACGCCACGCCATCGAACACAAACGCCGCCACGGCATGGGCTTCCTGGGGCTGGGCTCGGCCATGACCATGTTAGGAATGCGCTATGGCGATGCGGAATCGATCCAGTTCACCGAAGACATCGCCCGCGAACTGGCCATGGTCGGCTGGCGTGAGGCTCTGAATCTCGCTCGCGAAAAGGGCCCCGCACCGATCATGGACGAAGACTTCGAAGTAACGCCGGCCATGCTCGCCGCCCGCCCCGAAATGGCCGCCGATGGCATCAAAGCGGGCGACCAAGTCAAAGGCCGAGTGCTTCACGCCCGCTACAGCCGCTACATGCAGCGCATCGCCAAACAAGACCCCGAGCTGGTCGAACAGTTAGCCACCGAGGGGGCCCGCTTCACCCACCACAGCTCGATCGCGCCGACCGGCACCATCAGCCTGTCGATGGCCAACAACGTCAGCAATGGCATCGAGCCCACCTTTGCCCACCGCTATTGGCGCAATGTGATCCGCGAAGGACGCAAAACTAAGGAAGAGGTAGAAGTCTTCAGCTTCGAATTACTCGCCTACCGGCAGCTGGTAAATCCGAAAGCCACGCCACGCTCCAAAGACCCAGAATCCCGCCTGCCCGCCTGCTTCGTCGCCTCGGAGGAGATCACCCCCACCGAGCACGTCGACATCCAAGCGGCGGCGCAAAAATGGGTGGACTCCTCGATCTCCAAAACCGCCAATGTGGCCCACGACTTCCCCTTCGAGGATTTCAAGGACATCTACCTCTACGCCTACGAGCAGGGACTCAAAGGTTGTACCACCTTCCGCCCCGATCCAAAGAATACTCAGGGGGTCCTAGTCAGGGCAGAAGACCTAGAAAACACCATCTATGAATTCACTCTAGAAGACGGCTCAGTGGTCGCCCTAAAAGGCAACGAGCAGGTCGAATACGATGGCGAGACCCACACCGCATCCAACCTTTTCGATGCCCTGAAAGAGGGCTACTACGGCAAATTCTAACTAGGAGCAGCACCATGGCGAAGAAAGAGAGCAAGACAACCAAGATCGAACAAAAAATCGTCGACTACCGGGTCCAAGAACCGCCCACCGAACCGCAGCAAGAGCTCTTAGCAGGCGGGCAGGCCCCACAGTCCGCCCAGAAAAAAGAGCAAAAAGTCGTGCAGATGCACGAGTCGGTCGAGCGCGACGAGCGGCTGCTCGGCTCCACCTACAAGATCAAATCCCCCGGCTCCGAACACGCCATGTACGTCACCATTAACGACATCGTGCTGAACGAAGGCACCGCCCACGAAACCCGCCGCCCCTTCGAAGTGTTCATCAATTCCAAAAACATGGAGCACTTTCAGTGGATTGTGGCCCTAACACGGCTGATCTCCGCCGTCTTCCGCAAGGGCGGCGATGCCACCTTTTTGATCGATGAACTAAAAGCCGTGTTCGACCCCAAAGGCGGCTACTTCAAAAAAGGCGGGGTTTTCATGCCTTCGCTAGTGGCCGAGATCGGCTACGCCATCGAAGACCACATGATCAAAACCGGCTTCCTAAAGCGCGAGCTAGATGCCCACCAGCAAGCCTACCTAAAACAGAAAAAAGCCGAGGCCCAAGCCGCCGAGCAGAATCACGATCAGGATCAAAAGCAGCCCCAAGACCTCGCCGATGGCTTCCCGGCTCACGCCAGCCTGTGCCGCAAATGCAACACCGTGGCGGTGGTCATGATGGAAGGCTGCATGACCTGCCTCGCCTGCGGCGACAGCAAGTGCGGCTAAACCAACCACCGTCCAAACAACGAATTTGGTGCCCAGGAGAGGACTTGAACCTCCACGACCTTACGGCCACCAGCACCTGAAGCTGGCGCGTCTACCAATTCCGCCACCTGGGCCCGGCACAGACGAATAGGCCGTCCGCAACGGGCCGCGAAGTCTACGCAAGCCCCCCCAATTTTGCAATTTGCATCGCCGCACGACTTCCCCTAAACTGCCGCCCTCTGCAACCGGTGCCTGACACTGCCCCCCACCCAGGGGGTGTTGGATCAGGGTAAACGGGAACTCGGTGCCGGTGCGTCCCAAAATGGGTTGACGCACACGAAGTCCGAGGCTGCCCCCGCAACGGTGAAGAACCCTAGGTTCCAAGCCCGATACCGGCCAGTTGCAGTCCACGGTTCCGCCCCGCCCGCATGAACGGCGATAGGGCTAGAACCCAACCAAGACGAAGCGGAGGGCTTTGTCACGGGCTGTCATTGCACTCGTTGCATTCATGATTCCCCCGCTCCCTCCCTCAGTCGCACATCTCTGAGGGGTTCCTCAGAGCAATTTTTTGCTATTGAGGTTCCCCCATGCAACGCATTCTTAAAACCGCCCTAGCGGCCGTATTCCTGTTATCCGCCCCCGCACTCGCCGCCCCACCCCGGCCTGCCGACTCCACCCCCGAGTCCATGGTCATCACCGCTACCCGCATCCCCGCCGCAGTAACTGAAGTGCTGGCGATGAGCACGGTACTCAGCCGCGCCGACATCGACCGCCTGCAAGCCGCCGATCTGTTCGACCTGCTTGGGCGGGAAGCGGGCATCTCCTTCGTGCGCAACGGCGGACGCGGTGCCGCCACCAGCCTGCTATTACGCGGCAACCAATCCGACCACAGCCTCTTCCTGCTCGATGGCATCCGCATCGGCAGCGCAACCAACGGCGGTGCCCCCCTCGCCGCACTAGGGTTAGACACAGTCGAGCGCATCGAAATTGTCCGCGGCCCCAAATCGGCCCTCTACGGCGCGGATGCCATCGGCGGAGTGATAAACATCATCACCCACCCCAGCGACCCCCGTGAATCGGATTCCACTGTGACGCTAGAACTGGGCCTCGGCAGCCAGCACAGCCGCCAGACGCAGCTCGCCGGCCGCTGGCACACGCCCGGCTCCAGCCTGAACCTGTCCCTCAGCCAGATGGATACCGCCGGCATCGACCACACCGCCAGCACAGCCGGCACCAACGCCGACAAAGACGGCCAGGAACGCACTGCCCTAGCCGTCGCCTACACCCAAGAACTCCGCCCCGATCTGACCGGCCGGCTCACCTATTCGCGCAACGATGGCCGCAACGACTACGACAGCTGGCGCAACCGCCCCATCTTCGCCGACACCCGCACAGGCAGCCTAGTCGCCAGCCTAGAATACCGCCCCAGCGACCGCTACCTCACCCGCCTAACGCTGGGCCGCAGCCGCGACCAATCCAGCAATTTTTACGACACCGACGAAGCCCGCATCTCCGATGGCACTTTCAACACCACCAAGCGCGAAGCCACCTGGCTCCATGTCGCCACTCCAAACGACCAAAACAGCCTCACCATCGGTTGGGATTACGCCAGCGACCGCGTCGCCAGCAGCACCCAATACACCGCAAAATCCCGCGCCAACCACGCCTGGTTCGCCCAATACACCCACAACACCCCCAACGAACGCCTCAGCCTAAACCTCGGAGCCCGCGCCGATGCCAACCAGCAGTTCGGCACCCACCCCACCGCCTCCGCGCAGCTTGGCACCCGCCTGACCGACAGCTGGCGACTCATCGGCTCCTACGCCCAAGGCTTCAAACCCCCCACCTTCAACGACCTCTACTGGCCCGACTTCGGCAACCCCAATTTCGCCCCCGAGGAGTCGGAAAATGTCGAGGTCGCCCTGCGTTACCACCGCGACGCCACCCGTTTTTATCTGGCCGCCTACCACAACCGCATCACCAATCTGATCCAGTACAACGCCAGCACCCGCACCACCGACCAGCTCAGCCGCGCCCAAATAACCGGCCTCGAAGTCGACCTCGACCTCTACGCGGCCGACTGGCAGCTGGGCCTAGCCGCCACCCTGCTACGCCCCAAAAACCCCCGCAACGGCAAACGCTTGCCGCGTCGCCCGGCCCGCAGCCTCGCCCTCGATATCGACCGCCAGCACGGAGCCCTCGCCTACGGCCTGACCGTCCGCGCCGAAAGCCACCGCTTCAATGATGCGGCCAACCGCCAACGCCTCGGCGGCTACGGTCTGCTGGACCTGCGCACCGAATACCGCTTCAACGAGACTTGGCGACTACAAGCCAAGCTCGGCAACCTGTTCGCCAAACAGTACAGCACCGCCCTCGACTTTTCCCTCGGGGCCTACCGCGCCATCGGTCGTGAGACCATGGTATCGCTCACCTACACCCCCGCCCTTTAATCGCCGCGACCAACGGAGGCCAGCATGCAAACCGAGCAAACCGAACGGCAAAACGCCAAACACAAAAAAGCCATGCAAAAGCAAAAGGCCAAAGTCGATGCCCGCATCCAGCAGGCGCAAACCGAGCGCGGCCTGGTCCTCCTGCTGACCGGCAACGGCAAGGGCAAGACCAGCTCCGGCTTCGGCATGGTCATGCGCGCCCTCGGCTACGGCCAGCGAGTGGGCGTGGTGCAATTCATCAAGGGCGCACAGCTGTCCGGCGAGGAGATCTACCTGCGTGACCACTGCCCGCAAGTGGCTTTTCACCAGATGGACACCGGTTTCACCTGGGACACCCAAGACCGCACCGCCGACATGGCCGCCGCCCAAAAAACTTGGGGCCAGGCCGCCCAACTGCTCGCCGCCGACTCCCCGCTCGACCTGCTGCTGCTCGATGAGCTGACCTACATGCTCGCTTACAAATACTTGGACGAAGCCGCGGTGCTAGAGGCCATCGCCGCCCGCCCCGCCGAACAAACCGTGGTGATCACCGGTCGCGGCGGCGGCTCGGCCCTGCAAGAGCTGGCCGACACGGTGTCCGAAGTCAAAGAGGTCAAACACGCCTTCAAAGCCGGCCTAGCCGCCCGCCGCGGGGTGGATTTCTAACGTCCAGCGAGTCCAGTTCGAATCCAGATCGGTTCGACTGCCAGAGAGGATCGAAAGCAGCGATGAGCGACCAGCAAAAGCCGCCCGCCAAAACCCTAATGGTGCAAGGCACCAGCTCGGATGCCGGCAAAACCACCCTAGTGGCGGGCCTCGGCCGGCTATTCACCCGCCGCAGCCTGCGGGTGGCACCCTTCAAGCCGCAAAATATGGCCCTCAACAGCGCAGTCACCGGCGATGGCGGCGAGATTGGCCGCTCCCAAGCTTTGCAAGCGGCGGCCTGCGGGCTGGCTCCGCACAGCGATATGAACCCCATCCTGCTCAAACCCAATTCCGACACCGGAGCCCAGGTCATCGTGCATGGCCAGGCCCGCGCCAACATGGAGGCCGCGGCCTATCAGCAGTTCAAACGCCAGGGCTTGCGCTACGCCCTAGAATCCCACCGCCGCCTGAGCCGCCGCGCCGAATTGGTGTTGGTCGAGGGGGCGGGCAGCCCGGCGGAGGTCAATTTGCGCACGGACGACATCGCCAACATGGGCTTCGCTGAGGCGGTCGATTGCCCCGTCATTCTGGTCGCCGACATCGACCGCGGCGGGGTGTTTGCGCAGCTGGTCGGCACTTTGGAATTGCTATCGGAATCGGAGCGGGCGCGGGTGTGCGGCTTCGTCATCAACCGCTTTCGCGGCGATCTGCGCTTGCTGAAAAGCGGCCTAGACTGGCTGAAAACCCGCACCGGCAAACCCGTGTTGGGGGTGCTGCCCTACCTGCCGCACCTGTGCCTGGACCAAGAAGATGCCATCGACAGCGCGCAAGCCGCGGGCAACGAGCACGGCAACGAGCGTGCCCAAGAGCGCGATAAACTGGTGGTCAAAGTGCCGGTGCTGCCGCGCATCAGCAACCACACGGACTTCGATGCGCTGCGCCTGCACCCGCAGGTGGACCTGCAATTTATCGGCACCGGCGGCTCACTGCGCGGGGCCGACCTGCTCATCCTGCCCGGCAGCAAAAGTGTGCGGGCAGACCTCGCCTGGCTGCGCGGGCAGGGCTATGCGGAACAGATCTTGCGCCACCTGCGCTACGGCGGCAAATTGCTTGGCCTGTGCGCCGGGCTGCAAATGCTCGGGGCCGAGATCGCCGACCCGCTGGGCATCGAGGGCGCGCCCGGCACCGCCCGCGGTTTGGGCCTGCTGGACCTGCGCACCGAACTCCGACCGCAAAAAATTTTGCGCCAAGTTGAAGCCCATCTGCAACTCGGCAGCGGCCCGACCGAGATCCACGGTTACGAAATTCACTGCGGCCAGAGTCAGGGCGCGGCCTTGCGCCGCCCGCTGCTGCACATCGGCCCGCGCCCGGAAGGCGCACTCAGCACCGATGGCCAGATTGCCGGCACCTACGTCCACGGCCTATTCGATAGCCCCGCCGCGCTAGTCCAGCTGCTGGCTTGGGCCGGTCTGTCCACCGCCGAACCGCTAGACCGCACCGCGCTGCGCGAGCAGGCGTTAGACCGGCTGGCGGATATGCTGGATGCGCATCTCGACTGGCCCACCTTTGCCCGCGCCACCGGCATCGCGGCGGCGGCACCGCAGCAGGCCGTCTCTTGAGGCGCATCAACGGTGCGCGGCTGTGCTGGCTGCTCGGCGGATTGTTTGCGCCGGTTTTGCTGCTCGGCATGTTGGTTGGCCCCACCGCCCTGTCACTGCGCGAACTGGCGGGCGCGACCGGCACCGACTGGCTCATTTTGCGCGAGCTCCGCGCCCCCCGCGCCCTGCTGGCCGCCGCAGTCGGCGCGGTTTTGGCGACCTCCGGCGCGGTGCTGCAGGGGCTATTTCGCAATCCTTTGGCGGACCCCAGCCTGATCGGAGTCAGTGCCGGGGCCTCGGTCGGGGCCAGTGCCAGCATTTTGCTCGGCGGCTACTTGGCCCCCAGCTTGGGAGCTTGGCTGTCGACCTCGGCATTGAGCGGCCTGTCGGTCATAACCCTGGGTGCCTTCGCCGGTGGCATGGCGGCGGTGGGGCTGGTCTATCGGCTGTCCACCCGCGCCACCACCGGCACCTCGGTGACCACCATGCTGCTGGTCGGCATCGCCATCAGTGCGCTGGCCGGTGCGCTGAATAACGGCATGGCTCTGCTGGCCGACAACCAAATGCTGCGCCGCATGAGCCTGTGGCAGATGGGCAACCTGGATCTCGCCAACTGGCAGCGGGTGCAGCTGTGTTTAGCGGTCGGGGCCGCGGTTGCGCTGCTGTTGCGCGGGCAGGCGGCGGGGCTGAATGCGCTGTTGCTTGGCGAGTCGGAGGCGCGGCATCTGGGCGTGGATGTGGAACGGCTGAAACGGCGACTGATTTTGCTGACTGCGCTGGGCGTGGGCGTGGCCACGGCACTGGTCGGCACCATCGCCTTTATCGGCCTGATCGTGCCGCATTTGGTGCGCCTGCTGGCCGGTCCTTGCCACCGCAGCCTGCTGCCCGCTTCCGCCCTGCTCGGGGCCATTTTGCTGGGGTTGGCCGATCTGCTGGCTCGCCTGCTGCTGGCCCCGACCGAGCTGCCGGTCGGGCTGCTGACCGCTTTTCTCGGGGCCCCGTTCTTCCTCTATCTGCTGCGCCGCCGCCATGCCTGACCCCATTTTGGAATTGGAATCGGTCAGCGTGACGGCGGGCACGACTGTGTTGTTGCGCGATCTATCGCTGCGGCTGGCAGAGGCGGAGGTGCTGGCGGTGGTGGGACCCAATGGCGCGGGCAAGAGCACCCTGCTGCGCACGATCTGCGGCGAACAGCGGCTGCGCAGCGGGCGGGTGCGTTTCAATGGGCGGGAGATCGGTGACTGGCCGGCGCGCACTTTGGCGCGGCATTTGGCGGTGTTGCCGCAGCATTCGGTGTTGAACTTCCCCTTTACCGCCGCCGAGGTGGTGGCTCTGGCGCGCATTCCGCACCGCACCGGGGCGGCGGCGGATGCGCGTCTGGTCGCCGACGTGCTGGAATTTTTGGATGCCACTCACCTCGCCGAGCGGCGGTACCCGCAGCTGTCCGGCGGCGAGCAGCAGTGCATTCAGCTGGCGCGGGTGCTGGCGCAGATTTGGCAGCCCGCCGACCAGCCGCGCCTGCTGTTGCTCGATGAGCCGGCGGCGCATTTTGATCTGGCGCACCAAGAACGGCTGTTGCGCACGGTCGCCGCGCTGGCCGGAGCCGGGGTCAGCATCGTCTTGGTGGTGCATGATCTGAATCTGGCCATCGCTTGCGCCGACCGGTTGGCGGTGCTCGGCGGCGGCGAATTGCGCGCCCTCGGCCCGCCGGGCGAGTTACTCAGCAAATCCTTGATTCGCGATTGCTTTGGCATCGATGCGCAGCTATTGACGGATCGCGACAGCGGCCTGCCGTATGTACGCTTGCGGGCCGCACGGGCGGGCGGCTAACGGTGGTCGCCAGCATCGAGCTGCTCCTCGGCGGGGCCCGCTCCGGCAAGACGCGCCTAGCGCAGGGCCGCGCCGCCGAATCCGGCCTAGAGCCGGTCTATCTGGCCACCGCGACCGCGGGCGATGCCGCCATGCAACAGCGTATCGCCCACCACCGGCGCGATCGCGCAACCGATTCACTCGCCTGGACCACCATCGAGGAGCCGCTACAGCTCGGCCCCGCGATCCGCGAGCATTTGCAAGCGGGCCGCTGCCTAGTGGTCGACTGCCTGACTTTGTGGCTGAGTAATTGCCTGCAGCGGCACTGCTGGCCAGAGCAGCGGACGGCGTTTCTCGATGCCCTGCAGTCGGCGGGCGGACAGACCGATGGGCCGCCGGGCGACCGCGACTGCCGGCTGATACTGGTGAGCAATGAAACTGGCCTAGGAGTGGTGCCCATGGGCGCACTGACCCGCGATTTTGTCGATGCCAGCGGCCGGTTGCACCAGCAGATCGCCTGTCTGGCGGATGCGGTTAGCCTAGTCGTCGCCGGCCTGCCGCTGAACTTAAAGTAGAAAGTAGAGAGTAGGAAGCTGCGCTGTGTTTGCCGCGGATGCCCCAGTCGCCGCCCGTTCAAAGGCCGCCGCCCAAGCCGCCCGGGTGCGCCAGCGCCAGCTGACCAAACCGCCCGGTTCGCTCGGCATGCTGGAAGATCTGGCGGTGCGTTTCGCCGGTTGGCAGGGCTGCGTCACCCCGGTGCTCGAGCGGGTCGCGGTGCGGGTTTTTGCCGCCGACCATGGTGTCTGTGCGCATGGAATTTCCGCCTTTCCGCAGGCGGTCACCTGCCAGATGATCGCCAATTTCTGCGCCGGCGGGGCGGCCATCAGTGTGCTGAGCCGGGCGCAGGGCTTCGATTTTGCGGTTTGGAATATGGGCACTATCGAGCCAGTGCCAGCGATGCCGGGGCTGATCGACCGGCAGGTGGCGGCGGGTAGCGCGGACATCTGTCGCGGGCCAGCCATGACCGCGGCGCAGTTGCGCGCCTGCCTGCAAGCGGGTTGGGAAGCCGTGCCACCGCAGGCGCAGCTGTTTATCGGCGGCGAGATGGGCATCGGCAATACCACGGCGGCGGCGGCTTTGATGGCCGCGCTCTACGATTTGGATGGCGCGGCGGTCGCCGGGGCCGGCACCGGGCTGGATGCGGCGGGCGTGGCGCATAAGACGGCGGTCATCGATACGGCATTGGCGCGGCATCGCGGCGGCGAGCGCGACTCCCTGAGCCAGTTGCGCTGCCTCGGCGGATTGGAAATCGCCGCATTGGTCGGGGCTTTTTTGGGCGCGGCGCAACGGGGGGTGCCCGTGCTGGTCGATGGCTTTATCGGCGGCGTTGCGCTGGCCTGCGCGGCGCGGGTCAATCCTGGGGTGCTGGATTGGACCCTGTTCGCGCACTGTTCGGCGGAGCGGGCGCATCGCGATCTGCTGCGGCGGCTCGATGTGCGCCCGCTTTTGGACCTCGATATGCGCCTCGGCGAGGGCAGCGGCGCGGCCCTGGCGGTGCCCATTTTGCGGCAGGCATTGGCCCTGCACAGCGGCATGGCGACCTTTGCCGCCGCCGGGGTTAGCGACAAGCAGGGCAGTAAAAAGGGCGATAAAAAATGAGTGCCGCGTCCACCCGCATCGACCTGCTGCGCCACGGCGAATGCGTGGGCGGCGATATTTTCCGCGGTAGCACCGATTGCGCCCTGAGCGCAGCGGGCTGGCGGCAGATGGAGGCGGCGGTGGCGGATTTGGCGTGGGAGCAGATCATCGCCTCGCCGCTACGCCGTTGTCGCCGCTTTGCCGAGCACCTGGGGCAGCGTTTGGGGGTGCCGGTGCGGCTGGACGATGATTGGCGCGAGTGCCACTTTGGGGTTTGGGAAGGTCGCCTGTGCGCCGATCTTTGGGCCGCGCAACCGGCGGTGTTGCAGCGTTATTTTGCCGACCCTTCGAGTTATACGCCGGCTGGCGGCGAGCCGTACAGTGCGCTGGCGTTGCGGGTGGCCCGGGCTTGGCAAAATTTAATCGCTGCGCACTGCGGTAAGCGGGTGCTGGTGATCGCGCACGGCGGCACCCTATGCGCCCTTTACCTGCACCTGTTGGCCCTGCCCGCCGCCTGTTTCACGCGCTTCGCGGTGCCGCATGCTTGCCTGTCGCGCTGGCTGTGTTATCCGCAAGCGCCGGAGCGACCTGTGCTGATTTTTCACAACCGCGGCGGCGACCATGCTTGAGCGGTTGCGCTTGGAGTTCTTCAGTGGGCTGGCGGCTCTGGGGTTGCTGAGCCGCATTCCGGTGGCGCATTTTGCCGGCTGCATTGCGGGCGTTCACCGCCGCCGGGCCGCCATTTATTACCCTTGGGTCGGGCTGTTGATCGGGGTCTTGTTGGCGTTTTTTGCTTGGCTGTTGCCGGGCACTTGGTCGCCTATTTTGCAAGCGGCCCTGCTGTTGACCGCTTGGGTGAGGCTGACCGGGGCATTGCATCTCGATGGGCTGGCCGACAGTGCCGATGGCTGGGTCGGCGGCATGGGGTGTCGGCGGCGCACTTTGGCGATTATGCGCGAGCCCAATGTGGGGCCCGCTGCGGTGGTGGCTCTGATTTTGGTGTTGCTGCTGAAGCTGGCGTTGTTGGCGCAGGGGCTGGAATGCGTTGGCGGCTGGGGGATTCTGCTGGTGCCGGCCTTGGCGCGCGCTTGGCTGCTGCCCTTGCTTGGCAGTACGGCTTATGTGCGCGGGGCGGCTGAGGCGGGCATGGCGGCGGAGATCGCAGCCGTCTTTCCCGCCCGCGCCGCCGCGATTAGTTTTGCGCTGATTCAGGCGGTGGCCCTGCTGTTGGCACTCGGCACGGCTTTCGGGGTATGGGGCTGGCTGCTTGGCAATTTTTTTGCCCTGTTGCTCGGTTTCTGGTTGCGGCGGGCATGGCGGCGACGACTGGGCGGCTACACCGGCGATCTGCTGGGGGCCTTCGTCGAATTGCAGGAACTCGTCTGGCTTTTGGCATTGGTGCTGATCCTATGCTGATGGTTGCCGGGCAGGCCGATCTGGCGGTGTTTTGGCTGCTATTGGTGGCGGTGCAGGCGTTGGCATTGGCAGTCGATGCGCTCTGCGGGGAGCCGCGCCGCTGGCATCCTTTGGTCGGTTTTGGGGCACTGGTCGCATGCTGCGAGGTGCGCTACAACGGCGGCAGGCACCCGCGGCTGGCCGGTACGCTGGTTTGGCTGGGGCTGGTGGGGATTCCCGTCATTATCTTGGCTGCGTTGTTGTCTTGGCTCTGGCAGTGGAACGGCTGGGCCTTCTGGGCGGTCAATCTGGGGGTGCTCTATTTTGCGTTGGGGCTGCGTAGTCTGGCCGAGCATGCTGACCGGGTGGCCGCACCGCTTCGCCGCGGAGATCTGGCGGCGGCGCGTACCGCGGTCGGCTGGCTGGTCAGTCGCGATACGCGGGCGTTAGATGCTACGCAGGTGAGCAAGGCTTGCGTGGAATCGGTGCTGGAAAATGGCAACGATGCGGTGTTCGCCGCGCTCTTCTGGTTTGCGCTGGCCGGCGCACCCGGGGCTTTGGCGTGGCGGCTGGCCAATACGCTCGATGCCTGCTGGGGGTATCGCTCGCCCCGTCTACGGCAGTTTGGGTGGGCGGCGGCGCGGGCCGATGACCTGCTGGCGTATCTGCCGGCGCGAATTTGCGCATTCTGTTACGCACTGGCGGGTGCCAGCGGCCCGGCCTTTGCCGCTTGGCGCAGGATGGCGCAGTGGCGACGCGCCCCGGAGGCGGCACCGGCCAGCCCCAACGCCGGCATTGTGATGGCGACCGGGGCCGGGGCCTTGCGGGTGCGCCTGGGCGGGCCGGCGTTTTATGCGGGCGAGCGGGTGTTCAAGGTGCCGTTGGGTCTGGATACGGCGGCGGAGGCGGATGTTGGCACCATCGGGCGCAGTATCCGCCTGCTACGTCGGGCGGTGGGGATCTGGCTTGCGGTGCAATTCTTCCTCGGTGCCGGTCTGTACGGGGTGTTGCGATGAGCGCGTTGACCCGCCCAGAACACGGCGGCGACCTGCTGGCGTTTGCTCGTCGCACGGGGCGGCGCATGGAAGAATGCCTCGACCTGTCGACCGCCATTAGCCCCTGGTCTTGGTCGCTGCCGCTGGAGCAGCTTCCCGTCCATCTCTGGCAGCGGCTACCGAGTGCCAGCGGGGCGGAGGCCGAGCTATTGGCGGCGGCGAGCACCTATTACGGTTGCCAGCGCGAGCAGGTATTGGCGGTGCCCGGCTCGCAGGCGGCGATCGAATGGCTACCGCGGATTTTTACGCCCGACCGCTCGCGCACCCCCATCGCGCAAAACGTCCCAACCAGTCGCAGGGGGCCTGCGCCGGGCGCACGGAGTCGAGTGGCGGTGCCGGCCCTCGGTTACGCCGAACATGCCTACCATTGGCAGCAGGCCGGTGCCGAACTTAGGTTTTATCAGTCGCCAGTGCAACTAGGTGAATGGGTGGCGGCGGGGCAGGTCGAGCGGGCGGTGGTGATCGAGCCGAATAACCCGACCGCCGACTACATGGGCGCGGGCCGCTTGCGCTCGTTGGCGGCGCAATTAGCCGAGCGTGGCGGCTGCCTGATTGTCGATCAAGCCTTTGCCGATGCCTGCCCGGAGCCCAGTCTGAGTGCGGCGGCGGGCAGTGCGGGGCTGATTATTTTGCGCTCGCTCGGCAAGTTTTTTGGGCTGGCCGGGCTGCGGCTGGGGTTCGTGTTGGCCGCGCCTGCGACTCTCAAATCTCTGGCTGCGCACCGCCCGCTCTGGAGCCTGCCTGCGCCGACCTGCTGGCTGGGTACGCGGGCCCTGGCCGATGCCGCCTGGATCGCCGCACAGCACCAGCGGTTGCAGCAGGGCAGCGCGCGGTTGCAAACTGAGCTGACGGCGACCGCCACGGGGTTGCGCTGGGTGGCTGGGCCGGGTTTTGTTAGCGGCGCGGGCGATGCGTGGCAGGTTGAGCGGCTGGCTCACGAACTGGCGGCAGCAGCAATTATGAGCCGTGTTTATCGGGCATTGGATGGCGATGCGGTGGTGTTGCGCCTGGGCCTGCCCGCCGCGACCGATTGGCCGCGCCTGAGTGCGGCATTGCGGCGGATTGCGGCATGAGCACCTCTCGATTCGGGCCCCAAATCGGAGCTTGGCTGGGGTTGCTGCTGGCCCTGCTGTGCGCCCCACCGTCTACCGCGGCGACCAACGAGCACCCCGAACAACGCCTGATTTCCCTCGCCCCGCACCTGACCGAGATTCTGTTTGCGGTGGGCGCGGGCGCGGATATTGTCGGCGCGGTCAGCTACAGCGATTACCCGCCCGCCGCACGGCAGATTCCGCGGGTGGGCAGTTATCACAAACTCAACCACGAGGCCATCCTCGCCTTGCGCCCGACTCTGGTGCTCGGCTGGGACAGCGGCAACGGCACCGACCGCCTCGACCATCTACGCAGTCTGGGGCTGCCAGTCTTCAGCCACGAACCGCGCACCCTGGAAGATGTGGGCGCGAGCCTAGCGCGCATCGGCGCACTAGTCGGGCGGGAAAAGCAAGGCCAAACACAAGCCCGCCGCTTTGCCGAGCGTCTAGCCGCACTGCGCACCCGCTATCGGGGACGGAAACCACTGCGGCTCTACTACCAGCTGTGGCACGCCCCGCAAATGAGCGTCAGCGACCGCCACCTGATCGCCGACCTGATTCGCCTGTGCGGCGGGGTGAATATCTTTGCCGCTGCGCCGGGCCTGACCCCCAAGGTCAGCATCGAACTAATCATCCGCCGCGACCCGCAAGTCATCATCACCACCGGCATGGCAGCAGCGCGCCCCGAATGGCTGGCCAGATGGCAACGCTGGCCCAACCTCAGCGCAGTACGCCACGGGCAGCTGTACGCCATCCACCCCGACCTACTACACCGCCACAGCCCCCGCATCCTAGACGGTGCCGAGCAGCTATGCCGGCATTTGGAGCAGGCACGTGGGGCATTAGCAAAGTAAATTTTGATAAATAGAGGTTTTATTGCAGGCTACCAATCATGATCCTCTATCCTTATCTTGATCACGTCTAAATTTACGCAATCAAAGTTGACTAGATGTCTCGCTAATTTACCTAATAACTTAAAAAATTCTGCCGCATCTCGGCGACGAATCTTTTCAGGGTATTTGGATGTGCATAATGCAACATCTATCAAAGAACCCGCTCCGCCCCATACGGAGCCACCCCCTGCGACCTCGATAAAGTCCATTGAATCTAACTTCAGATCTAACAGTTCTCTAAGATATTGCGCCCAGCCGGGTTCGCCGTGCTTATCGAGCAAATCGGCCATGCGCGAAACATCCTGCTTTGTTAGTGATGGATTATCCATTTTTTCACTGCGCAGTCTGGTCCGAGCAATGTCGATCTGATTCAGATGGACCTGTTTGATATAGACAATGGCAATACTTTTCAACATCTTTAATTCCCCCTTTTTTCGGCTCTACTTCTAGGTAAGCGACCAATAGCTGATTAGCGATTTCCCGCTTGTGGGGTAGGGTACTGGGGGTATTGACATATTTTTGTAGGCTTTCAATAACTTGATGGCCCAATGCGATTGATTTTTTTCCATCAATCGCCACCTCGCATGGAAGAAAAAATAAACTTCTGCCCAGTCTGAGTGTCAATTCAAAATCCCTTTCATAGGCAGCCAGCCAAGCTATCCCCAATTCTGGATAGTTTATTAAAAGATGGGCTTCGATTATATGCCAATTTAGAACAACATCTGTCATGTGGCGACGGACTACATACAAAACCGGAAGGTACGGTACGGCAGCCGCATGATTATTGGGTTTGGAAAATGGGGTATTCCAAACATCTAAGTGATGCAATGCCCAGCGAGTTACAATTACATTTAGTTCTAGATCCTGCCCAGTCAGAGGGAAGGCTTCCTCAGCCTGAGAAAAAGAAGGATTACTAAGCAACGCGATAGCAAGGTAAATTTTGATGAATAGAGTTTTCATGGCAGGCTACCAACGATGATCCTCTATCCTTCCTCTTGGCAAATGCACATTGTCGTATTCAAAATTGACCAGATGTTTCGCCAATTTAGCCAGCAGTTCATAAAACTCATCGACATCCGGACGAAGAACCTCGTAAGGGTATGGAGAATTGCATAAAGTCGCATCGATCAAAGAACCTGCTCCGCCCCATACATCACCACCACCTGCGACCTCGATAAAGTCCATCGAATCTAACTCCAGATCCAACAGTTCTCCAAGATATTGCGCCCAGCCGGGTTCACCGTGCTTATCAAGCAGATCGGCCATTCGTGAAACATCCTGTTTTGTTAGCATGGAACTTTCCATATCTTCATTACTCAACCTGTTATGGATACCGCTTCATACTTGCTTAGGATACGATGAAGAATGTTGACAGTATTCCCAAAAGTCTTTAATGCTCCCTTTCTTTGGTGCCATTTCTCGGTAGGCAGTTAGTAGCTGGATGGCTATTTCTCGCTTGTGAGACAGGGTATCAGGATCATTGACATACTTTTGCAAGCTATCGATCATCTGATAGCCCAGATCAAGTACTGCCTCTGGCTCTATATCATCTGAATCTATTACCGGCGAGCATGGATCCAAGAATATCTCTTTTCCATACCAAAGTGCCACTTCAAAATCTCTTTCATAGGCAGCCAGCCAAGCTATCCCCAATTCTGGATAGTTGATTAAAAGATGAGCTTGGATTATCTGCCAATCCAGAACAACATCTGTCATGTGGCGGTGGACTACATACAAAACCGGAAGATACGGTACGGCAGCCGCATGGTTATCGGGCTTGGAAAATGGGGTATTCCAAGCACCTAAGTGATGCAGGGCCCAGTAGGTTACAATCACATGCAGATCCAAATCTCGCTCAGTCAGAGAAAAGAGTTCCTCAGCCCGAGAAAGAGGGGAGGTAGCAAGCAATGAGATAGCAAGGTAAATTTTGATAAATAGAGATTTCATCGCAGGCTACCAATCATGATCCTCTATCCTTATCTTAATCACGTCTAAATTTACGCAATCAAAGTTGATTAGATGTCTCGCCAGCTTACCTAATAGCATGAAAAACTCATCTTGATCTCGACGACGAATCGATTCACGGTATGGGGATTCATACAGGGCTACATCTATCAAGGACCCCATGCCGGTCCATACCGAACCGTCATTTGCTTTTTTGATAAATTCCATTGAATCTAAATCTAGATGTAATATATCCCTAAAATACTGCGCCCAGTAGTTATAGCCGTGCTTATCAAGCAGATCGGCTATTCGCGAAATATCTTGTTTTGTTAGCATGGAACTTTCCATATCTTCATTGCTGTCTATATTTTTGCCAAATTTCTAACGTTGACTTTGGTAAATGCACATTTTCGTATTCAAACTTCACTAGATGTTTCGCTAATTTAATTGATAGATCCGAAAATTCGTTGTCGTCTCGGTCCCAAATTTCTTTGGGATATGGGGAAGTACACATGGCCACATCCATCAAGGAACCTGCTCCGCCCCATACTGAACCACCGCCTGCTGCTTTGATAAATTCCATTGAATTCAATTCTAAATGCAACAGGTCTCTAAGATATTGCGCCCAGTAGTGATAACCGTGCTTATCGAGTAGATCGGCCATCCGCGAAACATCCTGTTTTGTTAGCATGGAACTTTCCATATCTTCATTACTCAACCTTTTATGGGTACCATTTCATATTTACTCAGGGTATGATTAAAGATGTTGACAGTATTTCCAAAAGTCTTTAATGCTTCCCTTTTTTGGTGCCGCTTCTCGGTAAACGGTTAGTAGCTGGATGGCGATTTCTCGCTTGTGGGGCAGGGTATCAGGGGCATCAACATATTCCTGCAAGCTATCGATCATTTGATAGCCTAGTGCCATCACCGCTTCTGGCCCTATATCATCTGAATCTATTACCGGCGTGCATGGATCTAAGAATATTTCTTTTCCATACCAAAGTGCCACTTCAAAATCTCTTTCATAGGCAGCCAGCCAAGCTATCCCCAATTCTGGATAGTTTATGAAAAGATGGGCTTGGATTATCTGCCAATCTATAACAACATCCGTCATGTGACGACGGACTACATACAAAACCGGAAGATACGGTACGGCAGCCGCATGGTTATCAGGCTTGGAAAATGGGGTATTCCATGGCTCCAGATGATGCAAGACCCAGTTTGTCACAATCGCATGAAGTTCCCTATCTTTCTCTGCCAGAGAAAGGTAGGGAGTAGCAAGCAATGCGATAGCAAGTGAAATTTTGATGAATGAAATTTTCATGATTACGGGTAGCCTCTTAAAAATTATTCTGGATAGAAATCGTGCCAGCAAGAACAGCACTGATATTCAGTTGAGCACGAATTTCGTTTAATGCTTGTGTGGAAGAAGCGCGATCAATAATCCCAGAATAACTAAATCTTTTGCCCACAATAATGCAGCCGATTGTACCGCGTGCGCCTTCACCTGAGTGTATAAGGATGTCAGTACGCCCGATATGAGCCGTCTCCAAGCCTGGTACATTTTTCCATCTACTGCCGTTATGTATCCTAAATCCATAGTTACCCTTGGGAATACGCTTAGGTACATCCGTGCATCGATATTTTGGATCTTCGTTTGAGCGTTCATACGAGTCTGGCCCGCCTCTCTCAATCGTAACTCCGTTTGATTGAAAATTTCTTGACGTGCTGACTGTGTATGTTCCGCTAGTATAATTTAAGCGTTTCTGGCATTTTCCCGAATAAGCACGTCCTTCGAAATTTCGGATCACTCTTATGTTAATTTTATGTGGTTGCTGAGATTTTCTTCCACATTTCTCAGGAACTAAATGTTCGCATACCAGAGTTATGGTGTTGTGTAGTATTATCGGAGTCCAAGAATCATCTTTGTTGTCAATGTCTTGTGGGGTCGACAATCCAGCCAGAAAATCGCCAAACTTAACGTCTAGGACCTGTTCGACAATGGTAGCTAATTCGGATAACTTGCTCTTTCTTTCTGTGACCATGTCATAGGCTTTTTTACTGTAGTTGACCGCATCAAAACTCGGCCCTATGGTAACCGGCACAAACAGATCTTGAATCCAAGTAGTGATCCGTGCGCCGGAGAAAAAATCATACCGGGTGGTGCAGTAGCATCTCAGCAGGCAGGTTGTCCTTTCGTAGCTGTCTAGGCCAAATTTCTGTGCCAAGGCCATGCGCTGTTGCGCAGGCGAGGCAGTGGCGCTCAATGCTAGGCTGGCTAGGGTGTAGTATTTGCTGGATATTTTCCGCCGGACGCTGCTACATATGGGGAAGCCATAGAAGGCGCGGCATATGGAGACTGTGCTATAGACGGCGTAATAGGCACCGGGCTGGGCTGAGGTGATGGCCTGCCGAAAGTAATTGGGGTCATCCAGCCATTTATAGAGATCGCGGAAAAACATCTTGAAGTCTTTATCCACTGCGGTCACCGCCTGCGCCCCGCGCTTAAATAGCTTGCCGGTGGAATACAGGATCTGGTCGTCCATCCCGGTAATGGCTTTGCTCAGGCCCTTGAGCGTGACATCCACAAACCCATCGACATTGAGGTCGCTGGTGGAGACGGAAACGCCCCGCACCAGCGGCCATGCTGCTGCCCGCCGTAATTGCGCCGCACTCGGTGTGGACAGAGCACTGAATTGGGCACTGGCATTTTGTACTAGGATGGTGCGTTCTAGGGCACCGTTGCCTGAGGTGCCGCCGCTGGTGCGGCGGAGGTAGAGATCTTTGCGACCATCGTAGTTGAGGTCGCCGACCTTTACTTGATAGCGATACTTGAGTTGGGCGGCGAGTGGGTCTACGGACGGGCGTGAGACGGAGCCGACGCTGATTCGCGCCACCGGCCCATAGCCGTGGCTAAAACAGCTTAGGGCAAATTCGTATTCGCCAGCCGCTCGGGTGAGCCGAACAGAGGGCGTTCTGACGACATAGCCGCTGGTGTTGGGCACGGCGGTCCAGCGCATGGTGCCGACCGATCGCTCCGCCAGCGAGCATGCGGTATTGATGGCATCCGCCTGCCATTGAACCGTGAAGGTACCGGTGGAATAGCTGGGCACTGTGGGCGCACGTAGCTGCGCGGGTGCAGGCAAAAAGGAGTAGTAATTGGCAGGCAGCCCAAAATTGAGCGAGAAGCCCCATGCGGGGGTGCTGATGGCTAGACAGCCCCAAACTAACGATGCTGCAAAGGCTTTTGCGGCGATGGCACGGGTTGCCCGGTTCATTCTCTCAGCCCCCAAAACAGTTGCTTAGCCAGAGTGTGCGGCAGGCAAAATACATTGTCAACGAAAAATTGACTCAAAGCTCGGCCAAAAGAGCGGCTTCTTAGCGACCGCCACCCGATCGCCGATCTGATTCTTCTCCGACCTACTACGCCGCCACAGCCCCGCATCCCAGACGGTGCCGAACAGCTATGCCAACACCTAGACCAAGCCTGCATCGAGCCCAGATAGGTCGGTCACCTCAGAACCCAAATACCAACACCCGGCGGCACCTAACGCACCGCCGGGGCTGGAAAAATAAAAGGGCTAGAAAGTGAAAAATCCGCCCACGGAAAAGCCGCTCAATTCGGCACTACCCTTGTCAAGGTAATTTGTGTACTCGACATTCAGGCCAAATCGATCGGTGAACTTATAGTCGGTACCCACGCCGAAAGAGATGTCCGTTTCGGATGCAGAGTCAACACCCTCGACTTCAACACTATCAACATCAACACCCTCAACAGTGACAGTGAAAGCATCGAGGTCAACCGCACCAGACTCACTCCTAGTGTAGCCGGCTAGGGCGTAGAGAGAGAATCTTTCAGTAATCGGCACACCCGCTCGCACATAGGCACCGAAGAAGGTATCCAACTCAACGCCTTGATCATCGCCGACTCCAAATGCCGCTCTGACTTCGCCGCTGAAGTGCTTGTTAAACTTCACTCCCAGGCTGCCATAGATGCCGTGCGCATCGCGGTCGACAGAGCCAGCAGAAGACTCCAAAGCCGCATAACCAAGCCCGCCGTAGTAGAGCTCATCCTCGGCATAAACCGGCGAAAAAACCAAGGCAGTCAGGGCAAGCGCAACCAGCGATTGGATTAGTTTAGTGAACATGTGAAATTTCCTCCCATTAAGGGTTTTTAGGGTTAAGGGTTTTTTAGTGGAACCCACCGTAGCGAGTCGCAACGCCGCGCATTCTGTCCCCCCCCCCCCCCCCCCCCCCCCCCCCCC
>JACONM010000010.1:107689-113887 GCA_014323765.1 Cellvibrionales bacterium | reverse complement strand
CCCCCCCCCGCTGTCAACCCTTTTTTGCAAAAAAATTCAAAATTCTTTCTAGACCATCGCCGGGTCGAAAAAATCGGGCGGAATTGGATGCGGTGAAAGGTGCCACCCGCACACACCGCACTCACGGCCCGCGACCACGGCCCTTGAGCCAACAAGCGGCGCGGTGGTAGTATCGCCCCCGCCCCTCCGCCACCTAGGCCCGCGCACTATGTCGTCCAAACTAATCATCACCAACGTGGAAACCGTCCCCGGCAAGACCATCGTCAAGCATCTGGGCATGGTCAGCGGCAACACGGTGCGCTCCAAACATGTGGGGCGGGACCTGATGGCCGGCTTCAAAAATGTCTTCGGCGGCGAATTGCGCGGCTACACCGAACTCTTGAACGAATCGCGTGAGGAAGCGACCGCCCGCATGCGGCAACAGGCCGCGGCCATCGGGGCCAATGCGGTGGTCAATGTGCGCTTTTCGACCTCGTCGGTGACCGTCGGCGCGGCGGAGTTGTTCGTCTACGGCACCGCCGTGGTTGTCCAATAGGGCATGGCAGGGCGATGCTTGAGCTACTTGGCTTTCTGACGCTGCTATTGGTGGGCTACCTCAGCGGCTCGTGGGTTGAACACCGCCATTTCGCCAGCATCCGCCGGCGCGAGATGCGGCTGCGGCAGGTGCGGCTGATCGGCATCAAGCGGGTGCCACCCGAATACAGCGCATGGCAACCGCAGCTGGTGGCCGGCAGCGTGGTGGTTTCGGTCGATTATTTCAAACGCATCGCCGCCGGGCTGCGCAACTTTTTCGGCGGGCGAGTCGCCGCTTATGAAACGCTCATCGAACGCGCCCGCCGCGAAGCCATGCTGCGCATGCGCCAACAAGCGGCGGATTGCGGGGCTGACCTAGTGTTCAATCCGCGGCTGGAAACCGCCGCCATCTCCAGCGGGGCCGGCGGGCAGATCGGCGCGGTGGAAGTCCACGTCTGCGGCACGGCCCTGCGAGCACCGCCAGCCGGCACCGCGCCCGGTTGAGCCAGCACCAATCAAACGCATCGCCAGTGGCGGGAGGCCCCATGACATTGCAAGAAATCGCCGACAAGCTGGTCGCCATTTGCAAAGCCGGGCAGGAAGCCACCAACCTCGATCTGCTCTATCACCCCGACGCCATCTCGATCGAAGCCGCCGACCACAGCGGTAAGGGGCGCGAGACCAAGGGCCTAGACGGCATCCGCGGCAAACACGCCTGGTGGGAAGCCAATTTTGCGGTGCATAGCTCAGCAGTGGAAGGCCCCTTTCTGCACGGCGATGACCAGTTCGCCGTGATCTTCCAAATCGACGCCACAGAAAAAGCCACCGGCCAGCGCATGGCCATGCGCGAGGTGGCGGTCTACCATGTCGCTGCTGGCAAAATTGTAAAAGAGGCGTTTTACGGCATGGGCTAAGCGGCTAGGTCCTGCCACCGCCCGCCAGACCGCTCCAGACTGTGCCGAACCAGCAATCTAAAGCCGGTCAAAGCCGATAAAAAGCCGACACCCCCCGCAACCACCCATGCCGCCTGAATCCGCCCCCAACCCCGATCTACGCCCCAATACGCAACCCAAACCGCCACCTAGCCCCAACCCCGACCCGCATCCACTCATCCCCGAAGGCATCAACGTCAGCCGCACCCACCCGCTCGCCGATTTTGGCCTCATGCTGGCGGGCTTCGTTGGCCTATTGGTGCTGGTCATCCTGCTGGCGCATTTGCTGGGCGGGGTGCTAGTCCGCTTTGTGCCCTTCGCCACCGAAGCGGCACTGCTGGAAGAATTGGCACCGCTCGGCGTAGTCCCCGCCACCGCCGACCAAGACCACGCCCGCCACCGCGCCAAAACCCAATCCCTGCAAGCCCTCGCCGACCGCCTCGCCGCCCACATGGACTTGCCGCCCGATATACAGGTGCGCATTCACTACGACCCGTCCGATTCCGCCAACGCCTACGCCACCCTCGGCGGCAATGTGGTCATCTATCAGGGGCTGCTCGACCGGGTATCGACCGAGAACGCCTTAAGCATGGTCGTCGCGCACGAGATCGCGCACATCAAAAATCGCGACCCCTTGCTATCGCTCGGGCGCGGCATGACCACGGCCCTGGCCCTCGCCGCCCTGTCCGGCTTCGGCGCGACCGAGACCGCCAGCACCATCGCCCATCTCACCAGTCTCAGCCTGCTGACCCGCTACAGCCGCGCCCAAGAAGAAGCCGCCGACCGCGCCGCGGCCCAAGCCCTGCTCGCCCACTACGGCCACCTCGGCGGGGCCGATGAGTTCCTCGCCAACATGCGCGGATTGGAAAACGGCCCGCTAGGCCGCGATTTTTTCCGCACCCACCCGCTCACCGACCGCCGCATCGAGCGCATCGCCGAGTTCGGTCGCAGCCACGGCCCCGCCGAGCTAATCGCCCTACCCCCGCCCCTGCGCAAAGACCCCTGAGCAGTCGGGTACAATAGGGCGCAAATTGCCCAAGGAGAAACCAGCTTGACCCCACCCAACCCCGCACCGCTGACTGGCAAGGTAGCGGTGCTACGCGATGGTTTCGGGCTAGTGGAGCTGGACGATGGCGCAAAAATATCCCTAAGTCGGCGCGATATGCAGTGCCTGTACCCGGGCGACCGGGTCGCCGTCCGTCGCAGCGGGCGGGGCATTCGGGGCTCCAAAGGCCACCCCCGTGGCTCGCTCAGCCGTATCCTAGAACGCAACACCCACCAGCTTGTGGGCCTGCTATGCCACGAAGCCGGGCACTATTTTGTACGCCCCGCCAACCCCCGCATCGGCCATGATCTAGAGTTGCTAGAACCGCCAAAAAACATCGACCCCGGCCAACTAGTGGTGGCGCAGATCACCCGCCAGCCCAGCCCGCAACAGCCCGCCGCCGGGCGCATTCTGGAAGCACTGGGCGATCCGCACAGCACCGCCGCCCAAGTGCAAATGGCCCTGCGCAATTTTGCCATCCCACACCAGTGGCCCAAGGCGGCCCTAGCAGAAGCCAAACAGCTTGGCGCGCAAGTAGCGGAAGCAGACAAACGCCACCGGCTCGACCTGCGCTCCCTGCCGCTGGTCACCATCGATGGAGCCGATGCGCAGGATTTTGACGATGCCGTCTGCGCCGAAAAACAGACGGATGGCGGCTGGCAACTCTGGGTGGCGATCGCCGATGTGGCCCATTACGTCCGCCCCGGCTCGGCCCTCGACCAAGAAGCGCAAGAACGCGGCACCTCGGTCTATTTCCCCGACCAAGTGGTGCCCATGCTGCCCGAGGCCCTGTCCAACGGCCTCTGCTCGCTGATGCCAAACGTCGACCGCCTAGCCCTAGTCTGCCGCATGCACATCGACCCCGCCGGCGCGATAAAAAAATTCGACTTCGCCGAGGCATTAATTCGCTCCCACCGCCGCCTAACTTACAGCCAAGTCGCCCGCGCCCTCGGCCTAGAAGATCGAGCAGGGGACCAAGCAGAGAACCAAGCAAAACGGGAATCGCTACGCACCGAGCTAGGCCCGCTGGCCCCGCAACTCGATACACTACACGACCTCTACCGCCTGCTATACCAAGCCCGCACCCGCCGCGGGGCTCTAGATTTCGACAGCACCGAAGTCCGCTTCGCTTTCAACGCCGAGCGCAATATCGCCCGCATCCGCCCCGTCCCCCGCACCGATGCCCACCGCCTGATCGAAGAATGCATGCTCGCCGCCAACATCTGCGCGGCGCAATTTCTGACGAAAAACGCCCTGCCCGGCCTGTACCGCGTCCACCTGCCGCCAACGGATGAAAAACTGGCCATCCTGCGCGCCTATCTGGCCGGGTTGGGCCTCACCCTCGGCGGCGACCCGCCGGCCCCGGTGGATTTCCAGCGGCTGGCAGAAGCCATCGCCTACCGCCCCGACCGCCAAGTCATCCAAACCATGATAATGCGCACCCAACAACAAGCGGTCTACCAGCCGGACAACCGCGGGCATTTCGGGCTGGCCTACCCGGCCTACGCGCACTTCACCTCGCCCATCCGCCGCTACCCCGACCTGCTATTACACCGCGCCCTACGCGCCGCCATGCGCACCGACCAAGCCACCCCCCCCGCCCATATAGTGCGCAGCAAAGGCGCAAAACCCCAACCCATCGCGCAAAATTACCCCTACGGGGCGGAAAAAATGCAGACCCTCGGCACCCAGTGTTCCGCCAGCGAACGCCGCGCCGAAGAAGCCACCCGCGATATCGAACAATGGCTCAAATGCGACTACCTGCGCCAGCGCGAGGGCGAAACCTTCCCCGGCATCATCGCCGCAGTCACCCACTTCGGCCTGTTTGTGGAGCTCGCCGACCTCGCCATCCAAGGGCTGATACACATCGCCAACCTGCCCGGCGATTACTACGATTACGATGCCGACCGCCAAATGCTCATCGGCCGCGACACCCAGCGCACCTTCCAAATGGGCGATGCACTGCCGGTTCGACTGGCGCAGGTGGACCTAGACGAGCGCAGCCTCGACCTACTCCCCGCCGAGGTCGATCCGCGCACAAACAGAACCACCCCCCGCAACCTCCGCCGCCCACGCTCCAACCATGCCGGCACCGAAGAACGCCGCAGCGGCTACCGACGCAGCACCAGACGCGGCAGCCGACGATGAGCGAGACCCCGATCAACGCCGCCGCCGGCGACCCATTATTCGGCTTCCACGCGGTGCAAAGCCTGCTAAAAACCCGCCCGGAAAACGCCCTAGAACTCTTAGTTTGCAAAGGCCGCCGCGACCAACGCCTGCAAAAAACCATCGCCCTCGCCGAGCGCAACCAAGTGCCCGTCCTGCGCCTGACCCGCGCCGAGCTCGACCGCTACGCCGCCTGGGAACGCCACCAAGGCTGCGTCCTCAAAGCCAGCAAAGCCCGCATTTACGATGAACGCTGGGTGCTGGAATATCTGGCCACGCTGGAACAGCCGCCACTGGTGCTGGTGCTCGATGGCCTGACCGACCCGCACAACCTCGGCGCCTGCCTGCGCAGTGCCGACGCCGCCGGGGCCCATGCGGTCATCGCCCCCCGCGACAAATCCGTAGGGCTGACCCCCGTAGTACGCAAAGTTTCCTGCGGGGCCGCCGAGCGACTGCCCTTCGTGCTAGTCACCAATCTATGCCGGGTCCTCGAAAAGCTCCGCCAAGCGGGCCTCTGGGTGCTAGGTGCCGCATCGGATGCCGAACAAACCCTGTGCGAAGTGGACCTGCGCCCGCCCAGCGTCATCGTAATGGGCAGCGAAGAACGCGGCCTCCGCCGCTTAACCCGCGAACACTGCGATCACCTAGCCCGCATCCCCATGCAAGGCGCAACAGAAAGCCTAAACGTCTCCGTCGCCACCGGCATCCTATTATTCGAAGCCGTCCGCCAACGCAACGGCGGGGGTTAGTTTCCCGCCGAGCTGGTTAGATGCTAGAAATTGAAAAGCGCACCCACCGAGAAGCCGCTCAACTCACCCAGTTCTCCGTCGCTTTTATCGACGTAATTTATCCATTCCGCATTCAGACTAAATCGATCGTTGAATTTATAGTCGGCACCCAGACCGAAGGAAATGTCCGTGTCAGAGCCAGAAACGTTCACTGATGCAGCACTCGTCTGGCCTCCCTGAGGTGTCACGGACAGTGAGACCGATGCACTGATGTCTGCTCTAGTGTAGCCGAGCAAGGCGTAAGGGAAAAAGGATTCACCTATCGGTGCGCCCGCCCGTAGGTATGCGCCGAAGAAATGATCCAGTTCCAAAGTGCCTCCACCTGACGCATTGCCGGTTCCCGATATTCCGAATGTTGTCAGTGGGATTCCAAAGAATGCATATTCGCTGAAGTCAGCATTGGTGATCGTACTTTCATTCGTATCGTCCCCTAAGCCGATCCCGCCGCGGATTTCGGCAGCGAAGTTTTCGGTAAAACGCACCCCGAAGCGACCGACCGCCACATTGAGCGAAAAATCCGGCGCAGATGGTTCGCTGTAGTCTATGCGCGCCAAGCTGCCACCCGCATAGAATTGGTCCCCCTCGCCATAAACCGGCGAAAAAGCCAAAGCGGTCAGGACAAGCGCAAACAGTGATTTTGCTAATTTAGTGAACATGAACAGATTCCTCCCAGTGAAGGGTTTTTAGGGTTAAAAATCAGCGCAACCCACAACAGCGAGCTACAGAATTATTAGAGCCTACCCCCCCCCCCCCC
>JACONM010000010.1:58508-107669 GCA_014323765.1 Cellvibrionales bacterium | reverse complement strand
CACCCCCCCCCCCCCCTTGTCAACCATTTTTCTCAAAAAAATAAAAAACCCCCGCTAAACTGCCCCAAGCAAAAAAATCGAACGGAAATAAACCCAATGAAGACAACAACCAACGCCGCAATAATCGCGCTGGCAGGACTTGCCACCCTCTCGGCCGACTTCCTACCCAAGATCAACTCCGCCATCCGCGACCACTCGCTCAACCTAGCCTACCGGCTGCAAGTGCCCAACGCCCGCGGCGACAAAATCGAAGCTGCCCCCAATGACCCGCTACTAGTCACCAGCCCCGGCGTCTTCACCCACTCCCGCCGCGCCGCCCCCTTCGGCATAAACGGCCCCCACTACGCCACCACCCTAACCTACCACTTCTGATCCACCCACCCCAAAGCCACCCACTTCGGCGCACAGCAATAAGCCAGCCCCAACCCCAAAAAATGCTAGGATAAACCGTCCCACCAACGCCTTTCGCCCGCCCCGCTCTAGCCGCCTCAATCATCCTGAGAAAACCGCCCGCGCTTCTTCATCCCCGGTTGCCCCAATGGACCCACTCCCCCCCAACCTCCCCTACCTACTCGGCCAATTTGCCGTAGCGATGGTCTGCTGCGCCCTCTGGTTCGCGTTCTCCCGCCGCACTCTGCGCCGCGCCCTCGCCCGCTGTAGCCTGCCCAGCCTGCTGCGCTCCCTGCCCGGCGTCCTGCTCGGCCCGCTGCTGCTCATACCACTGGGCCATCAGCTCAACACTCTAACCCCCCTGCCCCCCTACCTAATGTTCTACGCCTTCCTACTAGTACAGATCGAACGCTGGTCCGCCTCGGCAGTAACGTCCGGCTTTTCCAGCTCCCCCACCACCCAACGGCTGGTCGACTGCCTGCTGACCTGCGCCGCCATCGGTTGGTCCCTCTCCCTGCTCTTTACCCTGTTTTGGATAGCAAACTGCCTGCTCACCGCCTGCCCGCACCCCTAATAAATGCCCGCCTCCAGCCCGGCAGCCACTGTCATCCCCAGCTCACGGCACCGCTCGACAAACCCCGCCTGCCAATCCCCCTTTAAGACCGCAGTCGGCAGCACTTTTTTCCATTTCAACCCAGTAAAAATCGCCTCAATGCCACGCTCAGTACCGGCCCCATCCAGCCCAGCGCGAATATAAAGCGCGACCGGCAGCCCCTGCTTTGCTTCCAAACAGGGATAATAAATGCGCTCAAAAAAGTCCTTAGTCCGGCCCGCCATCGCGCCAAAATTTTCAGTGGTGCCGATAATCAACCCATCCGCCCAAAGCACATCCACCGCGCCCGCATCCAGCGGGGCCCGACTGCGCAACTGAAGCGAATCGGCAACCTCAGTAACCCCCCGCTCGACTGCATCCCGCAGGTCCCCCGTATTGGGCGAGGGACAATGCGCGACCAACAGCAAATGCTTACTCACCCCGCCACCCCATTGTTGCCGCAAATCCAACTCATCGCGCCCTCCAAAACCGTCCCCCAGCGACCCCAGATTGTCCCACAAGCGACCCCGCCAGCCACCCTGTATGATGCGCAGAAACCAGCCGAACGCAAAAACTGATGAGCCACCCCAACCCCGCCAGTCATTCACGCATCGCGGCCTTCCTGCAGACCGAGCGGCTAGAAAAAAACCTATTCCGCGGCACCAGCCGCGACCTCGGCACCCCCCAAGTCTACGGCGGCCAGGTACTGGCCCAAGCCATCGATGCAGCGCAGCAAACGGTCGAAGACCGCGACCTGCACTCAGCCCACGCCCATTTTCTACGCCGCGGCGACCACCACGACTCCATCATCTACGAAGTCGAGCGCAGCCGCAACGGCGGCAGCATTTCCTCGCGGCGGGTGGTGGCCATCCAGCAAGGCCGCCCGATTTTCACCATGTCAGCTTCCTTCCAAGCCCCGCAAGCAGGCTTCGAATTTCAGCGCGACCTGCACTTGCCGCCCCCGCCGCAAGAGGACGCAGCGGCAATGGACGATTGGGCCGCCATCCGCCGCGCCGCCAGCGGCATCTTCGGCGAGCAATTCAGCCTAAGTCCGGTCGCCACCGACCACCCGCCCGGGCTCCTGCAATTCTGGATCAAAGCCAACCGCTCCCCCGGCCCCCAACCGCAGTGCCACCAAGCGGTGCTGGCCTATATCTCCGACTTCGGCCTGCTATCGGCGGCCCTAGCCGCACAGGGGCTTGGCCACCGCCCACCGGACAGCCTAATGGTCGCCACCATCGACCACGGCCTATGGCTACACCGCCCCTGCCAAGTCGACAGCTGGCTGCTATACCGCTGCCGCGCCCTATCCAATTCCGGCGGTCGCGGCCTCGCCACCGGTGCCATCTACGACCAGCACGGCACACGAATTGCCAGCAGCATGCAAGAAGGCGTCATCCGCCCCCGCCGCCCCATTAAGCCCCCATGATAAGGGGGGTTGGGGGGGTTTAGGTATTAAGCCCCCCTGACAAGGGGGGTTTGGGGGGTTGGAGGTTAGAGAGTTTAAGAAACCAACGCACTTCCGCCCAAGCCCGCTAGAGTGCGTATAATCAAAATCACCCCAATTTGCCAGCAATAGGAAAACCCCAATGAGCGAGCAGCGCGAATCCATGCAATACGATGTCGTGATCATCGGCGCCGGCCCCGCGGGCCTAGCCTGCGCCTGCCGCCTAGCGCAGCTGAATCAAGAGCATGGCGCAGACCTGTCCATCTGTGTGGTCGAAAAAGGCTCCGAAGTGGGCGCGCACATTCTCTCCGGTGCCGTGCTAGAACCGAGTGCCCTAAACGAACTCTTCCCCGACTGGCAAGAACGTGACGCGCCCATCGAAGTCGCCGTCACCCAAGACGAATTTTTCTTCTTCCTAAACCAGAAAAAAGCCCTAAAACTCCCCGCCTTCGCCGTACCGCATCGCACCCACAACCGCGGCAATTACATCGTCAGCATGGGCCGCGTCTGCCGCTGGCTGGCCGCCCAGGCCGAATCGTTGGGGGTGGAAATCTACCCCGGTTTCGCCGCCGCCGAAATACTCTACGACGGCGAGCGCGTGGTCGGCATCGCCACCGGCGATATGGGAATCAACGCCGCCGGCGAGCGCAAAGCCAACCACACGCCCGGCATGGAATTGCGCGCCCAATACAGTATTTTTGCCGAGGGCTGCCGCGGCCACCTCGGCAAAGAGCTCATCGCCAAATTCAATCTAGATGCCGGCAAAGACCCGCAACATTACGGCATCGGCATCAAAGAAGTCTGGACAGTCCCGCCCGCCCAACACCGCCCCGGCCTAGTGCTACACGGCCTCGGCTGGCCGCTCAGCGCCAGCGGCACCAGCGGCGGCGCATTTTTATACCACGCCGAGAAAAACCAAGTCTACATCGGGCTAATTACCGACTTAAATTACCGCAACCCGCACTTAAGCCCTTTCGACGAATTTCAACGCCTCAAATTGCACCCCGCCGTGCGCAAATATCTGGAAGGCGGCGAGCGGATCAGCTACGGTGCCCGGGCATTAACCAAAGGCGGACTAAATTCACTGATTAAACAAACCGTCCCCGGCGGACTGCTTATCGGCTGCAACGCCGGCACCCTAGACGCAGTAAAAATAAAGGGCAACCACACTGCCATGAAAAGCGGCATGCTGGCCGCCGAAGAAGCATTCGCCGCACTTCAGGCCGACAATCCGCCCGCCGAATTAACCGGCTATGCAACGCGCTTCCGCGAATCTTGGCTGTATCGCGAGCTCTATAAAAGCCGCAACTTTTCCGGCTTTATGCACCGCTTCGGGTTTTTATTCGGTGCCGCCCTCATCTGGATTGAACAAAACATCTTCGGCGGTCGCCTGCCCTTCACCCTGCACGACCGCCTGCCCGACCATCAGGCCCTAAAAAAAGCCGCCGATTGCAAACCCATCGACTACCCCAAGCCAGACAACCAGCTAACCTTCGACCGCCTCTCCTCAGTGTTTTTATCCAATACCAACCACGAAGAAGATCAACCCTGCCATCTGGTGCTCCAAGATCCCACCATTCCACTCGCCCGCAATTTGCCGCTTTACGATGAACCGGCGCAGCGTTACTGCCCAGCCGGCGTTTATGAGGTGGTCGAAGAGCTCGGCACAAAGCGGTTTCAAATAAACGCGCAAAACTGCGTCCACTGCAAAACCTGCGATATTAAAGACCCGGCGCAAAATATCCACTGGCAAACGCCGGAAGGCACCGGTGGCCCCAATTATTCCAATATGTAAATGCCGCAAGCCGCCTAACCGCAAGACTGCCGCACAGTCCGCCCCGTTGAATAAAGCTGAATAAATAAGGAAAAAAGCGTGAAAGTCGCCGTATTGGGCGGAGGATCTTGGGGCACCACAGTCGCCTCTCTGTTGGCGCGCAACACCCCGACCATTCTCTGGGCGCGAAGCGCGGCCACCGCGGATGAAATTAACGCCCACCACAGCAATAAAAAATACCTGCCCGCCGCACAATTAAACCCCGAATTGCGCGCCACCGATGACATCGAGCAGGCGGTAACCGACCGCGATCTATTGGTCATGGCCATTCCAGCCCAGAATTTCCGGGCGGTATTAAAGCAGACCGCACCGCACCTAAAAACTGCAGTGCCGGTGGTCAGCCTAACCAAGGGATTGGAAGCCGACAGCCATTTGCGCATGAGTGAAATCATCCGCCAAGAACTGCCTGGCCACCCAGTCGCGGTCCTCACCGGCCCCAATTTAGCCCCGGAAATTATCGCCGGTCGCGCCGCCGCCTCAGTGGTCGCCGCCGATAATCCCCCCCTCACCGCCCGCCTACAAAGCCTATTCCAAACCGGCATGTTCCGCGTCTACACCAACCAAGACCTGATCGGCTGCGAGCTCGGCGGCGTGCTAAAAAACATCATCGCCATCGCCGCCGGCATGGGCGATGGCCTAGGGGCCGGCGACAACACCCGCGCCGCCGTCATCACCCGCGGCCTCGCCGAAATATCGCGCCTAGGGGTCGCCATGGGCGGCCAATTCGCCACCTTTTCCGGCCTCGCCGGCATGGGCGATCTAGTCGCCACCTGCACCAGCGCAAAAAGCCGCAATCGCAGCGTGGGCTACCACCTAGGCCAAGGCCGCAGCCTAGAAGAAATCGACCGCGATATGCACATGGTCGCCGAGGGCGTAAAAAGCGCCCCCGCGGTTATGGAATTGGCCGCAGAATACGGCATCGACATGCCCATCGCCCGCGAGGTCTACCAAGTCGTGCGCGGCCAATCCAAAGCCCGCTTCGCCTACCGCGGATTAGTCAGAATAGTCGCCGGCGCAGAATCGCAACCGGGCTAAAGTTTTCTCCGCCAGTACTCCGCAAACCTAAAAAAACAGAAAGCGAGAAAATAAAAGCAGACGGGTTTGCAAGAATAAAAATGCGGCGACTGTGCGGATTGCGCAGCGATACCTTAATTAAGAGTTGGGGCTAGACTTCGGATAGGGCTTATTGGATTCAGCCTCAGGCCCCGGCCCCGCATCCACCACACCTAAAAAAACCGCAAAACGCGGCAGGCCCGTGCGGGTGTAGCCATGAAATCTATAGCGAATAGTCGCTCCCACCGGCGGCGGGTTTTCTCGTTGCGCATCGGTCAGGCCGCTGCCGATATTAAAGACTTTATTGGTAGCGGTGCGCACCCGCAGCGAGCCGACTAACCCGGTGTATTTGCCCTTGCCCGGGTTATATCCGATAACCACCGCCTGCGCCTGCGCCGCGGGTTTTATTTTTAATAAATCATCGCTGCGCCCCGCCCGATGCGCTGAATCGATACGCCGCAACATCACTCCTTCACCGCCGCCCGCCACGACCTCATCGTAGTATTGTTCCAGCACCGCCGCCGAGGCAATCGGCCGCTGCGGCACCGGCTGCCAATAGGGGTTCGCGTTATCTTGCCGTAAGGCTTGCATAGCCGCATACCGCTCACGGAACGCCCTGCCCCGCTGCGGCAGGTCAAAAACCATATACTTTATATCGCGCCAACCCGCATGCGGTTCCTTGCGGCGCACGACCGACACCGTCTCTTCGAATCGCCCCCGCCCCAACCAAAGTTCACCGTCCATAGCCTGCGGCGGCAACCCCGCAATAAACCAGGGTGGCGCGGCATACACAGTCCCACCCCGCGAGACCAGCTTTTCCCCATCCCAAAGCGCACGCACCCCATCGTATTTCTCACTCATCCAATACTCCGACAGCCGACCAGAATCTGTCGCCTCCTCATACGTATTCGCAAGCGAGAAACCCGGCTTAGCATCCGCCGCAGTTGCGCCAGCGAATCCCACCAGCAATAGGGCAAGAAAATACCGATCTACCAAGCGAAGGCGGGGTTTTAGGGAAGATGAGCGGTTCATGGAGACAACCTGCGTTCTGAGAAGTGCGGCATTCTAGCCTATAAATTTAAAGATTCGCAATCTGGCTACGGACGAAGAAAAAATTCCTTTGAGCTTACGTTAATAAAATGGCGGAGGGATAGGGATTCGAACCCTAGGTATCTTGCGATACGCCGGTTTTCGAAACCGGTGCCTTCAGCCACTCAGCCATCCCTCCATACGGTTTGGGAATTATAGCCATGCGGTCCTGCCCGGCAAGCCCCATGTTCAAATCTAACTTAACGTAACGCTCGGTCGACCCTGCCCCGCTGTGGAATTTCCCGGTATCTTGCCGTTATTCCCAACATGAATCTATCCAAGATCACGCCACGATCTATTGGCTCGCAAGCTAAAAACATCCTATGCTTGTTTTAGATAGTTAGGCAATTTTTTCTGCCATTCGCTCATTAGGATCAATGCGCAGTCTACTGTCTCGCCGTTGTCTTGTACGAGTTTTAATTCGCCGGCGGGTTTGTAGTGGTCCCATGCAAAGTTTTTGGATAGAAATTCTAAAAGGTCGCGCTTGTAGGCGGTGTCGGGGTTGTCTAGGTGGTCGCCTTTGGTTTCAAGCACGGTAATTCGTTTTGCTTTGCCCGATTTTTGTACGGCGAAGATAAAATCGGGGTAGATTTTTGCTTTTTTCCAACCTTGAATGCCGTATTGGCTGCGGGCTACATTGCGATGCCACCATGTTACGGCCTGCTCGCTGTCGAGATAAACGGCCACTTTCTGTTCAGCGTTGTTCATTTCCGCTTTATATACGGGTGCAAACAGGCTTTTTTGCAATGGTTCTCCCGTCTTGCTTGGCAACTGTGCCGCGTCTTCTGGCTCGGTGGTCTCCATCGTGCGCGGCATTTTCCAGTTGTGTCGTCCGTCCAATCGCAGGCGGAATTGGATGTGACCGGTTGCCACTCTATCCTTAAACAGTTTCTCCGCCTGTACAATTCGTGCCTTATCCAATCCGCGCCATAGCTCGGCGGTGATAAGGCTGGCAAGCTGGCCGATTTTTTTCTTATCAAAACCGCGGGACTTTAGGGCATCCAGTAAATTGCCTACAATTTCTCGCCCGACAAAGGGGTTTGGCACAAGGTCTAAGATCGACCGCACGGCATGCACGGGGTCGAAGCGCAAAACCTCGGTATTTTCCGCCACCGATTCGCTGGTAAAAATCTCGTCTCCCGAGTCTGATAAGCGGATGCGTTGCAGCTGGTTTTCCGGCGATTGCGCATTGTCCGGAATACCAGCGGCGATCTTGCTGATGTCAAACCCGCGCCAGTCGATCTGCGCCAGAATATCCATCTCATAATCCAGTTCACGCGCCTCGTTATTTTGCACGAACATAACTTGCGGTAAATAGATTTGCGTCTTTGCAAATTTTGGGCGTCGCTGAATGGTGCGCACCGCTCCCTCCGCACTGTCTACATTATCTTGATTTACATGCAAGACCAAGTCGCCCAGCCCATCCCGTTCCAAGCCTTTTTTAATTGCTGCCACCACGTTGGCTGTGTTGGCGTGGTGGGTAATGATGTGGCATTCGTCGAGGGCCTCCACGCCGGTTTTCTCAGCATCGGGCTGGCGCAAAATGCGGCCTACTAGTTGGGTCATGGCTTTCTCGTTACTGCTGGCGGCTAGGGCGCACAATATATAAGCAAAAGGGCAATCCCAGCCTTCTTGCAATGCTTGCTTGGTGATAATTACCCGCACCTGATTGGTGTCCGCAAGCAGGTCTTGATTTTCTGGCTGCGCTAGGTCGTTTTGCTCGGCGGTTTTAATGGCGATTTCGGCTTCACGGAAACCGGCAATTAAAAACCAATGTTTTACGTCCTCGGCGTGAATGTACCGGTCGTCGCGCTGGTCACTTCCGGTGCGCTCCACCTGCACTAGCATAATTGGGCGGATATAGCGACCGGTGTTGGCTTGAAAATTCTCTGCCGCTGCGTCCAGTGTGCGCAATTTTTCCCGTGCGGCGTCCAGCGTGGCTTGCCAATTACTATCTTGTCTAGGATTTAAATTGAGCGGCATTTTAATCATGCCTTCCCGATCTAATTCGCGCCCAGTTACCTCTACCAATACATTGGCATAGCGGGCGGGCTGTGGGTCTTTACCGCCGCGGGGTTGCACGTCCTGCGGGGTGGCGGTCAATTCCAATACAAAACATGGGTTGAAGCCGTAAAGTGTCGCGAAGGCCAAATTGGAAATAGCGCGGTGCCCTTCATCCAATACCACCAATGGTCGAATAAGTCGCAAGGCATTGCCGAGCGAATCTTTGACCAGTCGGAAAGCGTCATCGATCGCCCCATAGCCGTCTAGATTGGGGGTTTGCTTAAATGCTTCATGATGCGCCTGCTGTTCCCCTTCCGGCGGGAAAAATCCGTGCACATCGCCGCGGTCTTGAAACATTTTCAAGGAATCGCGGGTTTCGCGATTGGCGGATTGCAGCATTAGTAACATGACGCACAAATTCGTTTCAATATCGCCGGCATTGAGCCGGTCGGTCTTTTCCATAATTTTTACCCGCCCGGCGGCGGCGCGTTCCAGTGCCTGTCGGTAAGGGTGCTGGCGGTCTTGCAGGTGTTTTAGGGTTTGGGTGTAAATGGCTTCATTCGGCACAATCCATAATACAAAACCGGTGTTGCGATCTAAATACCGCCCCATAATGCGTGAGACGGACGAGACGGCCAGCCATGTTTTGCCGCCCGCGGTCGGTACTTTTAATACGGCATTTGGCACCGGTCGGTTGCAGCCATCGGCGCGGGATGAATAGGGAATGAGTACTCGGGATGGTGGCAATTCCCTCGCCTGCCCTAGCATCTGCCACGCTTGCTCGGTAAAGTCCGACACGGGGATATCCAACCCGGGGTTTTGTGCGGCGAGTTCTGCGACCTGTTCGGCTTTCGCCTTTTCTTCTTTAAGCGCATCTAGATAAGCATCCAGCCGCGCTAAGACGCGATCTTGATAATCGAGTTGACGGAAATTTGCGCTCATGGAACTAGCTCCGCTCGAGCTGATATAGGGAGAAAGGCAGGGGCACGAAGTCCACCGGCATACGTTTTGCAAAGAGTGTTCGCTGGCTAACATGGCGGGCCGGGGCGAAGACAGTATGGCGAGATTCTGGAGCGGTGGCAACGAAGCTTTCCGCCCGCTCTAGGGTCAGGGCCGCTGCCGGCGATCTGAGCCAATTCATGTCGGGGCGGTAAAGCAGCCAGACATGCTGGCCGACCGCGGATCCGAGGTAAAAATCCGCCTCGCGCATGGCATCGGAGTCAAAGGCGCGAGCGGTGGCCCGGTGGAATAGCGCGGATCCTAGCTCTTCAAAGTCGGGCAATTCCCCGCCGTTGAGGATCTTGTCCAGATCAACCACTTTGCCGAGAGTGCAATAGGTAAAGCCGCCGCCCAGCCCTGCGGTTTTTTCTTTTACGGTTTTTTCGCCGGTGACGATCAATTCGCCATCTTTGACGGTTTTCTTAATTGAATCGTATTCATGGCCGTGCAGGTTTTCAATGGCTGCGACCGCCGCGGTCAGTTTCTCGGCATTTTTGATCTTGCTCCAGGTCATTTTATCGCGCAACAGCTCGGTCTTTTGGGTGCCTTTGAATGAATAACCGTCGATCACCCGCCGCACTCGCTCGGCGGTCAATTTATCTGCGTACTCTTCCATTTCGACGAGGATAAAACGGCGGTTGCCACCGTCGGCTTTGTTGGCTTGTAGGACGGCATGGGCGGTTGTACCGGAACCGGCGAAAGAATCCATGATTAAGCCATTTGAAGGAGTGGCTTGCTCAATTAGAAACTGAACCAAACTAATAGGTTTAGGAAAATCGAAGGCCTTTTTGCCGCCAAAAATATCCATGAGGTTATTGGTGGCATTTTCTGTAGAAAACCAACCAAGGGTGGTGATCAATGCTTTTGTTTCATTCCGATAGCTATCGAAAAATTTTCTCTGCCGGGGTGTACCGGATTCGTCAGGCGGAAAAATGATCAAGCTTTCTTTTATCATCTCATTTATTCTCTTCTCTGAAAAGGCCCAGTTACCATAAAATCCCATTCCGTTTTCAGGATTCACTATAGTGAAGTAATTGTTTTGTTTGCCAGTGGCTCTAATGCTTTCATTTCGCGATAGCCCTCTTGGATCATTGTCATGGTTTGAAAAATCTTCTTCGTCGCGCTCCATGCCTTTGAATTTGAATTCTCCCTTAGCAAAGCAATGGATGTATTCATGGGTGTCCATAAGCATTTTTGTAGGAGGAACTCCTCGGGCGGCTCTTTTGGTTTGCCATACAAATGTCCCTAGATAATTTTCGTCTCCGAAAACATCGGTGGCTAGTATTTTCAATCGATCGAATTCATTGTTATCAATACAGATAAATAAGACACCATCTTCCGCCAGCAATTCATACAGCAACCGCAGCCGCGGCCACATCATCGCGCACCATTTGTCGTGGCGCAGGCCATCCTCAATGCCGATGGGGTTTGACATTAGCCATTCGCGGATCATGGGCGCGTTGAGGTTGTCGTTGTAGCACCAGCCCTCGTTGCCGGTGTTGTAGGGCGGGTCGATAAAGATGCAGTCCACTTTGCCGGCGTAGGTGGGTAGCGGGTCTTGAGCGCATGCAGGTTGTCGCCCTGCACAATCAGGTTGCCATCGAGATCAACCGGACCTATGCCCTTGTCCGCATGCGGCACCAGCGGGCGGAAGGGCACGGACAGGTGGTAGTTGTAGACGAACTCTTTGCCCTTGAAGTGGATCTCGGTCATGTTTTGGTGCCCGGTGGCGGTGTGCGTTGCTGCCTTTGTGCGGCGAATCGGGGGGCAGTCTACTACCGATGCCGTCGATTGCCAAAAATTTGCCCGCATGCATTTTGCGATACGGGTGCGCTGGCGTAGAATTGCCCGCCGTACAACAGGCAGGCAGGCACTCATGACTGAACAGAAAGCGACTAACGTCCATTGGCATGCGGGCGATATCAGTGCCGCCGACCGTGGGCGGTTGCTGGGGCAGCGGGGGGCGACCCTGTGGTTCACGGGGCTGTCCGGTAGCGGTAAGAGCACCATTGCGGTGGCTTTGGAAAGCGCGTTGTTTGCCCGCGGGCACCTGTGCTATCGGCTGGATGGCGACAATATCCGCCTTGGAATTAACAAAAATTTGGGGTTTTCGGCGGCGGACCGGGCGGAAAATATCCGCCGCATTGGCGAGGTCAGCAAGCTGTTTGCCGATGCGGGGCTGATTGTGCTGTCCAGCTTCGTCAGCCCCTATCGCCGCGACCGCGAGCAGGTGCGCGCTTTGCATGCTGCGAGCGGCTTCGACTTTATCGAGGTTTTCGTGGATGTGCCGCTGGCGGTGGCAGAGCAGCGCGACCCCAAGGGGCTTTACAAGCAGGCGCGGGCCGGCAAAATTGCTAACTTCACCGGCATCGATGACCCCTACGAGGCCCCTGAGAACCCGGAAATTGTGCTGCCGAGTGCGGAATTGAGTCTGGCGGAGGAGGTCGCCCTGCTGCTCGCTGCGTTGGAAGAGCGGGGTCTCGTCGCCGCTGCGACAAGTTAGCCGCCGCTGCGAAAAGTTAGCCATCGATACGACAGATTGCCTGCGCTGGCGACAAAGTCCCCGCGTTTGCGACATAATTGCCGCCGTCAAACCCGCCCTCTAATCGCACAGGATTTGCCCCTATGATCAGCCCGCACGGTGCCGCCGCCCTTAGCCCCCGCCTAGTCGCCGACCCGGACAAAGCCGCCGCCCTGGCCGCCGCGGCCCGCAGTTTGCCGCAGGTCACACTCAGTTCCGCCGCCGCGGCCAATGCGGTCATGCTCGGCGCGGGCTACTTCACCCCGCTGGCCGGCTATATGGATTTAGCCGATGCGCTCAGCGTGGCGGACGATATGCACACCCGCAGCGGCTTATTTTGGCCGGTGCCGGTGCTTAACCTGCTGCCTGCCGCCGCGGCCGATGGCATCAAGGTCGGTGCTCGCGTTGCGTTGACCGATCCCAATGTGGCGGGCGGCCCCGTATTGGCGGTGCAGGAAGTGACCGCGGTGGAGACCGTATCCGAGGCGCAGCGGGCGCAGATCGCCGAGCGGGTTTTTGGCACTTTGGATGCGGGGCATCCCGGCGTGGCGACTTTCCGGGCGCAGGGCGATGTGCTGCTCGCCGGGCCCATTGAGGTGCTAAATTATTCCTATTTTCAAACCGATTTTCCCGCCACCTTCCGCACCGCGCCGGAAATTCGCCAAGCGATGGCCGCGCAAGGCTGGGACAAAGTGGTCGCTTTCCAAACCCGCAACCCCATGCACCGGGCGCATGAGGAGCTTTGCCGCATGGCGATGGACGACTTGGAAACCGATGGTTTGCTGATTCACATGCTGCTGGGCAAATTGAAGCCGGGCGATATTCCCGCCGAGGTGCGCGATGCTGCCATCCGGGCCATGGTGGCTGGTTATTTTCCGGCCAATCGGGTCATGGTGGCCGGCTACGGATTCGATATGCTGTACGCCGGCCCGCGTGAGGCTTTGTTGCACGCCCTGTTCCGCCAAAATTGCGGCTGTAGCCATCTGATTGTCGGGCGCGATCATGCCGGCGTGGGCGACTATTACGGGGCGTTTGATGCGCAGGCGATTTTCGATCAGATTCCGCCGGATGCGCTGCAAATTAAAATCTACCGCGCCGACCACACCGCTTGGTCAAAAAAACTCGGGCGGGTGGTGATGATGCGCGATGCGCCGGACCATAGCGCGGACGATTTTATTTTGCTGTCTGGCACCCGGGTGCGCGAATTGCTCAGTGCCGGCACCGCCCCGCCGGCGGAATTTTCCCGCCCTGAGGTGGCGCAGATTTTGATGGATTATTATCAATCCCTAAATCAATCGCCGTCCAATGCGGCGGGAAACCAGTCGTAAAATTAACCGTAAAAAAAACCCTGTCCAAACCTAACTTAAAAAGGAGATTACCATGTACAACCGCGGTCAATTTAACCGCTGGCGCCGCCACCCGTGGCACGGTCTGTCGACCCGCGATGACCCGGCGCGGGCCGAGATCGTCAAAACCTATATCGAGCTCACCCCTAGCGATCTGGTTAAATATGAAATCGACAAACATTCCGGCTTTTTAATGGTCGATCGCCCGCAGCGTACCAATGCCAGCCCGCCCGCTCTTTATGGGTTTATTCCGCAAACCTATTGCGGTAAAAATGTGGCCGCGCTCTGCGCCGAGGCCGCGGCGGCGGACGGCGACCCGCTGGATATTTGCGTCCTTTCCGAGCGGCTTATCACCCGCGCCGATATTTTGCTCAATGCGCGGGTGGTCGGCGGCATTCAAATGATCGATGGCGGCGAGGCGGATGACAAAATTATCGCGGTGTTGGATGGCGATAACATTTGGGGCGATGCGCTCGATATTAGCGACTTGCCGCCGATTAAAGTTGAGCGCCTGCAACATTATTTTAAAACCTACAAAATGGTGCCGGGGCAGGATATTGACATCCGCGTCGACCACGTCTACGGGCGCGACCAAGCCCTGCGCGTGGTGGCCGCCGCCGAGCAGGATTATCGCGAGCAATTCGGGCACCTGCACGGTGCCGCGGACGATTGAAACCACGCCGCCGGGGCCGCCGCAACCGATGACCGCCTACGATATTTTCAATGGCGATGCCGATGGCATTTGCGCCCTGTTGCAGCTGCGCCAAGCGGCTCCCCGAACTAGTCGGCTGATTACCGGGGTAAAGCGCGATATTGCATTGATCGAGCGACAGGATTACGCCGCCGGCGACCAGCTTTGTGTGCTGGATATATCGCTGGATAAAAACCGCACGGGGTTGCAACGGGCCCTAGCCGCCGGGGCTGAGGTGCTCTATTTTGACCATCACTTCGCCGGGCAAATTCCGTACAGCCCTAGATTGGAAACGCACATCGATACCGGCGGCGATATTTGTACCAGTTTGTTGGTGGACCGCTACCTCGGTGGCCGCGGGCGCGCCTGGGCGGTGGTCGGCACTTTCGGCGATAACCTGCACCGGGTCGCCCGCCGCTTGGCGCAGCCTTTGCAACTAAATGCCGCGCAACTGGCGCAACTGCAAAATCTGGGCACCTATATCAATTACAACAGCTACGGTGCCAAAGTGGCGGATTTGCATTTTGCGCCCGCCGCGCTTTACCGCAAACTGCTGCCGCACACCGACCCTCTGGCTTTTATTGCCGAAGATGCCGACAGCTTCGCCCGCATCGAACAGGGCTATCGGCAGGATTTGGCGCAGGCGGCGACGGTGGAAGCGGACTATTGCTCGGCCAGCCTAGCGGTGTTCCGCCTGCCCGATGCCGCTTGGGCGCGGCGGGTCAGCGGTGTCTACGGCAATCAGTTGGCCCGCGCCACCCCGGAGCGCGCCCATTTGGTGTTAACCGAAAAACCCGACGGTAGTTATTTAGTCAGTGCCCGCGCGCCCCTCGACCGCAAAACCGGCGCAGATGAAATCTGCCGCCAATTCCCCACCGGCGGCGGGCGCCAAGCGGCGGCCGGCATCGACAGTCTGCCCGCCGAGCGGCTCGGCGAACTTATCCAAAAAATGGAAAATTATTACGCCGCTTGAATCGCTTGCGGGTCCTTGCCCGCCGGTCGCCTCTTGCGCACCAAATCAAGCCCGTTCAATGAGTGCGGCGGTGCCTAATCCGCTGGCGGCGCAGATGGCGATTAGCCCTTTGTTTTGCTGCCGATGACTTAGTAACTGCGCCATGCTGGTCAGTAGGCGGGCACCGGTGGCGGCGAAGGGATGGCCTAATGCTAGGCTGCCGCCGGCAACATTGAGCCGCTTGCGGTCGACCGCGCCGAGCGATTCTGTCAATCCCAATCGTTCCCGGCAATAGGTCGGGCATTGCCATGCCGCTAGGGTGCAAAGTATTTGGGCGGCGAAGGCTTCATGCAATTCCAGCAGGTCGATATCGGGCAGGGACAGGCCCGCATTTTGCAGTAATTCGGTTACTGCCACCGTGGGGGCCATCAATAGGCCCTCGCCGCCGACAAAGTCGACCGCCGCGGTGCGGCTGTGAGTCAGGTAGCCCAAAATGGGCAGGTTCCGATCACGCGCCCAGCGTTCACTGGCCAGCAACACGGCGGCGGCCCCATCGGTCAGTGCGCTGCTGTTGCCGGCGGTCAGGGTGCCAGTTTCGCTGCGGTCAAAGGCTGGCGGCAGCGCGGCTAATTGCGCGGCGGTTAGCCCGAAACGCAAATTATTGTCGCGATGCAGATTTGCGCAGGGCACCACCCATTCATCAAAAAAGCCGGCCCGCCAGGCTTGCTCGGCGCGTTGATGGCTGACGAGTGCGAAGGCATCTTGGGCGGCGCGGTCGATCTGCCATTCCCGCGCCATGATCTCGCAATGCTGCCCCATGCTTAGCCCGGTTCTTGGTTCGGTAGCGGCGGGCGGGACCGGGGCGAGTTCTTTGAATGCAAAACCTTTGAAGGCCCTGAGGCGGTCGGCCAGATTGCGGGCGCGGCCCATTTTTAGTAGGCGGCGGGCGAAGCGGGGTGCAAAAACCACGGGTGCGGTGCTGGCACTGTCGGTGCCGGCCGCGATGCCGCATTCGATCTGCCCGCAGGCGATAGCGGCAGCGATTTGCATGGCCGCTTGCAGGCTGGTGGCGCAGGCTTGTTGCAGGGTGGCGGCGGGGGTGAGCGGCGACAGCCCGGCACTTAGGGTCGCCTCACGCGCCAGATTGTAATCCCGGGGGTGGTGCAACACCGCGCCGGCGAGCAGGCTATCGATTTTTGCGCCGCCCAGCCGATATTTATCGGCCAGTGCGGCCAGTGCGGCGGTGAGCAGATCGAGGTTGCCTAGCTCGGCGTAGGCGGTGCCGGCGCGGGCGAAAGGGAGGCGAACGCCGCCGACTATCGCGACCGGGCGGATCGGGCTAGGCATGGTCGGGTTGCCCATCGGAGGGTTCCAGCGAGCGCAAATAATGCAGCGGTCCACCGCGATGCGGCGCAAAGCCGGTGCCGAAGATCACCCCGGCATCCAGCAGGTCAGCATCGGCCACAATGCCCGCGTCCAGACATGCTTGGCATTCGGCGAGCAGCGGCTGGATCAGTTGCTGCGCTAGGGTCTGATCCGGTCGCGTCCATCGCCCGCGAAGGGGTTTTATCGGCTTGCCGTTCTTCCAGCGATAAATCCCGGCTCCGGTTTTCTTGCCCAGCCGGCCCGTCGCGACCTGCGCCTGCAGAAACTCGAGCGCGGCGCGATGGTCCGGCAGCAAGCTGCGCACCACTGCCAACCCCACATCCAGCCCGACGGTGTCGGCCAATTCCAGCGGGCCCATCGGCATGCCGAAATCGCGCAACGCCGCATCGATGGCTTCGCGGGGGTGGCCCGCCTGCAAGGCTTGCAATGCGCCCGCCATATAGGGGGCCAGCACCCGGTTGACCAGAAAGCCGGGGGTGCTTTTCACCGGCAGCGGCAGGCGCCCTACGCATCCGCAAAATCGCATGCCTTTGGTGACCGCCGCGGGGTCGGAATCCGTGCCTCTGACCACCTCGACCAGTGGCATGCGGGTGGCCGGGTTGAAAAAATGCAAGCCGATAAGTCGCTGCGGTTGCTGCATGCGGGCGGCGATCTCTGCCAGTGGCAGGGCGGAGGTGTTGGTGGCCAGCAGGGCGGTGGGGCGGACTTTGGTTTCCAGCTCGGCAAACAGGGCTTGCTTGGCTGCTAGATTCTCTGGAATCGCCTCGATGATCAAGTCCGCCGCCGCCAAACCTGCGCCCGCAGGATCGGCCAGCAGGCGCAGCTTGACCGCTTCGCGTTCGGTCACATTGCGCACTTTGCGGGCGAAGAATTGTGCGGCGCGGCGCAGAGCCTGCTCGATCAAGGCCGATTCGCGGTCTTGCAGGCTGACTTGCCTGCCGCGCAATGCGCACCAAGCGGCAATGTCGCCGCCCATGGTGCCCGCGCCCACCACATGCACCCGGCGTGGCTGCCAGTCGAGGGTGGGATCGAGGGTAGGGTTGCCGAGATCCTTGAGCCGCTCCATCAGACGAAAGACGCGGCGCAAGTTTTGGGAGGTTGCGCCGAGCAGCAGGGGCGGCACCTGCGTGGCCTCGCCGGCGAGCATATTGGGGAAACTGTGACCCTGCGCGGCCCAGAGATCGATGAGGGCGGTGGGCGCGGGGAAGTGCCGCGGGGTGGCCTTTTTGGCCGCCTGCCGCCGGATTATCTGTGCCAGTAGCGGGCGGGCGGGCCAGTGGTTTGTGAGCCGTTCAATCAAGGGGGGGCGATGGGATTTTTTGCCCTGTTCGATCGCTTGCCTGGCGCACCATTGCCAGCTGCGGTGTGGGCTGCACAGTTCGTTGGCCAGCCCCAGTTTGACCGCTGTCGCGGCGGGTAATTGCTTGCCGGTCAGCATTAGGGTTAAAGCGCGCCGCCCGCCGAGTAAGCGCACCGAGCGGGCCGTGCCGCCGAAGCCGGGGAAGAGACCCAGTTGGATTTCCGGAAAGCCGAGGCGGGTGGCCGGGCGGTCGACCAGAATGCGCCAGTCGCAGGCTAGAGCCAATTCCAGCCCGCCGCCGAGGCAAATGCCATCGATGGCCGCCACCGTGGGGCAGGGTAGATTTTCGATGCGGTTGAACAGGGCGTGCGTCTGCTCGATGACCCGCCGTACTTCCTGCTCATCGGTCTGAAGGTCGAATTCGCGCAGATCGGCCCCGGCGCAAAAGCCGCTCGTTTTGGCCGAATAGAGCACTAACCCGGCGGGCGGCGCGGTTGCCAATTCGGCGAGGATGGCGGCCAACTGCTGCAGCACATCCAAGCTCAGCACATTCAGGCGGCGATCGGCGCAGTCCAGCCCCAGCCAGACGATGCCCGCCCGGTCGCGCTGTTGTTGCCAGTCGCCGTGTTGCATGGGTGTGCCTTCGCCCCGTCCCCCCGTCCATTGGCAAGGCGCGATTCTAGTGAAGATCGCGCCGCTTGTGTATTTAAGCAGGCTTTGCGGTACCATTTGCGCATCCCCAAAAACCCTTCACGCTGCCAAATTGCCGCCCATCGCCGCCCCACGGATTACCCGCCCGTGTTAATCGCCGTCCCCAAAGAACAGGCGGAGTCGGAGTGCCGCACCGCGCTCATTCCCGATTCGGTAAAGCGGCTGACGCGCTTAGGGGCCGCGGTGCAGGTGGAGGCAGGCGCGGGCGATGCGGCGGGCTTTGCCGATGCCGAATATCGGGATGCGGGGGCGACAGTGACAGCGGATCGCGTCGCGCTGTTGGGGCAGGCTGACATGCTGTTGCGGGTCGGTTCGCCGTCTCTTGCGGAGGTGGCGCAAATCAAGCCCGGCGGCATTCACGCCAGTTTTCTCGACCCCTTCAAAGAACGCGAGCTGGTGCAGGCCCTGTGCCAGCGCGGGGTTAGCACCATCAGCATGGAGATGGTGCCGCGCAGCACCCGCTCGCAAAAAATGGACGCGCTCAGCTCGCAAGCCAACCTAGCCGGCTATGTGATGGTGCTGGAAGCGGCCCGCCAGCTGCCCGCGCTGTTCCCCATGATGATGACTCCGGCCGGCACCCTGCGACCGGCCAAAGTGTTTGTCATTGGGGCCGGGGTGGCCGGCTTGCAGGCGATTGCCACGGCCAAGCGGCTGGGGGCGCAGGTGACCGCTTTCGATACCCGCCCGGAGGTGGCCGAGCAGGTGCGCTCGCTTGGGGCTCGTTTTCTCGATATCGATCTGGGCGAGACTGGCGCGACCGCCGAAGGCTACGCCCGGGAACTGACCGATGCGCAGCTGCAAAAACAACGCGAGGCGCAGCGCGAGACCATCGCCGGCTCCGATGTGCTGATCACCACCGCGCAGGTATTTGGCCGCAAACCGCCACGCATCGTGCCGCAGGAATTTGTCGCTGGTATGCGGAGTGGCAGCGTGGTGGTCGATATGGCGGCGCAAGGCGACGGCGAGGGCGGCGGCAATGTGGAAGGCTCGGTGGCGGGCCGGGTGGTCGATCTGGGCGGGGTGAAAATTGTCGGCACTGGCAACTGGCCTAACGCGGTGCCACGGGCGGCTTCGCAAATGTACTCCGCCAATCTGTGCAGTCTGGTCGAGGAGTTTTGGAATGCGGAGGCGCAGGCGGTGGAATTGGACCTTGCCAACGACCTGAGCGGCTGTGTGCTGACCTGCGAGCGGCGCATCTGCAACCCGCGCATCGCACAACTGTACGCGGAGGGTTAGGCGGTGGAAGCGGCGTTTTTAGGGCTGGTCTTTGTGCTGGCGGTTTTTTTGGGGTTTGAGCTGATCAACAAAGTGCCCTCCACCCTGCACACCCCGCTTATGTCCGGCTCCAATGCCATTTCCGGCATTACGTTAATCGGCGCACTGGCCGCTGCCGGGGGAGGCGAGCCGCAGGTGGCAAAAATTTTAGGCACGGCGGCGGTGATTCTGGCGAGCATCAATGTGGTCGGTGGTTATCTGGTTACCGATCGCATGCTGGCCATGTTTAAGCGCAAGGACGGCGATAAAAAATGAGCGCAAGCCTGATTAGCTTTGCCTATATCGCTGCCGCGGTCTGCTTTATTCTGGGGCTGAAATTGCTTGGCTCACCGACCACAGCGCGGCGCGGCAATCTGCTTTCCGCGCTCGGTATGGGGATTGCCGTGGTGGTAGCACTGCTCGATAAACAGATCCTCAGTTACGAATATATTCTGGCTGGCATTCTTATCGGTGCCTTACTCGGCACTTTGGCGGCGCGCTTGGTCGCTATGACTGCCATGCCGGAAATGGTCGCGCTATTTAATGGCTTCGGGGGCTTGGCCAGCCTGCTGGTCGGCTGGGCGGCACTGGCGACATTATTAGCCAGTGGCGGGGCCGTTCCGCCATTTACCCGCGCCAGTGTGTTTGCCTCTATTCTAATCGGCGGTTTGGCTTTTACTGGCTCGCTGCTGGCTTATGGAAAGCTGAGCGAGATTCTGCCCGGTCGCCCGTTTGTCTATCCTGGACAACGGGTGGTCAACGGGTTAATTGTTTTGGCAGTGCTGGCTTGCGCCGGGTTATTTATGGCGGATGCCGCCAACTCGAATTGGCTTTATTTAGCGGTGGGGCTGGCGTTGTTATTAGGAATTATGTTTGTGCTGCCCATCGGCGGCGGCGATATGCCGGTGGTCATTGCGTTGCTGAATAGTTTTTCCGGCGTGGCGGCGGCGGCGGCTGGTTTTGCCATTGGCAACATTTTATTGATTGTGGCCGGTTCTCTGGTCGGTGCTAGCGGCATTATTTTAACCACAATTATGTGCAAAGCGATGAATCGCTCGCTGGCGAATGTGTTGTTTTCCGGCTTTGGCGCAGTGCGTTCCGCAGCAAATGGCCCCGCGGTCGAGCGCGGCGAGGTCAAACCCATTTCCGCCGAAGATGCCTATTTTATTTTAGAAGCGGCTTCCAGCGTGGTGATTATTCCCGGCTACGGTCTAGCGGTGGCGCAGGCGCAACATGCCGTGCGTGAATTGCAACAGATTTTGCAGGCGCACGGCTGCGAGGCGGTCTTCGCCATTCACCCGGTGGCCGGGCGCATGCCGGGGCATATGAATGTGCTGCTCGCCGAGGCGGATGTGCCCTACGACCTGCTGCTGGAAATGGAGCAGGTCAACCCGCGCATGGATAGTTTTGATGTCGCCGTGGTTATCGGTGCTAACGATGTGGTCAACCCGGCGGCGCACGAAATTGAATCCAGCCCGATTTACGGCATGCCGATAATTGAAGCCGACCGCGCCCGCACGGTCTTTGTACTAAAGCGTTCCATGGCCAGCGGTTTTGCCGGTATCGACAACCCGCTATTTTTCAAGGATAACACCCGCATGCTATTCGGCGATGCCAAAAAAACATTAGGCGATCTAATTAAAGCCTTCGATTGAAGCGGAATTAAACACCGCGCTCTTCCGCTATACTATTTTAGTAGCATCGTAATGGTGCGTCCAAGTAAAACCGTGCGCCACCAGCCCGGGCGCAATGCGACTCGCCACCGCCAGCATTCCGTGTACTAAATATCGCTGTAACGGCGGGTGCAAATGAAACAACGTCGCCATCCACGCCGCGCCCGTTTGAATACGGGCACAGCGGTTGCTCCGCAAGCGATAAAACTCTCGCAAACCGTGCGTGGGGTTGGCGGCGTATTTTTCTAATGATGCGGCAATAATATAACCGTCTTCGATCGCCATGCCGGCCCCGGAGGCCAGGTTAGGCAGGCTAGGGTGGCAAGCATCGCCAAGCAGACCCACGCGACCGACGGACCAAGCGGGCAGCGGGCGATGGCGGTAAAGCGGCCAGCGCAAGCATGTGTCGGCGGCCCTTAAAATGGCCTCTACCTGCGGGGACCAGCCGGCAAAACGCGCCCGCAATGCGGCCAGTTCCGCCGCGCTGGCCTGTAATTCATTCTTTTCTTTTTTATTTTCTTCTGCGCTTAAACCTCCAATTTCTTCTTGGGCTACAAAATTAATTAGAGATCCGCCCCGTAGTGGGTAACTGACAAAATGCCGCCGCGGGCCAATGACCGCCCCCGGAATAATTTTACCCTCGACCTTTTCGGCATCCACCAACCCGCGATAAGCCAGCCCAACCAATACCGGTTGATCCGCCGGTTCGCCCGCACCAAAAAGCCAAGTGCGCACCGCCGACCGTGCTCCATCGGCCCCGATGAGCACCTCCGCACGGTATTCACCCCCATCCTGAGTTTGCAATGTAACGCCCGCGCTATCTTGTGTGTGGCCGACCGCCCGTTGGCCCGGCAAAATCTGCACCCCATGTTCGTGCGCAGATTCCAACAAAATGTGCTGCAAATCGGCGCGGTGCAACTGATAATGCGGCAGGCCAATGCGTGTGCGGGCCTGCGGCAAACGCGCCAGCACCCGACCGCTATATGCGGCGGTCAGCAGATTCTCGGATGGCTCCATACTCACCGCCGCCAGCCGCTCAGCCAGCCCCATGGCATGCAATACGCGAGTCGCATTGGGTTGCAGCTGCAATCCCGCACCGATCCCTTCGCTAGACGCAGACCGTTCAATCACCCGCACCGGTATATTGCGCACCACCAGATTGATCGCGGCGGTCAGCCCACCAATGCCGGCCCCGACAATCAGCACCCGCAGCGGGCAGTTTTTAGCAGGTCGATTCATAATATGGGCGGGCCGCGTTGACTTGCGCTTTTAAGCGGTTCACAATCGCAGTAAATGTAGCGCAAAACGGTGCCAAAAATGAAATTTCTGCTTTTTATATCGCTGTTCGCCAATCTGCTGTTTGGCGGCTGGATCCTAGTGCAGACGCAGCAGCAAATACCGCCGGGCACAGTCGCCGCCCGTTCGGATGCGCCCGATCCCTTTCCGTATCAGGCAAATTCGGCGGAAAACTATTACCAGCAATTATTGGCCGCTGGGATCCCTGCGCAGCAAACCAAGCCACTAATTCTGGCCAAGCTAAAACAGGAACATATCCTCAGTCTAGCGGAACCTGCCGATCACTATTGGCAGAATCGGCCCTTAGCGCAAACCGATTATCTGCTGGCCCTAGATCAGGGCTATGCGCAGGTGCGTGCCGGCTTAGTGCGTGTCTATGGCGCGGCGGCAACCGAAGAACCGCTTTTTTCTGAGATTTTTTATCCGCTGAATATGCAGTACCCCTTTCTCGATTCCGCAGCGCAAATTTTAGTGCAACGGATCCAGCTGGAAACGCAGCGGCGCGGGTTGGAATTGCAGCAAAATAGCCCGGATGAGTTAATGCAGCTGGCGGAAGATCTTTCGCCCGATCGGGTATTGGCTGAGATTCTAAGCAAAGAATCCATGCAAGAGTACCAGCTGCGTGCTTCGGCATTGGCTGAACAAATGCGCCAGAGTGGTGTCGTTTTTAACGAGGGCAGTTTTCGCGATATTTATCAAATAATCGACGCTTTTCAACGCAATCCATCGGCGGAACACGTCATAGCCACCCGTCAAGCGGTTAATGATGTTTTAGGGCAGGCGGAGGGTTTGCGGCTATGGGCGGCACTGGACCCCCGATTCGCCATCATAATGGACATTGCGGCCCAACATTCGCTGGATGAAAACATCGCCATGCAAGCCTACGCGCTATTCCTCGAAGCCAGTGAGAAATTATTACTCGCCGCCGCCAAGTTGCAGGATGAGCCGCAAGTAGCCGGGCCAGAAATTCAGCAGATTTTGCTAGAACGCGACAATGCGCTGAATGACCTATTGGGGGAGGCAGCCGCCAAAGAACTAGTCCGAGAGATCGGGCGTAATGCCATGTAGTGGAACATGCATAAGGATGGCTGTTGACAATCTATTTTGAGGGGTTCACACTCTAGCCGAACAAACGATGAATGCCGAACTAATGAATCGAGCGACCGTTGCCATAGCCGCAAAAGCCCTTGCGTCTCCACTAATTTGCGGCTGTCTAGCCATCAGCTGCCCGAGAGTAAGGATAGAGGATCATCGTTGGTAGCCCGCAATGAAATATCTATTTATCAAAATTTATCTTGCTATCGCATGGTTTGCTGTTTCTTCCTTTTCTTGGGCTACTGAAAACCATGATTCCGATTGCACGGGATTTTCTGATAAAACCTTCATGATAAATGACATAATTAAAGTCAGCTGTTACGATGATCTGCAAAGCGGTAAAAGCCTAGCCATGTTGACTATAGATGATTCGGAAGTTACGCTAAAGTTACCGAAGCGGTATTGGGATGTTAAAGCAAATGTTTTCGGCCTAGAACTATTCAATTCCAAAGAAAAAAGCCGTTATCTGCTTATTCATGAATTCCAAGAAATTGGATTTGGTAATCCTGAGAATTGGTATATTGAGGTGTATCAGTGGTCTTCAGGCCGTTTGTTGTTAGAAATGTACGCTGCAAATGCGCCATACATCCACCGAGTTAAGAGCAAAGAGGAAGTCCTAGTTGCAGAGCAAAATGAAGCCAGTTTTTGCCGAATAGATTGCTTCTACTTAGTTTGGCCACGAGTATATTCTTTTACCAGCAGCGGCACTGTGCAGGCTAAGCCACTGGCTGATTACCCGCGCCTTATAGATAAGTATATAAAAAAGTACCGGAAATTACGCGGAGAATTGATCGAGGAATGCGCTGATAGGTCAAGTCTTTTCTGTTCAGGTCCCATAGAACTAATTATGGACGAGTATGAACAGCGGATTCACGCACTGCAAACCCTGAAACGCTAATCTACGCATCATTGTTGGGGCACCGCGGCGGCATGGCTTGATGCCGTTGCGGCCCTTAGTCTGCTACAATCCACCCCTTAGCCATCACTGCTCATCGGTCTCACTTCGTTGGCAACCCAGAATCACTCCTTCGTAGAAAGCCAGAATCGCTCGCCTAACAGGCAGCGGCGCGACCGGCGCACCGCCAAAACTTGGGACATCGCCCAGTTTCAGGTGCCGCCTGCGCCGGGCAAGACACGCTTTCACGACCTCCGTCTGCCACCGCCGCTGATGCGCGGCATTGCCGAGCTTGGCTTTCGCTACGCCTCGCCCATTCAGGCGCAATCCCTGCCCCATACCCTAGCGGGCAACGATGTGGTCGGGCGGGCACAGACCGGCACCGGTAAAACGGCGGCATTTTTAATCACTATTATCAATGACCTGCTGGCGAACCCACTGACGGCAGAACCCTACGCGGGCGAGCCACGTGCGTTGGTGATTGCGCCCACCCGCGAGTTGGTGATGCAGATTGCCGACGATGCTGCCGGGCTGGCCAAATACACCGGCCTTAAAACCCAGACTCTTATCGGCGGCATGGATTACGACAAGCAAAAGAGTGCGCTGCACCGTGCCGCTGTAGATATGGTGATTGCCACGCCGGGCCGCCTGCTGGATTTTGCCAGCAACAAGGATATTTATCTCGACCGCATTGAACTGCTGGTAATTGACGAGGCCGACCGCATGCTCGATATGGGGTTTATTCCGCAGGTGCGGCGCATCGTGCGCATGACTCCGCGCCGCGACAAACGCCAGACGCTGTTATTTTCGGCAACCCTGACTGCGGATGTCGAGCGTCTAGCCGCGCAGTGGACTCAGGATGCCACACGCATTGAAATTGAACCCGAATCGCTGGCGGCGACCAGCGTGGAGCAGAAAATCTATATAGTCGCCAGCCGCCAAAAGTTCCGCTTGCTGCAAACTATCTTAGCCGCGGAAGAGGCCGAATCGGTTATCGTGTTTGCCAACCGCCGCGATCAGGTGCGCCATCTGCACGAGCGGCTGTGCGCCCAAAATTTTGCGGCCGGTTTATTATCCGGTGAAATTGCGCAGCACCGCCGGGTGCGCACTTTAGAGGATTTCAAATCCGGCAAGTTACGGGTGCTCGTCGCTACCGATGTGGCCGGGCGCGGCATTCATGTGGAAGGCATCAGCCATGTGGTCAATTACACCCTGCCCGAGGAGCCGGAAGACTATGTCCACCGCATTGGGCGCACCGGTCGCGCCGGTAAAACCGGGGTATCCATCAGCTTTGCCTGCGAGGACGATGCCTTTCGTCTAGAGCCGATCGAAAAGCTGCTCGGCAATAAACTCAACTGCGAGCAACCGCCGCCGGAAATGCTCGGTGACTGACGCTCAGGAATTACATTATGAGTACAAAATCATTTGAATCCGACACGCTATATTTCGGTGATAACCTCGGCTGGATGGCGCAATGGCCGGATGCTACGGTCGATTTGATCTATCTAGACCCGCCCTTCAATTCCAATACCGATTACAACATGATCTTCGGTACCGGTGCGCAGGTACGCGCCTATGATGATACCTGGCGTTGGGGCAATGTTGCCGTGCAAGACCGCGATCTAGCCCTTAGTTTTGGTGGGAGGTTGGCCATCGTCATGAACAGCCTCTGCCAAATGCTACCGGAAACCCCCATGCTGACCTATCTGTGCCATCTCGCCCCACGCCTGTGTCATATGCACCGTTTATTGAAAGATACAGGGTCTCTCTATCTGCACTGCGACGACACAGCAGGGCATTATATAAGAATCTTGCTGGATGCCGTATTCGGCCCGCACAACTACCGAAATGTGATTACTTGGCGGCGTGCAACTGCCCATAATAATGCCCGGCGTTTTGGACGCATTACTGATTTTATTTTCTTCTATACCAAGAGCGAGGAATACACTTGGAATGGCGACAGTATTATCCATAAAAAAACCGCTGCCGAGATAAAAAAATTCTACCCATCAAAGGATGAACGCGGACGGTATAGATCGGCTGATTTAACTGGACCCATGCAGAAAAAATCAGATGGAAGCCCCAGCACTCGACCATGGCAAAATTACGATGTATTTAGTATGGGACGCGGCTGGGCAGTGCCCAAGGTCGGCAAGGGCGATTATGCCGATTACATCAAAGAAAACTTCATCCCTAATTACGATGAAATAGACGGTATTCACGATCGATTGGATGCCCTGGATGCCGCCGGGCTGATTCACCACCCCAAAGAAGGCAAATGGCCAGGGCTGAAACGCTATGCCGAGGCGGATGCCGCTAAGCCCCCGCAAAATCTGATCTTATCGCCCACTGGTTTCACCAACTATAACAAGGGCAAAGGCGATGAATACCTCGGTTACGATACGCAAAAGCCGGAAGCTCTGCTACGGCAATTTATCAAGGTCAGCTCCAACCCCGGGGATCTCGTGCTCGACCCTTATTGCGGGTGCGGCACCACCATACGTGTCTGTCGCGATGTCGAAGGCACACGCAATGGCAAAAAAGACCGCCGCCGCTTTGTCGGTATTGACTTGACGCATATCGCTATTTCCATTGTAGAAACCGACTTCCAAACCAAGTTCGGCGAGCCACTGCGCGTACGGGGCGCACCGGAAGATATGGAATCGGCACGTGACCTGTTTACGCGCAACGCCTTTCAATTTGAAGCATGGGCAGTAGCAAAGGTCGCGGGGTTGACCCCCAACCGCAAACAGACGAGCGATCGCGGGGTGGATGGGCGCGGTTATGTGGTGGTCGATGACCGCGGTGGACGCGAACTAGTTTTAGCGCAAGTGAAAGGCGGTAAGAATCTGAAGCCTGCTGATCTTCGCGATTTTTTAGGCACTATGACCAGCGAAGGCGCAACACTCGGTATTTTTGTGGTGATGGAAAATGCTCTCATTACCCCGGCAATACGTGCCGCCGCTGCTAAGCGAACAGTAACTATTATGACCAAGCCCTATCCGCAAGTGCAAATTTTTTCGATCGAGGATTATTTTGCAGGTCACCGCCCCACCTTGCCGCCACTCATCAACCCGATCACTAATAAACCGGCGGACATGTTAGGCAACTAATAAATCAGATAAATATCATGAATAATTGGATAAAACTAAGCATAGAATATGCGAATCAAAGATCTTACTTGGATGATTTATTTCAAGTTTATCCTACTATTCCTGACGGCGTGATATCGACGAAAATGCGTGGAAAAAAGTCGAAGAGACTTTTAACCGTAGAGATAACCACGAATTAATGCGCGCTCTTTTTAATCTCAAGCTTTTTCCGATCAAAGATAGTTACATTGCTTATCTTAAAAGAGATGCAACAGCGATCGACAGAAACCCTAGAACCGTAAATAGAGTTTGCGGTAGGCTTTATGAAATGGGGTTGAATAAAATTTACGAAAGCTGTAGCGAGCCTAAGGAGACCAATCGGCAAATCGGCCCTATGTTCAGGATCTGGTTAAAGCAAAAACCTTTAGGGGTTCAACCTGTGCAGCTAGAACAATTTATGGCAAACGATGAAGACGCAATTTTAGATGCCAGCGATCGTTCAATGATGATGTTTGCCAGTCAAAATCTAGGCTACAAGCATAACAAGGGGCTTGATTTTGTTGGGCGATTCAATAAGAAATATGTTATTGGAGAAGCTAAATTTCTAACTGACTTTGGTGGACATCAAAATGCACAGTTCAATGACGCTATAAGTGTTATCAATGCCGATGGTGTGAAAGCAATACAGGTAGCAATTTTAGATGGGGTATTATTTATAAAAGGAAAGAGCAAGATGTATACATCAATTACTGGAGAATATAGGAACAAAAATATTCTAAGTGCTCTAGTTCTCCGAGACTTTCTTTATCGGCTATAAAATGAAAAATTTTCTTATCAAAGCAGATAATTTAATCGGGATGAATTATCTGCTGGAACATAAAAACCTGAAAGGGAAAGTGGATCTGGTCTATATAGATCCGCCCTTTGCGACGAATGCAAATTTTACTATAACGGGTGGACGAGCTTCCACCATTAGCAATTCTAGAAGGGGAGCGATCGCCTACTCCGACAAACTGACGGGGCATGAATTTTTGGATTTTATTCGACAAAGGCTTATTCTTTTGCGGGAACTTATGTCGGATCAAGGTTCTATTTACTTGCATATAGATTACAAGATTGGGCATTATATCAAGATAATCATGGATGAAGTTTTCGGGATGGAAAACTTTAGAAATGACATTGCTCGAGTTAAATGCAACCCGAAGAATTTTCAGCGGGTTGGTTATGGAAACATCAAAGATCTGATTCTTTTTTATTCAAAAGATAAGAATCCTATCTGGAATGAACCGAAGCAAAAATACACCGAGAAAGAAATTGAAAAACTTTTCCTGAAAATTGATGGGCAGGGCAGGCGTTATAGCACTGTGCCCATTCACGCCCCGGGCGAAACAACAAAAGGCGATTCAAATAAACCATTCAAGGGGCTGCGCCCGCCGCCGGGAAGGCATTGGCGAACAGATGTCGCCACCTTGGAGCGGTGGGACAAGGAAGGGTTAATAGAATGGTCTAGCACGGGCAACCCAAGAAAGCGGATTTTTGCCGATGAGCAGGTGGGCAAACGGGTGCAGGATATTTGGGAGTACAAGGATCCACCTTATCCCACCTACCCCACCGAGAAGAATCTGGATTTGCTGGACAGGATTGTGCGCACTTCCTCGAATGAGGGCAGCATTGTTCTGGATTGCTTTTGTGGGGCGGGGACAACCTTAAAAGCGGCTCAGCTGTGCAAGCGTGGCTGGATAGGAATCGATCAATCCGAAGTCGCAATTCAGGTGACTAGGGAAAATCTGGCATCGCTGGGTGGGGATCTGTTGGCGACAACACCGGTGTATGAATTTCTTGATTTATAGGTTGGGTAGAAAACGGTATTTAGCGCAATCGTAACAAGTAAGATCCCGGGTTTTCTAACATAAAACTGCGCAGCCGGCCCTTGCGTTTTTGTGTCTCCAACACGGGTCGCAATGCGCGGTTTATTTGTCTGCGGCCTACTATTACCCGCAGCTGGCCGTATTGTTGGCGGTGCGCCTTGGCTAGGGCCCGTTCAAACTCACCTAATGCTTCAGGCACGGTTTGCTCATTGTGGCCGATATCGACCTCCATGGTTTTATTCGGGTTGTCCGCCTGCGGGTGCCAATCGCACTTAGGGCAGACTGACTCGCTAAAAGCCATGCCGCATTGGGAGCAGTTATGGAAATTCAATGGACGCTCTCTTTTTCAATTTAACCGAATCCAATTAGACTGCCAATCTAGGCGCGGTTAATTGGTAGTTTTATTGGCCGCGACCGACACCCACACATCCAACCGGTCTAGGTCTATGGCGGTTAGGCGGTGCCCCCACACGCAGCCGGTGTCCAGCGCATAGATATTCGGCGTATTAGCCTGCCCTAGCAGGGCCGCCCAATGCCCGAAAATAATCCCGGTGTCCGCTGCTTTGCGGGTGGGTACTTGAAACCACGGTAGATACCCGGTCGGTGGCGCGTCCGGCCCGGTTTTAGTGTGCAATTCTAAATGCCCCTTAGGGCTGCAAAAACGCATGCGGGTCAAATAATTAGTGATCACTCGCCAGCGCACCGGCCCGCTCAGGGTGGCGGACCACTTGGTCGGCAAATTGCCGTACATATTGCGGTAATAAAGATTGGCCAGATTGGCATCGCGGAGCACCGCCTCGACCTCGGCGGCTAATCGCAAGGCTTTTTTAATGCTCCACTGCGGGGCGATGCCGGCGTGGACCATCGCCAGCCCGCGTGTTTTATCGTAATGCAGCAGTTTTTGACCGCTCAGCCAATGCAGCAATTCGTCGCGTTGCGGGCTGGTGAGCACTGTGCCAAAAGTATCCTGCCGCTTTACCCGCCGCTGGCAGGCGGCCACCGCCAGCAGGTGTAGATCATGATTGCCGAGGGTGCAGATAAAACGGGAGCCGAGGCTTTGGCAAAATTGCAGGACTTTAAGTGAATCCGGGCCGCGGTTGACTAGGTCGCCCACGCACCAAAGCTCGTCGCGGCATGAATCGAATTCGAGCTTGTCGAGCAGCCGCATTAACGGCTCGTAACAGCCCTGTAGGTCGCCCACGGCGTAGCTGGCCATCAGTCGGGGGGCGTTTAATTGACCGCCCCGGGCACGGCCAGTAAAAAGGGCGGGATGGGGGTTTTGAATTCGCGCCCGCAGTGGGTGCGCATTAGATAGAAACCCTGCATGGTGCCGACCGGGGTCTCTAGCAGCAGGCCGCTGGTGTAGCTGAATTCCGCGCCCTGTTCCAATATCGGCTGCTGACCGACCACGCCGGCCCCGGCCACTTCCTGTTTCTGGCCGTTGCCGTCGGTGATTAGCCAGCGACGGCTAATTAATTGGCACGGTTCCGCACCGCGGTTGATAATGCAAATGCGGTAGGAATAAAAATAGCGGTCGCGGTGGGTTTGCGACTGCTGCGGCTCGAAGCGCGGGTGGCTGGTTATCTCGATGCTCGGCGGGCGCATGGGCGGTCTCCGGGGCCGATCGCGGACGGCGAATCGGTCAGGCAGTTTGCCAGTTTTACGAAGTCGCGGACCGCCAGATTTTCCGGGCGCAGACTGGAATCGATGCCGGCCCGCTCGATAGCATCCGCGGTAAGCAACCCGCGCAGGCCGTTGCGCAGGGTTTTGCGCCGACCGCTGAAGGCGGCGCGTACTAGGCGGGCAAAATCCGGGCGTGATTTGGCGGCTAGGGTCGGTGCCTTCGGGCGCAGCCGCACCACCGCGGATTGCACTTTGGGCGGCGGGTCGAAGGCGTGTGGCGGCACCCGCATGAGCGACTCGACCGCGCAGCCATATTGCACCATTACGCTGAGCCGCCCATAGGTGCGCGAGTGCGGCGCGGCCTGCATGCGCTCGGCCAGCTCGCGTTGCAACATTAGCTGCAGATCGACGATATTCGCCTGTTCCAGCAGGTGAAACAGCAGCGGCGTGGCGATGTTGTAAGGCAGGTTGCCGATGATGCGCAGCGGCGCATCCGGGCGGTCACTGAGGCGGGCGAAATCCACCGCCAGCGCATCGCCGCAAATCAGGCGGAAATTGGCGTTGTCGGCAAATCGCCGCCGACACTGGTCCGCTAGGTCGCGGTCTAGCTCGATGGCGGTCAGCCGCGCACCGCTGCGCAATAGCGGCGCGGTCAGGGCACCGAGGCCCGGACCGATCTCGATGATCGCTTCACCCGCCTGCGGGGCCAGGGCGGCAATAATTGAATCGATGGTCGCCTGAAGGGTCAGAAAATGCTGGCCGAGGCGTTTGCGTGGACGGTGGCCGCTGCTACGGGGGGTGGGAGCGGAGTGCGCCGAATCCGACACCGCGACAGCCGGGCCGCTTGCCGCTACGAGCATGGGGCTACGGGCATGGCGCGGCCATCTGCAACGCCATATCGATGGCCGCTTGCATGGAGCCGGTGTCGGCCCGCCCGCTCCCGGCCAGATCCAGCGCGGTGCCGTGGTCGGGCGAGGTGCGCACCAAAGGCAGCCCCAGGCTGATATTGACCGCCTGCCCAAAGCCGTGCGACTTGAGCACCGGCAAGCCCTGATCGTGATACATGGCCAACACCGCATCGGCATCTCGCAAATAGTCCGGGCGGAACAGGGTATCGGCGGGCAGCGGGCCGTGCAGGTCCATTCCCTGCTCGCGCAATGCGTCTACCGCCGGCGCAATAATATCGACCTCTTCAGTGCCCAAATGCCCGCCCTCGCCGGCGTGGGGGTTCAGCCCGGCGACCAGAATGCGCGGGCGTTTGATGCCGAATCGGGTGCGCAATTCAGAATCTAGAACTTCCAGCGCATCGCGCATCGCCGCGCCGGTGATGGCATCCGCCACCGCCCGCAGCGGCAGGTGGGTGGTCACCAGCGCGACGCGCATCGCGGGCGACGCCAGCATCATCAGCACCCGCTGTGCGTCCGTTCGCTCGCACAGAAATTCGGTGTGGCCGCTAAAGGGAATGCCGGCTTCGTTCAGCACCCCCTTATGCACCGGCGCGGTGACTAGCGCGGCGAGGGTGCCATCCAGCACCTGCTCGCATGCGCTGTCCAGAGTTTGGATGACGTAAGCGGCGTTGCGCACATCCAAAGTACCGGCCACGGGGGGCACCCGCGCCGGCACCGCGTAGACCGGCAAAATGCCGGGGCGATGGGCGGCGAGGGCTGTGGGCGGGGCCCAGCGGACGAGATCGATGTCCAGCCCCAGCTGGGTGGCGCGGTGGGACAGGAGATCGGGGTCGGCGATGGCAACCAGGGGGCCGGCTTGCGGGCGGGTGGCGCACTGCAGCAGGATATCCGGGCCGATGCCGGCCGGCTCACCGGCGGTGATCGCCAGCGCGGGCGGGTTAGTCGCGGAGGCTGACGAAGGCATCATCGCGAATCTCGCGCATCCACAGGTCTAGTTCCTCCGGGTAACGCTGGCTGCGCAACACCGAGCGGGCTTGGTTGCGCAGAATGTCGGCACTCATGTCCTGCTCGCGGCGCTCATCCACGCGCAGGATGTGCCAGCCAAAAGGGGTTTCCACCGGCGCACTCAGGCTGCCGACCGCGGTGGCGTTCATCGCCGCCTCAAAAGCCGGCACCATCTGCCCGGGAAACACCCAGCCGAGCTCGCCGCCCTTGAGCTTGCTGCCCAGATCATCGGAATACTCGCTCGCCAGTTCGGCGAAGGACTCGCCGGCGACGATGCGGGTGCGCAATGCATCGATCATTTCCCGCGCCTCGGCATTGCTGCGAATCTCACTGGGCTTGATCAGAATGTGGCGGGTTTTGCTTTGCCCCACTAGCTCGGCTTGGTCGCCGCCGCGCACCGCCTCCACTTTGAAAATATGCAGCCCGCCCGCGCCGCGCACGGGGGCCGTCACGGTGCCGGGCCTGGCATTTTTAAGCGCAGCGGCCAAAGATTCGGGGAATTCCACCGCCCGTCGCCAGCCGAGCCCGCCGCCATCGAGTGCCGTAGGGCCGTCCGAATACTGCACCGCCAGCGCGGCAAAATCGGCCCCCGCCGCTAACTTTTCGGCCACTAACCCCGCCCGTTTGGTGGTCGCAGCGACCGTGGCGGGGTCTGCATCGTTTGCCAGATTGATCTGAATGTGGCGCAAATTCAGGCTCGGCTGCCGCCAAAACTGCCCCTCGGCGGAGTTCAAAAAGGTATCGATCTCGGCATCTGAAATGTAAATGCGGCTGCCCACCCGGTCCTGTTGCACCTGTTGCAAGGTCAGGTCGCGGCGCAGATCGCCGAGCACCATGGCCAGACTTTGCCCTTGGGCGTTGAACTGGGCGATGAGCTGCTCCGGGCTAAGACCGCGCTCGGCGGCTAGGCGTAGAAAGAATTCATTGAGCTGCGCCTCTTTGACCCGCACCCCAGCGCGCGCCGCCATCTGCAGCTGAATGCTTTCGATAATCAGCTGTTCCAGCACCTGCTCGCGCAGCAGGTCGGGCGGCGGCAGGGAACCGCGGCTGTTGGCGAAGCGGGCGGCGATGGAGCGGGTGCGCGCCGTCAATTCCGATTGCAACACCACATCCTGCTCGACAATGGCGACGATTTTGTCGAGCCGCTGCACCTGCGCCAAACTGGCTGTACTGGCGACCAGCAACGCGATGGCGAGGACGGCGGACCAAGCGGCGTTCGAGAGCGCAGTCGGGATGGCGGACAAGATGGCGGAAAGTTTCATAAATGGGGCGCGGAGGAATCGGGGGTGCCGGGGCGCGGGCGGTGAATCATACACAAAGCCAGCCGCGCTGTTTAGGGGGCGAGCCATTCATCAATGGCGGTGCCCAGCCCGCCGAGGCCGACCAGTTCGAGGCGCAAAAGCAGACCGCGATCGGAGCGCACGGCCCCGCCGCGGCCAGTGCGCCGCAGTTCATCGCGCCAAGCCACCCCCAGATTCCAGCAACAACCGCGATACCCCAAGCCGACCAAACGTTCCAGCGAGCGGCGGCGGTGCGCATCTTCCTGCCAACGCACACTGAGCCGCCAGCGTTCATTCAATGCCCAGTGCCCGCGTAGATCGAATTGCTCGATCTGTGCATCCGTCATGTCCGGCGCATGGTCGCGCTCATAGGCCAGGCTGAGAAAATTGTCCGACTCCGTGGCGCGATAGTCGAGTTGCAGGCGGGCACGGTCTAGGTTCGCCCGCCGGGCATCCCAAGCCAGCCGGCTGCGCAGGGCGAGGGATTCCAGCGGCTGCCACGCGACCTCGCCGAACAGGGGCGAGCGGTTCCTCTGCGTCGACCGGGCGGGTGCGGCGGGGGCATGACCAGTCAAAAAATAGGTTTGCCCGATGCCGACTTGCAGGCGTTCGCGCCCGGTTGAATCGCGGAAGCGCGACCAAATCCCCAGACTCAGGCGACTGCCATCGTCCAAGCGGTCGCCGCCGACCCACAGGTTGCGGGCAAACAGGGCATCTAGGCGGTCGGTCGCCAGCGCACTGTCAAACTGCGGGTGGCCAGCCTGCCCGTCCGCATCGCGCCGCAGGTAGAAAATGCGCGGCTCCAATGTTTGCACCCCGGCGCGGCCAAACAGGGTGGTGCGGCGGCCAAACTGCAGCCCGGCATCCAAACTCAATTCTGCGGCGAGCAGATCGGGCCGGTCGTCCACCCCGGGCCGCAGCGCATCCAGGCGGTAACCCAAATAGCTCACCCCCGCCGCCGGAATAAAATGCCCCCAATCGAGGGCCGGTTGCCAGTGGGCCAGCAGCTGGGCGCGGCTGCGTTGGCCGGATTGGGCGACGACTGCGCTGGCATCGCTCGCCTGCAGGTCTGGCGCGGACGGCGCATCGCCACTGCGGGCAAAATCCACCCATTCGCCGAATAGGTCCAATGTCGTTTGCCGCCCTAGATCGTAGTGGGCGCGGGCATCGATTCTGGGTCGCTCGCGATACGGTTCCGCCCCCGCATTGACCAGAGTTTGATGGTCGCTGACGGCGGCGGTGAACTGCCAACGCCCTAAATCCAGCACCAGCGCAGCATGCTGGGTCAAAAACGGCTGGTGCGGGCTTAGCCGGGAGTCGGCGGTGAGAGCCGCACTGTCCCAATCGGTCAGAACCTCCGCATCCGACAGGCGGGCAAAATCCACCCGCGCCGACCAAGCCCCCCACTGGCCACGCTGCGCAAGGGCGGCGACCCAGCGGTCATCGGGTTGGGCGCGATTCAGCCGATCTTGCGGAAAAAAGCTGCCCGCCAGGCGATGGTAGGACTGCGTGCTGAGGGCGCGGTATTCGGCTTCTATGCCACTGCCGCGGCGGGCGTTGAGGTGCGGCGTCAGGGTCAGGTCGCGGTTGGCGGCGAGGTTCAGGTAGAGCGGCTGGCGGTAACTGAACCCATCGTCCGAGCTGCGACCGATGGACGGATAAAGCAGGCCGGAGGCGCGGCGATCGTCCACCACAAATTGAAAATAGGGCGCGTAAAACACCGGTACGCCGCCCGCCTCAAGCCGCACATGGCGGGCACGGGCACGACCGGTCTGCTCATCGATGGCGATTTCGGCGGCCCGCAGTCGCCAGAGTTCACGCTGCGCTGGACAGCTGCTGTAGGTGGCCGTTTCGATCAGAATTCCGCTGCTGGGCGAGCGGCTGATCTGCGCCGCCTGCCCGCGACTTTGTCCCCGGCTCTGCCCACGAATGGGTCGCGCCCCATGACCTTGCGGGCCGCGCTGAAATTGCTGAAATTGATAGGCGGCATTTTGCAGGCTAAGCGTACCGCTATCGGCATCCACCGCGGCACTTTCGCCGCTCAATAGCAGGCCCGGTTCACTGATCCGCACCCCGCCAGCCAGCAAAATGCGCCCGGACTCGGCGGCAAATTCCACCCGCTCGGCCTGCAGCGCACGCCAACCTTGAGTCACACGCACCCGACCATCGAGAAACCCAGCGCGAGTGGCGATGTCGATCTCGCTGCGGTCGGCTTCGGCTTGCAGCGGTGCGGTGGCGGGATCTAGGGTTGCCGTTGCACTGTCACCGCCGACGGCAAGCTCGCCAACGCAAAATGCCTGCGCATGCAGGGCACCAGCCACCGCCCAGCAAAGCAGCCCCAACGCCACCTTCCAGCGGGCGGACGGCAAGGGCGGCGGCGATGGTGCCCGCCCCAGATTGAGTCTGCGGTGGCTCGCCGCAGCCCAATGCGCGGCAGGAGACAGAGGGCGGGGCGAGAGAGCGGAAAGCAAGGATTTGGGCGGCGCGGAAAGCGGGCATTTTACTTAAAGCGGTGCGCCCATGCTGCTAGTATTTCGCCGCTATGCCCGCCGCCACGCCCCCCGAGACCCTGCGAGACTTTGCCCGCCGCTACGCCCCGGCGGCGACCACTGACCGCGGTGCCGAGCTCATCCCACTGGCGGGCGATGCCGGGCTGCGCCGCTACTATCGCCTGACTTCCGCCCCGCCCCTGATCTTAGTGGCCGCCCCGCCAAAGCAAGCCAAAATGCTCGAATTCGTGCAGGTGGCGGATTATTTGCACAGCGCACAGGTGCGGGTGCCGCACACCTATGCGGTCGATTTTGCGCGTGGTTTCCTGCTGCTCGAAGACCTCGGCGATCTGTCCTTACAGGCGCAGCTGAGCAAGCAGGATGGTCCAGATCAGCCAAATGGGCAGGATGCGGCACGGCTGTACGCAGCGGCTTTGCACCTGCTCGAGCGCATGCAGCGCGGCACCCGCCCGGACTGGCTGCCGGCCTATTCCGCCGCCCTCTTGCAGCAAGAATTGCAGCTGTTCCCGGAATGGTTTGCGGCAAAACTACTCGGGATAACGCCGGATGCCGCGACCCAGCGCACCCTCGATGCCGCCTTTGCACTGCTGATAAAATCCGCGCTGGAACAACCGCAGGTTTTCGTGCATCGCGATTTTCACTGCCGCAACCTCATGGTAACCGGCGACGGGCAGCTGGCAACCATCGACTTTCAGGATGCCGTCTGGGGGCCGCTGACCTACGATCTGGTCTCCCTCTGCCGCGACTGCTATCTACGCTGGCCGCCGCAGCAGGTGGCGGAAACCATCCAACAGCAAACCGCCCGCCTGCGCGAACAGGGCAGGTTAAGCGCAGCGCAGCAGGCGGACTTTCCGCGCTGGGTCGATTGGATGGGTCTGCAACGCCACCTAAAAGTGCTAGGCATCTTTGCCCGCCTGAGCCTACGCGATGGCAAGCCCCAATATCTGGCAGACCTGCCGCTGGTGTTGCGCTACTGTCTGGAGACCGCCGCCCGCTACCCGCCCCTAGCCGCGCTGCATCGCTTTCTGGCGGAAGGGCTGGTGCCGGCGGCGCAGCAGCAACCCTGGTATCGCGATTGGCAAAATGCCGGCCAGACTTTGGATTTTTAGCGAGGATTCCACAAATTAACCGCATCCATCGACCGCCGAATGTTCCCAGCATGGCACCGGAAACGCAGCGCACCCGCCGCCCGCCAGCGGCAAATCGAGCGGTGCCAAATTGAACAGTCCGGCACACAACATGCCCCCCCGCAAAGCCATGATTCTAGCCGCCGGCTTCGGCAAACGTCTGGCCCCGCTCACCGCACACCGCCCCAAAGCCCTGCTGCCGGTCGGCGGCAAACCGCTGATCGTCTGGCAGATCGAAAAGCTGGTGCGCGCCGGCATTCGCCGGCTGATTATCAACACCCACTATCGAGCCGAGCAGCTGGTCGCCGCGCTCGGCGATGGCACCGATTTCGGCGTGCGGATTCAATGGTCGCACGAACCACAAATTCTCGACACCGGCGGCGGCATACAAGCCGCCCTGCCACTGCTCGGCGCGGAACCGTTCCTAGTGGTCAACGCCGATATTTGGAGCGATTACGATTTCACCCAATTATTGCAGCCGCCCGCCGCCGGCAGCCTAGCGCACCTAGTGCTAGTGCCCAACCCGCCCGAACACCCGCAGGGCGATTTTGTTTATCGTGCGCAACCGGGGCTCCGCCTGAAACCCGGCCAGCCGACCGCCACCTACGCCGGCATCGCCCGCCTCAGCCCCGAATTCATCCGCACCTGCGCCCCGCCCGCCGCCGCCTTTCCCCTGCTGCACGCCCTGCAAACCGGCATCGCCCGCGGGCAGGTAACCGCCGAACTGCACGCCGGGCAGTGGCAGGATGTCGGCACCCCGGCTAGACTGCGCACCCTCGACCACATGCTGTCCGCCGCCCGGCACCCCCCGCCATGACCGATTATCTGCTCGCCCCGTCCATCCTTGCCGCCGATCACGCCCGCCTCGGTGCCGAGGTCGACGCAGTGCTCGCCGCCGGGGCCGACTGGGTGCATTTCGATGTGATGGACAACCACTACGTCCCCAATCTAACCCTCGGCCCCATGGTCTGCGCCGCCCTGCGCAAACACGGCGTGCAAGCCCCCATCGATGTCCACCTGATGGCCGAGCCAGTCGATGAGTTAATCCGCATGTTTGCTGATGCCGGGGCCAGCCTGATCAGTTTCCACCCCGAAGCCAGCCGCCATGTGGACCGCTCCCTGCAATTAATCCGCGACTGCGGCTGCCGCCCGGGGCTGGCCCTAAACCCAGCCAGCCCACTAAGCCACCTAGACCATGTGCTCGACCAGATTGACTTGCTGCTATTAATGTCGGTCAACCCCGGCTTCGGCGGGCAAAAATTCCTACCGCAAACCTTGCCGAAGCTGCAACAGGCGCGACAAAGGCTGGACGCAATCGACAGCCGCGCCCGCTTAGAGGTAGACGGCGGCATTGGGCTAAAAAACATCGCCGCCATCGCCGCCGCCGGAGCCGACACCTTCGTCGCCGGCTCCGCCATTTTCAAAACCCCGCCCTACGCCAAAACCATCGCCGCCCTAAGAGCCGCCCTGCCAAAAGCAGATCCATCCTAAAAAGATACCGAGAAAAACCATGTCCAACACCAGCCTGCGCGATGCCAAAGCCGCCAAGCAAGACGAGTTTTATACCCGCATGCCCGATATTGAAAAAGAATTGCGCCACTACTGGCCGCACTTCAAAAACAAGACGGTATATTGCAACTGCGACGACCCGCGAGAATCGAATTTCTGGAAATACTTCCGCACCAGCTTTCAGCATTTGCAGCTAAAGCATCTGATGGCGACCTGTTACAAAAGCCAAGATGCCGATCTATTCAGCAAACACGATTCCGAGCGGGCGGTAAGCCTAGAATACGCTGGCCAATATCCGACGATGTAGAGCCGGAAAAACAGCATCTGGACATCAAACGGCTCCAAGGCGATGGCGATTTTCGCAGCCAAGAGTCAATCGCAATGCTTGAGAAAGCCGACATTGTGGTGACCAACCCGCCGTTTAGTTTGTTTCGCGAATACATGGCGCAGCTAATCGAGAGCGGGAAGAAGTTTCTGGTGATCGGTAATCCTAACGCGATCACCTACAAAGAAATTTTCCCGCTTATCCGCGATGGCAAATTGTGGCTTGGCACAAAATCCATGGGGACGGATATGCTATTTGGAGTACCCGAAAAAATTGCGCAGGAGCTTCGGGCAACAAAAAAAGAAGGCAGTGGCTATCGCATCATAGACGGCGAATTGAAGGGGCGCGCTATGGCGGTTTGGTTCACTAACTTATCGCATAGCCGGCGGAATGAGCGGCTGCGCATTTTCCGCAAATACACGCCCGAGGAATATCCGAACTACGACAATTACAATGCGATCGAAGTGTCTAAGGTGAGCGATATTCCGTGCGATTATGCCGGTCTTATGGGGGTGCCCATCAGCTTCCTCGATAAACACAACCCGGACCAATTTGAGATCGTCGGGACGGACTACGATGTGAAAGACGGCCGACTAACCGAATTAATCCGCCGCGGATGGATCGGCAAAGTGGACCGGGGGTATCTTAACGGCAAGCGCCTCTACAGTCGTCTTTTTATCCGCAATTTAGAAATCCAGTAAAATCTAGGAAGACAACTATCATGGATATAATCCCTAAGGAAATCACAATTCGCGATCTAGCCCGTGATTATACGGATAACGGCAGCGACGGCGTTACCGCGTATGGCGGTCGGCTGGATGTGCGACCGGCTTACCAGCGTGAGTTTGTCTACGATGACAAGCAGCGGGCAAAGGTCATTGATTCGGTAATTAAAGGAATGCCGCTCAATGTCATGTATTGGGCCGATCTTGGCCATGGCCGATTTGAAATAATTGACGGCCAGCAACGCACCATCTCAATTTGCCAGTATGTGGCCAATGAATTTCGCTACAAAGACCGTGCTTTCCACAATTTGCAAAGCGATGAACAGGCAGCGATCCTCGATTACTCGATCTCCGTCTATCAGTGTTCCGGCACGGCCAGTGAGCGGCTCGAATGGTTCGAAACCGTCAACATCGCCGGCGCGACGCTAACAAAACAGGAATTGCGCAACGCGGTCTACCATGGCCCGTGGCTGGCGGATGCCAAAGGCTATTTCAGCCGCCGTGGCTGCAATGCGCAGGCGATTGCGGGTGCTTATTTGAAGGGGTCCGCCATTCGGCAAGATTATCTCGAGACCGCAATTCAATGGCACTCCGGCGGCGATATTGAGGGCTACATGGCGGAGCATCAGCATGCCAGTAGTGCACTAGATCTCTGGTTACATTTCGAGAAAATTGTCAACTGGATAAAAGGCAATTTCCCGAACTATCGGCGGGAAATGAAAGGGCTACCCTGGGGGCCGATCTATGCCGAGCACGGTGAACGCTCGCATAATCCCAACGAGCTTGAAGCCGAGATAAAAAAGCTCCTAATCGATGATGAGGTGCAAAATAAAAAGGGCATTTGGCGATATGTGCTAACTCGCGAACCGCATCATCTGCGTTTGCGGACTTTTACCGACGCCATGCGCACCCAGGTCTATGAAGCCCAAAATGGCATCTGTGCTATCACCAAAAAGAAACTGCCGATCGAAAAAATGGAAGCGGACCATATTATCCCCTGGTCAAAAGGCGGCAAGACGGAAATTGCCAACTGCCAGATGGTCTCCATCGAAGCGAACCGGCGCAAATCCAACAAGTAGGCAAAAACGGCGACACCTTACCAATGTCCAGCAAAGCAAATAATCGCGACAAAAGGTCGCCGATCGACTAGACTGGAAGTCGCTAGAACCCATCGATGCGCAAATTGCCCCAGAGATCTGCGCCCCACTACTACTGAGGGACCCAAACCATGAACCTGAGTGAAACCCTAATCGGCTACCTAGCCACCCTGTTCGCCGGCACCCTGATATGGATGTGCCTCATCTTTGTCCCACCGCGAGACGCGGCGGAAAATCTCGCCGTCGCGCCCTGCGACTGCGACATCAGCGCAACAGAGCAATCGCAAGCCCTTTCCCCGCCAGCCCCTGCGGCGGTGCCAACTCCTCCAGAGCCGGCTGAGAGCAACTAGATCCCGCTCGGTTTGCCCCTCGCGCACCGGCGCATCAAGGCGGGCTGGCTAGTCGCCCGCCCGGACTCGGGTGGGCAAACTGGCCGCACCGATTACCAGAATCGGGCTACTGAACAGCCCGTCAACGCCGCTTGCGGTGCGAGAGCAGCGGCAGGATCCGCCTTTTCCACAGCTGGGTAGCGCACCGTGCCCAGCGGGTGCGCTGGATCAATTCGCGCTCGGTCGCACTCAGGTCGCCGCCGCAGCGGTGTTTGAGGCGGGCCAGCTTGGCGCAGTCGGTACGGCGCAAATAGGCGAACAGCCAGTGACCGGGCAGCGTCCAAAATGCGCGGGATGCCGGGCGATGCATAGCCGCGCCGAAGTCGAGCAAATACAGCTGATTTTGCGGGGTCAGCAGCATGTTTTTTAGACGCAGGTCATTGTGAGTAACGCCACGCTGGTGCAGGGCCGCGACCCTCTGTGCCAACTGTGCCAACAGCCGACCGCCGTCCGCGCCCAGTGCCGCCAGCGAGGGCAGGTCGCCCGGCACAAATTCCATCCGGTAAGCATGCGGGCCAATGCGCTCCAAAAAGGCAGGCACCCCCTCAATGCCCGCCAGCGTTTGCAGGCAACGTGCCTCGCGCCCAAGCAGCAAACGCCCTAAGATATGACGCAGCCAACGCGGGGCGCGGGAGAAATCCTTAACAACGGTCGGGGTGCCGCCCTGCGTATCCAGATAAATGTCGGCCTTGAGCGGCGAGGGGGCCCGCCGCAAAATCTGGCGAGCCTCCCCGTTATCGGCACCGCCCGCCTGCGCCCGATTCATTGGCGGCAAGGGCCCCGCAGGCGGCACTAGCTGCCCTGAATGCGGAAGCCCACTTTGAGGGTGACCTGAAAATGCTCGATTTGGCCATCGCGCACATGGCCGCGGGTCTCGACCACCTCAAACCAGTTGATGTTGCGCACCGATTTGCTGCACTCAGTCAGGGCATTTTGCACCGCATCCTCAATAGAGGTTTTAGACGACCCGACAATTTCGAGCTTTTTGTAGATATGCTGGCTAGACATGGGTCTCTCCCAGAACAGTTGGAATGGATTAGGCCACGGAGTGTACCCGAATGATGATTTGTTGCAAGACTGTCACCGGAATGTGGCGGGTCCGCCGCGATGCGGTGCCTTAGATGGAGGCGTTGACCAGATCCTGTAGCTCGCGTAGGGCGACGGTGAAGGCGGATAGATCCTGCACTGGTGCGGCTTGCATGGTCGCCAGCGTCTTTTGGAAGTGTTTGATGCGGGGGGCTTGCGCTGCCTGCCAGCTGGCTAGAATTTCGCTGGTTGCTGCGCCCGATTGTTTGCTTAGGCCGATGGTTAGGGTGCGGGATAGCAATTCCAACTCGTCGATCTGTGATTCGCGCGCTAAATCCTGCCAGTGGTTGCTGGCCACCCAGCCGAGCAGCTGTTGCCTCATCCAATCGAGCGATAGCATGGCGGCGATTTCGGCACTGAGCCGCAGCATCTGGGCCGGGGCTGTGCCGGTTTGCAGGGCACCATCGACCATGCCGGGCAGCAGTAGCCAAGTGTCGAAGGCGGCGATTTTTCCGGCGGCCTCCTCCGGCACGCCGGCTTCCTGCCAGTGCGCGACCTGCCGGGCCCAGCCGCTGCGCCATTCTGCGGTTTGTAACTCGGCCACTTGCGGCAGTAGCGCGGCGAAGGCCTCTTCCATTTGCGCGATGACCTGGCTGGATGGTTGCTGGGCGCGGTTGCGCAAAAACCAGCGAGTGGTGCGCTGACCTAGGCGCATGATCTGATAGAGCAATTCGTGCTGGGTATCGGTCGGGGTGCGGTGGTCGAGGGCTTCGATCTGCGCCCAGAGATCATCCAGCGCGAACAGCCGCATGACCTGAATGAAAGCGTGCGCTACCGCGGTGGCATCGGCGGCGGTGGCGGCGCGCTGCTTCAGGTAATAGGTGAAGCCCATTTGGTCGACCATTTTGTTGGCTAACTGGGTGGCGATAATTTCGCGGGACAGGCGGTGTTGCAAAATGGCCGTGCGGTGTTTCTGGCGCAGGCGCGGCGGGAAGGCATCGAACACCAGCGCGGCGGTCGGCGCGTCGGCGGCGAGATCGGAGTCCATTAGTTCCTCTTTTAGTTGCACTTTGGCGTAGGAGATCAACACGGCCAGCTCGGGGCGCGTCCAGGCGGTGCCATCGGCTTGGCGGCGGCGAATGGTCTCGTTGTCGGGCAGGAATTCCAGCTGGCGGTCCAGCCGCCCGGCCGCGGCCAACTGCTCGACGAAGTGCAGGTAATCGTGGAAGTGTTTGTCGCGGCAGTGGCGGGCTAGGCTGATGGCCAGCGTTTGCCGGTAATTGTTGTGCAGCACCAGCGCGGCCACCTCGTCGGTCATCTGCGCTAGGAGCCGGTTGCGCTGGGTTTGTTTTAGGGCTCCGGATTCCACCTGCGCATTGAGCAGGATTTTGATGTTGACCTCGTGGTCGGAGCAGTCCACGCCGCCGGCGTTATCGATAAAATCGGTGTTGCACACCCCGCCGCCGGCGCAGTATTCCACCCGTCCTAGCTGGGTTAGCCCCAGGTTGCCGCCTTCGCCGAACACCCGGCAGCGCAGGTCGGCCCCATTGACCCGCAAGCCATCGTTGGCTTTGTCGCCCACCGCCGCATGCGTCTCACTTTGCGCTTTGACGTAGGTGCCGATGCCGCCGTTCCAGATCAGGTCCACCGGGGCTTGCAGCAGGGCCTGGATGAGCGCGGTGGGGGTGAGCGCGTCCGCCTCGCTGCCGAGCATGGCTTTGATCTGCGGTGTGAGGGCGATCGATTTGGTACTGCGCTCAAAGATGCCGCCGCCTTTGGAAATTAGCCCGGTAGCGTAGTCCGCCCAGCTGGAGCGTGGCAGGGCAAACAGCCGCTTGCGTTCCGCCCAGCTGGTGGCCGGGTCGGGGTCCGGGTCGATGAAAATATGCAGGTGGTTGAAGGCGGCCAGCAGGCGGATGTGCTTTGACAGCAGCATACCGTTGCCGAACACATCGCCGCCCATATCGCCGATGCCGATGACCGAAAAATCGTCGCTCTGGGTGTCCAGCCCCAATTCGCGGAAGTGGCGTTGCACCGCGACCCATGCGCCTTTCGCGGTGATGCCCATGGCTTTGTGGTCGTAGCCGTTGCTGCCGCCGGAGGCGAAGGCATCGCCCAGCCAGAAGGCGCGCTCGGTGGAGATGGCGTTGGCGATGTCTGAGAAGCTGGCCGTGCCCTTGTCGGCGGCGACCACCATGTAAGGGTCGGGGTCATCGCGGCAGACCAGGTTGTCCGGAGGCACAATGGCCTCGCCGGCGCGGTTGTCGGTCACATCCAACAGGCTTTTGATGAACAGCCGGTAACAGGCGATGCCTTCCTGCATCAGGGCCTCGCGATCAGGTAGCGATGGGGCGCGGCGGGCGACAAAGCCGCCCTTGGCCCCGGTGGGGACAATGACCGCGTTTTTCACCTGCTGCGCCTTGACCAGGCCCAGCACCTCGGTGCGGAAGTCTTGCGGTCGGTCGGACCAGCGCAGCCCGCCGCGGGCGACCTTGCCGCCGCGCAGGTGGACGCCTTCGATGCGCGGCGCGTAGACGTAGATCTCAAAAGCCGGGCGCGGGCGCGGGGCAAACTCCAGCTTTTGGGTGGCGAGCTTTAAGGCGATGCATTCGGGTGGGGTGCCGCCCGCCTCGCGCTGATAAAAATTGGTGCGCAGGGTGGCATCGAGCAGGCTTAGGTATTGGCGTAGCACTTGGTCTTCGTTCAGGCTTTCGATCTGCTCGATACTGTCCAGAATGCGCTGGCGAATGGGGTCGGACTCGGCGGAAGCCCGCTGGCGGTGCGGGTCAAAGGCGCAGCGAAATAGGGCGATCAGGTCGCGGCAAATGGCGGTGTGGCGGCTTAATACGCTGGCGATAAAACTGAGCCCCAGCGGCGAGCCCAGCTGTTTTAGGTAGCGGGCATAGGCGCGCAGCAGGGCGACATCGCGCCATTCTAGGTGCGCACCAAAAACCAAGCGGTTGAAGGTGTCGTTCTCGGCCCGGCCTTGCCAGATGGCGCGGAAGGCATCGCGGTAGGTGTCGCGCACTGCGCTGATATCCAGAGTGCGTCCGGTGGGTTGCGGCGGGCGCAGGCTGAATTCGTGTAGCCAGATTTCCGGCTCATCGAGCGGTTGCAGGCGGAATGGGTGTTGCACCAGTACTGTCGAGCCTAGGTTTTCCAGCAGCGGAATGATGGCGGACAGTTCTAGGCTGTGGCGGTGGGCGATCTTCAGTTGTAGGGTCTCCGCGCCCTCTGCGTGGGACAGGTTGAGATTGACTTGGGTTGGGTCGTCCAGCCCGTCCAGCAGTTCTAGGTCATCCAGCGCGGCGACCGGCGTGAAGCGGTCGCGATAGCTGGCCGGAAAAGCCTGGTGCAGGCGGCGGACCGTGCGCTCGGCTTGCTTGGTGCTGAGCTTTGCGGTGCAGGCGGCGGCGAAGCGTTCGTCCCAGCTGCGGGTTAGCTCCGCGACGGTCGCTTCCAGTGCCGCCGGGTCGATGGCGGCAAACTGGCGGTTGGTAATGCGCAACATAAAATGGGTGCGCGCCAGCACCGATTCGGCTAAAAATTGGGTGCTGGTCTGGCATTCGGTCGCGTGCAGGCGGTCGCACAGCAGGGCTTCGATCTGGCGGCGGGTTTCGGTTTTGACCGCTTCGCGCGGCATGTAGACGATGCAGCTGACAAATTTTTCAAAGTGGTCGACCCGCATAAACAGCCGCACCGTGCGCCGCTCGTAGATCTTCCAAATGCCTAAAATGGTGGCCAGCAGATCTTCCTGCGCGGCTTGGATCAGCTCATCGCGCGGGTGGCCTTCCAGAATCGACATGAACGTCTTGCCGTTGTGATTGGCCTCGTTCAGCCGCGAATGGCGCATTAGCCAGGCGGATTTTTGCCGCACTAAGGGGATGTGCTGAATGCTCAAATGGTACAGGCGCGAGCTGTACAGGCCGAGAAAGCGGGTCTCGCCGATGGGTTTGCCGTGCTTATCGAGGCGTTTTACCACCACGTAGTCGCAATAGACATCGCGATGCACGGTCGATTTGCTGGTGGCTTTGGTAAAGGCTAGATTTTGGTTGCCGGCGTAAAAATGGCCGAAGCTGTCGCATAGGTCGGCGAGCAGCACCGGCGGCAGCGGCTCGCGCTTTTTCAGCAAACCTAGCCGCGAATGGTCCTGTTCGAAAATCTGTGTGCCCGCCGCCGTTTCCTCCAGCCGAAAATCCGCCGCGCCCAAAAAGGTGAAGTTGCCATCGCGCAGCCATTGCAGAAAGGCGATGTCTTCATGTTCGGCATCGGTGCTGTGTTGCAGGTCGTCGATGCATTGGTTGATGTAGCCGAGCATGCCGGCGAAATCGCTGACCACGGTGTCGACATCGGCCATGCAAGTGCGCAGTTCGGCGGCGATATGGTTTAGCTGTGTGGTGCCGCTGGTGCGGTTGATCAGCACGTAGCCGATGATTTCCTCGCTGCCTTCGTCCGCGCCGTTTCCGCCATTCTGGTGGCCATCGGCGACCGCGGTCAGGGTGCCTTTGGCATCGCGCCGTAGCCGCACGGCGTTGCTTTCGAATAGGTGGATGCGCAGATCTAGGCGGTTGAGGGCTAGGCGCAGCGAGTTGATCAAAAAGGGCATATCCCGCTGGCAAAAATAGATGACCGAATGGCGGCTGGTCCAGCCCTCTTTTTTTGCCGTCGGGTTGAATACTTGGATTTTGGGCTGGCCGGCGGGGCGGTTTTGGATGCACTTATACAGGCCGTAAAGTGCGCCGAAGTTGTCCCGCGCCCGCCAGTCGAGCTGCCCTTCGTCCGGGTGGACGTGGATGACCTGCTCCACAAAGCGCAGAAAATGCGCCCTTTCCGTGCCCGTCAGGTGATTTTTAGCCTGGGCGGCGATGCGCCCGATTAGCTTGTTGCGGATCTTGGAGCTCGGCATGGTTTGCCTCCCCTCTACTGTTTTGACAGTCTCTCAAGCCTACCACTTTAAGGGCCAGAGAGCCGCCTGCAAGCGGATAAATGGGGGAGTGCCGGAAAGGGCAGAAAAAGAAAACCCCCGTTGCCGGGGGCTGAAGGATGGATGGTGGAGGCGGGGGGAATTGAACCCCCGTCCGGCGAACCGCCGCCGCAGACGCTACATGCTTAGCACCTTTTATTGATTTAGCCTGCCATCAGCCCAAAGGCCAGGACGATGGGGCGAGTTTGGCTGTGATTTGACAGTATCGCGCCAAACGGACGGTGCTGCGAGCCTGCGAAGGTTGACACCTGAGGCCAGACGCGCAGGCACGAACTGGTCAGATGGCTTTCTACCGGTGTTTAGGCGGCGAGAGCGTAGTTGTCGTCGTTGGCAACTATTGGGTTGTGACTGGGATTTACGAGGGTGGTCACCCCCTCGGCATGCTTCTGCTGGCTTTTAGAACTCCGTCGAATCCTAATCGCCCCCATGATCACTAAGACCACGCGCTCGCTTGGATGAGCGGGGGTGATTTTGCGCTTATTTTGGTGGATGTCAAGGGGGCAGTGGGGATTTTGGCTGGGTTTGGTGGATGGATGGACGGCGGCGAGCCACGGTGGCGGATGAAGCGGGATCTAGCGGTTGCGTTGTAGGCGTTGTTTTTGGCGGCTCCAGTCGCGTTCTTTGATGGTTTGGCGCTTGTCGTGCTGTTGTTTGCCTTTGGCTAGGGCGATTTCCACTTTTATCAGGTGGGCCTTCCAGTACATGGCGGTGCAGACGATGGTGTAGCCCTTGCGCTCGCTGGCTCCGATGAGTTTGCTTAGTTCGCGGCGGTGGAGTAGGAGTTTGCGGGTGCGGGCGGGGTCGGTGGGTAGGTGGCTGCCGGCACTGGGGAGTGGCGCGATGTGACTGCCGAATAGCCATGCTTCGCCTTTTTGGAATAGGACGTAGGTGTCGGTCAGCTGCACTTTGCCTTGGCGGGCACTTTTTACCTCCCAACCGTGCAGGGCAATGCCAGCCTCGAAGCGGTCTTCGAGGTGGTAATCGTACCGCGCCCGTTTGTTGAGGGCGATGGTGGGGGTTGCTTTTTTTGGGGGTTTGGGGGGTGGCATGTTCGATGGTCTGCGGTTTTGGCTGTTGGCTGTTGCTCGGTTGCGGAGTGGCGCATGGTAGCGGGGTCGGAGTCTATGGCAAGCCACGCCGTCCGGGAGAAAAATATCAATCAATG
>JACONM010000010.1:15446-58488 GCA_014323765.1 Cellvibrionales bacterium | reverse complement strand
ATAACGCATTTGAGACTGGCCTGAGGGGGCAAATGAGAGGCTCTTCAGCTTGGCTCGCTGTTTGTTTGAATCTATCAACTCATCACTTTTCCTGAGGAGGAAAACATGAAGATAACGCTACTTATGGCACTGGCCATTTTCTTGTTTGGATGCGGCGCAATCCCCAATTCTTCTGTGCAGCAAGGCAATGTCAAGGACACGGTCGGCGGATCTGCCGACGTTAGCCTGAAGAAATGCACCGAGCCTTTGGGCGTGGCCGCACTGATTGAGCCGGAATCCGCCAAGTCGGATTACTCCAGTCTACTGGCCCAATACAAGCTGCCAAGCCCCATTCCTCTACTGAAACTGATGATGGCGCGGAGTAATTGCTTCCTAGTCGTTGACCGAGGAGCAGCTTCAAAAGCGTTACAACAGGAACGCGAGTTGGCGGCGCAGGGTGAGTTGGCGGATGAAACTAATACCGCCAAAGGCCAGATGGTGACGGCGGATTTTTTGATCACTCCGGACATCATTTTTCAAGACTCTAATGCGGGAGGCGCTGGTCTCCTGGCTCTTTTCGTTCCAGTAGCTGGCTTGATATCAGTCAACCGGCTTGAGGCCCAAGTTCAGCTGACTGCTACAAATGTCCGCACTGGCGTGCAGGAGGCTGTAGCGGAAGGTAGCGCAAAGAAAAATGACATTGGGTTTATTGGTGGTGGCGGAGGGTCGGGAGTGGCCGGAGCAGGTGGTGCCTACGAGAGCACCGATATTGGCAAAATTGTGTCGGCGGCGTTTATGGATGCGCACAATAAGCTGGTTACGACTTTGCAGGGCAGAGCGTCGCGATAATCTGCGCCTTGGGCGTCTGGTTTTGCGGGGGTCTACTGGCCCCCGCAAAACTTTCCTGAAAGCGATAGGCGGGCACTGATTCTGCGGTGGGCGGCTAACGGGATTAGATCCTTGTGCTAGGCTTGCGGGGTTATGGCTTATTCCACACCTGCTTCTACATCTGCCGGGCGGTATCCGGGGACTCGGTTGCGGCGCAATCGGTTGGCGGCTTGGCGGCGGGATTTGGTGCGGGAGAATTGGGTGGCGGTGGGGGATTTGATTTGGCCGCTGTTTGTGCATGCTGAGGCTAAGGATGCGGCGATTGCGGCGATGCCGGGGGTGGCGCGTCTGGGGGAGGCGGGGTTGTTGCGGGGGTGTGAGCGGGCGGTGGAGTTGGGGATTCCGGCCGTTGCGCTGTTTCCGGCGGTGGCGGCGGGGTTGAAAGATGCGCGGGGGTCGGAGGCGGTTAACCCGGATAATTTGGTGTGTCGCTCGGTGCGGGCGGTAAAGAGTCGTTTTCCGGATTTGGGGGTTATTTGCGATGTGGCTTTGGACCCTTATACGGTGCATGGGCAGGATGGGATTGTGGCGGGGGGGGGATTTTCAAAATCCGAAAACTCCTCGAACTCCCCAAACCCCCCAGACCTCTCAAACCCCCCAAACCCCCCTTGTCAGGGGGGCTTCAGAGTGCTGAATGATGAGACGGTGGAGGTGCTGGTCGAGCAGTCGCTGGTGTTGGCGGCGGCGGGGGCGGATGTGTTGGCGCCTTCGGATATGATGGATGGGCGGGTTGGGCGCATTCGGGCGGCGTTGGAGGCGGCGGGGCATACGGATGTTGGGATTATGGCGTATGCGGCCAAGTATGCGTCGGCGTTTTATGGACCGTTTCGCGATGCGGTGGGGGCGACGGCGACAGGGATTTCGCGGGCGGGGGGCAAGGCGGGCTATCAGCTGGACCCGGCCAACAGCGATGAGGCGTTGCGCGAGGTGGCGTTGGATATTGCCGAGGGAGCGGATTCGGTGATCGTCAAGCCGGGGCTGCCGTATTTGGATATTGTCCGGCGGGTGGCGGAGGCGTTTGCCGTGCCGGTGTTTGCTTATCAGGTGTCGGGCGAATACGCGATGTTGCAGGCGGCAGCGCAGAATGGTTGGTTGGAATTGCGCCCGGCTATGTTGGAAAGTTTGCTGGCGTGCAAGCGGGCGGGGGCGGCGGGTATTTGGACTTATTTTGCGCCCGTGGCGGCGGCGGCATTGCGGGCGGATTCTGCGGGCTGATTGGGGGCGGCGCGGGACACGGTGGGCGGTGGCGGGTGCATTGGCGGCGCATCGTCCGCTGGGGTTTATTGGGGTGGCGGGGCGGTGAATCGGGGTGCGGTTTTTGGCTTGGGGCAATTTGTGGGCTGATGGGTGGCGGTGGGCGGTGCTCAAACATTGAAGCGGAAGTGGATTACATCGCCGTCGGCGACCACGTAATCCTTGCCTTCCAATCGCCATTTGCCGGCTTCTTTGGCACCGGCCTCGCCTTGGTGGGCGATGTAGTCGGCGTAGGCGATGACCTCGGCGCGGATGAAGCCTTTTTCGAAATCGCCGTGGATTTTGCCGGCCGCTTGTGGGGCGGTGGCGTTCTGGGGGAGGGTCCAGGCGCGGACTTCTTTGGGGCCGGCGGTGAAGTAGGTGTGCAGGCCGAGCAGCTGGTAGCCGGCGCGGATGACGCGGTTTAGGCCGGGTTCTTCTAGGCCGGCATCGGCGAGGAATTCGGCTTTGTCGGCGGGGTCGAGTTCGGCGATTTCGGCTTCCAGTTTATTGCAGAGAACCACCACGGGCGCGCCCTCGGTGGCGGCTAGGCTGCGCAGCTTTTCGACTGCTGGGCCGGTTGCGCCCTCTGTCTCATCGGTGTTGGCGATGTAGAGCGTGGGTTTGGCGGTCAGTAGACCGAGCGGTTGCAGGAGCGCGCGTTCTGCCGCATCGAGTGGCAGGCTGCGCACCGGTTGGGCGGCGTTTAGGTGCGGGCTGATTTTGGCGCACAGGTCGCGCAGGGCGGCGGCTTGCTTGGCGGGCTTGTCTTGGCCCTTGGCCTGCTTGGCGGCGCGTTGGGCGGTTTTATCGACCGTGGCGAGATCGGCGAGGGCTAATTCGGTGTTGATGGTCTCGATGTCGGCGACCGGGTCGATGCGCCCATCGACATGCACCACGCCAGCGTCCGCAAAGCAGCGCACCACGTGGGCGATCGCTTGGGTTTCGCGGATGTTGCCGAGGAACTGGTTGCCTAGCCCTTCGCCTTTGGAGGCACCGGCGACTAGGCCGGCGATGTCGACAAATTCCATGCTGGCGGGGATGCATTTGGCGGGTTTTACTAGGGCGGCGAGTTGGTCGAGGCGGGGGTCGGGCACCGCCACTAGGCCGGTGTTGGGTTCGATGGTGCAGAAGGGGAAGTTGGCTGCCGTAGCACCAGCGCAGGTCAGCGCATTGAACAGGGTGGATTTGCCCACATTGGGCAGGCCGACGATGCCGCAATTAAAGCCCATGTTGTCTGCCGTTTAGGGGCTGGTCTGGCTGTGCAAGGTTTGCATGGCGGTTTGCCAGCGACCGTGCAGGCAGTCCGGCATGATTTGCAGGGCGCGGTCGATGCTGGCGGCGAGGGCCTGGCGTTCGGTCGGCGGGGCTTTTTGTAGCACATAGCCGACCACTTGTTGCGCCGCGCCGGGGTGGCCGATGCCGAGGCGCAGGCGGTGGCAGTCGCGGCGGTTGCCGAGTGCGGCGAAAATGTCGGCGAGGCCCTGATGCCCGCCGTGCCCGCCGGCAAACTTTAGGCGGGCGGTGCCGGGCGGCAGGTCTAATTCATCGTGGGCGACAAGCATGGCCGGCGGCGGGATGCGATAAAACCCGGCGAGGGAGGCGACCGATTTGCCGCTGCAGTTCATGAAGGTTTGCGGTATCAGCAGGCGGATTTTGCGGTCTTCGACCCGCGCTTCGCCGAGCCGGCCGTGGTGGCGGGCATTGGCGGTGAGCGGGGCGTTTAGGTGTTGGGCTAAGGCTTCCACAAAGTCCGCGCCGGCGTTGTGGCGGGTGTTGCGGTATTGGGGGCCCGGGTTGCCTAGCCCCACGATTAGCCGCAGGGGTTCCGCTGCTGTCGATGTCACCACCCCGCGTCACCGCGCTTGCGATGGTTGTTGCTATTCGCCCTCGCTGGTTTCTGCCGCATCGGTGGCCTCGCCGTCGTCGCCCTCGGTGCCCTCCGGCGGTTCTTCCTCGGCCTGTTTGGCTTTGTGGATGGCGACCACCGGTAGGTCGTGGCCTTCGCCGGCGGCGAGCGCGACGCTTTCTACCCCCTTGGGCAGGCGGATGTCCGAGATATGGACGATTTGGTCGAGCTCGACCGCGGCTAAGTCGACCTCAATGTATTCGGGCAGATCGGCGGGCAGGCAGCTGATTTCTAGCTCCGCTAGGCTGCGTGAAATGACCCCGCCTTGGGCTTTGACCCCCACGCAGCTGTCTTCGTTGATGAAGTGCAGCGGGGCTTTTACCGTCAGCTTTTGCTTTTTGTTGACCCGCAGAAAATCGGCGTGGAGCAGCTGCGCTTTGGCCGGGTGGCGTTGCAGGTCTTTCAGGATCACATCCTGCGGTTTGCCATCGACCGAGAGACTGATCATTTGTGAATAGACCGCCTCGTTTTCCAGAGCTTGGGCGAGGTCCTTGTGCGGCAGCGCGATCTTGGTCGGCTGTTTTTTGCCGCCGTAAATGATCGCCGGTATTTCACCGTTGGCGCGGCGCAGGCGGCGGCTGGCACGGGTGCCGGTCTCGGCGCGGCTGTGCGCGTTCAATTCAAAGTCAGACATTGTGCAAACTCCTGATGCAGGGGGCTAGTGGGGGAACATGGCCTTGATGGATTCTTCGTTGCTCACCCGCCGCATGGCCTCGGCGAGCATTTTGCCGAGGTTGAGCTGGCGGATTTTCGTGCAGTTTTGGGCCGCCGTGCAGAGCGGGATGCTGTCGGTGACCACTAGGTTGTCGAGCGGCGAGTCGCTGATGGTGGCGATCGCCTGCCCGGAGAGCACTGGGTGCGTACAGTAGGCCACCACCGCTTTGGCGCCGGCATCTTTGAGCGCGCCGGCGGCGGTGCAGAGGGTGCCGGCGGTGTCGATAATGTCGTCTACCAGCAGGCAGGTGCGGCCTTGGACTTCGCCGATAATGTTCATTACTTCGGCCACATTGGCCTGCGGGCGGCGTTTGTCGATGATGGCTAGATCCGTGCCCAGCTGTTTGGCGATGGCGCGGGCGCGCACCACCCCGCCGATGTCGGGCGAGACCACTAGGAGATCGGTGTATTTTTGCCGCTCGATGTCTTCGATCAGGATGGGTGCGCCGTAGATGTTGTCTACCGGCAGGTCGAAAAAACCTTGGATTTGCTCGGCGTGTAGGTCGATGGTCAGCACCCGGTCCACCCCCACGGCGGCGATCATATTGGCCACCACTTTGGCGGTGATCGGCACCCGTGCCGAGCGTACGCGGCGGTCTTGGCGGGCGTAGCCGAAATAGGGGATGACGGCGGTGATGCGCGAGGCGGACGAGCGGCGGACGGCATCGGCTAAGACCAGCAATTCCATCAGGTTGTCGCTGGTCGGCTGACAGGTGGATTGCACGATAAAGACATCGCGCCCGCGCACATTTTCGCGCAGCTCGACGGCGATTTCGCCATCGGAGAACTTGCCCACCTCGGCCCCGCCCTGCGGCACTCCTAGATGGGCGCAGGTGGTGGCCACTAGGGCTGGGTTGGAGGTGCCCGAGAAGACCATCAGGTTCGCCATGGTTGTGTTTTTTGACCCCTAGACCTGCGTGTGGCTTTTAGACCTGTGAATTGCTGCGCTGGCGGCTGGACGAATGCCCCCGCCGCTGGCGACCCCTTAAGATGGCTGGGGTGGGAGGATTCGAACCTCCGCATGGCGGGATCAAAACCCGCTGCCTTACCGCTTGGCTACACCCCAACTGTGTTATCCGCGCCCCGCCTGCAAACGCTGCAGCTGCGCATGGACGGGCGAGCGGTCGATACCGGCGGCGATGCGCATTTGAGCTGGTTGCTCGCCTTGCTGTGCCCATCGCTCCTGCAACCGATGTAACGCCTGCTGCGCTGCGCCCTGTTCGGGGAACTCGGCAAACAGGCCGCAACCAGTGCCGGTCATGCCGACCCGACCGCCGTCAGCGACCGCGGTCAGCATTCGGCGGGCCTGCGCTACGGGCGGATGCATTTGCTCGACCACTGCTTGGCAATCGTTTTGCGCATGGCGGTCAGCGCGGGCGCGTATTTTGCGGATCGCGGCGGGGCTTGTCAATAAGGGCGTATCGAGATCGGCGAATAGGGCGGGGTTGTCGCGCTGCAAGTCGGGGTGGGCGAAGATGTCCGCCGTTAGACTGCGAACATTCGGCACCAGCACTAAAAACCAGCGTGCGGGCAGGGGTAGGGGAGTCAGCCGTTCGCCGATGCCGCGCACCAATGCGCTGTAGCCGCGCACGAATAGCGGCACATCGGCACCGAGTTTTAGCCCCAGCGTGGCCAGCGTGGCCAGATCCAGATTCAGCTTCCAGAGGGCGTTGAGGGCCAGCAGGGTGGTGGCCGCGTCCGAGCTGCCGCCGCCGAGGCCGGCCCCGCTCGGCACCCGTTTGTGCAGATGGATTCGGGCACCTTGGCGGCAGTCGCTGTGCGTTTGCAGGGTGCGGGCGGCGCGTAGGACTAGGTTGTGCTCAGGCGGGCAGTCGATGGGCGGGTTGGCAGCGACATCGAGCGTCGGGTGCGGCGTAAATTCTAGGCGGTCGCCCCAGTCGAGGATTTGGATCAGGCTTTCCAAATGGTGGTAGCCGTCTTCCCGCCGACCGACGAGGCGCAAAAACAGATTGAGTTTGGCGGGCGCGTCCAGCACCCAGGGTTTGGCGGCGGCGGTCACGGTGGGGCGGGCGGTTGCGTTGTGAAGCTCTTGACCAGCAGGCGTAGGCGGATGCCGTCGGCGGTGGCGAGGATGGTTGCCGGTATGGCGGGGTTGCCGGCCTGAAATCCTTCGTAGCGCAGTTGCCAGCCCTGCTCAGTGAAGCGCAGCGGGCGGCCTTGGTGGTCGATTTGCAGTATGACGGTGCGCGGGGAGGCGGGTTGGCCGCTTAGCCAAGCGGGCAGGGCTTGCAGTGGCAGGGCGAGACCGGTGACGCGCTTTAGCAGGTGCTGCGGTTGGTCGGAGCTCAGATCTTGCTGGCGGCTGCGGATGCGCACCGTGTTGGATGAGCCGGTGATGCGCACCGTGCCTAGGGCGAGCGGTCCGTAGAGGCGCAATTCGTACTGTTGACCGTGTTGCCGCCAGTCAAAATTGCCGCTTTCTGTGCGCTCGGCGGAGCGGTAGACAAACTTGCCCTTGGCGCGCCAGTGGTCGGCGGTGGTGGGGGAATCGGGAGTCGGTTGCGGGTCGAGTCGGCTGCAGGCGCTCAATAGTGCGAATATTGCGATGAGCGGCGCGGCGAGAGATAGCCTGCCGCTGGCCGGACGGCGCGATGCGGGGGCGGGGCGGGTCAGGGGTCGAGGCCCAGCCGGGTGCGGGTTTGCGGCAGCAGGGTGCTGTCCGACAGGTCTTTTAAGCCCTGTTCTAGGATGGCTTTTGCCTCTTCGCGGCGGTCGAGTGCCATGAGCACTTCGGCTAGGTGGGCGATGATTTCTTCATCGACTAGCGCGGCATGCGCCCGTTGCAGGTAGGCGAGGGCCTCTTCGTGGCGGCCTAAGCGGTGGAGCACCCAGCCCATGCTGTCGATGATGGCGGGGTTTTCGGGTTCAATCGCTAGGGCGCGTTGGATGAGTTTGAGGGCTTCGGCGTGGCGGTCGGTGCGGTCGGTCAGAGTGTAGCCGAGCGCATTGAGGGCGGTGGCATCCTCGGCATTCAATGCCAGCATGCGGCGCAGGTCGGCCTCGGCGGCGGCGATCTTATCGGCTTGCTCATAGGCTAGGGCACGGGTGTAGAGCATGGAGCGATCATCGGGGTAGTCGGCCAACCCTTCGCTCAGAATGGCGATGGCCTTAGTGGGGCGATCTTGCTCGGCCAGCACTGCGCCTTCTTCGCGGAATAGAGTGCGCCGTTCGTCCGGGTAGCGGTCGCGCAGCTGGGCGAAGAGGGCCGCGCCCGTGCCGGCATCGGTCTGATAGGCGATGCGGGCTAGACTCGTTTGGGCGGAAAAGACGATCTCTGGCCTGATTCGCGACAGATCGCCGGCCAATAAGGCCCGGTAGTTTTCCGCCGCCTGCGGCAGGTCTTTTTGCTGCTCGTAAATCCGGCCCAGATTGAACAGGGCTAGGGCGCGAAAGTCGTCGGTGAACTCCGCCATCTGCTGGTAATAAGGCAGGGCTTGGTCGGGCGCACCGGCGTTTTGATGCAGGCGCGCTAGAGCCCACAGCACCCGCCCGGACCAAGGGTACTGTGCGTTCATCTTGGTGAGGGCCGGCAGGGCTGCCGCCGGGTCGATCTCCGCCAGTAATTCCGCAATCTCGATGCGGGTGGCCAGATCGCCCGAATTGCGGGCGAACCAAGTGCGCATCGCGGCGGCGGCTTCCTCCCTTTTGTTCTCCCTTTCATTGCCAGAGCGCAAGAGCATATCGACATGCAGGCGCAGGGCGGCGGCGTTGTCCGGCATCTGCGCAAAGGCTTGGGCGGCGTAGTCGGCGGCGGCTTGCCATTCGTTGAGTTGACGGTGTATTAGGCCCAGCGCGAGTTGGATTTCTGCGCTTTTGGGGTCGCTACCGTAGGTGCCCACCAGCTGCTCGTGCAGCCACTTGATCTGAAAATTGTCGCGCATCTGCCCGGCTAAGCGCACGGCATCGCCGGTTAGCAGGCGTACTTCAAGGGTTTTACCCGGTGTGGTGCTGAGGAGCTCCCAAGCTGCTTCCACCTCGCCGTTGCGCACCAGGGACCGCACCGCCACCACCACCGCATGCGGGTCTGCCGGGGCCAGTTCCAGATAGGCTAGGGCGGCATCCAGGGCTTGGAAGCGATCGCGTCCGGCTAGAGCGATCTCGGCGGCGCGGCGGGCAATGTAGGGGTCGGCGGTCTGTTCGGCGGCACTGCGGTAAATATCCAGGGCCGCGTCGTTGTTGCGGCGGTACAGCTGCGTCTCGGCGACCAGTAATTGCGCCCGGGTGCGGGCATCGAGCGGGTGTGCTAATAGCACGGCGACTTGATCAGCCAGAGCCACCGCCCTAGCTTCGGCGGGCGGCAGGGGTTGCGCGGGCTTTGTGGCGCAACCGTGGAGGGCTATTAACGCCAGTAGCAGGGCGAGAATGCGCGGGGAAGGAAATCGGGGCATGGTGTTTATGGGGTTGCTGTGGCCGGTGGGTTTGGCTTTGGCTGGGTTGGCGGGGCGCAGGGTTGCGCTGGGGGCGGATTATAGACCGACCGCTCACTGTGCGCCCGGACTGCTTGCGTTGCCCCGCGCTGGGGGCAGTTGCGGCGAAAAGTGCCCTTGAACCATTCCGCGAGCAGTCGGACGGGTGGTCAGGCACCCCCGTTTTCGGCTATCCTTAGCGGTTGGATTGCACCCGTCCCATTGCCGTGTTTCTCGTTCTAGGAATCAACCACCGCACTGCCCCGTTGCGCCTGCGCGAGCGGGTGGCCTTTGACCCTGCGCAAATGGTCGCCGCCCTGCAACAGGCGCACTCGCAAGGCCATCGCGGGGTGGCGGTGCTCTCCACCTGCAACCGCACCGAACTTTATCTGGACACCCGCCAGAGTGCCGCCGAAGCCTTGGTTTGGCTGGCTGGCTGGCATGAGATGGAGGTCGAACCCTTGGCTGCGGCCAGCTACAACCACAGCGGGCGGGCGGCGATCGAGCACCTGATGCGAGTCGCCAGCGGGCTGGATTCCATGGTGCTGGGCGAGCCGCAGATTCTAGGGCAACTGAAATCGGCTTACGCGACTGCGCTCGATGCCGGCACGCTTAGCTCGGCACTGCACCGAGTCTTTCAGCATGGCTTTGCCGCCGCCAAACGCATCCGCCGCGAGACCGCCATCGGGCAGAATCCGGTGTCGGTGGCCTGCGCTGCCGTGCGCATGGGACGTGAGCTCTTCACGGATTTGGACGCCAAAACCGCCATGCTGGTCGGCGCGGGCGAGACGGTCCGCCTAGTCAGCAAGCATTTGGTGCAACAGGGGGTGAACCGGCTGCTCATTTTCAACCGCACCCAGAGCCGCGCCCAACAGCTGGCCACGCAAATTGGCGGGGCGGCGGAGGTCGAGGTGGGGCTGCTGTCGGATATGCCGCAACAGCTACACCGCGCCGATATTCTGATTAGCTCCACCGCCAGTCAGCTGCCGATTTTGGGCAAGGGCGCGGTCGAATCGGCACTAAAAAAGCGCACTGCCAGCGGGCCGCTGTTTATGGTCGATATCGCCGTGCCGCGTGACATCGAACCTGAAGTCGCGGAATTGCCCGCGGTGCGCTTGTTCACCGTGGACGACTTGGTCAGCGTGGTCGAGCAAAACCGCCGCTCGCGCCAAGCGGCCGCGCAGGGAGCCAATGCCATCATCGCCGAATGCGCCGCCCATTGGGAGCGCGATGTGCGCGGCGCGGACCGGGTGGACATCGTCCGCCTCTATCGCGGGCGTTCCGCCAGCACTCGCGATGCCGAGCTCGACAAAGCGCAGCGCGCTCTCAGTGCTGGCGAGCCGCCGGAAAAAGTGCTTGAACGGCTGGCCAGCAATCTGACGAAAAAACTAATTCACCACCCCACCACCCAGCTCAACCGCCTGCTGAGCGAAGATCAGGCCGGGCAACTTAACACCGCCCGCCGCCTGCTCGGACTTGAAACTGCCGAGCAGGAAGCCGATTAGTCGCACCCCGTGCAAGAGGCCATCCGCCAGCGGCTCGAGCGACTGTGCGACCGCTATCGCGAGGTCGCCGCCCTGCTCGCCGAACCATCGGTGATCGCCGACCAGCCGCGCTTTCAGACATTGGCCCGCGAATACGCCGAAATCGAGCCAGTGGCGCAGTGCTTTGCCCGCCACACGCAGGTGCTCGCCGCGATGGCCGATGCCAAGCAGCTATTGGATGCGGAGGCGGACCCGGAGTTGCGCGAGCTGGCACGGCAGGAAATAGACGAAGCCGAGCACCGCCGCGCCGCGCTGGAATTGGAATTGCAAAAGCTGCTGTTGCCGAAAGACCCGGACGACGACAAAAATGTCTTTCTGGAAATTCGCGCTGGCACTGGCGGCGATGAGGCGGCGATCTTTGCCGGCGACCTGTTCCGCATGTACGCCCGCTTTGCCGAGGGGCAGCGGTGGCGGGTGGAGCCAGTCTCCGAACGCCCCAGCGAACAGGGCGGCTATAAGGAAATTATCGCCCGCATCGTCGGGGCTGGGGTCTACGCCCGGCTCAAATTTGAATCCGGGGCGCACCGGGTGCAGCGGGTGCCGGAGACCGAGTCGCAGGGGCGCATTCATACTTCGGCTTGCACGGTCGCCATTTTGCCGGAGGCCGATGCGCTGGAAGCGGTCGAGATCAACAAAGCCGACCTGCGGGTGGACACTTTCCGCGCCAGCGGGGCCGGCGGCCAGCACGTCAATAAGACCGACTCGGCCATCCGCCTGACGCACCTGCCGACCGGTTTGGTGGTGGAATGTCAAGACGAACGCTCGCAGCACAAAAACCGTGCCAAAGCCATGGCTCTGTTGCAGGCGCGGCTGGGCAGTGCGCAGCAGGAACAGCGGGCGCGTGAGCAGTCCGACACCCGCCGCAGTTTGGTCGGCAGCGGCGACCGTTCCGAGCGCATCCGCACTTACAATTTTCCGCAAGGGCGGGTGACCGATCACCGCATCAATCTGACGCTCTACAAACTGGATGAAATCATGCAGGGGGGCGGTTTGCAGGAGCTGGTACAGGCTCTGGGCACCCAGCATCAGGCCGAGCAGCTGGCCGCGCTCGGCGGGTGAAGGCGGGGAATAGGCGCGGGCGGGCCGCCGAATCGGTGGACGGTGCGGGGGTGGCGGCTGAGGAGGCGACCGGTAAAGAGGCGATGAATAAAAGGGCGACCATCTATGCCTTATTGCGCCACGCCGCCGCCCAGCTGAGCGAATCCGATTCCGCCGTTTTAGATGCCCAGCTGCTGCTGGCGGAAGTACTCGGCAAGGAGCGAGTTTGGTTGCTGGCATGGGGCGACCGGTCGGTAACGGCGGCGGATGAGCGACAATTCCGCGCCCTGCTGGCGCGACGGCAACGCGGCGAACCCATCGCCCATATTCTGCGGCAACGCGAGTTTTGGAGCATGGAATTGGAGTGCGACACCAGCACCCTGATTCCGCGCCCAGAAACCGAATTGCTGGTGGACTGGGCTCTGCAGCTGGATCTGCCCGCTGCGGCGCAGGTGTTGGACTTGGGCACCGGCACCGGAGCTATCGCGCTGGCATTGGCCATCGAGCGGCCCGACTGGCGCATTCTGGCGGTGGATGCGGTGGCGGAGGCAGTGGCCCTAGCGGAACGCAACCGCCGCAAATTCGGGCTGCGCAATGTCCGTATTTCGGAAAGCGACTGGTTTGCCGGGCTGGCCGCGGATTGGGCTGGAGAGGCGGGGCGCACGGGCGGGCAAGAAAAGCCACACTTCGACCTCATTGTCGCCAACCCACCTTATGTGGCCCCGGCGAGCGACTGCCTGCAACAGGGCGACCTGCGCTTCGAACCACGCCGGGCACTGGTGGCGGCGCAGGGCGGCATGGCGGATATCGAGCTTATCTGTGCGCAGGCGGGGGCGTATCTGCGACTGTCTGGCTGGCTATTATTAGAACACGGCTCCACGCAGGCGGAAGCGGTGGCCGCCGGTATGCAAGCGGGCGGTTTCCGCCAGATTAGCTGCCGGCAGGATTTAGCGGGGCTACCGCGCTACACTGGCGGGCAAAAATATCTCTGAGCGATTGCCGCCGAGAACGCTTAGCCCGTACCCGCCGAGTTATATTGCCGCCTATCATTCCAACAAGCCGCCCCTTGTCGGTAAAAAATATCCAACTATTTGCGAATCTCTCAATTTTTCGTTATAGAATAGCCGCATCCGCCCCTTGGCAGTACGCGTTGCCCCTCGCGATTCTGGGTACGCCGACCCCCTGGGGCTTTTTAATTTGAGGGTGGAGGGTATGCGCAAAGTCGCGATTCTGATTGATGGGGGGTATTTTCTGGAGCGTATTCGCTCCGTCCGCCGAGATCTCCATTCTTTCCTCCGCCCCATCGAATCCGATACCGATGGCATGCCGATGGCATTGATGCTCAGGTTGCGCATAGAGCCAGAGTCGTCCGCAAGGCTATTGAGCAACTCGTTGGCAGCCACCTAAAGCATATCAACCAGACCGAATCTGCGGCCAAACCTTACTCCTTGCTGTATCGGGCCTTCTTCTACGATGCGCACCCCTACCTCGACCGCGGTCATCTACCGGTCAGTAATCGGGCGATCCATTACGCTAAGACCGAGCAAGCCAAATTTCGCTTGGCATTGCACGACACCTTGAAGCACATGCCCAACATGGCCGTCCGCCTTGGCGAGGTGCGCCGCGACCCGGACAGCCTGTGGGAACTTAAACCCGCCGTTTTGCGCGACCTACGCAAGCAAACACGCGAATTTTCCGCCCTCACCGATGCCGACTATCGCCCGACCTTCCGGCAAAAAGCCGTCGACATGCGCATCGGTCTCGATATTGCCTCGATCGCGCTCAAGCGGCAGGCCAGCATTATCATTCTGGTAGCGGGCGATAGCGATTTTGTGCCCGCCGCCAAACTCGCCCGCCGCGAGGGCATCACCTTTGTGCTCGACCCGCTCTGGCATCAGGTCAACAAAAATCTGCATGAGCACATCGATGGCCTATACAGCGGGTTTCCTAAACCGCCGCCCAGAAACACGCAGCCGATAGAGCAAGAATAGCGCGTTGCGTTACATTCAAAATAAAGCCGCAAACTCCCACACAGCAGAAAATTGCCCGCCGCGCTGGAAAATGGCATTGTCGGTGCGGTTCGTGCATCCCGGTTGCGCCGCTTATTGGTACCATACTGCCATCGCCACTCTAGCCCCGCCGGGTCGCCGCCATGTCGCCACAAAACCCAGATCCAGACAGCTTTTTCACCCGGCCTATTCTGAACTCGCCCTACGAGCCGCCAACCGCGCATTGGCAGCTGGACGAAGACGGCCAGCCGACCGGTCAACGGGAAGGCTCGCGCCGTCGCGCCGGATACGTCACCCCGGTGCCCAAAAATAAGAAACGCAAAGATGCCCAATCGCAGGATATGCTGGAAGGCGAAGCGCACCGTTACAGCGAAATACCCATTATCAACCAGCTGCGCGACGCTCTGGACGAATGGCGCAAGCGGCCTGCGGAACACTGGCGGGTTAGCCCCACAACCGCAAGGCTGTTGCGGCATTGGCGGCAGCATGCATTTAACGACATCCGCCCGTTCTTTTGCCAAATTGAGGCGGTGGAGGCGGCTATTTGGCTAACCGAGGTCGCCCCGCAGCGGGCGCAGACCCGCCGGGCCTTTCTCGACCCCCTTGAAGCGGTCAATGAAGAGGCCAACCCGGGCCTACCGCGCCTCGCCCTCAAGCTGGCCACCGGCGCAGGCAAAACCACGGTCATGGCCATGCTGATTGCCTGGCAAACCCTGAATGCCGTGCGCAAACCGGGCAGCAAAACGTTCACTCGCGGTTTTCTAGTGGTTACCCCGGGGCTAACCATCAAAGACCGCCTGCGCGTATTACAACCCAACGACCCAAACAGCTACTACCAAAGCCGCGAACTCGTCCCCCAAGACATGTTGCGCGACCTAGAACGCGCCAAAATCATCATCACCAACTACCACGCTTTCAAACACCGCGAGCGGCTGGAACTGTCCAAAGGCACCCGCGCCCTTATCCAGGGCCCGCATGGAAAGGCACCGCAAACGGCGGAGACCGAAGGCCAAATGCTACAACGGGTTATCGGCGACCTGATGGGGATGCAAAACATCCTAGTTTTAAATGACGAGGCGCACCACTGCTACCGGGAAAAACCCGCTGCAGAAGCCGAAGAGCCCACCCTCAAAGGCGAGGCCCGTCAAGAGGCCGAAACTAACCGCGAGGCGGCGCGGCTGTGGATTTCCGGGTTGGAAACCGTGGCCCGCAAACTCGGCATCCGCCGCATTTTCGACCTGTCCGCCACGCCCTTTTTCTTGAGCGGTTCCGGCTATCGCGAGGGCACTCTTTTCCCTTGGACCATGAGCGACTTTTCACTCATGGATGCGATCGAATGCGGCATCGTCAAACTACCGCGGGTGCCGGTGGTCGATAATATCCCCAGTTCGGAAATACCGCTATTCCGCAACCTGTGGCAGCACATCCGCTCTGATATGCCGAAAAAGGGCCGCGGTAAAGCTGGCCCGCTGGACCCGCTCCAAATTCCGCTTCAATTACAAAGGGCACTAAAAGCTCTTTACGACCACTATGAAAAAACTTTCCAGATGTCGCGCAAGGCAAAGATGTCCGCCCCACCCTGTTTTATTGTAGTTTGCAATAACACGGCCACCTCTAAATTGGTGTACGACTACATCGCCGGTTTCGAGCGCGATAATGAAGACGGCAGCAAAACGGTACAAAACGGCGCATTAGAATTATTCCGCAATTTTGACGAGCATGGCCACCCCCTATCGCGCCCAAAAACCGTGCTCATCGACAGCCAGCAGCTGGAATCCGGCGAGGGCCTAAGCAAAGACTTTCAGGCGGCAGCCAAGGCGGAAATCGAGATCTACCGCAACGAAATCATCAAGCGCACCGGCGATCGCCAAGCGGCAGAAAACCTAAAACCTCAAGACTTGCTGCGCGAGCTTATGAACACCGTCGGCAAACCCGGCAAACTCGGCGGCGAGGTGCGCTGCGTGGTTTCAGTCTCCATGCTCACCGAAGGTTGGGATGCCAATACTGTGACCCACGTGCTCGGCGTGCGCGCCTTTGGCACCCAACTACTGTGCGAGCAGGTCGTCGGTCGCGCCCTGCGCCGCCAGTCTTATGAGCTAAACAAGGATACCGGCTGCCTCGATGTGGAATATGCCGATGTGTTCGGCATCCCCTTCGACTTCACCGCCAAACCCACAGTCGCCCCGCCGCAACCACCGCCCAACACCATTCGGGTAAAAGCCATCCGCCCCGATCGCGATGCACTGGAAATTTGCTTTCCACGAGTAACCGGTTATCGCACCGTATTACCGGACGAGCGACTCAGCGTTCACTTTAATGAAGAGTCGGTGTTGGAGTTAACCCCAGATAAGGTCGGCCCTACCATCACTGAAAACTCAGGGCTAATCGGCGAATCCATCGAGTTAACCACGGTTGAAAACAAAAATCTGCGTGATTCCACTCTGGCTTACGAATTAACCAAACATTTGTTAATAAACCATTATCGCGACCAGAACGGTGCGCCTAAAATGCACCTGTTCGGCCAGCTAAAACAGATTACCCGGCAATGGCTCGCCGATTATCTAAAATGCAAAGGCGGCACCCACCCGGCGCAGCTAATGTATGCGGAATTAGCCGCAAGGGCCGTGCAACGCATCAGTGCCGCCATCACCACCGCCGAGCAAGCCAAAGGCCGGGCGGTGCAGGCGTTGCTGGACCCTTACAACCGCAGCGGTTCCACCCGCCACGTCAACTTCACCACCAGCAAAACCAACCGCTGGAAAACCGACCCGCGCCGCTGCCATATCGACCGGATAATTCTCGACAGCAACTGGGAAGCCGAATTCTGCCGCGTGGTCGAACGCCACCCGCAGGTTCTAGCCTATGTAAAAAACCACAACCTAGGACTGGAAGTCCCCTACCGCCAGGGCAGCAGCGCACACCAATACCGCCCAGATTTTATCGTGCAAATAGACGATGGAAAGGGCGCAGACGACCCGCTTAATTTAATCGTCGAAATAAAAGGCTACCGCGGCGAAGATGCCAAAGTCAAAAAACTCACCATGGACACCTATTGGATTCCAGGCATAAATAACAGCGGCCAATTCGGCCGCTGGGCCTTCGCAGAATTTACCGATGTCTATACTATACAAGAAGACTTCGCCGAGCGAGTAGATGCTGAGTTTGAGCGGATGCTAAGCAGCGTTCACCCGAAAAACTCCGCATAGGCCCCGCAGCAACAGGCTATACTAGAGACAATACAAAATGCAGGAACACCCCATGAAAAACGACACGGCGACAAACGATCTAACATTTAGCGTAGAAAACCTAGGCAGCGTACGCTCCGGCAGCTTTACCCCAAAGCCGCTAACGCTTTTCTGTGGGCCGAATAATAGTGGAAAAACTTGGGTGATGTATGCGCTGAACCACTGTTACTACGGTCTAAGCTTTTTAGCTCAGGGGTCATGGAAAGAAGAGCGCAAACCAAGTCTGCCAGCAGTAGAGCCTCTCTTTGCGCAAAATTTGCAAGCCTTTAACGACCGCTGCAACAGCTATCTACAAAATACTGTATTCAACATCCCCGAGGAACAGTTGTCCAATCCTCGCATCTACCTAGAGAGTACGCTTAGTCTGCCAAAAATCATCGCCGACTGGGGAGTGCTAAGCCCTTTTCTAATGCCCGCCGAGCGCAACGGGCTGCATCTTTTCTTTCGTGAGCTAAGTGCCCGTCGCGCCGCCCTGTTACACCAAGTCTCGCACAAGGGAATCGACATGGAGCGATTATTGCGCAATGTTATCCGCTCGCCCTATGCCGCACCTATCGCCGAATATATAAATTGGCTAAACAGATTGTTTGAAATCTCCAATCAGCATTCGGCGGACTTTCATAAATTAGCCGAAATACTAGAGAAGACACTTGCCGCCGGGGCCTATCGGATGAACCCGGGTACCGGGAGCATTGTTTTCAAACCCCATCAAACCAAGCAAAAAGACACCACACCAGAATTAGATCTACACGCCACCGCTAGCAGCGTGAAAAGCTTATTCGGGCTCTGGTTCTATCTAAGACACCAGGCAAAAAAAGGCGATGTGCTAATGATTGACGAACCGGAGCTAAGCCTGCACCCGCGTCACCAACGCGCCATCGCCCGCTTGCTGGCCCGCCTAGTGAATGCTGGGCTGCGCGTGGTGGTCAGCACCCACAGCGATTATATAGTGCGGGAAATTAACACCCTATTGATGCTAGGAGAGTCCGCGGCAGAAGATTTGCAAAAAAAGCATGCCTATGACCAAGCCGAGACCTTGAAAACCGATCAGGTCGCCGCCTATCTATTCGATGAGGGAACAATTAAAGAATTCGAAGTAACTCCCGATGACGGCATTTACGCCTCCACCTTCGATGAAGTGATTGACGATCTGAATCGCGTTAACAACGATATCTATTACAGCTTGCAAGAGCGGCGAGAGCAAGAAAATGACTAATACTCTAGCTGAATTGCTACAACAGACGATTGATCCGGCTTATCAGCTGGAAAGAAAAGATAGGATTTGGACGCTGCATGAACATGGGAAAACCGTTGAAATTCGATTGGCAAATAGGCATTCTTTTGCTTTCTCTCTAGATCGTGCCAATCCAAAACCCTTTGCTTTCTTCAGCGGCAGCCCACCGCACGGAGTAAATAAAATGTGCGATGCCATCCTAGCATGCCATCATCGCGGAGATTGCTATCTGTTTTCAATAGAGATGAAAACGAAACACAAGGATAGTTACAAACACCAGCTGGAAAACGGTCGCCTCTTCTGCGACTGGCTGATACAGCTTTACCGGTGCCACGGTCATCTCGAAGAAAAACCAATTTCCATCGGCCTACTAATCTGGTTCCCACGGCCTGGATCTGAAAAGCAGGGCACCGTCCATCGCAAAACCTCCGGCATAACCAAAAGCCAAGATCAACGCAACTTCGACCATGTTTTAGAGATAGCAAACAGGTCGAGCATGCACATCCATGATCTTGTAAAATCGGCGAAGAGTTAGGCCAGCACAAGGAGCACCTCATGATCGCCTCGCTATTGCCCAAGATCCATTCGTATGGTATAGAATGCCGCCCAACCACAAAGCCCCCGACTAAGCCTCTAGGTCAAATGCAATGAACATCACCGAATTTTGCATCAAAGACGTGCGCTGCTTTGCCGGCGAGCACCGCCTGCGCATCCGTCCGCTTACCTTTCTGGTGGGGGAGAACAGCACGGGCAAATCTACTGTGCTTGGGTGCATGCAAGCGATGGGTAGTACGAATCCTGCAAACTTGCGCTATTCTCATAACCCGGATTTCAATGAACAGCCTTGGAAGATGGGTTCATTTCGGGAGATCGTGCGTAAAAGCCGTCCGCTAAAGGAGTCTTTTTCATTAGCCCTAACCCTAACAATCGATAGAAAAGAATCGGTTCAATACCGCATTACCCTCAAGGAGCGCGGGGATGGACCAGAACCGGTTATCGATAGCCAAGAGTGGCGATTTTCCAAGGGCAGCATCCGATTGGTGGCAAGCGATTGGGCTGAACAACACCTGCGCCAAAGAAAAACGCCATTTGAAAACGAACCACTTAAATTCGAAAGAAAACAAAGAACAGAAGATGGGTGCCCGCTGTTCGTTATATCGGATTCAGACAGAGTAATTAATAGTGTTCGCCCTATTCTATTGCGGCACCTGCTGAGATCTGAGCAGTCAATCTTATCCAGCCAAAAGGAATTTATTGATTTTGTGGAACATCTCGATCTTGATAGGATGGAGAAAATCAACCTAACAGCAATGCAAAGCATTGCTCCCGTGCGTGCTGAACCACGCCGTACTTATGACCCAGTTGCGGAATTGCCCGATGCCACCGGTGCTGATATACCCATGTATTTCATAAATATGGCCAGAGAATACAAAGAAGCATGGCGGGTGTTACGCGAGGAACTGATTAGTTTCGGCAAGGATTCTGGTCTGTTCAAAGATATACAGGTCAAGCAACTCGGAAAATCCGGCAGCAATCCGTTTCAGATACGAGTAAAGGTAAGCGGTCCAGAAGTCAACCTAATTGATACCGGCTACGGAATAAGCCAAGCTCTCCCCATTGTAGTGGACGTCCTAAGATCTCGCAACATATTATTAGTGCAACAGCCTGAAGTTCACCTGCACCCTCGCGGTCAAGCGGCTTTGGCATCGCTACTGGTGCAACGGCTGAATCAAAAGCAACCTCATCCTCTGCCTGGTTGCGTTATCGAAACTCATAGCGATTACATGCTAAAACGTGCTCGTATCGAAATCAGGCGTGGTCATATTTCACCCGATGATGTCTCTCTTATTTATTTAGAAAAGAAAGATGCAAAGGGTGTGCAGACGCACAATATCACCTTCGATGAGCAGGGTAATATAGAAAATGTACCGCCAGAATACGGGCAATTCTTTTTGCAAGAAAGTGACCGTTTCCTTGGTTTTTCGGAATAGCGGCAAAAGACATAAGCCCATGTGTATTATCATAGATGCCAATGTTCAGGGTGATTTTATGAACCAGAAAAATAAAAACATGCAGCCCGTCCATCTCTGGTTGGAAAAAGGCGGCAAGATCGCTTACTCTAATGCTACCCAATTCAATGCCGAAATTAGGAAGAGGACTGGCTTCAAGGACCGACTCGATGAGCTTGCCAAAACCGGTAGGGCGAAATTGGTAGATAAACGTAAAGTGCAAGCCGAGCAAGCGACATTGCCAAAGTTGCAATCAAACGATCCGCACATCATCGCCTTGGCACTGGCTGCCAAGGCAAAAGTTCTGGTGTCTAAGGACCAAGCCCTGCATGCCGATTTCAAAGAAATCGCCAAAGGCAGCGTCTACCAAACAGCGCAGCATAAACACTTGCTGACCGCAGACCTCTGCCCCTAACCCGGAGAACCAAACCATGCCCAAGAAACCCCGCAAAACCACCCCCAAGCAGGTTGCGACCCTGACTCACAAGAAGGCGTCGCGCAAAAACCTGCCTAGCGCAGAGCATCAACCACTCATGAATGAGGATGACAAACGACCGCTGCCGGCGCGTTTTGCGCAGCCCAATAATGGGACAAAGGATACGCTGGCGGCAGACCGGGCGGCGCGGAACCCAGACCTAGACCCGCAGCTGATCTGGCGCGGCAAATACGCCCCCGCCACCCCGCCCGTCACGGGCGCACCGTCCACCAAAGCCACGGGCGCAGCAGATGCCGAAAACGCAGCCGGCGCACCAGCCGCCGCAAAGGGAAATATCCCCAGCGATCCCGCCGCCGATGACTCCCTAATCGTCCCCGCCGCCCCCCTCTACATCCAAGAGCGCATCCACCCGAAAGCCCTGATTGACGACCTGCGCCGCCAGACCGTTCAATCTCGCGCCGCCAATCCAGAGGCAGGCGATGTGCCCGATATATTTGCCGACTTCAATGGCCTGCCCGATGGCGCGGAACGCACCGAGTTTTACCAACACGAGGCCAACTGGTCGAACCGCTTCATCCTCGGCGACAGCCTGCAAGCGATGGCCAGCCTAGCCGAGCGCGAGGGCCTGCGGGGGAAAGTGCAGTGCATTTATATCGACCCGCCCTATGGCATCAAATTCAATTCCAACTTTCAATGGTTGACCACCCGCCGCGATGTGAAAGACGGCAAGACCGAACACATCACCCGCGAGCCAGAGCAGGTCAAAGCCTTCCGCGATACATGGCGCGATGGCATCCATTCCTATCTGTCCTATTTGCGCGACCGGCTGATCGTCTGCCGCGAATTACTGACCGAGTCGGGATCATGCTTTGTGCAAATCGGTGATGAGAATGTCCATCGGGTGCGGGTTTTGATGGATGAGGTGTTTGGGGATAAAAACTGCATCACGCAGATTGCCTACAAAACGACAACGGGGCGAGCCGGCAATTTTTTATCTCAAGCCAGCAATTATTTGCTTTGGTATGCCAAAAGCCGCGAGCACTGCAAATATCGGGAGCTTTATGAGGATAAATCGGGGGCGGCATCTACATCGCAAAACTACAAATTCCTGATGCGTGAAGATGGCAGTGTCTGCAAGGCGAACGATATAGAAGCGGGGGGGGGGGGGGGCCGATTGTTTAGCTACGACAATTTACGCAGTCAAAGCGGGGGAGCAAAAGGCCAATTCTCGGTGTCGCTCAACGGGCTGGATTTTGCCTTTTCTCATGGCAGCTGGAAAACAAGCGAAGCAGGCATGTCCCGTCTAATCAAGGCTGGGCGAATTTGTTTGCGGGGAAACGCGCAAAGCATTAGTTACGTCCGCTTTTTTGATGACTTCCCCTTGCTCAGGTTTTCTAATGTTTGGGGGGACACTGGTGCCAGCTTTGGCGACAAATCCTATATCGTCCAAACCGCCGATAAAGTCATCCAACGCTGCCTCCTAATGACCACCGACCCCGGCGACCTAGTTTTAGACCCCACCTGCGGTTCCGGCACCACCGCTTACGTCGCCGAACAATGGGGCCGGCGGTGGATTACGATAGACACCAGCCGAGTGGCATTGGTGCTGGCCCGTGCCCGCCTTATGGGTGCCCGCTATCCCTTTTATTTGCTGGCCGACAGCAAAGCGGGGCAAGATAAATTGGCAGAAATCACCGACAAAGCCCCCGCATCCACCCCGACCGGCGGCGACATTTGCCAAGGGTTTGTCTGCCAACGGGTGCCGCACATCACCCTAAAAGCCATCGCCAACAATGCCGAGATTGACAGCCTGTGGGCGGAACATCAGCCGGCGGTGGAAAGCGCACTCAAAGCCCTAAATGAAGCCTTAAAAGGCCACAAAACCCCCTTCACCGTGCAAGCCGGCGGGCGCAAAGGGCAGGCGGTCGACTTCACCGCCACCGATAAAACCGACTTGCCAAGCGGCGAAAGCGTCCCCGCCGGGGAACTATTGGAATGGGAAGTGCCCCGTGACCCACCCGATGACTGGCCGGCGGCGGCGAAGGCGGCCTTGGCAGAATTTTGGCAGGCGCGGATTGCCCGCCAGCACGCCATCGATGCGTCCATCGCTCGCAATGCCGAGTATGAAACCCTGCACGACAAACCCTATGAGGACCGCCACACCGTGCGCGTGGCCGGCCCCTTCACAATGGAAAGTCTATCGCCGCACCGCACCCCCGCCATCGATGAAAACGGCGAGCTAATGGAATTGCCCGCCAGCACCGATGCCGGGGGTGCCGGGGATTTTGTGCGGGTGATTCTGGACAACCTAAAAATCGCCGGTATCCAACAGGTGCAACGCAGCGGGCGGATTGCTTTTGATTCGCTGACCGACTGGCCCGGCGAACTGGTTGCCGCCGAGGGGGTCTATACCGAACCGGGTGCTGTGGGCGCCGACTCATCCCAGAAGCGCGCCGCCATTTTTATTGGCCCGGAATTTGGCACCGTGGGTCGCCAAGACCTCGCCGCCGCTGCCCGTGAGGCTGCCGAGTCCGGCTTTGACGTGCTGATCGCCTGCGCCTTCAATTACGATGCGGGGGCCGCCGACCTGAATAAGCTGGGCCGACTCCCCATATTGCAAGCCCGCATGAACGCCGACCTGCATATGGCGGGCGACCTCGCCAAAACCGACAAAGCCAATTTGTTTGTCATATTCGGCGAGCCAGATATTGAAATAGAGCACCTGCCTGAAAACAAGTTGCGCGTCCACCTGCGGGGCATTGACCTGTTTGACCCGCAAACCGGCCAAGTGCGCAGCGGCGACACCGGCGACATCGCCTGCTGGTTTATCGACACCGGCTACAACCACGAGGCCTTCTTCGTCCGCCACGCCTATTTCCTCGGTGCCGACAGCCCCTACAAAGCCCTAAAAACCACCCTAAAAGCAGACATAGACCCCGAAGCCTGGGCCAGCCTACACAGCGCCACCAGCCGCCCGTTTGACCGCCCTGATAGCGGCTGCATCGCCGTCAAAGCCATCAATCATCTGGGGGATGAGGTGATGCGGGTTTTTGGGGTTTAGTGTGAATAGGATCCGCCTAGTTTGTTTAGGATAAGACATGATGGAATCTGCATTCATTCAGCGCGTTATTTTGCGCAGCTATAAGAGCATTGCCCGCTGTGATATTCGCTTGCGCCCGCTGACCTACTTAGTGGGACAAAACGGGGCCGGCAAAAGCAATTTTCTAGATGCGCTGCATTTTGTGCGCGATGCGCTGGCTAACTCGCTGGACAATGCCCTGAGCGAGCGCGGCGGTCTAGATGAAGTGCGCCGCCGTTCTAGCGGGCACCCCAATAATATCGCTATCCGCTTGGAATTTCGGTTGAGCGATGGTCGCGATGCATGGTACGCGTTCAGAGTCAGTGCTCTAGCGGGCGGATCTTATCAAGTGCAGGAGGAGCACTGCGCCATTGATGGCAAAGGATCTGGCCCTTATTTCAAAATTGAGCGAGGCAAGCTAATAGATTCAAGCGAACAGCCCTTCCCTTCAGTAACTTCCGACCGGCTGGCTTTAGTGGCTGCTTCAGGCTTGACTGCGTTTCGATCGGTTTTTGATGCTTTGACGGCCATGGGGTTTTACAACCTAAACCCGAAAGTAATGCGTGAGTTGCAAAAGCCGCAAGATGGCCGCCTGCTGAAACCTGTTGGCGAAAACATTGCGAGCGTTATTCGCCACTTGAAGCGCACTGCACCCGATCAATTACGGCAGATCAATGAATACCTAAACACCGTGGCCCCCATGGTGCAAAGCATGGAGTGCAAAGCCGTTGGCCCTATGGAGACTTTAGAGTTTCGGCAAGCCGTTCAGGGTGCCAAACACCCGTGGCGATTTCTAGCGCAAAATATGTCGGATGGCACACTGAGAGCCTTAGGGGTGTTGACGGCACTGATGCAAAGCAACGCGAATAATTCCTCTCTCTTAATTGGTATTGAAGAGCCAGAAACTGCGCTCCATCCCTTTGCGAGTGGTGTACTGCGCGAAGTGCTTAACCAAGCTGCACAACAAAATCAGGTTTTAGTGACCAGTCATAGCCCGGATCTACTCGATGACCTCGCCATCGACGCGGAATCGATAATTGCTGTCGTTGCGGAGGAAGGGGCTACCAAACTGGCACCTTTGGATGGAGCCTCGCGACAAATGCTAAGAGAACACCTTTTTTCTGCGGGCGAGTTGCTGCGGATGAATAAGCTGGATCCTGACCGCACTTCTCTACAAGCGCAACAACAATCGAGAATCGATTTATTCGGTGAGATCTAACTATGTTATCTGTGGTGTCTATTGTGGAAGGGTATGGTGAAGTGGCGGCACTGCCTATTTTAATTCGCCGACTTGCCAATATAAGCCAGCCACAAACTGAAGTGCGTGCCGAACCCCCTATCCGAGTGCATCGAGATAAATTCTTAAAAAAGGAATATGAATTCAAGCGGCAGATGTTGTTGGCTGCCGCCAAGTGCGGTGAAAACGGTTGGATTTTGTTAGTGCTCGATGCGGACGATGACTGCCCGGCTGAATTGAGTAAAGATATTTTAAAGCGGGCGCAAGAGTATATTCCGCATCGTCGTTTCTCGGTCGTCCTAGCCAAGCGAGAATTTGAGGCATGGTTTATCGCCGCCGCTCGCTCGCTGGATGGCAAAAGGGGGTTTTGCTTTGATCCGCAGCATGCTGTGCCGGCCGAAGAAAAACGCAATGCCAAGAAGTGGCTGGCGACCCAAATGCAAGGTTCCTACAGCGAAACGCTTGATCAACCAGCGTTCACGGCTCAATTTGATATGCGGCAAGCACGGCAACAAAGCCCCTCATTTCGCAAGCTGTGTAAAGAATGGGAAGCTCATATTGGCAAATTGGTGATGGGTTGAAAAACCTTTCAAACAACGCCATGATTGCAAAGTATCGCAAGCAATTTTACGAGGAACCGGGCCATGCTCCTAGGCAAAAACTTCGATGCCATTGACTCCGCCACATTGCAGGAACTGATAGATGGCGGGGCAAGTGAATCCGTGCATCTCGAATTTAAGCGAGATACTTACGGCAATGCCGATGCCGATAAGAAAGAGATGCTAAAAGACATTACGGCATTTGCCAATACACTCGGCGGCCACTCAATCATTGGCATGGATGAAGAGCATGGTACGGCCTCTGCGCTATCGCCCTTGGCATGTGATGTTGATAAAGAACTCCAAAGGCTAGAAAGCATTGCCCGAACTGGGGTGGAGCCAGCCATTGTTGGTCTTCGTATGAAACGCATTGATCTGGAGGGCGGCAGTCTTATCCTGATTCATGTTCCAAAAAGCTTTAATCCACCGCACCGCGTGATATATAAAAACAGCAATCGCTATTATGGGCGCACTTCATCGGGGGCCTGCGAGTTATCAATGGAAGATTTGCGCCTGCTATTCGGTGCGCAACGCAGCATTGAAGAACGCGCTAAGGCATTTATCGGCGAGCGTTTCTTGCGTATTCAGGACGATGATGGCTTTATCCCGCTTCCGGTCTCTGAGGGGGTTTTGGTTATGCATCTGGTACCGCTGCCTGACTTTGGGGCTGCACGGCGGATTGAATTTCCGAATTCCTTTGGGCGTTGCCAACGGTTTGATCCGATTGGATCGTTCGGACACAGGCAAGGAAGATTCAATCTAGAAGGCTACTGCTTTTATCGGTTCCACAACCCCTGTCGCAGCTATACGCAAGTGTTTCGCGATGGTTCGCTGGAAGCCACAAGCGTAGAAATAATCGATAACAGCTCAAAGGGTGCGAGGATATTTCAATCATCACAACTGCGCAAGTTCTTCATAGATCCGCTCAAGTGCTACCTGTACGGATTACGGCAACTCGAATCCTCACCACCAATTTTAATGCAAATATCAGCAACGAATATACAGGGCGCACAGATGTGCGAGAACGAGAACATGTTTGCCCCCGATGATTTTCTCCCATCCTACGATCGAGAAACCCTACACCTGCCATCCACGATGATCACGGCGTATCGAGACGATGGCAACTATGAGAGCATCATTGCCGAGCAGATGCATTTTCTTTGGAATGCCTTCGGTCTTGAACGTTGCCCCCAGTTTGATGAGGAAGGTAACTATATCGGCCAGTGAAAACTAGTCGATATACTGCAGCATTCTGACCATTTTCAATACACCGCCGATCGCTCAATCCTCGCCCTCACCCGCCCTCCCCACACCAAATCGGCAGTGGGAGAGGGGGCGGGCTGTTTATTTAGTGGCCAGATCAAAACGGTCCGCATTCATCACTTTGACCCAGGCGGCGACAAAATCGCGCACAAACTTCTCGGAATTGTCATCCTGGGCGTAGACCTCGGCGTAGGCGCGTAGGATGGAATTGGAGCCGAATACCAAGTCGCAGCGGGTGGCGGTCCATTTGGTTTGGCCGCTGGCGCGATCTATGATCTTGTAAATGTCGGGCTCGTCCGCCGGTAGCCACTGATAGGCCATATCGGTCAGCCCCACAAAAAAGTCGTTGGTTAGCTGGCCGGGGCGGTCGGTGAACTGGCCATGTTTGCTGCCGCCGTGATTGGTGCCGAGGGCGCGCATGCCGCCGACTAGCACCGTCATTTCCGGGGCGGTCAGGCCGAGCAGCTGGGTGTGGTCTAGCATGACCTCCTCCGGCTCCACCGCATACTGATCCTGCGCGTAATTGCGGTAGCCATCAACCAGTGGTTCCAGATAATCGAAGCTCTCGGCATCGGTCATCGCATCGGTCGCATCGCCGCGGCCGGGGTGGAAGGGCACCTCGATAGAGTGTCCGGCGGCGGTCGCGGCCTGTTCGATACCGACCCCGCCCGCCAAAACAATGACATCCGCTAGGCTTGCCCCGGACTCGGCGGCAATCGGTTCCAGCACCCCAAGCACCCGTTTCAGGCGCGCCGGCTCGTTGCCGTGCCAGTCTTTTTGCGGAGCCAGGCGAATACGCGCTCCATTGGCCCCGCCGCGCATATCCGAGCCGCGATAGGTGCGGGCACTGTCCCAAGCGGTGGCGACCATGTCCGCCACACTCAGGCCACTGGCGGCGATTTTGGCTTTGACCGCGGCGACATCGTAGCCCGTGTTACCAGCCGGAATCGGGTCCTGCCAAATCAGGTCTTCCTGCGGCACCCAGGGGCCGATATAGCGGGCTTTGGGGCCCATATCGCGGTGTGTCAGCTTGAACCAAGCGCGGGCGAAGCAGTCGGCAAAATAGGCTGGGTCGGCGCGGAATTTCTCCATGAGTTTGCGGTATTCCGGGTCCACCTTCATCGCCATGTCCGCATCGGTCATCAGGATGCGGCTTTTCTTCGACGGGTCATGGGCATCGGTCGGCATGTCGGCCTCGGCGACCCCGATGGGCTGCCATTGATTGGCTCCGGCCGGCGATTGGGTAACCTCCCACTCGTAATCCAGCAGATAATCAAAATAGCCGCCGTCCCATTGGGTTGGGTTTTTCGTCCAAGCCCCCTCGGGGCCACCAGTCAGGGTGTCGTAACCGTGCCCGCTGCCTTTCGGGTTGGTCCAACCAAGGCCAGCTTCGTGAACATCGGCGGCCTCCGGCTCCGGCCCCAGCTGCGCCGGGTCCGCATTGCCGTGTGCCTTGCCGATGGTGTGGCCGCCAGCGGTCAGTGCGGCGGTTTCCTCATCGTTCATGGCCATGCGTTTGAACGTCTCGCGCACATCGTGGGCGGTGCGCTGCGGGTCTGGCTTGCCATTCACGCCCTCCGGGTTGACGTAAATCAGCCCCATCACCACCGCCGAGAGCGGGTTGTGCAGGGATTGGCGATCATCGTCATCGGTGTAACGCTCGGAGGTCAACCATTCTTTCTCCGACCCCCAATAGGTGTCTTTTTCCGGGTGGTAAATGTCCTCGCGGCCAAAGCCGAAGCCGTGAATTTTCAGCCCCGCCGATTCATAGCCGAGGGTGCCGGCTAAAATAATCAGGTCCGCCCACGAAATACGGTTGCCGTACTTCTTCTTAATCGGCCACAGCAGACGGCGCGCTTTGTCCAGATTGGTGTTGTCCGGCCAGCTATTCAGCGGCGCAAAGCGGATATTACCCGTGCCGCCGCCACCGCGCCCATCGGCCAGTCGATATGACCCCGCCGCATGCCAAGTCAGCCGCCCAAACAAGCCCGCATAGGTGCCCCAATCGGCCGGCCACCAGTCCTTGCTGTCTTTCAGCAGCGCGTACATATCCTCGCGCAGCGCCGCAAAATCCAGCTTAGCGACCTCATTGCGGTAGCAATAATCCGCGCCATAAGGTTGGGTTTTGTGGTCGTGCTGGTGCAGAATGTCCAGATTCAGCGTCTTCGGCCACCACTCGACCACCGAATTCTCAGTGCTAGTGTGGCCACCGTGCATCACCGGGCATTTGCCAGTTTGGGGGGCATTGGGCTGGTTCATCGGGTATCTCCTGTCTGCGGGGGCGGCGGATGCAGAGGCGTTTGCCGCTATCTATTAGCCGCGCAAACTAAACCACCCCCGCCATAATCACAAATTGATTGTTATGATGGAATTTATAGGTTTTGGCTATGAATTTGCGGTGCGATCGCCCGTCCGCCACTGCCAGCAAAAAAACACAAAATAACAGTTGAACCTATATAGTTTTGAGGCTATAATCTGCCGCGGTTAGCATGGAATGGAAACATGAAACATGAGGTGGAAGGTTGCGTTTCACGATGATTTCGAGAGCGAGTTCGACCGCCTGTCCGCAGCGGTTCAGGATGCAATCTTGGCTAGGGCCAGCCTGTTGGCAAAAATCGGCCCCAGTTTGGGTCGCCCCCACGCGGATACCCTAAACGGTTCAAGGCATACGAACATGAAGGAATTGAGGTTTAGCGCAGATGACGGAGTGTGGCGAGTCGCGTTTGCCTTTGACCCCGGTCGGCAGGCGATTCTTCTAGTGGCGGGCGATAAGGCAGGCACGAGCGAAAAGCGCTTTTACCGAAAGCTGATCGCCGTGGCGGATTCTCGTTTCGCCCAACATCTTGCAACACAGCGGAGGAAACAGTGATGACTAAATCCCTAGACGACAAACTAAACGAGCTACCCGCCGCCCGGCGCAAGCGCATCCTAGCCGATGCCGAGCACCTGCACGCCGAATACCTGACACTGCAAGAGCTACGCAAGGCAAAAAAGCTCACCCAAGCGCAGCTGGCAGAGGCCCTAAATATCCGCCAAGCCACCATCGCGCAAATGGAAAAGCGCAGCGATCTGCTATTATCGACGTTGCGCAGTTATGTGGAAGCCATGGGTGGGAAGCTGAACATTACGGTGGAGTTTCCCGATAGAATGCCTGTTTCGATTGAAGGATTCGGGGATGCCGGGGGAGAGCCGCTCGCCATTGCCGAGCCCTGAGGAAGTATGATGAGTAGCAACAAAGTTCGGCCAATTCACTCCGAGCGAGACCATGCCGCCGCTCTCGCCCGTGTCGAAGTGCTTCTAGATGCCGCCGATCGAAGCCGGGCCGAGGACGATGAACGCGATGCATCCCCGCAAGCCCACTTACCGCATTCTGATTTAATGGACAAATAAAACAACGACTATGAAAAAGCTAAAAATGCAAAGCCCGGATCTGGGGCAGGGTGGCATTGCTAAGTTGCGCGAGCTGTTTCCGGAGTGTGTGACGGAAGGGCGGGATGAGGCGACTGGGGAATTGCGCTTGGCGGTGGATTTTGATCTGTTGCGGCAGCTGTTGAGCGGTGAGCTGGTGGAAGGGCCGCAGGAACGCTATCGGATCGACTGGCCTGGCAAGCGCGCCGCCATGGTCGCGGCCAACATGCCCACTGCTAACACCCTGCGCCCGGTGCGCGATGAAAGTGTGGATTTTGATAGCACCCGCAACCTGTTTATCGAGGGCGATAACCTAGAGGCCCTCAAACTTCTGCAAGAAACCTATCTGGGCAAGGTGAAAATGATTTACATCGACCCGCCCTATAACACTGGCAAGGATTTTATTTACAGCGACCGATTTGCCCAGCGCAATGCCGACTATCAGCGCGACTCCGGGCAGGCCGATGAAGCAGGCAATCCCCTAGTCGCCAATACAGAATCCAACGGCCGCTTCCATTCCGACTGGTTGAGCATGCTGTACCCGCGCCTGAGATTGGCGCGTAACTTGCTGCGCGAGGATGGGGTGATTTTTATTAGTATCGATGACAACGAAGCGGCCAATTTGAAGCGGCTTTGTGATGAGGTTTTTGGAGCGGGGAATTTTATTGCAAATATTGTTTGGTCGAGAAAACGTGGAAAAGATAATTCGGCAAAATTTTTTAGTCGTAACCATGAGCATTTGATAGTTTATTCAAGATCAATAGCTGATGCTCAACTCAGTCGGTTAAATATGCCAGAAGAAACAAGAAAAGCATATAAAAATCCAGATAATGATCATCGGGGTGACTATCGATTGTTAGGTGTCTGGTCTCGCGGCTCTCAAGGCGGATCTATTTATGCTTTTCAATCCAAAACAGGCGAATTCTTTTCGGAGCGAAAATGGCTTGTTGGGAAGAAGACCATGCAAATTCTAGATAAAGAAAACAAACTTAAATTTAATGGTGATAAAGTATATCGAAAATTATTTATTACGGAATATAAGGGAGATATTCCCGAAACAATTTGGCTAGACTCATCTAACGCTGCAAATGCAGCTGATGAAATAAAAGCATTGCTTGGAACACAAGTTTTCGATACAGTAAAACCATTGCCATATTTATCTAAAATGATAAAATGTGGATTGGAAAAAATGACATCATTTTAGATTTTTTTGCCGGTTCCGCCACCACTGCCCACGCGGTAATGAAACTCAATGCCGAAGACGGCGGCAATCGGCGGTTTATTATGGTGCAATTACCGGAAGCCTGCGGCGAGAAAAAGGAAGCCTACAAAGCGGGCTACAAAACCATTGCCGAGATTGGTAAGGAGCGCATTCGCCGCGCCGGTCAGGCAATCTGCCAAGATACATGCCATCCCGACTGGCAGGGCGATATTGGCTTCCGCGTACTCAAAATCGATTCGCCCAATCTACGAAATGTTCATCGTCGCCCGGATGAGACCCCGCAATCTGGCCTGCTCGATCGGGTGGATAATATCGTGTCGGGGCGTACCCCCGAAGATCTGCTATTTGGGGTGCTGGTCGCTTGGGGGGTGGACCTGACCCTGCCGATCGTATCCGAGACTATCGAAAATAAACGGGTATTCTTTGTCGATAGCACCGATCTGGCGGCTTGCTTTGACATCGATCTGAGTGAAGATCTAATTACCGCCATTGCTCTGCGCAAACCCCTGCGCGCGGTATTCCGCGACAGCGGCCTTACCACGGATTCGGATAAGATCAACGCGGAGAAAATTTTCAAACAGATTTCGCCAAGCACCGACCTAAGGGTGATTTGAAGGGCGCAACATGCAACTAAAATTCAAAGTTCAGAAATATCAAACGGCGGCGGTGGAAGCGACGGTCGACTGTTTTGCCGGCCAACCGCGCAAGGATGGTATCGGCTATCGCATTGATCCGGGCATGGCCAAGCCAGGCCAGCACATACGCGCCGCCAATGAACATGATGGTCGCAAAAACGCCGAACTTGAATTGAGCAATGCACAAATTCTGCAAAATATCCAAGCAGTTCAACAACGGCAGAATTTGAGCGTCTCGCAGCAGATGGACGCCTTTACGACCGTTGACACCCGCGGCAGGCGGGTTGCGGTCAAATCGGCTTACAAAAGAGAAGCCATCAAAGCCACCGATGTACATCTGGATATAGAAATGGAAACCGGCACCGGTAAAACCTACTGTTATATTAAAACTATCTTCGAGATGAATAAACGCTACGGCTGGTCAAAGTTTATCGTTATGGTGCCATCGATCGCCATCCGTGAAGGGGTGTATCGCACCCTGCAAATCACCGCCGACCACTTCAACCAAGATTACAATAAAAAAGCGCGATTTTTTATTTACAACTCTAGGCATCTGCACGAGCTAGAAAGTTTCTCATCCAATTCCGGAATCAATGTGATGGTAATTAACATCCAGGCGTTCAACGCCAGCGGGGAAGACAACCGCCGCATTTATGACGAGCTAGACGATTTTCAATCGCGCAGACCCATAGAGGTCATCGCCGCAAACCGCCCGATTTTAATTCTAGATGAACCGCAGAAAATGGAAGGCAAGGCCACCATGCAAGCGTTGCCGAAGTTTAAGCCGCTATTTATCCTGCGCTATTCCGCCACCCACCGCACCCAGCATTGCTGCATTCACCGGCTGGACGCGCTCGATGCCTATAACCAGAAGCTGGTAAAGAAAATTGCGGTGTGCGGTATCCGAGTCCGCGGCGTAGGTGGTGCCGCCCCCTATATGTATTTGGAAAGAATCGACGTATCTAACAAAGCACCGGTCGCCCGGCTGGAAATAGAGGTGAAACTGAAATCCGGGCGGATAAAGCGTCAAATAAGACGCTTAAACCTAGGCGACAATTTGCAAAAGGTTTCTGGCGGGTTGCAAGTCTATAAGGGCTATATCATCTCGCAAATCGATGCCGCCCAAGATCGGGTGGAGTTCACCAATGGGCAGGACTTGCTGACTGGCGATGCAACCGGCGATATATCGGAAACGCACATGCGGCGCATTCAAATTCGGGAAACCATTCGCGCCCATTTGCAAAAAGAACAGGAACTGTTTGCGCGGGGAATTAAAGTGTTATCGCTATTTTTTATCGATACGGTCGCCAAGTATCGCGATTATCAGGCGGCGGATGGCAAGGGCGACTATGCGCGGGTGTTTGAAGAGGAATACAATCAGCTACGACAGGAATGTATCGATGATATGTTGACGGGCAAACCGTATCGGCAATTTTTAGAACCCGACTCGGCGGAGCAAGTTCATGAGGGCTATTTTTCCATCGATAAAAATAAACGTTTGGTGGATCCTGAAGTGCAGCAGCGCGGCGAAAATAAGGGGCTGTCTGATGACAACGACGCCTACGATCTGATTTTGCGCGATGAAGAACGGTTACTGTCGCAGGATGAGCCAGTGCGCTTTATTTTCTCGCACTCGGCCCTGCGCGAAGGCTGGGACAACCCCAACGTTTTTACCATGTGCATGCTCAAACACAGCGATAATACAATTTCACGCCGGCAAGAGGTGGGGCGCGGTTTGCGGCTGAGTGTGAATCAAAGTGGCGAGCGCATCGACAGCCCGGAAGCCGAGGTGCATCGAGTCAATGTATTGACCGTAGTGGCCAATGAAGGCTATCAGGATTTTGTTGCCGGCCTGCAACGGGAAATCGCCGAGACCCTCGCATCGCGCCCGCGGCAGGCGACTAAAAAGTACTTCACAGACAAGCCGTTACAAACGGATAAAGGCGCGGTGCCAATAACCGCGGACATGGCGGCTGGGCTGGAGTTTTATTTGGTACAAAACGGCTATGTCGACCGCCACAAGAATATCGTCGCAACGTATCACGAGGCAAAATCTGCAGATGCACTGGCGGAATTGCCGGAGGATTTAAGGCCCCACGCGGAGCAAGTATTTAAGCTCGTCGACAGTCTGTTTAGCGATGCTGCATTAGCGGAACTGACCGATAACGGGCGCAAGCGCAAAATCAACCGGCGCAACCAAAATTTTTACAAAAAAGAATTTCAACAGCTATGGAAGCGTATAAATCGCAAGGCGATCTATAAGGTCGATTTTAGCAGTGAAGAGCTAATTGCAAAGTGCGTTGCGGCTATTAACGGTCTCAAAGTAACGCCTTTTCAATACATTGTAGAAAAAGGCAAACAGGCGGATGAGATGAGCCGTGACGGCATTCAGACCGGTATGGAGTTTCAGGTAAAGGAAAGCGAAAATGAGATCTCTAAATCCGCTTTATCGATGGTTAAATACGACCTACTACATGAAGTTGCCGGGCCCACCCAATTAACGCGCCGCACTGCCGCGGAGATTCTCTACCAGATGGACCAGAATGTATTCGCGCAGTTTCCGCAAAATCCAGAACAGTTTATATCAGAGGCAGTGCGTATTATCAATGAACAAAAAGCCACTATGATGATTGAAAAGATCACTTACGATGTCATAAATGAAAAGCACGAGGATGCCGATATTTTTACCGTCAACCAGGTTTGTGAGGATTTCTCGCGCATGGAAGGTGTTTTGAAAAAGCACATTTATGACTACGCAAAAATTGATTCTGATTCCAATATCGAGAAAGAGTTCGTAAGGGGCTTGGATGCAAGCAACGAGGTAGTGGTCTACGCCAAGCTACCGAGCGGCTTTCAGATCCCCACTCCAGTTGGCAATTACACCCCCGATTGGGCTATTTCTTTCAAGGAAGGTAGCGTGCAGCACATTTACTTTGTCGCTGAAACCAAGGGCAGCCTGTCTAGTATGCAGTTGCGCGGGGTAGAGGATGCGAAAATTGCTTGTGCGCGTAAATTTTTTCAAAGTATCGCTACTGATCCAGGGCGCATAAAGTACGATGTCGTAGATAGCTATAAAACGCTGATAGATTTAGCTAAATTGAAACCCGCCTAAACCGTCAAATGCGGCGATTTCTTTACCGATCTGGTAGCAATAGAGTGCGCAGGGAAAATGCTGAATGTTGATACCATCAATGCTTGTCTCGCAAGCCATCGTCTTTGTCGTTGCACTGACCGGCATTTCAATGTCTGAATTTTTCTTGGCAATCTCGATGAGTCCTTTCAATTCCCGTGCGCGATTGCCCGCGTAGTGGTCCGACCATTTTACCTCGCATGCCCAGCTGGGGCGCAATTCTGCGGAATCGACTTTTACCAGATCCACCTCAAAGGTTGAGCGGCCTTTCTTCCATTGTGCGAAATGGATATTGCTTAGCACATCCGCATGGAACCATTGGCTAAATACGGCCGTCTCAGCCATGGCCCCCATATGTTCGTCGCCATCCTGCACCGGGGCGAACAGGGCAGAGCGCATCGATGGGTTTGTTAGATACACCTTAAAGCTCCGCATGCGTTTGAATGTCTTGCCGGTATCATCGACTCGGCGGACGCGGACAATTAGGAATGCGGCTTCTAGATAGTCAAGGTATTTGGTAATCGTGTTTTTGACGATACCGGAGCTTTGCGCTAATTTATCGAGGCTGACTTCCCGCCCACTGTGATAAGCGATTTTTGTGAATAGCCTATTTAGTTCTTGGATATCCTGAATGCCGTACAGACTCGGTAGATCTCGCAGTAGGACTTTATCGATAATATCACGCCCTAAAAATCGTTTTACATCAGATTGAATGCTTTTGTTAAGGACGGCTTCTGGGTATCCACCGAAGTTTAGGTAGTGGATAAACTCGGTATTTAGCGCATTTATATCTTTGGCGGTGTATGTTATTTTCTGGGCATTGCGATTTTCTTCGATTAACTTGTCTTCGCATTGGCGGAATGCTAGGAACTCGGCAAATGTCAGGGGAGGTAAAAAGAAATCGGTAAAGCGGCCGGCGCCGGACTCTTGGCTTTTTAGTTTCAGTGCCGCTGCCGCGGAACCGGAAGCAATGAAGCGTGTGTTCGGGCGCTGATCGGTTAGGACTTTTAAGTGAACTTCCCAATCCTTCAGGTACTGTATTTCATCAAAGATGACGAGGCGGCGTTGTTTGGGGTCGTGGCCTGTTTGTTCCGCAAAGAAAGACAAGAGACGCTCTAATGGCATGCCGCTGTAGAGAGGGGTATCGACGGACACGAAAAGGATGTTTGTGCCCGGAAAGCCAGCGGACAGCACCCAGTCAATCAGCTGGCGTAGCATCACGGTTTTGCCGACCCGGCGGGGCCCCATTAGGATGGCGGAGCGGCGCACGTTCCAGTCGAGCACCAGCTTGGCGAAGGGGGCGAACTGGGCCCTTTTTAGTCTGTATTCTGTGGATCTTGGGGTGTAGTTTTGGGCCCACCACGGGTTGTCCCGGTGCAGGCTGTCTAGGATGTCTTTTTGGGATATTTCTAGCATGTTGAGATAGTATCAAATTATTGAGCTTAGTGGGATTTTTGGGGTAAGTGCTTGTAATGCATAGATTAAACGTGTTGATATAGTGGGGAGGTGGGAGTGAATCTGCGGGGTTGGGGCTTATTGTGCCGGTTTTTCACTGCTTTTTTGGGTCGCCGTGGCCTGCGCGTTCGGTAGTGTTTGGCCTGCCATGGGTTGTCCCGGTGCGGGCTGACTAGGGTGTCTGTTTTGGATGGTTCTGCCATGTTTGGGTAGTATCAATTTATTGATGTTATTTGAACGGTTGGGGTAAGTGCTTGTAATGTATAGGTTAAAAGCGTCGAAATAGTGAGCGGATGGGGCCGAATCCGTGGGTTTGATGGGTATTGTAACGGTTTTTGCCGCTGTTTTAGGCTGCTGCGGCCTGCTCCTGCGCTTGGTTGGCTAGGGCGTTGAGCACCGCTTGTAGGGAGGCACCGACCAAGTCTTCCGAGCGGGCGGCACCGCAGGCGCGTTGGCCGTCTATGCCTAGCTGCACGTAGGCTAGGGCCTCGGCTTTGGCACTTTGGCCGGTGGTGTGTTCGCTGTAATCGATGACCGAGATGCCGTGCCCGCGGTGGGTGGCTAGGGCATTGCAAAAGGCATCCATGGCCCCGCGTCCGCTGCCGGCGATGGTGTGGGCGGTGCCGTTTTGGGTGAGCGTGGCGCGAATCTGGTCGCGGCCGTTGCGGCGTTTTAGCTCGTAATCGCGCAGGGCGAGGGCCGGGTTTTGGCTCATATAGGTGGCCTGAAATAATGCCCAGATGGTCTCCGGCGGCACTTCGGCATCGGTGCGCTCGGCCTCGCGTTGGACGATGCCGCTGAAGTCGATCTGCATCCAGCGCGGCATTTTAATCTGGTATTCCTGCTCCAATACCCAGGCAACGCCGCCCTTGCCAGACTGGCTGTTGATGCGAATTACCTCCTGATAAGTGCGCCCCAGATCGCGCGGGTCGATGGGTAGGTAGGCCACATCCCAGGGGGCATCATCGCGTTGCGCCGCCATGCATTTGCGGATGGCATCTTGGTGGCTGCCGGAAAAGGCGGTGAAGACCAGCTCCCCGGCATAGGCGTGGCGCGGGTGGGTGGCGATGCGGGTGCAGGATTCGACCGTGCTGATAATGCGGTCCATAGCGGCCAGATTTAGCTGCGGGTCGATGCCTTGGCTGTACAAGTTCATCGCTGCGGTGACTAGGTCCATGTTGCCGGTGCGCTCGCCGTTGCCGAGCAAGGTGCCTTCTAGGCGGTCCGCCCCGGCCAGCAGGCCCAGCTCCGCCGCCGCCACCCCGCAACCGCGGTCGTTGTGGGTGTGCAGGCTGAGGATCAGGCAATCGCGGTGGTCGAGATGGTCGCTCATCCATTCGATTTGGTCGGCGTAGACATTGGGTGTGGCCACTTCTACGGTCGCTGGCAGGTTGATAATGGCCGGGTTTGCGGGGCTTGGTTGCCAGACTACGCTGACCGCGTTGCAAACCTCCAGAGAAAATTCCAATTCCGTGGCGGTGAAGCTTTCCGGCGAATACTGCAAACGCCAAGCGGTTTGCGGCCTGCGCTCGGCGCACTCGGCCACTCGCTGTGCCCCATCGACCGCAATTTGCTTGATCTGCGCTCGCGAGGCCCCGAAAACTTTTTCGCGCTGGGTGGGCGAGGTGGAGTTGTACAGATGCACGATGGCACTGTGCGCCCCTTCCAGCGCGGCAAAACTGCGTTCGATCAGGGCGGAGCGTGCCTGAGTGAGCACCTGTACGCAGACATCGGCGGGGATGCGGTCTTGTTCAATCAGCTGGCGGGCGAAGTCAAAATCGGTTTGCGATGCGGCGGGAAAGCCGATCTCGATTTCCTTGAATCCGAGGTCGACTAATAGCTCGAACATCTGCATTTTTTGCGCCGGTGTCATGGGGTCGATCAACGCCTGATTGCCATCGCGCAGGTCGACGCTGCACCAGATCGGAGCTTTTTCGATGCGGCGATCGGGCCAGCGGCGGTCGGGTTTGTGCGGCGGCTGAAAGGGGGTGTATTTGCGGTGGTCAAACATTGGGCGGCACCATTCTGTTGGGCAGGTTGGCGGGTGGACAGCGCATGCACTATAGAAAAATTGCCGGAGAGAATGATTGCAAAGTGCGGTGTATTTGGGTTTAAATAAGCGATAAATGGCTAATTTATTCTGATTATTTAGCGATTTTTCCTAGTTTTTAAACGTTCTTGGAGTTTGCATTATGGAACTAGACCGCGCCGACCGCCACATTTTGCGGCTGTTGCAAGACAACGCTCGTATCACCAACTTGGAACTGGCTGAGCGGGTCGGGCTGTCGCCGACGCCCTGCCTGCGGCGTGTGAAGCGGCTGGAAGCCAGCGGCCTGATTCGCCGGCATGTCAGCCTGCTCGATGCCGAAAAGCTGGGGCTGCGCTTGACCGCCTACATCGGCATTGCTATGGACCGCCATACGCCGGACCGTTTCGCCAGCTTCGAGCAGGCGGTGCGCCAGCTGCCGGAGGTGCTCGAATGCGCCATCGTAACTGGGCAGGAAGCGGATTTTTTGCTCAAGGCGGTGGTGCGCGATATGCGTCACTATGAGGAATTTTTGCTCGGCCAGCTGACCCGGCTGGCTGGTGTCACCGGCGTCCACACCAGTTTTGTATTGCGCCAGCTGGTCGACAAGACCGCCCTGCCACTGCCCGGCGCGGATGACGGATGAGGGGAAGCGATACACCCCGGCACTCGGACATAGCCGTTAGAATGGTCCGGCTTAAGTTGACGGCGCAATATCACCGCTGCTTGAGTCGGCAAGGCCGCTGGCAATTTTCTGCCAGCCGGCCTATCCCCAACTAGGAAGTGCCAACTAATGTTGCGCAAAGGCGCAAAGGTATATACTCCCCACCATGCACCCCATCCAAAAAATCCTCCACCCCCTGACGCTCGCCGTCGGGCTAACCCTCGCCACACTGGCCGCAGCGCACGAAGCCGATAAACCGCCCGCCATAACAGTCAGCCAAGTCGCCGACAACCTCTACATGCTCACCAGCCCCAACAGCGGCAATGTCGCCGCCTTGCTAGGCGCAGAAGGCACCTTCATCGTCGATGACAAATTCGCCGCCGATGGCCCGGCCCTGCTGGCCGCATTAAAATCAGTAGGCGGCGCACTACCCAAATATCTGCTCAACACCCACTATCACGCCGACCACGCCGGCGGCAATGCGTTTTTTGGCGAGCGCGGCACCCTGATTATGGCGCACGACCGAGTGCGTGAGCGTCTAGCCGCCGGCTACACCCTGCCCGCCTTCGGGATGGAAGTCGCCCCCGCCGCCGCCGCCGCCCTACCGCGCATCACCTATCGGCAGGGGTCCACCCTACACTTAAATGGCGAGACGCTACGCTTCATCCACGCCCCCGCCGCCCACACCGACACCGACAGCATCGTGCATTTCGTCCGCGCCAATGTAATTCACACCGGGGACGCCATGTTTAACGGCTTCTTCCCTTTCATAGACACCGCACACGGCGGCACCCTAAGCGGCGCAATCGAAGCACTCACCATAATCGCCGATCTGGCCGATAAACACACCCGCATCATCCCCGGCCACGGCCCACTCGCAGACCGCGCAACGGTATTAAAAACCAAGCGCACCCTAAAACTAGCGCACGAGCGTTTAACCGCCCTAAAAAAAGCCGGCAAAACCCTAAAACAAACCCAAGCCGCCGCCCCCCTAGCCGATATTGAAAAAGACTGGGGCGGAGTAATGTTTAGTGCCGAACAATGGATTGGCGTAGTGTGGGACGGGCTATAAAAAAGCCCCCCGACAGCAGAAACAATAAAAAGCTTTTATTCAAACCGCTCCAAATAATACGTTTTTAGCGCAACCAAAAATAGACCAAGGAAGATAAACCATGTTCGGCATCGGCAAGAAAGACAAAGACGGCAAACAAGTCCGCATCGAACACCGCGGCAAACACCTCCGCGCCTCCCGCACCGGCGGCGTGGCACTGCGCACCGAAAAGAAAATCGGCCCAGTTAACCTGACAGCCAACACCGCAAAGGGCCTGCGCGCATCGACCCGGGTGTCGAATGGCATGCGAATCGCGCTACAAAATGGCCGAACCCAACTAATCGGTCGCTGGCAAAATGGCCCACTCAATGTCAACCTATCCAAAACCGGTCTCAGCGCATCCGTAAAAAACAAAGCCGGCACTTTCAATTTCCTAAAACCACAATATTCATCCGTCAAGTTTGCCGGGGTACAACTACGCGGCAAAAATGCAGCATACATCCAGATCGTCTACCTATTAATCGCCGCCACAGCACTCGCGATAATTTTTCTAGCCAAACTTCTAATCTTTATCCTCTGGCTATTGTCTTTATCCGCCCTATTCACATGGGACCTAATAGCAGGCTTTACGAAAGAAATACGCAATAGAGACACACACAACAGCCGATCCGATACACCGGATCGCGATCAGAGATCCTAATGGGTACGAAAGTGGTTATAGGGTGTTTTTAGAACCACGGTACAATATATCTCCAACAGGGCTTGACGCACATCATTGGTCTCCTCAATAAAGCGAAATTCCATCGCTTTTATTCGGTTTTTTGCGGCTGTGAAAGCGGACAAAAAACTTGAATCGGATATCAAGCCATCACGGCTTTTTTTACCGGGCTTGTAACTAGCATCTTTAATCCCCAATGCTTTTTTTGCAATCAGAAAGGCAAAAACTCGCTTGGTTGTGTGGCGCACTTGGGCGTGTATGCTGCCCGTATCGCTGCCCAATTTTACGCGATCTCCCAACGTATAAATGCTTTCCTTCTTCGCTGAATAGATAGACCCCCGATACGGGACCAATGCTTTGCGTTGAATGAGGTTCTTGGTCGACGAGATGTTGAAATAGGGGGTCGAGCTCTTTGACGAGATCAGCAAAAATTTGGTGCATAGTAAGCCTCTCTACGGTTGCAACAGCCCAAGAAGGGCTTGTACAGAATGTTGCAGCCGGTTGCAAGCACTATTGTTTCCAACGCCTACCGATGGCATGCTAGTGTGCCAGATCGGGCGGTGGCCAGCGCGATGCCCCGCGCCGTTGCGTTGCCCGCGACTGTCCCCAGCCTAGTGTTTGATCGGCAGGGCAGGGCACCCCTCCCACAAGCTAGGCCACCCCCAGCAATTTTTAAGAGGAAAAAACCATGTCAGACAGCCCAACCTTCGCCCAATTAAAAGAAAAGCAGCGCAAAATCCGCGCCGGCTTTGACGAAAACCTAGGACTGCGCGTACATAGATCCATCAGCTGGATCGGTCGCGCCGACGATTGCAACGACGACGATGCCCGTTTCATCTTCCTGTGGATCGCCTTCAACGCCGCCTACGCCGATCAAAACATGCTCCAACCGCCCGCATCCACAACCAGAGAGCGCACCCTATTTTTCGATTATTTCACCAAGCTAGTAGCACACGATGCCGAACGCCGCATTTACGAGGCAATCTGGCAGCGTTTTTCCGGCCCGATTCGAGTACTGATGAAAAACCATTACATCTACAGCCCATTCTGGCAACATCACAACGGCATCGCCGGCCACGCAGAATGGAAAAAATGGTTTCAAGGAGCCGCACGGCAATTTAATAAAGCCTTCCAAAGAAACGACAGCGTGCGCGTACTCGCCACCATCTTCGACCGCCTCTACGTACTACGCAACCAACTCCTCCACGGCGGCGCCACCTGGAACAGCCAAGTCAACCGCGCTCAAGTCCGCGACGGCACCGCCATACTAGCCTTCCTAACCCCCATCTTCATCGACCTAATGATGGACAACCCCCAAGAAAACTGGGGCCAGCCACTTTATCCGGTGGTAGGATAGAGACTAATGCCCGAAGACGGTATTATCCCTGTATGATTTGGCAGTCATAGCTTTTATCGGGCGACCGATCGGCACGATATCGGGACTTGAACCGTATTGGTTCGATATCAGCCGCCCCACCCCGCAACTAGCCTAGCTGTTCGGTTGCGCAGGTTCTCGCCCACCCGCCCCCACCATCTTTGCTTAGGTATGCAGGTATTCCGTTAGGCAGGACTTTACTTGGTGCTGTTTGTGCGTATAATCGCAGGCTTTTCCGCGATTCCTCACAAGGTAGAATCGCGCTAGATAAGCAACCAATGTTTGGTTGCTTGAGCGGGTGAAGAGAAAATCTTACCTAAAATTTGGAACCTAAGGCAGTTTTTGGGATGAAGACACGCAACTGGTACTATGAAGAAGAACCCGTGAACGGTGGTGCCGGCGGCGAAGTCTTCAGGTCAATCTTCAATGGTAGCGGTGTGGAAGCAGCCGAACGCTTGGCGCGTGAAGCATTGCAAAACAGCGTCGATGCAGTGCGGGGGGGGGGGGGGCCCCCC
>JACONM010000010.1:0-15426 GCA_014323765.1 Cellvibrionales bacterium | reverse complement strand
GGGGGGGGGGGGGGGGGGGGGGGCACCCCGTGTAACCTTGCAGATGAAAGCTTACTCCGGCAAGGATTTGGATGGTTTCTGGAAAGCGGCGGGCTTGGATAAGATGGCATCCCGATCCGATGTTCTTGGGTTGCATCATGGGAATGCCCTAAAAACCCGACCGAAACTGCTTCGAGTCTTGCACGTAATTGATTCTGGTACCACCGGTTTGACGGGCGATCCTACATTGCCTACCTCCAAGCTACGCAAGTTGCTGATGGAGATCGGTGGCAGTCAAAAGCTCTCTGAGGGAGCTACCTCTGGCGGTTCCTATGGTTTCGGAAAAGCAGTCTACAGCGCATCTTCTCGGATTGCCGTGATCTTCGCCTATTCACGCACCGAGAATGCCGCCGGGCAACCGATGTCTATCCTGATGGGTTGCGCATACCACCAAGCGCATGAATTCGCTGGTAAGCGAACTAGCGGGCGAGGGTTCTTTGGGATGGAGACAAAACTTGATAGTGCGGTACGCTATGATGCCTTCACCGGAGTTGAAGCCGATCGGCTGGCCGAAGATCTCAACATGGAGCGAGCGGAAAATGACATCGGGACGACCATTGCCATTGTGGATTGTCCGCTTTCGATGGAGGACATCAAACGTGGCGTTGAGCGTTCTTGGTGGCCAAAGCTGCGTCGCGATAACTTCCGAGTCAAGCTCATTGACGAGGTGGGGCAGCGGCTTTACCCCCGACCGTTGCAAGATCCTGATCTGCGTCCGTTTGTCGAGGCTTTCGATGTCGCGCTTGGGCGTTCACCGGTGCAGAGTGGAAAATCGCGCCGTAAAATCCCTTCTATCAAAGAGCCGTCTAAACAGATCGGTCAACTCGGTCTGTTTGTAATGATTGATTCCGAGGAAGCTGACGAGCAGACAGAGAAAGAAGATCTGCGCGATACTATTGCTCTAGTGCGCTCGCCGGGAATGGTAGTGCAGTATTACGGAAAGAGAGGAGTCAACCACCCGCCAGTTGCCGGTGTCTTCTTAGCCGACGAGCGCATCGATGAGATTCTGCGCCGATGCGAGCCGCCCGAACACAACCGCTGGGATGCGCGGGCCGATCGCCTAGATCCTGCGCAGCGCGAAAGCGAAATTGTCCGTAAGTTACACGACGCGATCTGGCGCGATCTGCGTTCTTTTCAGCGGAGTGCCCGCCCGTCTGAGAAGTCGGCTGACAATCGATTTCGCCAGCTGGAACGGGATCTGACCAAATTATTCGGGCCAACCGATAAACGGGAACCGGGTGGAGAAGGAAGGGGTAAGACACCGGTTTCGTTGCGACCCAATATCTGCGTCAAGCAAATGAAAAATGACCTAAAAATACAAGGGCGGGTCGCGATTGAGCTAAAAGAGGATCATGGAGCCGATTTGCCAGTTGTTTTGACTATGAGGTTGAGCCCGATCGATGAAAGCCATCGTCGTTTAGATCCGATCTCCATTACAGCGTCATTTGAAAACACTACAGCAAAACAGAAAGGTAAAACAGAATGGTATCTAACGTTGTCGCCCGGTGAGACGGTGAACGTGAAAGTAGAGAGTGCGGCTTACGAACCAGATTGGACTGTTGAATTCATGCCTCAGATCAAACCGCTTAATGGGAAGGGTGTTCGATGAGTGCCTGGGTTAGGTCGCAACCCAAAACGCTCCGCCCCTATTTTGGTGCAGAAGCGGCAGGAAGTTTGCTTGATGACGCGGAGCTTGTACTCAAAGCGGGGGATGCGCCAGTCCAAAAAAATCGGTTAATGATTGATGATGAGCAGATGCAGACTGTGGCACCGCGACTGTATCCGCGGCTTTCCGAGAAGGAAATCAACGAAACTCTAGGTGATCGGTGCTCGGTATTCACCCTGGTTGTCACTTTGCGCACCCCGCAAATGTTACGTCGAGAGCTAGTAGTGCGCCATTCGCTTGACGAAGATCTCTGCGAATGCATCAAGGTTCCGGGTGCTATGTTGAAAGATGCCAAATTGACTGGACTGTTTGAGTTGGGCATGTCCATCTGCTTAGCAAAAGAAGTAGATTTAGGGCCTGGCTGGCCTAGCCAAATAGGGAGCTGGGTGGCAAAAAAAATATTTAAAGTTGGGCTAGACCGCAAGCAATCAACTTTTCGAATTATCCCGCTTACTGAAGAATTGGCGAAAAGAATGAAGCTACCAAAGGGTACTTTTGTTTATGTGGATGATGTCGAGAATATGAATGAAGTGCATGCAGACGGAACTGCTTGTGCAAGCGTTTATGTGGCAGAAAAAATCTGTCCCAGTTCTGGCACTGGAAAATCAGCCATCAATTCTCTAATTTTTTCAGAGATCATTGCCGCAATGCTGCTGGCAGAGGAAAACGGCATTAAAGAAGCCGAGGAAGTAACCAGCGGTAGCCCGCTGGAAGCACTTCTGAAGAACTTGCAGCCGGATCGCGCTATGACGCTTCCCGAGATAAAGAAACTGCTCAAAGACCCACTGCGCTTGCGTGCTACTGTCCATGATAGCTGCGGACTAGTCGCAGATTTGGAGAAACTCTGATGCCCTATCCGATTGTTAGCGAGGTTGCGGCTGCATCCTGGTTCAAGAAATGGCAAATCGCCCGTGAGCAGGCTGGCGACAGAGTTGCGCCGCCTGAAGCTCCGCAGGTAGAAGAGAGACCCATTGGCGATAATTTTGCTTGGGAGATGGAAGTCGAAGCGATAAACGATAAGTTAGCAAGGCTAGTTGAGAAAGAAAGCCAAAAGAAATTTGAATCCGAGGGTGCTGTTTTGTTGCATCAAGCACTCCCGGATCATGAAGCATTACGTGACCCAGAGTTTTGGTATTGGCTTTCAACTGTACCGGGCCGTACTGTGATTGAAAAAAGATACTTTCACAAAAAGGTAAGTTATTTACCCGATAAGAAGAATTTTTTTGGGCAACACGCAAAAGAGGTACTTTTCTTCCGACTGTGGATTCGCGCTGAGATGGGAAGAGTGGAGCCGTGCGGCAGTGCTATTGATGTCTACGAATACGTACGGGCGGGGTCTATTGACTTCTGGCGCAGCCATCTGTTGCGTGTACTCTATGCCCAACATAGACCGTTTTTACAAGCCTTTATTGATTTTCAGTTTCCTGCCCCGGAGCGTGACAGGGCAAGGTTATCTACCCCTGAGATTCGCCAGATGGCAAAGGACTTAGCTAAAGTGTGCGCCAATATATCGGTTGAGATGCTTAACCGACAGCAGTGCAAAATGCTCATTGAGCGCGTCTGGATAAAAACATCTCAGGTTCGTGCTTGGGCCAAGCATTGACAGTGAGTGTTTGTAAAAGCAGTGATATGAAACTAGATACAACGATTGGTTGTCAACGCCACAGGGAAAACATGTCATATTCGGAATGGTGGCGAGATTTTTTGAAAGGGAAGCACCCGTGGGATGTTCCTTCCAAACCGCCGTTATCGGTGATTGATTTATTTTGTGGCGCCGGAGGATTTGGGTTAGGAACGGCACTCGCAGCGAGATGCTTTGAGCATCGCGCTTTGTTCAGCGCAATCGCCGATACGGATACGTTGGCCATGGATGTCTATAGTCAATCTTTGCCAGTGAGAAAGAAAATATCCGACTCGCTCGCGACAATCGTGGATTATTCCGTTGAAAAACTTGATAGTGTCGCAGAATTTGATTATCCGCCGGAAATTATGCAACGCGACCTTTCCGCAGAAATTGGCAAGGTGGATCTGTTGATCGCCGGTCCGCCCTGCCAGGGACATTCCAACCTAAACAATCATACGAGACGCAATGATCCGAGAAATGATCTATTGGTGAACACAGTCGCAGTCGCGATCTCTCTTCAAGCACGGGCGGTAGTTATAGAGAATGTGCCAACCGCCGTGCAGGCCCATGGTAATGTGGTTCATCTAGCTAGATCTTTGCTAGCATCGGAAGGCTATGCTGTGGCCGACCGTGTTCTGAGAATGGATACGCTTGGGGGGTGGCAGACACGCGCTCGATATTTCATGGTTGCGGTTAGGAATACGGAGCAACAAGTCTTAGATGCCGCCCTAAACAGCCTACTTGGTGATAAGTCATCAGGGTATTTTTTCCCGCGAGATCCGCTCAATGTTCTCTGGGCAATCTCTGATTTGGAAGGTTGTGAGGGGAGCTCGGTTTTTGACACTCCGCCTGTTCAAGGTCCAGAAAATCGTCAAAGAATAGATTATCTTTTCGATAAAAATATATACGATCTCCCAAACAGCAAGCGCCCTGACTGTCATAAAAATGGAACGGCTTACAGTTCTGTCTATGGACGAATGCACCCAGATCGTCCCGCACCAACTATCACAACCAGTACCAGTACACCGGGTTGCGGTCGCTTTATTCACCCGACACGCCGCCGCCTTATTACGCCACATGAAACAGCGCGCATCCAATGTTTTCCGGATAACTACACATTTATAGATCAACAGAGAGAGCCCTCTCGGACGGCACCACTGAAAAAGTGGCTGGGGAATGCGGTACCGCCGTATCTTGGCATGATAGCTGTATGTGTAGCATTATCGGTTTTGTTAAACAAGTCTCCCCAATTACCTTGGGCTAGTTAATATTCAGAATTATTTTAACAGATATATTAAATCTGATGCTGAGTATTTTGATAGGGTCCCGGAAATCACTTGAGAGTTTTACATCAATGGCTATCAGGCTGTGCAAAATCGACTGAAAGGTTGCAGAGGAAAAGTTTTGAACTTTCATGATGAGCAGAACTATAAACGCGTCTTAAAGATATTGGTGGAGGCTGTTCGGATTATACAGACGATTAATGTGGATATTGCGAATTCGGATTTTCCCAGATAATGGATTATTTAAGTGCTTTTGTTAACTTATCACCACAACTTATTGTTTTTACAAGTTGGCATTCATTTCGGAATCGAATTTTTCTTTTGTTTAATTCTTGCCGTAGATAGAAGTTACTCACTCTGCCCACAAAAACCGGTTGAAATTTGATCTTGATTCCTGATGGTAATAATTCATCTGCAATTTTGGCACCTGCCTGAATTTGATTTATAGTTTGTGTGCTTTTATTTTTACCGCTAGATAATTCCATCGGCACCACCCATCCGGGCGTACCATCGGAGACAAACAAGTAGTCGCAACGTAGGGCATTCGGCTTAAACGGTAGACCTAGCTTGTCAAAGTCTACAATTACACGGGAGACAGGGGCATCATCAAGCTTCACGCTACATCCTTCTTTCTTGCATTTCTGTGCAAGACACTCAGGGGGCAGTTTTTTCTTGATGGATCCCGTGATACTAGTCATCGTGCGAACCATTCATGATATCGGCCCATTTATTATGTAGGGCTTGCGCGACTCTGTCGAAATCCGACGTGTAGCCACCCTGATCTGCATCCCAAGGAATTTCACGAATACGTGTGCCGCTTGATGTATCCTTCCGTGGTTCGAAAAGCCAGAATCCTACGTCTTCGGATGAAAGTGCTTCGGAATCGCCTGCATTTCCAGCGGCGACTAGATTTGAAATTTCCTCTAGCACCCATTCGCTGTGGGTGGTCAGCAAAACTCGGATACCCTGCCTGATCCAACTCGCAATTTCACGGACAAAGGCGACCTGAATCTCGGGATGTAGATGCGCCTCCGGTTCTTCCAGAATCAAAAGATCTCCCTTGCGTACATGATGGCGAAGATAAAGAGCGACTGGTGCGAGCTCCGAGACCATTGACGAGACATTTACAAGTGACAGCGACCTGCTCCAGCCATTCGGGCTGTAACTGAATCGTGGGTAATTGACTTCACCTCGCTCAAGAGCAACTTTACCCCTTAGAACACTATCTTCAAGACGATCAGCCCTGTTATTACTGGGTTTCCTGTCGCGCCGAATGTGAGATAGGTGCATGTATCGCCTGCGATGACTTCCGTCTGCCACCTCAATTAGGTTTTGTAAAAAATCAGTTAGTACCCCGGACAGTGCAGGTAGCGATGAGTCTCGCCCAAGAGCCGCACGCGATGCATTCTGTATCAATGCGCTAACTACGACATGATGGGCATGCATTACGCCACCACGGTCTGCTGGAAGATAGAAGTTTTTAGATTCGTTCTCAAGATATAGATACGGCAAAAGTAATCGTTGATGAAACAAGAGCATCTCTTCTTCTTCGGTATCTTTGTTTCGAGCAAACTCTTTGAGTTCTTCTAGAAAAACTTTTTTTTTCTGGGAATCTTTGGTATGGGGCAGGCACCATTTGTGTGCAGCTGTTACGTCGAGTGATAGCTTGCCAGTTTGGGAAATATTTAAACCACGATGAAGCACCAGAGGCTGGGCCGCATCGTTGTAATGAATGCTGATCGTAGCTGGTAACTTAGATTTTTCACGAACAAGATGTCGGATTTCGGACAACCCGAAGCAGCGTATAAGATCTTCTTCAAGCCCTGAACTCCAGCTATTCCAAGCGTTCTCAATAAAATCTCTATCTCCATCGGTTAGAGGCATTGCAGCGTTATCTTGGATACTTTTCAACCATGTGTTCGGGTTCTCTGGGAATATGAAGGGTTTCTCAAGCAGACTAGATTGGCGTCGTAAAAATCTGAAATTCCCGATATAATTACCGTTGAGGTATTGCCCTATTACATAGAGTAGCGTAGCCATCCACGATTTACCAGTATTGCTTGGCCCGGCAAAGACAGTGAGGGGGCGGAGATCAACCTCACCTTGCGCGATCGGCCCAAAATTTTTCACCGTAAATTTTGTGTTGTCCTTGTGACTGTCGGATTTTTCCGATGTGAATTTTCGCTTAGCGTTCATTCCGGTCTCTCCGCTCGCATCGGCAGGTATCAGGTTGAGTTAGACATCAATGTTCGGAGACAGCGACGGGTACTTGCCGCTCACCCGACGGCAAGCTAAGCCTGCCACAAGCCCTGTCCCTGTCTAGTGAAGCATTGACATGTTGCCCATCATACAGGATGGCACGGTCTTTGTCTACCACTGCTGGGCTAGGTGTGGATCGCTGCTCGCTGCGCCAATCTGCTATATTGCGCCCCTCCATGCGGGTGGGTGAGGGTCGCCCGCCGCCTTTGTCAACCAGCGGGGTTCGCCGCCCTACTTTCTATCTTTGTCATGTACGATCAAATCATCGCTGGTGGTATTTTTATCGGTCTGCTTGGGGCCTTGGTGGGTACTAGGTGGTCGCCGGCAGCACTTTTTGGTGTGGCTATGTTGGGGTGTTATTTGTTGGGCTTGGTGGGCACGGATGAGGTGCTTGCTAAGGCTTCTAATCCGGGGGTGGTTACGCTTTGTGTGTTGTTGTTGGTGTCACAGGGGCTAGAAAAACTTGACTGGGTGAAAGGGTTGGCTGGTCGGCTTATTTGCCCCAATTATGCGCTTAGCTTGCTGCGATTGTATGGGTTTGCTGCGCTCAGTTCGGCAGTGGTCAATAATACGGCGGTGGTTGCAACCTTGGCTAGTCGGGTGCGTGGCAATGGGTATCATCCGGCTTCCAAATTGCTGTTGCCGCTGTCTTACGCCGCGATACTTGGCGGGACTACCACACTGATTGGCACTTCGACTAATTTGGTGCTTAGTAGTTTTGTCGAGGATGCTACCGGGCAGGGGTTGGCTTTTTTTGATTTTTTTATAATTGGTGCGGCGGTGTCAGTGCTGGGGTTCTTTTGCCTGTGGTTTGCGGCGCGGTTTTTGCCGGCGAATGACGAGGCGGATGAATTGAATATCGCGGAATATTTGGTCGAGGCGGAGGTTGTGCATGGTTCTTCTTTAATCGGTAAATCGGTCGAGCAAAATGGCTTGCGCGATCTGCGGGGGTTGTTTCTGGTGGAAATTGTGCGCGGTGTGCGGCTGATTGCGCCGGTGACTCCGCAGGAGGTTTTGCAGGCGGGCGATAAGCTAATTTTTTCTGGCGACATTGGGCGGCTTAGTGCGCTGGAACGATTTGATGGGCTTAAGCTGTTTGCGCTTAGCGAGGGATTGTTGAAGGGCAACCTGACCGAGGTTATCGTCATGCCGGGGGCTACTTTGGTGGGGCAGAGTATTAAGGGGGCGGGGTTTCGTGCGCTGTTTGATGCGGCTGTGGTGGGGCTGCGGCGGGGCGGCAGTCCGCTGTCTGGTAAGCTGGGCGATATTGTGTTGCAACCTGGCGATAGTTTGATTTTGGCGACTGGGCCGGATTTTTATACGCGTAAAAATCTGCATAAAAACTTTGCGGTGCTTGGCCAGCAATCCGGTAGCCGTATTAGCCGCCTAGAAAATGTTTTTATCTCATTTGGGTTGCTGGCCGCTATTGCGCTGGCCAGTGCGGGGGTGGTTTCTTTGCTCAAGGGGTTGGCGGTGATTTTGGCCGGTATGCTGGCGTTGGGGACGCTGCGGGGGTCGGAATTGCGCCGCCGCTTTCCGTTTGATTTGATTTTAATTGTGGTCTCTGCGTTGGTGCTAGCTCAGGCATTGGCCAACACGGGGTTAGCTGATCTGCTTAGCGGTGTACTGGCCGCTTATTTGCCCGGAATCAATCCGCATTTGGCTATTGCGGGCCTATTTCTGGCGACTTGGGCATTGACGGAATTGATGACTAATACCGCGGCGGCGGCGATGATTTTTCCGGTGGCTTTTGGGTTGGCGCAGGGTTTTGGGTTAGATCCCATGCCTTTTGTAATGGCGGTGGCTTACGGCGCCAGCGCGAGTTTTTTAACGCCTTATGGCTATACCACTAATCTGCTGGTACAAAACCTCGGCGGCTATCGGTTGCGTGATTATGTCCGTTTCGGCCTGCTGTTGACGTTGGTTTATGCTGCTACGGTGATTTTCTTGATTCCGATGGTTTTTCCGTTTTTGGTGGGTTAGGTCTGCTTCAGAATTTCAGTGGCTAGATCGGCAAGACAGTCGGGTGCAAGTCTAGATGATGCGGCGTCTATTTGTAAAAGGGGATCCGATAGGTAGGGATGGAATTTCTCCCTGTATAGATTTCCGGCACCAGTACGGGCGAATAAGTGTACAGGCTCACCAGAGGCAATTTTTTCTAGTGCTGATTGGATGGTGACCGTGGTTTTATTAGCATTTACTTTCAAGAAACCATCGCACCGATCTTCGATTGAAAACCCTGCACCCATGAGGGCTAAAGCCAGAGTTGAGGTCTTCGCTGCACCAACGCGTGTGGCGATAATGGATATGTGCTTGCTTAGATATCGGATATTTTTGTTACGGAATTCAAATTCTTCAAAATGAAGGCGCGCTTCCTTAAGCATGGCGCGAGAAGTTTCATCCATGTAGATGGGCTGTTTGTTTCCTTCAAACAATACGAACATTTGCTTAATTATTTTATCATGAATGTCGCCTACCGAATCGCCATTAAAACGTGGCGGTACTCCTGCTTTCACAGGCTCAACTAAAATAATCCTATCTTGCTCATGGATTTCTTGGACCATCCATCGCCGGCCCGAGAAGATTAAAAACATTCCCGGAGTAAGGATATTGCTAATTGGAATTCTGCCAAGATCTCGACCGTCTGTCACGATGCGGAATTCCTCAGGGGTTCGGAACACGGCATAGAAACTGTAATGCTCGACCAATTTCTCGCCCTTTTTCCCTAAAAGTAGTAGTCCGTCAGCGGATTGCTCGATTAGGGCGTTTTGGGAGTCGCCAAGCGAGCGTAGAACATCGGCGAAAATATCTGGTGTAACCCGGTGAAAGGGGCCTTTTTGGCATAGGATACTGTAGATGGTGCGGGCGGAAGCACCGCCTCGCTGGGCGATTACTGACAGTATCTGATGAACTAGAGTTGAAAGGTGTAGAGCCTGCGGTTTTGGAGGCTCACACCAGCCCTCCAGGAGTAGGTCAATCGCTGCTATAGATCGAACTAAGCCAAGACGCAGGCGATCGGCAAATTCACTGTTGGGCTCCAGCTTATTCTCAACGTTGTATTGCCGGAGAATTGCCGGCGTTCCTTCGCGGCGACCGGAGCGCCCGAGTCGCTGTCGTAGCGTAGCAACGCTGAATGGTGTCCCGATCTGTGCCATAGATTTTACCTCGCCGATGTCTATTCCAAGCTCAAGAGTGGAGGTGCATATCGCCGTGGTCGGTTGTGTTGAGTCTTTGATGCGTCGCTCGACAAAATCGCGATGCTCGCAGGATAGACTACCGTGGTGTGGGTAGAATTCCTGCGGCAGGCGTTCCTTTTCCCCAAGTTCGCGCAACCGATCCGCATAGATCTCGACACATTCGCGTGAATTGGCAAAGATAAGGTTGTCGCTGCCGCGGAGGTGGTGGAATAGATGTGTGGCAATCGCATCGATCTCTGGAGGAACATCTTCATTTTTGTTACCCGATAGGTAGCCGCGTAACTGGAGTTGGAGTTCGGCTTCGCCACTCTCGGATTCAATAAGCTGCACATTCCCTGCGTCGTTGGGGCGCAAATAGGTTTTGGCGAGATTCATATCGCCGAGAGTTGCCGACAGGCCGATGCGGCGGACCGGGCGTTGGACTGCAATTTCGAGACGGGTTAGCAGTGAGTGGAGTTGGATACCGCGCTCGCTGTCGAGCATTGTATGCAGCTCGTCAATGACCACTGCGCGGGTCTTGGCGAATAAGTGAGCGATTTCTAGTCCATGATTGATAAAAAGGGCTTCGAGGGATTCGGGGGTGATCAGTAGGATTCCTTTGGGAGATTTGCGTGCGCGGGTCTTTTTTGATTGTGCAATGTCGCCGTGCCATGGATAGACCGGTAAATCGATATCTCGGCAAATGCCATTGAGGCGTTGCGCTTGATCGGTTATTAGAGCTTTGAGCGGGCCGATATAGAGCAGGTCAAATCCACTGTTTTTAGCGGATTTATCTATTATTTGGGAAATGAGTGGTAGGAACGCCGCTTCCGTTTTGCCGCCTGCGGTCGATGCGGCAATAATTAGATCGGCATTGCTATCGCAGATCTTTTCGATAGAGCGGACCTGAATATCGCGAAGCTCATGCCATCCATGTTGCCTTATCCATTTCTGGACGGGTCTGGCTAGTTTGTCGAAGGTATTGGGCATAGGTTTTAGAGCCTGAAACTAGTTAATTTATCGTCCGATGGGTTTTGGATGCCGGTGGTTTCGTCTACTTCACTCATATCTTCGCCGGAGTCTTTAGTGACCTCGACTTTTTCGAGTAGATCTTTCCATTGGCTAGTGGGGTTTTGTTCGAGGATTGAAAGCAGGTTCACAAAAGTCGTCACTGTGTTGCGTGGGGTGCGGAAGTAGGCTTCACCGATGCGCTCGGAACAGTGTGCCATGAATGCTTCTAGGGCGGTATCTGGTAGCGCCGCCTCTTCTCCCTGCATTATTTTGCGCACTTTGCCCAATAAAACAAACAGGTCTTCTGGGGATAGATTTGCCAAGCGGATGACCGGACCGGAGAGATCTACCAGACCCTCATGTGCAAAGGTATTTTCCGCTAGGCGCGATTGCAGCGCTTCGTAGCTGTACAGTCCGCGGCGTGTGTTCATTAAAAATTCCGGTGTGCCACCCATCAAGAAACCGAGGTTCGCGGCGGTGCCTTGCAACACATCGTTAATTATGCGGAGGATTTGCTCGTAGTTTGCTTTGCGGGCTTGGGATGAACTGAGTTTGTACAGGTTCACCATTTCATCGAGACCGACGAGCAGTCCCTTGTAGCCGGCTTGGCACACGAAGGCTGAGATTAACTTGAGGTGGTCGTAGACGCTGGCATCATCGATAATAGTGCGTACCCCAAGGGCATTGCGGGCATCGGTGCGGGTGGCAAATTCGCCACGGAGCCAACGCAGGGCGGCGGATTGCAATTCGCTGTTGCCGGCTTCATGGCCTTCCCAATAACGGCGGATAACTTGCGCGAATTCAAAGCCACCCGTGAGCTCCTCAAATTGACCGAGGCAGTCACGAATGATGGAATCGGTGGATGCACGGAGATCTTCGGCATCGCGGTGCGCTTGGCTTACGAATCACTCTACGACGCTGGCTAACGCGCCGCCGTCTGATTTTGTGCGGGTCGATAGGTTTCGGGATAGCTCGGCATAGAGTGCTCGCGCTTGCCCGCCAGTGGCATGAATGCGGCGGTCTGGTGCTAGGTCCGCGAACATGGTAACCAGCCCCTTTTCTAGCGCGACGAGCCGGATCAGGTTCATAAAGAAGGTTTTACCGGAGCCGTATTCGCCGATAATAAAACGGATGGCGGAGCCGCCAGCGGCTATTCGCTCTATGTCCTTGATAAGCTTCTCGATTTCTCGATTGCGCCCGACTTGAATGTGGCGCAGGCCGAGTTTGGGCACTACTCCGGCTCGCAGTGCCTGAATGATTGCATCGCGTTCAAGTGGTTTTAGTTGCGACATCCTTGGTCTCCATTTCCTGATGTATTGCGCCTGCGACTTTGGCAGACAGATGATAGCCATTATATTCATCTAGTAGTGCTTCATTGTACAGTTCAAAAGCCCACTCGTTCACCACCTCTAGCGCACCGGATTCCATCAGGCCATGCGTTGCGCAGAGTCGCGTAAAATCTGCGTCTGACCAGTGCTCACGTTCAATTAGTTCCAACACTAGGGTACCGTGTTTCGGGTCGAGTCCGGCGAGTGCGCCTTGCCTGACATCTTCGGCGGGCGCAGTCTCCGGTTCGTCCTTAACACCGAAGATTTGCCCGAGGAGCGTCGATGCCTGCTCCGTATCCGAGCGGATAGCCGCAATCCGAGTGGCATCGAGTTGTGGTCCGCTTGTTTTCTCGGGCTCAGGGATCGCCTCGCCTGGGCGGCCCGGTTGCGCCACCCGAACCCTGTGTGGGGCATCCGCAATCTCGCCAGCATGTAGGTCGGAAGAGGCGAGCGCGGGGTCTAGCCCTAAAACTTGGTAGACTTTTTCAATGCCTGCCACTTCGGCGGGATGAATGATGCCGTCAGCGTGTGCTGCGCTGATTAAGGCGGACCGGATGGTTGCTTGATTATCTGGATCAATGTCTTTTAACTTGCGTTGCAATAGCGGCATGTCGGGCGGCACGGTGAGAAACCATTTAAGGTTTGCGTGTAGCCTGCGGCGTTCATGATCGCTTAGTGTTGCCACGGTCTTAGCGTGTGCATCCAGCATTTTCCGCTCTGCGTCGACGAGTTCATCATCCGCATGGACGATAAACGAACCTAGTGCCAACTCCAGCAGGGCTTGGCGATATTCATTGGAAACCGCTTCTAATTTTGCGACGGGTTCACCCAAACTAAACAGTACTACTGGCTCTGCCGGTTTGGGGAAACGCAGCGCAAATCGTGGGTCGGGGGCTAAGCCAAAACCGATTCGTGCCAAGGCATCCGCCGCTGCGGTGATCTGCGGTTTACCAATTTTTTCGCTTGTCTCGGATGCCAAATACCGGATTACATCTCGTAGCGGGACTAATCCGCCGCGCTCGACAATGTCGCTTGCCCATGCTTTCAAGCGGTCCATTTCTGCGGACGGAAAGAATACCCAAAGTTCCGGCGGTAGCAGAGCATGCGCCGCAACGCTGCCTTGGCCATCAGGATTTCGAGCGAGAAAGCGGCTCAGTTTATCTAGTTCTTCCATCACCTCGTCCGCTAACGCCTGTGCGATAATGATCGGTTGATGTAAATTAGAAATGTCCGGGATTGATTTACCGTTCACGGTAGGATTAGCGGAGTACTCGAATTCGCTGGAAGCCGCATAATAGGACACCGCAAGTGGTTCTCTGGGTTTATTAACTTTCAATCCATTAGGGAAGTGTTTATTAAATCGTAGACGAAATAACTCGATAAATTCATTTCGGCAGCGCGTGGCAGGGGTTCTCAGGTTGCTTTCTGGATGGCAAAAAAACCAGCTTAGTAGCCAGTCGGCAGTGAGATTTTTGCCTCTTTCGATCTGTGTACCGAGTGCGCATTTTAGAGTTAACGGCAATTCCCGGTCATGGTTTTCGAAAACTGGCTCATGAATATCTGCGCTATCCAGATAAACCTGCGCAAACTGTATAAACCGGCTTAAATACCGCTGTACCGAACCCCTTTTTTGTGAATATAGGGTTTTAAGGCGCTGAACTTCCCGCAATATGTCTTGTTTATCTTTTGCATCTGATTTATCCAGAAAGAAACGTCTTTCCAGCCCGTAAAAATATAAAAACATGTAGCCGGGGTTGTAGGATGCATTGCTACGCCCGCTGGCCAGCCAGTCGAGATAAGCTGCCCGACAGCGGGGTGAAATACCCGAATATCCCGGCCAATAGGGCATTTCATCTCCATTTTTATCGGCCTCTGTTTGAGAGACTTGAAGAGATGGATTGATATAAAGCCGACACTTTTTGCCAATATAAACCATGCCACCAATGTTGCGCCCTGCTACTTGCACGGTTTTGTCGGCTGGAATCCATCCGCTTTTTACGGGCGACGACGACGCGCTTGGTAATAAGGTGCGTTTGGCTGGATGATTTCTTACGGTGGTTTTTGGCACGGGTTGCGGTGTCGAGCAGTCCGGATATTGCGGCGGGCCGTCGGTCTTTTCATTCCAGAGGTGGAAGCGGTCTTTGTCGATTTTGAAGAAAAGGTTCCATTCTTCGTTACGATTTATGTATTTGCGCCCCGGCAGGTCGTTAATGGCCATACCACGCACGTGCTTGATCACGGTTGCGGGGCTTTTATCCGGACCGTGTTCAGAGCACCAACGCACTGCATCCTTCGGGGAAAATTCCTGCCCAGGAACTAGCATTTGCTTGGCGAATTGGTGGAGTAGGTCGCGGGTGGTAGTTTTGCTCATCTTTTCTATCCCCTCTTGTCTGCGTTCACTTTTGCGCTGGCTCGCATCTTTGACTGCTGGTTGCGGTCTACTTAGCAGGCTTGGCCAAGGCGGAACAGTTGGTGTAGATTTTGATTCCTTTTTTCTGTGGTGGTAGCCAATTATCCAGAAGATAATGCCGCCGATGATTGCGTACCACATTAGCGAATTCCCTACTGTCTTCCTAAAAACCTCGCCGTGGATAAAATGGGGCGGGGTTTTTGTGGTTGGGTGGCGCGCCCGGAGAGATTCGAACTCCCGACCACCTGGTTCGAAGCCAGGTGCTCTATCCAGCTGAGCTACGGGCGCCTTTTTTGTGGGGGGCTAACTATACCGAAAACTAGGGGGCGGCTGCTATGCTTTGGGCTTTGGTGGCGTGGCGAATGCGATGGGTGGGGCGAATGGCTATACATGATGGGGATGCGGGGCTTATCGCGATGTTGGCGCGGCCGGGGGTGCATTCTGGCCCGGATTTGGGGCGGCGTTTGGGGATTTCTCGGGTGGCGGTGAAAAAGCGGATTGACCGGTTGGTGGCGGCGGGGTTGCCGGTGGAGTCGGTGGCGGGGCGGGGGTATCGGTTGGCGGCGGGAGTGGAGTTGTTGTCGCGGTCGGGGATTTTGGCGCAGTTGGCGGCGATGAGCGATGGGGGCG
>JACONM010000009.1:83333-113902 GCA_014323765.1 Cellvibrionales bacterium | reverse complement strand
CATTAAGATCCAAGATACAAAAAAGACTAGAGGTGTTAGCAATGCAAGTAAATAGCAAGTATCGCTAATCGAATTAATCGTCTTAAAGTATTTAGGAGATACAAACTGAAGAGAGATTAGATATACCGCCAATCCCAGACAAGCAGTTAAAAACATGTAGGCATGTTCAACAGTGATTTTTACATGAAAAATATCAAACCCAAAGTCACTATTGGAATCAACTAAAGGCTTGAATAAAAACACTGTAGCGAGAAGACCGACAATAAATGCGGCTTTTACTTTAAATAAATCATTCATGACAATTAATTCTCTCCCGCAAATCTAACGCCTTATATTCGACAACCGGGATTTGGGTTATCAATCGATGTCTAGATTTGGTAGGTTGTCTACGATTTTTTTGGTTTCTAGGCTTAGGGTTATTATTCTTAGGAATAGTTCTAGGGGGTATTTTGGGTTTTTTAGGGTCTCGTTGGCGTAGTCGTTGGCGTTGTTGGTTATGTTGCTGGCTTTGTCGGTTTTTATGGACTGGCGTTCCATTATCCATTTTGGGGCGGGTTTGCCGTTTATTATGTATTCGTAGGCTTCTTCGGGGATGTTTTTTATGGTGATTTGGGGATTGTAGATTAGGGTGGTTTGGTCGTTTTCTAGTTTGCCTGCTTGGTTGCGGGTTTTGGGGTGTTTCATCTTTTCGACGCGGTAGAGGGTTTCTGGATCGCTTTGGTTGCCGGTTATTTCTATGGTGGCGGGGTGCATGGCTACTGTCTCAAAGTTTAGGTGGAGGTTGCCTAGGGCGCGGCCGGCGTCGCGGAAGGCGGCGAAGTCGGCGAAGGTTTTTACGGCGGGGATGCGGGGGAGTTGTTTGCTTAGGTTGTTTTTGAAGCGTTGGCGGTAGTCGGGGGAGTGGAGTAGGCCGTAGATGTAGTAGAAGAGGTCTTCTTTGCTGATTTGTTGGCCGGGGTAGGCGTTTTGGAAGTGTTGCAAGCCTTGGTCGGTGATGGCATGGTGGCGGGTGTAGTTGGCATCGGGCTGAGCTTTTAGCATGTCGCCGTTGCGGCGGGTGACGGGGTTGGATTTTTCGTAGAGGTAGAGGGGGAAGCATTGGCCCGAATCAATGGTATGCAAATTGGGCACCGCATCCGTCATCAGTGCCGAGAATCCCGCTTCAGCACCGATTCCCGATACTTGGATAACCCGGTTTTCCGCCTTTGCATGCGGAAAGATGCGAGGCATTTGCGCAACCCTATGGTTCACGCTCCGGCTGTAATACAGCCATTGCTTGGTGAACGGGCGGTAGAGACCACGCATCGCCACACCGTCATCTGGGGCAATCGGTTTGCCGCTCCTGAATCGGGCTTCCAATGAACTGCTCCAACTGATCTTTTTTGGATCCTTGTTGATAAAGCCACCCATATCGACGGGTTTGCCAACCGCGGTATAGCGTTCTAGTTCGGCATTGTAGAAATCGATCATGCGAGCGATGTTGCCCATAAGCTTTGAACGACTGTTGTTATAAGCCCAATCATCACGGTTGGTAGCCACGCCAGCGGAATAATCTTCAAAAATGCTCTGTTCGGTACCGCGTTTAGCACCGAGAATGGGGAAATGCTCAAGATTACGATCTATTTGTTCTAACCAATCGTTGTCTTGGTCTGGGATGATGGGTTGCCAATCCCGGCATTCGGTAATGCCTTGCACACTTTTTAGCTGGGTAATTTTTTCTAGCTTTTGGTCGCGGGTTAGGTAGTCGCCAATATCGCAAAAATGGATCTGGCCGTGCTGGCGGGCGTTGGGGTTTTTTACTAGCAGAGAGATGGCGATGGGGGCGCGGCTGCCGCTATCAAAGGCATTGCCGCCTTCTTTGCGCCTTAGTTCGCCCTGGGTTCGGGCGTTGCCGCGTAAATGAAAAATGTAAATGGAACTGAAATCTTCCGCTAGGCATTGGCGCAGGCCGTCGGCGGTGTTGGCATCGAGAAAGCCGGCGTTGGTGACAAAACCAATAATGCCGCTTTGTCCGACGCGGTCGGAGGCCCAGCGGATGGCGCGGATATAGCTGTCGTAGAGAGCGTTTTTATTAGTGGCCAGCGAGTTTGCGGCATAGGTATCGCGGATTTTTTCGTCTAGCTGCGGATATTGGATATTAGCGGCATTATCATTGGCACTTTTCTGACCTTTGGAATAAGGCGGGTTGCCAATAATGACTCGAATATCTAGGTCTTTCTGGCGTTTGCGGCGGTCGGAGTTGTCGGCTAGTAGCTGGCTTATTAGGTCGTCTTTCTCGTACATCTGGAAAGTATCGGTGAAGCAGATGCCGGTGAAGGGTTGGTAGGTGCCGCCGGCTTGATCGTGGTAGGCGGCTTCGATATTTATGGCGGCGATGTAGTAGGCGAGTAGTACTATTTCGTTGGCATGGATTTCTTTGTGGTATTTGTATTTTAGTTGCTCTTTTGTAATTAGGCCGGATTGGAGTAGGCGGGTAATGAAGGTGCCGGTGCCGGTGAAAGGGTCGAGAATGTGGACGCCTTTTGAGCCGAGGGTTTGGCCGAATTGGGATTTTAGGATGTCGTTGACGCTGTGGAGAATAAAGTCGACGACTTCGACCGGGGTGTAGACGATGCCTAGTCGCTCAGTCATTTTGGGGAAGGCGCGGCGGAAGAATTTGTCGTAGAGCTCGATAATGATTTTCTGTTTGCCGACGGCGTTGTCTATGCCGGCGGCGCGCATTTTTACGCTGGCGTAGAATTTTTGCAGGGTGTCGCGTTCTTTTTCTAGGTGGTGTTGTTGCAGGATTTTTAGGACCTGTTGCATGGCTTGGGAGACGGGGTTTTTCTGGGCGAATTGGTAGTCGGTGAAGAGGGCATCGAAAACGGGCTGGGTGATTAGGTGTTGGGCGAGCATTTCTATTGCCTCAGGTTCGGTAATCGCGGCGTTTAGGTCGTCGCGGAGCTCTTCGGTGAAGGCGTGGAAGGCTTTTTGTTCGGCGGTGTTTTCTGGAGTGTTTATGATTTGCTGGATGCGGTCGATGTGGGTGCGGGCGATTTTGGCGATGTCGGTGGCCCAGTCTTCCCAGTATAGGCGGGTGCCGCATTTTTTGACGATTTTGGCGTAGAGGGCGCGTTCGATTTCGCCGACTTCGAAGGTGAACTTGGTTTGGGTTTGAGTTTGGCTAGGGGTGGGTTGTTGTTCGCCGAGGCTGCGGCTTGTTTTGGCGCGGTTGAGGGTTTGTTGGCGTTTGCTGGGGGATTTTGGTTTGCGTTGGATGGCATCGGTGATGGCGATTACCTCCATTTTGGCGGGGGGCTGTTCCATTAGATCCATTTTATTGATCATTGCGTCGAACTGGTCGTCGTGGGCGCGGAGGGCTTGTAATACTTCCCATACCACTTTATAGGCTTTGTTGTCGTTTAGGGCTTCGTTGGGGGTTTTGCCGGCGGGGATGACGACGGGGAGGATGACGTAGCCGCGGTGTTTGCCGGGGCGTTGCGCATGACCCGACCGACGGATTGGACGACGTCGACTTGGGAATTGCGTGGGGTTAGGAATAGTACGGCATCGAGGGCGGGGACGTCGACACCTTCGGATAGGCAGCGGACGTTGCTGAGGATTTTGCAGGTGTCGGGATCTGGTTGGTCTTTTAGCCAGTTTATTTTTTCTTCTTTTTGGGCGGCGTTCATGGCGCCGTCGACATGTTCGGCTTCACATTTTAGGGTGCCGTGGTCTATGCCGTCTGCGGCCATTTGGTGTTGGTAGGCTTCGACGACGGTGCTGAACATGGCGGCGATCTGTTTGGAGCTGACTTTGTGGTATTGGCCGCGGTGATTGACTTCGATAATTTGACAGAAGGCGACGGCGCGTTGCATGGGCGGTTCGTCTTCGGCGGCTTTTTTTATGTCTTGTTTGGAGAGGGCTTTCCAGCAGCCGATGATTTTGGCGGCATCGTCTACTTTTAGGCTGTTTTTGTCGTCTGATAATAGGGTGTCTAGGCGTTGATTAATGTGACTCTCGTCAACGGTGAGAATGATGACGCGGTAGTCGGTTAATAGGCCGCGTTGGACGGCTTCCGAGAAATTGATGACGTGGAGTTGTTCACCGTAGAGGGCTTTGTCGTCCATAGAGCAGAGCGTAAAATCGCCTTGCTTTTCTTTTGCTTTGGCATCGGGATCGTAGATGCGGGGGGTGGCGGTCATGTAGAGGCGTTTTTTGGCTTTTAGGTATTGGTCGTTGTGGACTTTGACGAAGGCGGATTCGTCTTCGTTGGCGAAGGTGTTACCGGTGGTGCGATGGGCTTCGTCGCAGATGACTAGGTCGAAGGCGGGGAGGCCGGCTTGTTGGGCGGTGTTTAATACGGCGATGGAGTGGTAGGTGGAGAAAACGACGCTCATGTGTTGGGGGTCGTGGCGTTTTTGCATAGCGGCGGCTAGGCGGGGGCCGTCGGTGGTGGCGGGGTAGCGCAGTTCGTGGGTGAAGGTTTGGACGATGTCGTGGGCGTCTTTTGGGGGGCGTTTTTTGCCGACTTCCGAATCGGAGCAGACGGCGAAGCTGTGGAGCGGTATTTCGCTTTGCTGGGTCCATTCGGTGAGGGTTTGGGAGAGGAGGTTTAGGCTGGGGACTAGGAATAGGACGCGCTTGCCGCGGCCGGCTAGGTGTTCGGCGATTTTTAGGCTGGTTAGGGTTTTGCCGGTGCCGCAGGCCATGATTAGTTTGCCGCGGTCGGCTTGGTTTAGGCCGGCGGCGACAGAGCGCAGGGCGGTTTGTTGGTGGGGTTTTAGGGCGTATTTGGGTTTTAGGACGGGTTCGGTGTTGGGTTGGTATTTTGACCAGTCGATTTGGCTGTTTTCTAGGTCGTGCAGGTCGATGCGGCTGACGGGCGGTTGTTGGTCGTGCAGGGCGGCGGCGGCGTTGTGGCTCCAGTTGTTGCTGGTGGTGACGATTAGGCGATGGCGGAAGTAGGCTTTGCCGGAGGCGGTGAAGAAGCTGTCGATGTCGGATTTTTGGATGCGGTGGTCGGTGGCGTAGAATTTGCATTGGATGGCGTGGTATTCGCCGGTGCCGCGGGTTTTGGCGACTAGGTCTATGCCGTCGTCTTGGGGGTTTTTGCCTTCGGATTGGGCCCAGTCGGCGTAGGTTTGGACTTGGCTGTAGAGGTCTTGGTAGCTGGCCTCAAAGCGGAGGTAGGTGAGGATTAGCTGCTCGAAGTAGGTGCCTTGCTCGCGGGGGGTTTGGGCGGCGTCGCGGTAGGTTTTTAGGAGTTTTTCGAGGGCGGTCATGGGGGTTTGCCCTAGGTTGGGTGGCTTAGCTTAGGACTTCGCTGATGGTTTTTTCAATCATTTCGATACCGTCGCTGAGTTGCTTTTTTTGCTCGGCGGAGATTTGTGGGGTGTCACTGTTGATCTCGGCGTTGGCTAACAGCCTGTGAATATCGTCGGCTGCGCCGCTGATGGCGGGGTGGATGCGGCGTAGGAAGAGAAGCTGGTCGCGGTTCATTGTGGTGCTCTCATAGGCGGGGGGAAAGGGGGCGGGCCCGGCAGTGGGTGTCTGGCCGGGCCCGGGTTGGGGTGGGGCTAAAATTATTTGATAATTTTAGCCACTACGCCGGCGCCTACGGTGCGGCCACCTTCGCGGATGGCGAAGCGGAGGCCCTCTTCCATGGCGATCGGGGCGATTAGCTCCACGGTCATTTGGATGTTGTCGCCGGGCATGACCATTTCTACGCCCTCGGGGAGCTCGACCGAGCCGGTGACATCGGTGGTGCGGAAGTAGAATTGTGGGCGGTAGCCTTTGAAGAAGGGGGTGTGGCGGCCGCCTTCGTCTTTGGACAGCACGTAGACTTCGGCTTCGAAGTTGGTGTGCGGGTTGATGGAGCCGGGCTTGGCGAGGACTTGGCCGCGCTCGACTTCGTCGCGCTTGGTGCCGCGTAGGAGGGCCCCGATGTTTTCGCCGGCGCGGCCTTCATCGAGCAGTTTGCGGAACATTTCGACGCCGGTGCAGGTGGTGGTTTGGGTGTCGCGGATGCCGACGATTTCTACATCATCGCCGGTGTTGACGATACCGCGCTCGATGCGCCCGGTGACTACGGTGCCGCGACCGGAGATGGAGAAGACATCTTCGATCGGCATCAGGAAGTCGCCGTCGATGGCGCGCTCGGGCTCAGGGATGTAGTCGTCTAGGGTCTCGACCAGCTTTTTGACGGCTGTGGTGCCCATCTCTTTGTCGTCTTTGCCTTCGAGCGCGAGCAGGGCGGAGCCGATGATGATCGGGGTGTCGTCGCCGGGGAACTCGTATTGGCCGAGTAGCTCGCGGATTTCCATCTCGACGAGCTCTAGGAGCTCTTCATCGTCGACCATGTCGGCTTTGTTCATGAAGACGACGATGTAGGGGACGCCGACTTGGCGCGACAGCAGGATGTGTTCGCGGGTTTGCGGCATGGGGCCGTCGGCGGCGGAGCAGACTAGGATGGCACCGTCCATTTGCGCTGCGCCGGTGATCATGTTTTTGACATAGTCGGCGTGGCCGGGGCAGTCGACGTGGGCGTAGTGACGCTTGGGCGAGTCGTATTCCACGTGCGAGGCGGCGATGGTGATGCCGCGCTCTTTCTCCTCGGGCGCGTTGTCGATGCCGTCTAGGGCGACGGCTTCGCCGCCCCAGACTTCGGCGCAGACGCGGGTGAGGGCCGCGGTGAGCGTGGTTTTGCCGTGGTCGACGTGGCCGATGGTGCCGACGTTGACGTGCGGTTTAGTGCGTTCAAATTTTTCCTTGGACATGTGACTGTTCCTCTCAGAGTCGTTTTTCAGTTAAGGCCCGGGGGCCGGTTTTGCTGGCACCTTTGGGGTGCCGGGCGCATTTTTGGCGATTACGGCTTGGGTCAGACTGGCTGGGGCCTCGGCGTAATGCAAAAATTCCATGGTGTAGGTGGCGCGGCCTTGGGTGGCGGAGCGCAGGTCGGTCGCGTAGCCGAACATTTCCGCTAGGGGCACTTCGGCGTTGATGAGCCGACCGGCTGGGCCTTCGCCCATGCCTTGGATGATGCCGCGGCGGCGGTTTAGATCGCCGACTACATCGCCCATATTTGCCTCCGGCGTTACTACTTCGACTTGCATTAGCGGTTCGAGCAGGGTTGCTCCGCCTGTTTCTGCCAACTGTCGGGTTGCCATAGAGGCGGCAATCTTAAAGGCCATTTCGCTGGAGTCAACCTCATGAAAGGAGCCATCGTAGAGGGTGGCCTTTAAGCCGAGCAGGGGGTAGCCGGCGAGGATGCCGTTTTGCATCTGTTCGGCGATGCCTTTTTCTACCGCGGGGATGTATTCGCGGGGGATGGTGCCGCCGACGATTTGGTTGATGAATTCTAGCCCTTCGGCGGCCCCTTCGACGGCATTGGGGCGCGGTTCGAAGCGTATGCAGACGTGGCCGTATTGGCCGCGGCCGCCGGTTTGACGGATGAATTTGCCTTCGACGTCGGCGGCGGTGCGGATCGCCTCGCGGTAGGCGACCTGCGGTTTGCCGATGTTTGCGGCGACACCGAATTCGCGCTTCATGCGTTCGACGAGGATGTCGAGGTGGAGCTCGCCCATGCCGGAAATGATGGTCTGGCCGGTCTCGGCGTCGGTTTGGACGCGGAAGGAGGGGTCTTCTTGCGCCAGTTTGCCGAGGGCGGTGCCCATCTTTTCTTGGTCGGGGTGGGAGCGGGGTTCTACGGCGACGGAGATGACGGGCTTGGGGAAGTCCATGCGTTCTAGGGTGATGGTGCTGTGGGTGGCGCAGAGGGTGTCGCCGGTGGCGACGTCTTTTAGGCCGATGCCAGCGGCAATGTCGCCGGCTAGGACGGCTTTGATTTCTTCACGGTTGTTGGCGTGCATTTGCACCATGCGGCCGATGCGTTCGCTGCGGCCTTTGAGGGGGTTGAAGACTTTATCGCCGGTGCGCAGGGTGCCGGAATAGACGCGGAAAAAGGTTAGGGTGCCGACGAAGGGGTCGGTGGCGATTTTGAAGGCGAGGGCGGCGAAGGGGGCTTGGTCGTCTGCCTGGCGGGTGGCGGGGGAGCCGTCGGGGAGCTCGCCTTCGATGGCTTGGACTTCGGTGGGGGCGGGGAGGTATTCGATGACGGCATCGAGAACCGCCTGCACGCCTTTGTTTTTGAAGGCGGAGCCGCCGAGGACGGGGACAATTTCGTTGGCTAGGCAGCGGCTGCGGAGCCCTTCGCGGATGGCGGCTTCGCTGAGATCGCCGGCATCGAGGTATTGTTCGGTGAGGCGGTCGTTGGCTTCGGCGGCTTCGGCGACCAGCTGTTCGCGCATTTCGGTGCAGCGGTCGATGAGATCGGCGGGGACGTCTTCGTGGTGGTAGGTCATGCCTTGGTCTTGGTCGTTCCAGATGATGGCTTTCATTTTTAGCAGGTCGACCACGCCGCGGAAGCCGTCTTCAGAACCGATGGTCATTTGCACGGGGACGGCGCGGGCACCGAGACGTTCATCCAGCTGGCGGACGACGCCGATGAAGTCGGCGCCGGCGCGGTCCATTTTGTTGACGAAAACTAGGCGGGGGACGCGGTATTTATCTGCCTGTCGCCAGACGGTTTCGGTTTGTGGTTGGACCCCGGAGGAGCCGCAGAGGACGACTATGGCACCATCGAGGACGCGCAGGGAGCGCTCGACTTCGATGGTGAAGTCGACGTGGCCGGGGGTGTCGATGATGTTGATGCGGTGCTGCGCAAATTGCCCGGCGGAGCCGCGCCAAAAGCAGGTGGTGGCTGCCGAGGTGATGGTGATGCCACGCTCTTGTTCTTGTTCCATCCAATCCATGGTGGCGGCGCCATCGTGGACTTCGCCGATTTTGTGCGACATGCCGGTGTAGAAGAGGACTCGCTCGGTGGTGGTGGTTTTGCCGGCATCGACGTGGGCGCAGATGCCGATGTTGCGGTAGTGGGCGATCGGGGTTTGGCGGGTGACTGGGGCGTTCATTGGATGGCAGCGGGCTGGGCCGGCGAGGGGACAGTGCTCTGGATGGGAATTGGAGATAGGGACGAAGGCGGTGCGCGGGCGGCTAAAAGCGGAAATGCGAGAAGGCTTTGTTGGCTTCCGCCATGCGGTGGACTTCTTCGCGCTTTTTCACTGCGCTGCCGCGGTTGTCCGCTGCATCGGCCATCTCGGCGGCGAGGCGTTGGGCCATGGATTTTTCCCCGCGGCTGCGGGCATGTTCGACCAGCCAGCGCATGGCTAGGGCGGTGCGGCGGGCTGGGCGGACTTCGATCGGCACCTGATAGGTGGCACCGCCGACGCGCCGTGATTTGACTTCTACCTGCGGGGCGATGTTTTCTAAGGCTTCGGCGAAAATTTCGAGCGGGTCGCGCTTGGTGCGCTCGCGGACGAGATCTAGGGCACCGTAGACGATCTTTTCAGCGACGGATTTTTTACCGCTGACCATTAGGTGGTTCATAAACTTGGCGAGCTGGACATCGCCAAATTTGGGGTCGGGCAGGATTTCGCGCTTGGCGGCGACTCGTCTTCGGGGCATTTTTTGGGTTTCTCTTCAGGGTGGATCCGGGACTTTGCCCGGCCTTACTGTGGGTTTGCAGCGGGTTGCTGCGGCTATTTGGGGCGTTTGGCCCCGTATTTGGAGCGGCCTTGCTTGCGATCGCTGACTCCAGCGCAGTCGAGGGTGCCGCGGACTGTGTGGTAGCGGACCCCGGGCAGGTCTTTCACGCGACCGCCGCGGATTAGCACCACGCTGTGTTCTTGCAGGTTGTGGCCTTCGCCGCCGATGTAGGAGGCGACTTCGTAGCCGCTGGTCAGGCGCACCCGGCAGACCTTGCGCAGGGCGGAGTTGGGCTTTTTCGGGGTGGTGGTGTAGACGCGGGTGCAGACACCGCGGCGTTGCGGGCTTTGTTGCAGGGCCGGCACATCGCTTTTGGCGACTTTGCGTTTGCGCGGTTTGCGCACTAGTTGGTTGATCGTGGCCATGAATGCTCCAGAATGGCCGTAGCGCGGGGCGCATTTTGGCCGGATATTGGCGAAGGGGATAGCTTAAAGGATGGCTTAGGCGAGGCGAAAATTTCGAGGGCGCAGTGTAGCAGAAAATGGGGGGTTGGGGCGGTTAATCTGCGGGGATTTGCGGGGTGGGGGTGGGGGTGTCGGGGGGGGGATCCATGGTGGCGGTTGTCGGCTCGGTCGGGTCGTCGGTGGCTACTGGTTCCTCGGCGGATAAGATATCGCCTTCTAGATCTTCGTCGCCGAGGGCTTCGGCCAGCTGGGCTTCGACTTGCTCGCTGCTGAGGCGTTCTTCGCGTTGTTTGCGGCGGTTTTCGTGATAGGCGAGGCCGGTGCCGGCGGGGATTAGGCGACCGACGACCACGTTTTCTTTCAGGCCGCGTAGGCTGTCGCGTTTGCCGGTGACCGATGCTTCGGTGAGCACTCGGGTGGTTTCCTGGAAGGAGGCGGCGGAGATGAAGGATTCGGTGGCCAGCGATGCCTTGGTGAGACCCAATAGCAGGCGTTGATAGCGGGGGGGGATGCCGTCTATTTTGGCGAGGCGTTCTAGTTCGTCGCGCAGGTGGTTGTATTCGACTTGCTCGCCCTTGACGAAGTGGGAGTCGCCGCGGTCGGTGATCTCGACCTTGCGCAGCATCTGACGGCAGATGACTTCGATGTGTTTGTCGTTGATGCCGACGCCTTGCAGGCGGTAGACCTCTTGAACTTCGCGGGTGACGTAGCGGGCGAGCTCTTCGACCCCCATCAGGCGCAGGATGTCGTGCGGGTTGGGTGGGCCGTCGCAGATCACATCGCCCTTTTCTACCTGTTCGCCTTCGAACACCATGATTTGCCGCCATTTTGGGATGAGCAATTCCCAGTGGGGGGAGCCGTCTTCGAGGGTGGTGCCGGTGGGCGGGAAAATTTGCAGGCGGCGTTTACCCCGCGTTTCTTTGCCGAAGGCGACGGTGCCGGCGATTTCCGCCAGGATGCTGTGGTCTTTGGGTGTGCGCGCTTCGAATAGGTCGGCCACCCGCGGTAGACCGCCGGTAATGTCGCGGGTTTTGGCGCCCTCTTGCGGGATGCGGGCGATGAAGTCGCCGACATCGATGGAGTCGCCATCGCGCAGGGTGATTACCGCGCCGGCATCGAGCGGGTAGCGGGCGGGTTGGTTGGAGTTGGGGATGAGCAGGTCGTTGCCCTGTTCATCGAGCAGGCGGACGGCCGGGCGCATATCTTTGCCGGCGACTGGGCGTTCGCTGGGGTCGATGACCTCGAAACTGCTGAGGCCGGTGAGCTCGTCGGTTTGCTCGCGAACGGAGAGCCCTTCTTGCATTTCCGATAGTTGCGCTTTGCCGGAGACTTCGGAGATGATCGGGTGGGTGTGCGGGTCCCAGTGGGCGACGACGGTGCCGGCTGCGACTTTGGCACCGTCTTTGACCTTGATGACCGCGCCGTAACGCAGGCGATAACGCTCGCGCTCGCGGCCGCTGTCGAGCTCGGCTACTACCAGTTCGCCGGAGCGGGAGGTGGCCACTAGGTCGCCGCTTTTGCGTTCGATCAATTTGAGGTTGACGAAGCGGATGATGCCTTCGCGTTTGACTTCGATGCTGTCTTCCGCCGATTCGCGGCTGGCGGCACCACCGATGTGGAAGGTGCGCATGGTCAGCTGGGTGCCGGGCTCGCCGATGGATTGCGCGGCCATGACGCCCACGGATTCGCCCTTGTTAATCTTGTGGCCGCGGGCGAGGTCGCGCCCGTAGCATTCGGTGCAGATGCCGTGGCGGCTCTCGCAGGTGATCGGCGAGCGCACTTTGACCGAGTCGATGCCTGCGGATTCGATTTTATTCACCCATTTTTCGTCGATCAGGGTGCCGGCGGGGACGATCACTGTGGCGGTGGCGGATGCCTCGGTGCCCGGCTGTACGGCATCGGCGGCTAGGACCCGACCGAGGATGCGGTCACCGAGGGATTCGATAATGTCGCCGCCTTCGATGACCGCTTTCATTTCCAGCCCTTCGCGGGTGCCGCAATCGGATTCGGTGATCACTACATCCTGGGCGATATCGACCATGCGGCGAGTGAGGTAGCCGGAATTGGCGGTTTTTAGGGCGGTGTCGGCCAGCCCTTTGCGGGCACCGTGGGTGGAGATGAAGTATTGGAGGACGCTCAAGCCTTCGCGGAAGTTGGCGGTGATCGGGGTCTCGATGATGGAGCCATCAGGTCGCGCCATGAGTCCGCGCATGCCGGCCAGCTGGCGGATCTGTGCGGGCGAGCCGCGGGCACCGGAGTCGGCCATGATGTAGACCGAATTGAAGGAGTCTTGCTCTTCTTCCTCGCCGTCGCGGTTGGTGACCGTCTCTTTGCTGATGCCGGCCATCATGGATTTGGTCAGCAGGTCGTTGGCGCGGGACCAGATGTCGACCACTTTGTTGTATTTCTCGCCCTGGGTGACTAGGCCGGAGGCGAATTGTTTTTCGATGTCTTTCACCTCGCGGTCGGCGGCGGCGATGATGGTCTTTTTCTCGGTGGGGACGACGAAGTCGTTGACCCCGATGGAGGAGCCGGAGACGGTCGAGTATTTGAAGCCCATGTACATGAGCTGGTCGGCGAAAATGACCGTGGCTTTGAGGCCGACATCGCGGTAGCAGACATCGATCAGGCGGGAGATGGCTTTTTTGACTAGGGGCTGGTTGACGATCTCGAAGGCCATGCCGGCGGGGCTGATCTCCCACACTAGGATGCGGCCGACGGTGGTGTCGACTAGGCGGCGGGGCGATTTGTCGTCATCGCTGTCGCCGGCGGTCTCACTCATGCGCACTTGGATGCGGGCGTGCAGGTCGACCTGGCCGGTGTCGTAGGCGCGGCGGACTTCGGCAATATCGGCGAAGCGCATGCCCTCGCCACGGGCGTTGATGCGCTCGCGGGTCATGTAATACAGCCCTAGCACCACGTCCTGCGATGGCACTATGACCGGGTCGCCGTTGGCGGGGGAGAGGATGTTGTTGGTGGACATCATCAGCACCCGCGATTCCAGCTGGGCTTCTAGGGTGAGCGGCACATGTACGGCCATCTGATCGCCGTCGAAATCGGCGTTGTAGGCGGAGCAGACTAGCGGGTGTAGCTGGATGGCTTTGCCTTCAATCAGCACCGGTTCGAAGGCTTGGATGCCGAGGCGGTGCAGGGTTGGGGCGCGATTGAGGAGGACGGGGTGTTCGCGGATGACTTCATCGAGCATATCCCAGACGATGGGCTCTTCGCGCTCGACCATTTTCTTGGCGGCTTTGATGGTGGTGGCGAGGCCGCGTAGTTCGAGTTTGCTGAAGATGAAGGGTTTGAACAGTTCGAGGGCCATTTTTTTCGGTAGGCCGCACTGGTGTAGGCGCAGGGTGGGGCCGCAGACGATCACCGAGCGGCCGGAATAGTCGACCCGTTTGCCGAGCAGGTTTTGGCGGAAGCGGCCTTGCTTGCCCTTGATCATATCGGCGAGGGATTTGAGGGCGCGTTTGTTGTTGCCGGTGACGGCGCGGCCACGGCGACCGTTGTCGAGCAGCGCATCGACGGATTCCTGCAACATGCGCTTTTCATTGCGCACGATGATGTCGGGGGCACTCAGCTCCAAAAGCCGTTTTAGGCGGTTGTTGCGGTTGATGACGCGGCGGTACAGGTCGTTCAGATCGGAGGTGGCGAAGCGACCGCCATCGAGCGGCACCAGCGGGCGCAGGTCCGGCGGTAACACGGGGAGCACTTCCATGACCATCCATGCGGGCTTGTTGTCGGAGTTGTGGAAGGCTTCCAGCAGCTTGACGCGCTTGGAGAGTTTTTTGATTTTGGTCTCTGAGCGGGCATCGTCGATCTCGTCGCGCAGTTGCTTGATCTCGCTTTCTAGGTCGATGTCTTTGAGCAGCACTTGGATGGCTTCGGCCCCCATGAGGGCGGTGAAGTCATCGCCGTATTGCTCCATGGCTTCGAAGTATTGGTCATCGGTGAGCAGCTGGTATTTTTGCAGGTCGGTGCTCATGCCGGGGTCGGTGACCACGTAGGATTCGAAATAGAGCACCCGCTCGATCTCCCGCAGGGTCATGTCCAGCATGAGGCCGATGCGTGAAGGCAGCGATTTTAGGAACCAGATGTGGGCGCAGGGGGTGGCGAGCTCGATGTGTCCCATGCGCTCGCGGCGTACTTTGGACAGGGTGACCTCGACGCCGCATTTTTCACAGACCACGCCGCGGTGTTTCATGCGGCGGTATTTGCCGCATAGGCATTCGTAGTCTTTGATGGGGCCGAAAATTTTGGCGCAGAATAGGCCGTCGCGCTCGGGTTTGAAGGTGCGGTAGTTGATGGTTTCCGGTTTTTTGACCTCGCCGGAGGACCAGGAGCGAATCACCTCGGGCGAGGCGAGGCTGATGCGGATGGCATCGAATTCGTCTTCCTGATGCCGCGGGCGAACCATTTGTAGCAGGTCTTGCATCGCTTACTCCAGTCTGTCAGTTGGGGCCGGTGGAAAAGTTAACCGTCTTCCAGTTCGATATTGATGCCGAGCGAGCGCACCTCGCGCACCAGTACATTGAAGGATTCGGGCATGCCGGGGTCCATGCGGTGGTCGCCATCGACGATGTTTTTGTACATGCGGGTGCGCCCGGCGACATCGTCGGATTTGACGGTCAGCATTTCTTGCAGGGTGTAGGCAGCGCCGTAGGCTTCTAGGGCCCAGACCTCCATTTCACCGAAGCGCTGGCCGCCGAACTGCGCCTTGCCGCCGAGCGGCTGTTGGGTGACTAGGCTGTAGGAGCCGGTGGAGCGGGCATGCATTTTCTCGTCCACTAAGTGGTTGAGTTTGAGCATGTACATGTAACCGACTGTGACCGGGCTGTCGAAGGCATCGCCGGTGCGGCCATCGTAGAGGGTGACTTGCCCGGAGGGGCAGAGATCGGCCAGCTTTAGCAGGGCCTTGATTTCGGATTCGCGGGCCCCGTCAAAGACTGGCGTGGCCATGGGCACCCCGGCGCGCAGGTTGTTTGCCAGCTCTAGGATCTGTGCATCGGAGAAGGCGGGCAGGTCGACCTGCTGGGTGTGCTCGCCTAGGCTGTATATCTGCTTGAGGAAGCGGCGTAGGCTGGCCAGTTTGCGCGGGCCGGCCAGTATTTTTTCGATCTTGTCGCCGAGCCCTTTGGCGGCTAGGCCCAGATGGGTTTCTAGAACCTGGCCTACGTTCATGCGCGAGGGTACGCCCAGCGGATTGAGGACGATGTCGACTGGTTCGCCATGTTCGTCGTAGGGCATGTCTTCGACCGGCTTGATGACCGAGATGACCCCCTTGTTGCCGTGGCGACCGGCCATTTTATCGCCGGGCTGGATGTGGCGTTTGACGGCGAGGTAGACCTTGACGATTTTTAGTACGCCGGGGGCCAGATCGTCGCCGGATTCCAGCTTTTTGCGCTTGCTTTTTAGGCGCGCTTCCAGCTGTCTTTTCTGGGTTTTTAGGTAGTTCAGAGTCTTGGTCAGGGTTTGATTGTGGGCGGTGCCGGCCATGCGCACCGATTCCCACTGCGCTAGGTCGTAGCCTTGGGCGATTTCGGGGGTGAGCACTTGGTCTTTCTCAAGATCTGGGGCCTTGGCGACCGGGTGGCCGGCTAAGGCCGATTGCAGGCGCGCTAGGGTGGCGCGTTCGAAGATTTGCTCTTCTTCACGCAGATCTTTGCGTACTTTTTCTAATTCTTGGCGCTCGATGACCTTGGCGCGAGCGTCTTTTTCGACACCGTCGCGGGTTAGTACCTGCACATCGATGACGGTGCCCTTGACGCTGCCGGGGACTCGCAACGAGGTGTCTTTCACGTCCGAGGCTTTCTCGCCGAAAATGGCGCGGAGGAGTTTTTCTTCTGGGGTGAGCTGGGTCTCGCCTTTGGGGGTTACCTTGCCGACTAGAATGTCGCCGGCGAGGACTTCGGCTCCGACGTAGACGATGCCGGATTCATCGAGTTTGTTGAGGGCGGATTCGTTGACGTTGGGGATGTCGGCGGTGATGTCTTCTGAGCCTAGTTTGGTCTCGCGCGCGACGCAGGTTAGCTCTTCGATGTGGATGCTGGTGAAGCGGTCTTCGGCGACCACACGCTCGGATATCAGGATGGAATCCTCGAAGTTGTAGCCGTTCCATGGCATGAAGGCGATGCGCATGTTTTGCCCGAGGGCCAGCTCGCCGCAGTCTACCGAGGGGCCATCGGCGATGATGTCGCCGGCCTGCACCCGGTCGCCGGTTTTGACGATCGGGCGTTGGTTGATGCAGGTGTTTTGGTTGGAGCGGGTGTATTTGATCAGGCTGTAAATGTCGATGCCGGCCTCGCCCGGGGCGAGTTCGGACTCGTTGACGCGCACCACTATGCGGCTGGCATCGACCGATTGGATCTCGCCGCCGCGTTGCGCCACTAGGCAGACACCGGAATCTTTGGCCACCGAACGCTCGACCCCGGTGCCGACCAGCGGTTTTTCGGCGCGGAGCACTGGCACGGCTTGGCGTTGCATGTTCGCCCCCATTAGGGCGCGGTTGGCATCATCATGTTCGAGGAAGGGGATGAGGGAGGTGGCCACCGAGACCACTTGGCGGGGGCTGATATCTTGGTATTGGATTTCGTTGGGCGGTTTGACGGTGAACTCGTTGGCGTGGCGGCAGGCGACCATCTCATCGGTCAGGCGGCCGTCTTTATCGAGCGTGGCCGAGACTTGGGCGATGACGTATTCCGCCTCGTTGATCGCCGATAGGTAGTCGATCTGGTCGGTGATGCGGCCGTCTACCACGCGCCGGTAGGGGGCTTCCAGAAAGCCGTAGGAATTGGTGCGGGCGTAGGTTGCCAAGGAGCTGATCAGGCCGATGTTGGGGCCTTCGGGGGTCTCGATGGGGCAGACGCGGCCGTAGTGGGTCGGGTGAACATCGCGCACTTCGAAACCGGCGCGGTCGCGGGTCAGGCCGCCGGGGCCGAGGGCCGATATGCGGCGTTTGTGGGTGATTTCCGATAGCGGGTTGTTTTGGTCCATAAACTGCGAGAGTTGGCTGGAGCCGAAAAATTCCTTGACCGCCGCGGCCACTGGTTTGGCGTTGATCAGGTCCTGCGGCATGAGGCCGTCGCTTTCGGCCACCGACAGACGCTCGCGCACCGCTCGATCGACCCGGATTAGGCCGACGCGGAAGGAGTTTTCCGCCATTTCGCCGACCGAGCGGATGCGGCGATTGCCGAGGTGGTCGATGTCATCGGTGCTGCCTTTGCCGTTGCGGATGGCGATTAGGGTTTGCAGCGCATCGATGATGTCCGAGCCGGCGGCTTCTAGAGCCTTGATCAGGGCACCGTAGGTTTTGGGGGCGGCACCAGCGCGGGCGAGCACCTGTTTGACCTCCCCGCTCACCACATTGGGGCCCAGCTTGGTGGTGGGTTTGCGGTCGGTGAAGCGGCCGGCGAAGTAGCGGCCATCGACTAGGATGCCCGGGCCGGAATCGGTGTCGTGGCCGATGCGGCGGTTGAACTTCATCCGCCCTACTGCCGAGAAATCGTAGCGGTCGGAGCTGAAGAACAGGCTGTGGAACAGGGCCTCCGCCGAGTCTTTGGTGGGTGGCTCGCCGGGGCGCATCATGCGGTAGATTTCGAATAGGGCCTCTAGGCGGTCTTTGCATGGGTCGTTGCGTAGGGTCTCAGAAATGAAGGGGCCGCAGTCCAGTTCGTTGGTGTAGAGCACCTCGATTTTCTTGATTTTCAGCTTGCGCAGGCCGCCGATGAACTCGGCGGTGAGCTCGCTGTTGCACTGGCAGAGGATCTCGCCGGTGTCGGAGTCGATGATGTCGCGGGCTAGGGCGCGACCGTATAGGTAGTCTTCGGGGACTGTCAGTCGTTTGACGCCGGACTCTTCCAGCTGGCGGATGTGGCGCGCTGTGATGCGGCGGCCGGGTTCGACTATTACTTTGCCCTTTTGGTCTTTGACGGCAAACTGGGCGATCTCGCCGCGTAGTCGGCTGGGGACTAGGTCTAGGGCCACTTGCTCGGTGCCTTCGGTGCCTAAATGGAAGCGGTCGGTGCTGAAAAACATGCGCAGGATGTCTTCCGCCTGGTAGCCTAGGGCGCGAAGTAGGATGGTGGCAGGCAGTTTGCGGCGGCGGTCGATGCGCACGAAGACGAGGTCTTTGGGGTCGAATTCAAAATCCAGCCAAGAGCCGCGGTAGGGGATGATGCGCGCCGAATACAGCAGTTTGCCGGACGAGTGAGTCTTGCCCTTGTCGTGGTCGAAGAAGACGCCGGGGGAGCGGTGTAGCTGAGAGACTATTACGCGTTCGGTGCCGTTGACTATGAAGCTGCCGTTGTCGGTCATCAGGGGGATTTCCCCCATAAAGACTTCCTGTTCTTTGATTTCTTTGGGGCGTTCTTTGGAGGTTTCTCGATCGTAGAGGACTAGGCGGAGGGTGGCGTGGAGGGGGGCGGCGTAGGTGGCACCGCGGAGCATGCATTCGGCGGTGTCGAAGAGGGGTGTGCCGAGGCGGTAGGATACGTATTCTAGGGCGGCGTTGCCGGAGTTGCTGTGGATGGGGAAGATGGATTTGAATGCCGCCTGCAAGCCTTGGTCGCGGCGTTTGGCGGGGGGCAGTTGGTCTTGGGTGAATTGCCGGTAGGAATCCATCTGGGTGGCGAGCAGGAACGGTTGTTCCATCACCTGCGGTAGCTTGCCGAAGCCTTTGCGGATGCGCTTTTGCTCGGTGTAGGAATAGGCTGGCCGCGGTGACTCTTCGGCTCCTTCGGCTTTTTTGGCCTCTTTGGCTGCTTGCGGCTTGGTGGATTTGGCGGGTTTTTGGGTCGTTGCAGGATTGGTGGGTGGTGCGGTTTTTGCCGCCTTTGCTGGCTCTTCGGCTGTTTTTGCCGGTGCTTTTTTGGTTGCCGATTTTTTGGTGGCGGCTTTTTCAGGATGCGCGGTCGCTGCCGGTTCTTCAGCCTGTTCTTTGGTCTGCACGGCGGACTTTGTGGGTTTTGCTGCGGGCGCGGGCTTTTCGGTCTTGGTCGCCTTTTCGGGATTCGCGGGCTTTGGGGCTTTTGCCGGTGTTGCTTTTGCCGGCTTTTCGCCCGTTGCGGCTTTTGTGGCCTGCTCGGGTTTTTTAGCTTGCACGGGCTTTTCGGCCTTGGGGGCCTGTTCCGCTTTTGCCGCTTCTGCGGCCTGTGCCGCTTGCGCTGGGTTGTCTGCTTTGTCTGCCATGCTGCATTGACTCCTTAGAGCTTGAGATTTGACCTGCCTACTGCCTGCTTGCGCATGCGGGCCGACAAGGAATCCTTATCGGCCCGGCTTGCGCAGGCTGTGAACCGCCGGAGGGCGGGCCTATTTGAGCTCGACCGTGGCACCGGCCTCTTCCAAGGTGGTTTTGACCTCTTCGGCCTCCTCCTTAGGCACGCCTTCTTTGATTGGCGAAGGGGCACCATCGACCAGCTCTTTGGCCTCTTTCAGCCCTAGGCCGGTGATGGCGCGCACCGCTTTGATGACGTTCACCTTTTTCTCGCCGATGGCGGCCAGCACCACATCAAACTCGGTTTGCTCCTCGGCTGCCTCGCCCTCGCCGGCGGCGGGTGCGGCGGCCACGGCGACCGCGGCTTGGGCGGACACACCGAATTTTTCCTCCATTGAGGAAACCAGTTCCACAACGTCCATTACGCTCATCTGGGCGATGGCGTCCAGAATGTCTTCTTTAGAAAGTGCCATGATTTGAGTCTCCAAAAATTGGTCGTGGCAGGGGACGGCCTAGGCCGCCTTTTGTTTGGCAACTTGATCGACGACCCGCACTAGGCGGGCGGGGATGTCGTGGGTGCTGCGCACCAGTTTGGTCACCGGCGCGAGCGTGACGTTCGCCAGCATCGACAGGGCCTGATCGCGAGTCGGTAGCATCGCTAGGACATCGAGCCGCTCGCTGCCGAGCAGTTCGCCGCCGACGGCTAGGGCCTTGACCGCAAAGTGCTCGTGCTCTTTGGCGAAGTCCTTGAACAGCCGCGCCGCCGCACCCGGGTCCTCCATGGAAAACCCGAATACCGATGGGCCTACCAGCGCCTCGCTGACGCAGGCAAAGTCGGTCTCGGCAAAGGCGCGCACGGCAAGCGAGTTTTTCACCACCCGCAGCACTACCTTTTGGTCACGCGCTTTGCTGCGCAGGGCGGTCATGGCGGCCACATCGACACCGCGAGCATCGGCAATCACCAGCGAGAGTGCGCTGCCGGCTGTGGCCGCCACCGCGGCGACAATCGCCTTTTTCTCTTCGAGTCCCAATGCCACCGCTTTTACCTCTCGAACATCCGACGACCATTCATTCAGTCATCGATCGCATTGCCATTCGGCTGCAGGCATGCCCGCAACCACCTAAGGCGACCTTGGCAGCTGGGCTGCCGGGTTCACCATCTGCGCAGGGTGGATGCCCGCCGGGGGCGAGCGTCCGATTAAGCGGTTTGGCTTCTGTTGCGGCAGTGCCACAAGAAAAGCCAACCGCCCCTGCGGTCTTTGATGGCTCGGGCATGGTAGCCCGAACCCTCAAATCTGTCTGTTCCGTTTGCGCGGTGCCGCTGGGGTGCATCGGCGACTGCGCTTTCGATTCCTCGATTCCTGCGATTCCTCGAACTCTACGATTCCAAATCTTTCCTAGTCTTTCCTAGCCTTCCAGCGCAGCTATATCCACCGGGATGCCCGGCCCCATGGTAGTCGAGACCACGGCTTTTTGCAGGTAGACCCCTTTGGCCGAGGCGGGTTTCAGTTTTTTTAAATCGGCCAGCAGGGCTTGCAAGTTTGCCTGCAAGTCTTCAGGCGGGAAGCTGAGTTTGCCGATGCCGCCGTGGATGATGCCGTTTTTGTCGGTGCGGAAGCGTATTTGGCCGGCCTTGGCGTTGTCGACCGCCACGGCGGGGGTGGCGGTGACTGTGCCGGTTTTGGGGTTGGGCATGAGGCCGCGGGGGCCGAGCAGCGGCCCCAATGCGCCGACCACCCGCATGGCATCTGGAGTGGCGATGACGGTGCCGAAGTCGAGATCGCCGCCTTTCATTTTCTCGGCTAAGTCTTCCATGCCCACCGCATCGGCACCGGCTTTCTTGGCGGCCTCGGCGTTGTCGCCTTGAGCGAACACCGCGACCCGCACCGTTTTGCCGGTGCCTTTGGGTAGGGTGGTCGCGCCGCGCACGACTTGGTCGGATTTGCGCGGGTCGATGCCTAGGTTGATGGCCACGTCCACCGTTTCTGTGAATTTGACGCTGGAGAGGGCCTTGAGCAGGCCCGCGGCTTCGATGAAGCCGTAGACGCGGCCCGGCTCGATTTTTTCCTTAACGGCGCGCATGCGGCGCGTAAGTTTGGCCATTTTAGAGTCCCTCCACATCCAGACCCATGGAACGTGCCGTGCCGGCGATGGTGCGCACCGCCGCATCGAGATTGGCGGCGGTGAGGTCCGGCTCTTTAGTCTTGGCGATTTCTTCCAGTTGGGCGCGGTTGACCGTCCCGACTTTTTCGGTGTTGGGTCGCCCGCTGGCTGCTTTGATGCCCGCCGCCTTTTTTAGCAGAATGGCCGCGGGCGGGGTTTTCATCTCAAAAGTAAAGCTGCGGTCGCTGTGGACCGCGATCACCACCGGCACCGGCAGCCCCGGCTCGGTGCCCTGCGTCTGGGCGTTAAACGCCTTGCAAAACTCCATGATATTGACCCCGTGCTGGCCGAGGGCCGGGCCGACCGGCGGGCTGGGGTTGGCTTGGCCCGCCGGCACCTGGAGCTTGATGTATGCCTCTATTTTCTTCGCCATTGCATTTGCCTCAAAGTGCGGCCTAGGTTTTTTCCACCTGATTGAATTCCAAATCCAGCGGCGTGGGGCGCCCGAATATCATCACTGCCACCCGCAGGCGGTTTTTCTCGTAATTGACATCTTCGACCACGCCGTCAAAATCATTGAAGGGGCCATCGGTTACGCGCACCATCTCGCCCGGTTCAAACAGGGTTTTGGGGCGCGGTGCATCGCCGGAACGCTCCACGCGCTTGAGGATAAGCGCGGCCTCTTTCTCGGTGATGGGGGCCGGCTGGTCGGCTTTGCCGCCGATAAAGCGCATCACCCGCGGGGTGTTTTTGACCAAGTGCCAGGTGTCATCATCCAGATCCATCTGCACCAACACATAACCGGGGAAAAACTTGCGCTCGCTGCGGCGTTTTTGCCCGCCTTTCATCTCTACCACCTCCTCGGTGGGCACCAGAATCTTGCCGAAGCGGTCATCCAGTCCGCTTAGCTCGATGCGTTCTTGCAGGGCGGTTACCACTTTCTTTTCGTAGCCCGAATAGGCGTGAATCACGTACCAGCGCATGGTGCTTTCCCGTTTTCGCTCTTCGCCGTCGACATTAGCCGCCGAGCAGCATGGAGCCGAGCCAGCCGAACAGGGCATCGAGTGCCCAGAGCACGATGGCCGTAAAAAACACGAAGACCACCACTAGCAAAGTGGCACGATTGCGCTCGCTGCGGGTCGGCCAGACCACGCGGCGCACCTCCGCCCGCGAGCCTTTGGCGAGATTCCAAAAAATCGCGCCCTGGCGGGTTTGGGCGGCGATAGCGCATGCCAGTGCGCCCATCAGCAAGCCGCCTAGCACCCGGTACAACAGGGATTCGTCGCTATAGTAGGAATTGCCCACGGCGACGGCGATCAGAATGGCTCCGACCGCGGCCCATTTCAGGCCGTCGAAACGGGATTCTGGGGCTTCTGCCTTTTGTGCTTTCTTGCTCATTTGCTCATGTCTGTTCGTTGTCGCCGCAATAAATGGCAGGCCAGGAGGGACTCGAACCCCCAACAGCCGGTTTTGGAGACCGGTGCTCTACCAATTGAACTACTGGCCTTTTTACCGTTCCCACCATTACCGCTTAACCGCTTACCGTTACCGCCGTCGTTCACTCGTTCACCGCTCCATCGCCCTGCCGCTGCCGCCAAAAAACTGGAGCTCATAGGCGGATTTGAACCGCCGACCTCACCCTTACCAAGGGTGTGCTCTACCGACTGAGCTATATGAGCCCAAACCCGCCGGATTGGAGCGGGTAGCGGGAATCGAACCCGCACCATCAGCTTGGAAGGCTGAGGTTCTACCGTTGAACTATACCCGCCTAGCCCGTTTGCCTGCCTGCTGCCCGGTTCCCAAACCTAGCGGCATCGATTCCGCCCCAGTCGGTACACCCGCCCTCGATAAGGTGGTGGTGGGGGGTGGATTCGAACCACCGAAGCTTGCGCGTCAGATTTACAGTCTGATCCCTTTGACCGCTCGGGAACCCCACCAAATTCATCCAGAAAAAGCGACCCGCCCTAGCGAATTAGCAAGCAAAGGAGCCGATGCTCGCCACCAAAAACTCATGGGATGCCGCAGACAAATGGAGCTGGCGAGAGGAATTGAACCCCCAACCTACTGATTACAAGTCAGTTGCTCTACCAGTTGAGCTACGCCAGCACGACCACCGGAGCCCGCAACAAGGCTCAGACGAACCAGTAAAACAGGCTATGTATAAGGTGCTACCTCGCCCCCGGTCAAAACGGAGCGCGATTTTAGTGAAAGTTGCGGGCGAGTGCAAGCGCATCGCAGGCTTTTTGCACCATGCTAATGGTCGGGTGGGCGGCGCGAATGGCCAGGCGTTGCTCGCCGCTCAATGCGGTCGCGTTTGGGCTGGTGGAGCGCACTGTGAAGCGCACTGTTTGCGCCATGGGCCGCTCGATCCGTGCGCCATAACCAAGCTTTTGCGCCTGCGTTTGACGTGCCAATGCGTTTTTGCGATCGCTGAACAGGCCCAGCGAGATGCCATTTTGTCGCCCGTTTTCGGTGATGACGAAGCTGTCGGTCAGCTGTGCATCGTGCAACGCCTGCAGGGCCTGTTCGGCGGCGCGGCGCGAGGCGAAGGGTTCGATGTAGACCCGGTGTGCGCCGGGGCGGGAGGTGAGATGCTCGATGATCTGCGCTTTCAGCCCTGCGCCCTCTAGCCGCGCTAACAGCTGCTCGGCCGCTTGGCGGGTATCGAAATAGGTGAAATAGAGGCATTCGGGCGGGGCGGATGCGGGCGGCGGAGTGGGCGGGTCAGAGGAGTCGAGCGGCGCATTCAATGTCGCGGTGTTCGCGATGGATGGGGGGGATGATTTGGGCGGCGCGGGCGAGGGCGACTCTGATGAATGCGGTGGCGATCCCGATTCGGTGGGCATGGGGGAGGATGAATCGAGCGATGGGGCGGGCGGTGACGCGGTGGTGGCCGCGGTGGACGCAACCGAGGCGGGCGGTATCCGGGTGGCGGCGGGTGCGGTGGTCGGTGCATTGGGAGGTGCCTCGCGGAGGCGAAGCTGCCCGGGGTCCAGCTCGCTCAATAGCACCAGCCGCTCGCCGCGCAGGGCCGGCACGGGCGGCAGTTTGCCGGCACTATCGGTGCGACCCGGCCCGGCCAACCAGAGTGCCAGGGCGACATTGCACACCAACGCGACCGCGACTAGGATTCGGCACATAATCAAAAATTGGGATCAATGAAAGGCGGTAACGGTAAAAAGTCAGCCGAGCGCGATTGCCAGCCCGTCCAGAACTAGGTCGGGGCGGAACACAGTATCGCCGCGCAACAGCGACCGCAACCGCTCGGCATCGCCGCCGGTCATAATGATACGCACCTCCGCCTGCTCGCGCTGCCGATGTTGCTGTGCCGCCTGCTCGATAGCGGCGGTCAACCCCAGCAGGCGACCCATGCCCACCGCATCGTTGGTCGAACATCCCGGCGCAATCGCGAGGGGGGCGAAATCCGCCGGAATATGCGCGGTCGGAATCGCCGTACCACGCTGCAACGCAGCGGCGAGCAGTGCCCAGCCCGGTAGAATAAAACCACCGCAATGTTGCTTGTCGGCACTGACTAGATCCAAGGTTAATGCCGTTCCGCAATCGACCACCAATAGCGGGCCAGCATGTTCGGTCGCGGCGGCCAGCACCGCCAGCCAGCGGTCGGGGCCGAGGCAGCTTAAGTCTTCGTAGGCGCAGCGAACCCCGGCCCGCTGGCGGGCGACCTGCGCAAATTTGACTTGGGGCACCCCGACCTCACGCAACGCATCGCGGATTTTCTGCTCGATCGCGGCCCCGGCGACACTCACCGCCCAGGCGCAATCGCCCAGATTCTGCTCCTGCGCCAGCGCGGCCATGCATTGGGCAAAGTCAGCATGCGCCACCCGCCCCGCGGCAAGAGTCGCGCCCGCCGCCCGCAGCCGCCATTTGACCGCAGAATTGCCTGCGTCTATTTCCAGCCGGTGGGGGTGCATGGCAACGGTCCGGTTATGCAGGCGGCGGATTTTACCCCGCCCGCTTGCAGGCATCGATTTTTTAGAATCTGCCGCTGAGGCTGAATAGGGCGTTTAGGGGGGTGCCGACGGTGGCTTGGTGGGTGCTGTGGGCGTTGGGGAAGTAGAGTTTGTCGGTGAGGTTTTCGATATTTAGTTGCAGGCGTATTCGAGCAGATAGGTCGTAGTGGGCGGCGAGGTCTAGGCGGGTATAGCTGGGTAGTGCGGCGGTGTTTGCGTTATCGATAAAACTTTCATCTTGATAGACTAGTCCTGCGGCTAGGCCCAGCTGGTCGGTTAGCTGGTAGCTGCTCCAGAGTGCGAGGGTGTTTTTTGGCAATTCGCGGGGGCGATTGCCGGTTGGGCCGGAGCGTTCGACATGTTTTCCATCTAGATAACTGTAACTGGCGGCGAGGGACCAGCGGTCGGTTAAGTGGCCTTGTAATTGGGTTTCAAAGCCGTCTATTTTTGATTCGATAATATCCAGAGTTGCCGGGTCATTATCGGCGGTCTGCGGTGAATTTTTTGAAATTTCAAATAGGGCGGCGGTCAGGCTTAATCCCTGCGGCAGGTCCCATTTAATGCCTAGCTCGCGGTTTGCAAAGGTATCGGGGTCGAGTTTATTTTTATCACCGTTGATATCGGAAAATTGCTCGCCGCTGCGGGGTAGGAAAGATTCGCTGTGGCTGGCGTAGAGGGAGACATTTTCTTTTGGCTTGAAAATTATACCGAAGCGCGGTGAGACTTCGCTGTCTTTGCGGTTGCGCGTTTCATTGGTTTTTACATTGAACACTTCAATATCGAAACTATCGAAGCGGGCACCGATAACCAGATCCAGTTTTTCTGATATCGCGAGTTCATCTTGGATATAGAAAGACAGGGCATCGATGTTTACGTGAGTGTCGTCATGCAGGTCGCGAGTAAAATCGTTGGTGGTGGCTTGGCCGGCGGCGTTTATGCCGATGCCGCCGCGTAGCGCAAGCGGGCGGGCGATGGTGAAGGTTTCTTTGTCTTTATTGGTGGTGCTCCAGAGGGCGTTGTGGCGATCTTGCTCTGAAGAAGTATCGATATATTCGATTCCTGCTACTAGGGTGTGGCCTAGTTCGCCGGTATTAAACTCGCCAATCAGGTTGCCTGATATTAAGGTATTTTGGCGTCGGGTGGTATCGAGGTAGCCGTCTAGGGTTACCTTGTCGGGTGCGGTAGTCTGGTTGTAATTGGAGACGTAAAAGTTTTGATACCGCTTGTCGTAGTCGCCATAAAAGAGGCTGATATTGCCTTTTAGGTTATCGCCGAATCGATGTTCGAGAGCGGCGCGTAATAGGTAGGCTTGTAATTCGGAGGTATTTAATTCTGGGTCGGCGAAGACTGTTTTTGCAAAGGCGGGTACGGGGCGGCCATCGGTGCCGGTGGGGATGCCGCGGTCGATAAAACGCTGGTGGTCGATGTATTCGTAATTCAGATCTAGGGTGCTGTGGGGGCCGAATTGCAGGCGCATGGTTGGATTGAAACCAATGCGGTCGCCCGCGTAATGGTCGCGGTGGTTTTTTAGCGTTTCAAACATGGCGTTGACGCGCAGGGCCGCGCTGTCGCTTAGTGCGATATTGTTGTCGATATAGGTGCCTAGCTCGCCGAGGCTGTCGGTGCCGATTCGGTAGGTGGTGCGGTTTTCGCCGAGTATGCCTTTTTTGGTGACCCGATTTAATACCCCGCCGGTGCCGCCGCGGCCGAATAATAGGGCGTTGGGGCCGCGTAGCACTTCGACCTGTTCTAGGTTGTAAAGCGGGCGGTAATATTGCACGTCATCGCGGGCCCCATCGATAAAAAAGTCGGCGGTGGAGCGCACTCCGCGGAAGACCACGGCATCGCGGTGGCCTTCGCCCTGTGAACTATTGAGGCCCGGCGTGTAGTCGACGATTTGGCCGATGCTGGTGAAGCCTTGGCGGGCGATCTGTTCGGCGGTCATTATCGACAGGCTTTGCGGCACATCGATGATCGGGGTCGGGGTTTTGATGGAATTGAGCCGCTCGATGGACAGGTATTGGCCGGTTATCCGCATTTCTTCCATCTGCACCCGTTCTTCGGCGGGTAGCGTGGGGGCGGCTGTGAGTGCCAGCGTGATCGCGCCGAGGGTGGCGGGCAGGCGGGGACGGTTGCGGGGGGGCATCGCTTGAGTCTCGCGGTTGGGCTGAGGCGGCGCAGTCTATAACAAGATGCAAATGAGAATCAATGCTATTTTTATTTCTATTTCTAGCTGGCTTCTGGTGCTGGCAACGGTCGGCGGTGTGGCGGCATTTGTGGGCTGTGCTGGGGTGGGTTGGAACCCAGTGCGCTGGTGCGGGGCGGATGCGTTGTCGCGTGGGCGTGGTTCCTGCTGAGCGACAGGGGACGGTTAGCGGGCGGCGATTCGCGGGGGTGAAGGCGGCGGCGACCTACGGGTTTTGCCGGGGTGCGGTTGCTGTTTTGAATTGCGGCATTCCCGGCTGAGGTGCCACGGTGGAGGCGGTCAGGGGGCTGGGTTGAGTGCGGGGGCGGTGCAGGGGGCGGTGCATTGCAGGTGCGGTAGCGGGAAAATCCGCCCGCTGTTTTCGTGCAGTAAATGGCAGCTTGCGGGTGGGTCGGGGGTGCGGTAGAGCGCGAAGACGTGCGGTGGGTCGGGGTCGACTATTCGGCCTTGTAGCTCCGGCCCGGCTAAGCCTTGGTGCGTGGCGCGTTCCGTTAGCAGGCGGTGCGAGCGGGTGAAGGCATCGGCGGCGATGGTGACGGTGATGCCACCGAATGCGCTGGTGATGGCGCGGGTCAGCAGGGCGTGGTTTTCTGCGGAGGGGGAAATGCAGGCGGGTAGCAGGTCGTTGCGATGGGCGATATTTTGGTGGTTTTTATTTGGGTTTTTATTGTGGGGGGCGGGGATGAGCTGTGCGGGGGTGGGTGGGTTTTCGATATTGCTGGGGGGTGGGGCGGCGGCTGCGTGGGAGTAGCCGGCTAGGGCGAGCAGGGCGATGGCTAGGCGGTGGGGGGCTGGCATGGGCTATTTATGGGTTATGGGCGGCTGGTCTGCTAATTTGCCGGGGGCGGGGTGTCGATGCGTAGGAGTCGCTCGAAGAAAAGGCGGTCTTGGATGCGGGGGTCTTGCAATAGGTCTTGGCTGGGGTCGTAGAATGGGTCGATCTCTTCTATTCCGCCGCTTGCTCCGGTCACCCCTAGTACGTCGCCTGCCCCTATTGCGCCGCTTGCTCCAACCGCTTCGGCGGCTTGGGCGGCGAAGGCGGCGGGGGGTTTGGGTGGGCAGGTGCCGGTTTGGGCGTAGCGCAGTGCTGCCTTGAGCATGCCTTCCTGCGGGTCGCCTAGGTCGCGGCTGAAGTCATCGGCGACTTTGCAGCCTTTGATGTTGGCACCGGTCGGGGTGCCGCCCGAGGTCGGAATCAGGCCATCGACGTAATCGCCGAATCCTTTGTGGTTGACGGCTTGGAATTCGATGGTGAAATAGGTGGTGCCGCAATTATCGGTGGGATAAAAGCCGTAGGGTTTGCCGCAGGTTTTTTCGCCGATTAGGATGACTTCCATGCCTATGCCGATAAGACCGTTGATCAGCTCTTCGCTGGCCGAGCAGGTGCGGGCGGTGGAGAGGATAAAAACGCGGTTTAGGTTTAGTGAGGGGAGAGGCGGGTAATTGCCGCGGCTATCGGTATGCCAAATAGTTTTAGTGCGAAAAGGTTCGACTATATTTTTCCGTTTATCGTTAAATAATAAGCTCGAGTACCATTTATCTTTAGTTTTTTCTGGGCCGGCGATCATATAGGCGAGCTGCGAGGATATGGCGAGGTAGCCGCCGCCGTTGTAGCGTAGGTCGACCACTAGGTCCTCGATACCCTGATTGGCTAATCTGGTAAAAGCATCATAAAGCCATTTTTCCGCTCGGCGGGTGTTAAAGGTATCGAGTCGTAAATAGGCGAAATTAGAGCTTGCCGAGTCATTTCTCGGTAGCGGACGGTCGGTAACGGCACCGGTTATTAGCGCGGAGGTCAGAGTGACAATACGGGTATTCGTTGCGCCGCGGTCGAGTATATGGAAGCTGTGTTGCTCGTTTGCGGTGCGTGGGAATAGGCCGGTGTTTAGAGCAATGCGATCGCCATCGGATACGGCGACTCCGTTCACCTGGACGATTTCTGCGCCGCGCTTAATGCCGGCCTTTGCTGCGGGCGAGTCGGACACAACATAGGCCACGATTGCTTGGCGTGGGGGCGAAGAGCTCGACAGAAAAATGCGCATGCCGTAGCCGACCGAGTTGCCTTGCTGCGATTGGCGTTGCCATTCGGCGGTGTTGCGGTAAAAGTGGAAGTTGTCTTTGGGTTTGCCGGAGGGGTTTTTCTCGTCTGTTTTTAGCAGATCGAAATATCTGTGCGGGTAAAAAGTGCGAAGGCGGCGCGGCAACGGGTTAATGTCGGGGAGCTCTTCATACCAGAGGTAATTTTCATGACTCCAAGAGCGTAGCCAGAAATTTTCTTCTAGGTAGGAGCCTTCCTTATCTGGAAAGATCTTACCGTTTAGGTCGGTGCCGGAGCGCGGATTTTGGCATTTGTCTTTGAAATCCGCGGCCGGGGCAAATTGGCCTTTTTTCCAAGACGGTATTACCCGCACTGTGAGGGCGAGGCTGGTAGCGGCGGCGGGGGAACTGGTGGCGGTGGCGGTTATCTGGTATCTGTTATCCGTGTTTTTATCGCGGGGGGTGTTGTATTGCGGGGTGGCTTTCCAAGTGATGGTGCCTTCTGAGTCTATTTGGAAATAGTTAACATCGTCGCCGGAGAGGCTCCAGCTAATGGGGTTTTTATTTGGATCGGTGGCTTTTAGGGTTATGACGGCGGTTTGGCCCTCGGCGGATAGTTGCGACCGGGTTGGGCCTAGGGCGGTGCCGTCTTCGCGGGTGATTACGGGTGGGCTGTTGGTTTGGGATCTGGTTTGGGCCTGGGCTGTGCCGGCGGTGGCGGAGGCTTGGCTGGCGATGGCGTTGGTTGTGCTGGTGGTGGATGTGGCGGTGTTAGAGGTAGATGCGCCGGCGGCATTAGAGTCGGTGCTGGCGGAGTCTGCGGCGGTGGTGGCGAGCGCGCTTGAATTACTGCTGCTGTTGCCGCCGCAGGAGGTGAGTGCTGCGGCGCAGATTAGGGCGGCGAGGATACGGTGGAAGGGTGAGGGGCGGGTTGCTGATTTGGTCGGCCCGGTGCCGCTGCCTGTGCGAGCGCACGGTGACAGACTCTTGATTGGATTCATTGGGACAAGCGCACCCGCCCCGGCCTTAGCGGGGGCTATGCCGAGCGG
>JACONM010000009.1:17334-83313 GCA_014323765.1 Cellvibrionales bacterium | reverse complement strand
GGGGGGGGGGGGGGGGGGGGGGGGGTGAAGTCATAGGAGGCTCCCTGAGTGGTGGGTCAGAGTCCTAGATATCAATGCCTGACGATGACCTACTCTCACGTGGCAAAGCACCACACTACCATCGGCGATGCACCGTTTCACTGCTGAGTTCGGAATGGATTCAGGTGGTTCCAGTGCTCTATGGTCGTCAGGCAAACTGGCTCTGGAGGCACCCGGTGATGATGGAGCACTCCAGAAATGTTTGCAAGTGTCTAACTGTACTGTATCAGGCGGTGTCTCGGACACCGGTCTGTTTAATCAATCGTTCAATCAATCGGTTTTACTTCCCGATTAAAAGCGGCACAATCGCGCATTATATGGTCAAGCCTCACGGGCAATTAGTACCAGTTAGCTTAACGCATTGCTGCGCTTCCACACCTGGCCTATCAACGTTGTCGTCTTCAACGGCCCTACAGGGAGCTCAAGGCTCCAGGGAGATCTCATCTTGGAAGAGGCTTCCCGCTTAGATGCTTTCAGCGGTTATCCCGTCCGAACATAGCTACCGGGCAGTGCCACTGGCGTGACAACCCGAACACCAGAGGTTCGTCCACTCCGGTCCTCTCGTACTAGGAGCAGCTTTCCTCAAATCTCCAACGCCCACGGCAGATAGGGACCGAACTGTCTCACGACGTTCTGAACCCAGCTCGCGTACCACTTTAAATGGCGAACAGCCATACCCTTGGGACCAACTTCAGCCCCAGGATGTGATGAGCCGACATCGAGGTGCCAAACACCGCCGTCGATATGAACTCTTGGGCGGTATCAGCCTGTTATCCCCGGAGTACCTTTTATCCGTTGAGCGATGGCCCTTCCATTCAGAACCACCGGATCACTATGACCTAGTTTCCTACCTGCTCGACTTGTGAGTCTCGCAGTCAAGCTGGCTTATACCATTGCACTAACCGCATGATTTCCGACCATGCTTAGCCAACCTTCGTGCTCCTCCGTTACTCTTTGGGAGGAGACCGCCCCAGTCAAACTACCCACCAGACACTGTCCTCGACCCCGATAAGGGGCCGGAGTTAGAACCCCAACAATATAAGGGTGGTATTTCAAGGTTGACTCCACGCTATCTAGCGACAACGCTTCAAAGTCTCCCACCTATCCTACACATATAGTGTCAGAGTCCAGTGCCAAGCTATAGTAAAGGTTCACGGGGTCTTTCCGTCTAGCCGCGGGTACACGGCATCTTAACCGCGATTTCAATTTCACTGAGCCTCTGGTGGAGACAGCGTGGCCATCGTTACGCCATTCGTGCAGGTCGGAACTTACCCGACAAGGAATTTCGCTCGATTGCTCTTATCTGTTTCCAGAAAAGTCGGACTTTCTCTTAGATACTTGCCTTTCATTCTGTTTGCGATTTGCGATTCATCTGGGCGACAATGGCTCGAATTTCTTCGATGCCTTGCGCGGTTAGATGCTCGCCTTTTTCCATTTTCAGTAGCACTCGGCGGAATTTGCGAAATTCCACGTTTTTGTGCGTCTTCAAAGGATGCTTTAGAAAGAAAGGGGAGATTATATCCAGCAGATGTTGCAGGTTGCGTACTCGATAAGCCATCCGGGTGGATGTCTTGTCTTTGCGGTTGACCCGCACAACACCGCACCCAAAATATGCCTTGAGCGCGTGCAATACTTTTACCGATTGCTCGTGTTGGACCACCGTGAATTCAGGTAGCACCTGAACTCCGAGGGTCGCGGAGTCGTTTTTGCTGATGCCGATGTGAAAACAGCCCTCGCCATCAACAAAGCCCACTATCCACTGTGCTTCTAATCTCATGAAGTATCTCCAAACATAAAGTCTCTGAGGATTCCCGGCGCGCTTGCGCTGGGCCTTTCCTGCGGATTGTCCCCGTGTCTGTCGGATTTTTACTGCCGAGCCGTGGTGTTTTTATTGCGTCCAAAAGCGTGCTATGAAGCATTGCTTTTTTCTGCTGAAAACCGGCTCGATGAGTACCGAGCAGTTTTGGAGGAGTTTCCCGCATATGGTTTGGTTTTACTAAGGCGTTCATTCACCTTAGGACCGTTATAGTTACGGCCGCCGTTTACCGGGGCTTCGATCAAGGGCTTTGTCCGAAGACTAACCCCATCAATTAACCTTCCGGCACCGGGCAGGCGTCACACCCTATACGTCCTCTTGCGAGTTTGCAGAGTGCTGTGTTTTTGATAAACAGTCGCAGCCACCTGGTCACTTCGGCCAACCTGAGCTCAGGGGGCAAGCCCCGTCACCCAGGCTGGCGCACCTTCTCCCGAAGTTACGGTGCTATTTTGCCTAGTTCCTTCACCAGAGTTGTCTCAAGCGCCTTAGTATTCTCTACCTGACCACCTGTGTTGGTTTGGGGTACGGTTTAAATATGCCTGAAGCTTAGAGGTTTTTCTTGGGAGCATGGCACTTACCACTCAGATCAAAAGAGATCTTCGCCATCACGTCTCAGCTTTAAGAGCCCGGATTTGCCTAAGCTCTCAGCCTACACGCTTAGATCGGGACAACCAACGCCCGTCTGGTATAGCCTTCTCCGTCACCCCATCGCAGCATATTCAAGTACAGGAATATTAACCTGTTTTCCATCGACTACGCCTTTCGGCCTCGCCTTAGGTGCCGACTAACCCTGCTCCGATTAGCGTTGAACAGGAAACCTTGGTCTTTCGGCGGAGGGGTTTTTCACCCCTCTTATCGTTACTCATGTCAGCATTCGCACTTCTGATACCTCCAGCATGCTTCCCAGCACACCTTCAGCGGCTTACAGAACGCTCCTCTACCATCCGGCCACTCCGAAAAGTGACCGAATCCGCAGCTTCGGTACCATGTTTAGCCCCGTTACATCTTCCGCGCAGGCCGACTCGACTAGTGAGCTATTACGCTTTCTTTAAAGGATGGCTGCTTCTAAGCCAACCTCCTAGCTGTCTGAGCCTTCCCACATCGTTTCCCACTTAACATGGTTTAGGGACCTTAGCTGGCGGTCTGGGCTGTTTCCCTTTCCACGACGGATCTTAGCACCCGCCGTGTGTCTCCCGCGATTGCACTCATTGGTATTCGGAGTTTGCATCGGTTTGGTAAGTCGGGATGACCCCCTAGCCGAAACAGTGCTCTACCCCCAATGGTGAGACGCGAGGTGCTACCTAAATAGCTTTCGAGGAGAACCAGATATCTCCCGGCTTGATTAGCCTTTCACTCCGATCCACAGGTCATCCCCTAATTTTTCAACATTAGTGGGTTCGGTCCTCCAGTCAGTGTTACCTAACCTTCAACCTGCCCATGGATAGATCGCCGGGTTTCGGGTCTATTGCATGCAACTAAAACGCCCTATTAAGACTCGGTTTCCCTGCGGCTCCCCTAAACGGTTAACCTTGCTACACACAATAAGTCGCTGACCCATTATACAAAAGGTACGCAGTCATCCGACCACTCAATCAAGACCGAGCGGCCAGACTCCTACTGCTTGTACGCACACGGTTTCAGGATCTATTTCACTCCCCTCACCGGGGTTCTTTTCGCCTTTCCCTCACGGTACTGGTTCACTATCGGTCAGTCAGTAGTATTTAGCCTTGGAGGATGGTTCCCCCTCGTTCCCGAAGGAACAATTCAGACAGGGTTTCACATGTCCCGTCCTACTTGATACGTCAGTTTTTGCTTTCGTGTACGGGGCTATCACCCTGTATCGCTGCGCTTTCCAGCGCATTCCACTAGCTTAAACTGCTCGGCTGTTCCCCGTTCGCTCGCCGCTACTGGGGGAATCTCGGTTGATTTCTTTTCCTCCGGATACTTAGATGTTTCAGTTCTCCGGGTTCGCTTTTTGCACCTATGGATTCAGTGCAAAATGCCCACAAAAGCGGGCGGGTTTCCCCATTCGGAAATCCTAGGTTGTAACGCCTGTTGTCGGCTTACCTAGGCTTATCGCAGACTTCCACGTCCTTCATCGCCTCTGACTGCCAAGGCATCCACCGTATGCGCTTAGTCGCTTGACCATATAATGTCAGCGACTGTGCCGTAACGATTGATTAAAACAGGTGTCCCGTAGAGACACTCGCCTTGATACAGTTACAGTTATCCACATTGTTAAAGAGCGGTTGACTTCAGAGTCAAAAAACAACGCCTTCGGTAAAAGGCGGCTGTTTTTTGAGCCTGTCGGCAAGCCAGAGCACCAGAAAATTGGTGGAGCTGAGCGGGATCGAACCGCTGACCCCCTGCGTGCAAAGCAGGTGCTCTCCCAGCTGAGCTACAGCCCCATCGCCTGCCCTGCGACCAGCCGCAGGGGGCAAAGCAACGGCTATACCCCCGTTGGGGGGCGGCATTCTACGCCGATTTTGGGGCGGTGCAAGGCTTATTTTCACCAAATTGCCGTTTTTTTCTGCCCTTGCGGCGGACGGTGGCGGGATGCTGGTGGGTCTGGGTGGACTTGAAATGCCAGCCTCACCCTGTTACCTGCCAATGCCGGGGGGTGCGCTCTAACCAGCTGAGCTACAGACCCGCATAGGGTCCATCTTACACAAACCACTGGTGGGTCTGGGTGGACTTGAAATGCCAGCCTCACCCTGCTCTTTACCTGCCAATGCCGGGGGGTGCGCTCTAACCAGCTGAGCTACAGACCCGCATAGGGTCCATCTTACACAAACCACTGGTGGGTCTGGGTGGACTTGAACCACCGGCCTCACCCTTATCAGGGGTGCGCTCTAACCAGCTGAGCTACAGACCCAATGCATGCGCGCGGGCTACCCGTGGCGGGTGGCGCATTCTAGTCGTCAAGGAGCGGTGAATCAAGGGTTGATCTGCTCTAGGGCGCGTTTGATCTCGAGGAGGTTGTCCAATGCGGTAAGGTCTGGGAGTGCCGCGTTGGGCGGGGCTTGCAGGGCGGCGATTATGTCTTCGGCAGTGTCGGCAAACTGTACTAGCCCGGTGTAGCGTTCATCGCCGGAGGCGGAACGTTGGCTAATGACGCGACAGCCGAAGGACAGAGCCTCGTTGATGCGGAATGCCTCCAGCGGTGCCTGCGGGTAAAAGTGCAGGTTGAGCACCGTTTGCGCCCGCGCCAGCAGGGCCCAGATGTCTTCCTCAAACTGGTCTTCCACCACCCGCACCGCCACATGTCGGCTGATCTGCTCCAGCAGCCGGCGGCGGGCGGCACTCTTTTTGACCGAGCCGTAAAACAGCGCCGGAATATCTTTGGCGGCCAGAGCGGCCTGCGGTTGTGCCGCCACGCCCGGGCTGACTATATCGACTCGCTTGGCTAGGTACTGGTAAGCACACAAATTGGCGGCGGCATAGTCCCACACTGCGCGAGCGCGTTGCAGGGTGCGCAGGTAGCGCGGGCTAAACCAGGCGGAGCCCGTCACCTCGGTTTGGTAGACGATGTAATGGCGCGGCAGCCAGCGCACCCGTGCGGCGTGGTAGAGGATATGCAGGCTTGGGTCTAGGGGGTTGACCCGCCGTACCACCCGCGCCGGCACCCCAAGGGCTTGCAAGTTTTGCTGTAACAGGCGGGCCGCGAAGGCGGTGTGTGGGCGGCGGTAGATTTTAATCATGCGGCAATTTTATCGCCTATGTTTAAGCAGCATTTCCAGCTTGTGCAGTATTCGGGTAGAGAGGCGGGCACTGACGGCGTTGTATCGGAATGGCTTTCTCACATTCGCGCTTGTGACCTTCAAAAAGTCTTCGGCAAACGGCAGCACCGATAGCGGGCGTGAGCGCATTGCTTCTATTTCCGCCGCGCTCACATAGGCAAAGGCTTTGACATCCGGGCCGGATAGGCGGGCCGCTAAACGTGCGCCTAAAGTGGTTTGTTTGTTTCTGAACATGGGTACTTCTGGAACATGCATGACGAAGGGGCAGGCCATGTGAAGCATTTTGCTAAATTGCATTCTGGCTTGCGCGGCATTGGCCCCTTCCGATTCCTTAAATTGCCAGTTCGCTGCCCGTAGGCGTGGTACGTGCGCGATGCTTAGATCGCAATAATACATGGAAACTGGGCGGGGCCGCAACCGCTCGTTTATCCGCTGATAATAGCCTTGAAGCTCGGCTTGCGGTCTAATCTGCCGAATTATACTGCGCCGCCGATGACCCTTTAAGAATGCCGGGCCGACAAAAGCCGCTTGTTGCTGGCGTTTAAAAAAGTTATCGATGCAAGCCAGATCTGCGCTTTCAATCGGGCGTACTAACTGGGCATCGTCTTGTAAAAATAGCAGATAGTCGCCGCTGGTGCGTTCCAGCGCACGCTGCATGTTGGCGTAGAGACCACCGTGCTTGCCATTGCTGGCACTATTAACTTTCCCAGGCGGTACGAGCTGCTCTGCCCCCCCCCCCCTATGCTCGCTAAATAGTCGAGGGTAGCCGGGTCGGTGCTGTGGTCATCGTAGATAAAAAACGGCACTTGGGAGGCGCACTGTTCGATCGAATGCACCGCATTTTGCAGGTGCGTCCCGCGGTTGTAGGAGAAGATGGCAATTTCTAGTTTCATTCCGTCAGCCTTTTGGCGTTTGTCTCGATTTGCCGTTTGGTGTACCAGTTGACGGCGGCTAAATCTTCAACTGCTGCTCGCTCGATCAGCTCAATGTTTGACATCAGATCCCGTTCGTATTTGCTTTTTGGATACATGCTAACCGCGCCTCTTGCTAAGCGCTTGGCCAGATCTTGCTTAGACCTCGTATAGTAGTGGTTTAGCTGGATATTTTCGCAGGATAAAGAGCCGCGCTTGCGCCGCCATTTATTAGCGTGGTAGCGCATTCCTTGATCATTGACCGTGCATTCTCCCATATCGGAGGTCGCAAACTGATGTACGCCAACTCGATTTATTTTGCAGGGGTCCACAATGCACTTGAAATTGATAATGGCTTTGTCAGCGGTGAAACGGTCGGCGGTGCATCTCAGGTAATTGCGTACCACTCCGCCGGATGGCGGGTGCTCATGGTCATTAAACCCAAACATCACCATAGGCAGGGATATATTGGAATAGGCTTTCAGCGGCTCTAATGCTTCCATTAGGGTAGCGGATTTTTTTGGGAATACAAACTCATCTGCATCAATAAACATCATCCAGCGAAATTCGCTGCCAAAGGTGCCGACGGCATGGCTGTAAGCTAATGCCTGCCGGCCTATCCATAGACCTGTTTTTCCTGCGGCAGCGTTTATATGCCAAGGAATCACGGTGAGAATTTCCGGGGAGTATTGCTTTTTTAAGTGGTCCGCCGTGCCATCAGTGGATAGGTCGTCGTAAATAAAGAAATGGCGCACCCCAGCTTTGCGGTGAAAGTCGATCCATTCATCAAGGTAATTTTTCTCATTGCGGACGATAAGCACCGCCGCTAAACCGTGGCGGTCGGCAGCTGGCTGTGGGGGGCGGATATTGCACTTATTCACCAACACCGAAGACAGGTTAAATAGCCATCTCAATGGTTTCGGGATGAGGGGTTTGTACCACATTTTACTTGTCCTCTGATTGCTAGGGAGCGAGGTGCGCATGCTGCATTCAGCCCCCGGCAAATTAAGTTCCTGTCCTTTTTCCGGCAGATGCCATGCTGGGTAATAGCTGGCGATAGACATCCATGATCGAGTCGGCTTCTGCCTCTAGGCGGAAATGCGCTTGCACATGATCGCGGGCGGCCTGGCTCTGACGCATCCGCTCGGTCGGGTCATCCAATAGCTGTGCTGCGGCTTCCGCCATAGCTACTGCATTGCCGGGCGGGATCAGGGTGCCGGTTTTGCCGGGTACCACCAGTTCTGCGAAGGCCCCGACAGTTGTGGCGATGACTGGTACACCGCAGGCCATTGCCTCCAGCGGGGTCAGGCCGAATCCTTCCCATCGCTGCGGGGCGATAAAAAGGTCGAGAGCCTGATACCAGCTTGCCATTTGGTCGACTGGCACTTCGGGTGGGAATAGGATGCGGTCGGCTAGTCCATGGGCTGCAACTTTGGCTTTTAGTTCCCGTGCAAACCGTTGGTGTTTGCCGGTGGCGCGTCCCATGACGATGGCACCCGCATCGGAGCGGGTCGCCAGAATTTTGAGCATGGCTTCGATAAAAACATCGGTGCCTTTCTGTTCGCGGATCCGCCCAAAACAGCCGACCAGAGGGCCGGACGGTAGCCGAAGTTTTGCTTTCGCTACCGCACGGTCAGCGGGCGGGTGAAACTTTTCGGTGTCGATGCCGTGGCGGATCACGGTCGCGGGGCGTTCCAAATAGCTGGCGGTTTTTTGCGAGGTGGCGATCACCTTGTCCATCTGGCGGATTAACCATTTCGAGTATCCGGTATGGACTCGCTGCGATGCGGAGGTGAATAGCAGTTTTAATCGTTTGCGGAACAGGTGTTTCAGAATAAGTCCTGCCAGCATCTCGGAATTGCGCCGGGCATGCCACACTCGCGCGCCATGCGAGCCCCGCTGCGACATGGTTAGCAGTGCGGTGCAGCGAATTTGTGGCACATGGCCGGGCAGGGCGGGGGCGACTGCCGCAACGGCCATGCTCTTGGCTTGCAATGGCACTAACCGAACCACGGTTGCCGTCACGCCCGATAGGCGGCGTTTGAAATTCGGCGCAATTACATCGATGGTTGCGGGGTCTAGATAGGCTGTCATAGGTTGGATTTATTCTGCTTAATAATTGCTAGGCGGTATCTGTTTGATTGCGCATGCGATAAAAGTTGGCTGCCGCTAAGTCTTCGACTGTGGATCGTTCAATTTGCTCGACTAGGGGCATTATCATTTGACGGTAGGCTGCGCCATCGGCACCGCAGACTCCACCTCGCGCTAGGCGTTCTTCTAATTCTTGGCGGGATTTGGTGTAGTAATGGTTTAGCTGGATATTTTCACAGGATACAAAGCCGCGGGTGCGGCGTAGTTTGTTGTGGCGACGGGTGCCTTGATCGTTGACTGTGTCGGCGCCCATATCGCGGGTGGCGAATTGGTGGACACCGACTCGGGTTACTTGGCATGGGTCTAGAATGCATTTGAATTTGATAATAGTTTTGCCGTCGATAAAGGGGTCGGCGGCGCGTGATAGGTAATTGCGCACTACCCCGCCGGGTGGTGGGCGGTCGTGGCCACTAAAGCCGAACATGACCCAGGGCAGGGATATATTGGAAAACTTTTCGAGCGGTTCTAATGCCTGCGGCAGGGTGGCGGTTTTTTTAGGGAAGACAAATTCATCGATATCGATAAACATCATCCAGCGAAATTTGCTACCGAAAGTGCAGAGAGCGTGGCTGTAGGCGAGGGCTTGGCGGTGTAGCCCTAAGCCAATGGTGCCTTCGGCGGCGTCCATGTGCCATGGGATTAGCGTTAATAGGTCGGGCGGGTAGTTGTTTTTTAGGTAATCCGCCGTGCCGTCGGTGGACAGGTTGTCGTAGATAAAAAAATGGCGCACACCGGCTTGGCGGTGAAAGTCGAGCCATTCATCGATGCGGTGGCGTTCATCTTTGGCGATTAACACCGCTGCCAAACCGTGGCGGTCTGCCGCCGGTTGCGGGGGGCGAATAAATAGCTTGCTGGCGTTGGTCTTGCCGCGGAGGAGCATGAGCAGCAGCCGCATTATACGCTTAGCCTGCATTTTGCTTACTCCATATTATTTCGCCCCGCATTATTTGGCCCAGCCTTATTCGCGCCAGTGTTCGGCGACCCAAGGGGTGGGCAGGATGTAATGGCGCAGGTGATGGATTATATTTTCTTGGCCCCCCCCCCCCTTGAAGCCGGCGACGATGTGTTGGCGCGGGGTGCGGTGAATGGGGCGGCGGTGGTCGTAAATGCCGGCGATGGCGTCGGTTGGGTTGAGGGCACCGGCGAAAATGACGATTTTTGATTTGCGCCGGAGTTTGGGTGGGTAAAAATAATTTAAGGGGAAGGGGCGGCGGCAATGGCGGCGGAAATGCGCCACCCAACTGGCGGGCCACAATTTGACCCCGCCCGGTGCTTTGCGGGTGACGTAGCGTTGCTCGAAGCGGTATTGGGCGGCGATTTGTGCGGGGTTTTGCGCGAATTCATCGAGGAGGGGTTTTAATTTGCCGACCGGGAAACGGTAGACCGAGGTTTGGCCGAGGCGTTCGAAAGGGTTGGTTGGGCTGCGGGCTAGGATTACATCGTCCGGCTGGCCGCGGGTGAAAAAGGGGTCGATGTTGGCAGTGATGACCACGTCCAGATCTAGGAACAGGACGGGCCCTTGTAAATCGGCCAGCTGGGCATTCCAGAGTTGGCTTTTGCGCCAGATACCGCTTTTTGTTTCTGGCAGGATAAAGGGCAGGCCGGGCAGGGGTTGGCAGTCGACCTCGGCGCGGATGCCGGCGGAATTGTCACAAAAACAGACGAAGCGGAAGGGCGGGGTGATGTTGCGCACCACTGAGGCGTACAGGCGGTTGATATAGGGCGGGCCGTAGCGAGTGCCCCAGTTGATGCAGATGATTTGTTTCATCGGTTCCAGTTCGCCCCGTCACCCCGCCTGTATCGTTGAATTGCGGTAGATTCAGTGGACGGGCTGTGTGCGAATCAGGCTCGCGATGATTTGTTTTTTGCGGTGGCTGGAGGCGGCTTGGGATTGCGGGTGACCACCGGATACCGCCTTTCAACTTCCTTCAAAGATGCCACGATGCGCCGCAGATCATTGCCGTATTTGCGGGCGTGGGCCTCGCGATAGCGGTGCAGTTCTTCAACGATGGGGTCTCTGATCATGATATGGCTCCTAGTGCCTCTGGTGAGCAGATTATAGGGCAGGCATGAGAAAAATCTTCAAGAACTTCACGGATTCGAGCCTTTTTCTCAGCATTGTTTATGTGCTTGAAATTCCATGTCAACAGATAGTCCAAGCCTTGATCTGCGGCAACGCCGATATGCAAAGCATCCTCACGCGCCGTTGTGGGTAAGGCTTTCACTGCCAACAAAGCATCCGCTATCTCCGCAACGCGAGCCGGAATGTCCAAAACGGCGATGCCTTGGATCTCTGACAATCGCCGAGATGCGGCATGCGGATCACCGTCTGAAGTTTCGTCGACTACTAAGGCGGAGACATATAAATCGAATTTATGACGGGAATTTTCCCACCAATCGATCGTTGCCGCGTGGCGCGCCGCTTTTAAAAGATCGTTGCTGGGCTTAGCCGTTAAATAGCTGATAACGGGGGTTTCTAGATAAACGGAGGCGCGTTGCATGGTCGATTCTCGCGCTCAATTCAACCGTTATTTTGCGGCGGCCTGCGGGGGCAAGGTCAATTTGATGCAAACAATGCGTGTGAGTGCTCGCTGGGCATTCGGTAGACTCAATTTAAGGAGGTGATCCAGCCGCAGGTTCCCCTACGGCTACCTTGTTACGACTTCACCCCAGTCATGAATCACTCCGTGGTGACCGTCCTCAAAAAGTTAGACTAGCCACTTCTGGAGCAACCCACTCCCATGGTGTGACGGGCGGTGTGTACAAGGCCCGGGAACGTATTCACCGCGACATTCTGATTCGCGATTACTAGCGATTCCGACTTCATGGAGTCGAGTTGCAGACTCCAATCCGGACTACGAGGCGTTTTCTGGGATTGGCTCCCCCTTGCGGGTTGGCGACCCTCTGTGCGCCCCATTGTAGCACGTGTGTAGCCCAGGCCGTAAGGGCCATGATGACTTGACGTCGTCCCCACCTTCCTCCGGCTTGTCACCGGCAGTCTCCCCAAAGTTCTCAGCCGAACTGTTAGCAACTAGGGACAAGGGTTGCGCTCGTTACGGGACTTAACCCAACATCTCACGACACGAGCTGACGACAGCCATGCAGCACCTGTCTCCCGGTTCCCGAAGGCACCAATCCATCTCTGGAAAGTTCCGGGGATGTCAAGACCTGGTAAGGTTCTTCGCGTTGCATCGAATTAAACCACATGCTCCACCGCTTGTGCGGGCCCCCGTCAATTCATTTGAGTTTTAACCTTGCGGCCGTACTCCCCAGGCGGTCAATTTATCGCGTTAGCTGCGCCACTAAGAAAACACGTTTCCCAACGACTAATTGACATCGTTTACGGCACGGACTACCAGGGTATCTAATCCTGTTCGCTCCCCGTGCTTTCGCGCCACAGTGTCAGTATAGGGCCAGGCAGCCGCCTTCGCCACAGAGGTTCCTTCTGATATCTACGCATTCCACCGCTACACCAGAAATTCCGCTACCCTCTCCCATACTCCAGCCCGCCAGTTCAAAATGCAATTCCGGGGTTAAGCCCCGGGCTTTCACACCCTGCTTAACGGGCCACCTACGCGCGCTTTACGCCCAGTAATTCCGATTAACGCTCGCACCCTCCGTATTACCGCGGCTGCTGGCACGGAGTTTGCCGGTGCTTCTTCTGCGGATAACGTCCAAGCGCGCGGGTATTAACCGCACGCCATTCCTCCCCGCCGAAAGTGCTTTACAACCCGAAAGCCTTCTTCACACACGCGGCATGGCTGGATCAGGCTTCCGCCCATTGTCCAATATTCCCCACTGCTGCCTCCCGCAGGAGTCTGGGCCGTGTCTCAGTCCCAATGTGGCTGATCATCCTCTCAGACCAGCTATAGATCGGAGTCTTGGTAGGCCATTACCCCACCAACAAACTAATCTAACGCGGGCTCATCCAACAGCGGCAGCAAAAGCCACCTTTCCCCCGTAGGGCGTATGCGGTATTAATCCGGGTTTCCCCAAGCTATCCCCCGCTACTGGGCAGATTCCCACGCGTTACTCACCCGTCCGCCGCTCTACTCATCCCCGAAAGGACTTTCGCGCACGACTTGCATGTGTTAGGCCTGCCGCCAGCGTTCAATCTGAGCCATGATCAAACTCTTCAGTTTAATCTTTAGCCTCTGGCCCGAAAGCCAAGAGGAGACCGTGTTGCAGTAACCCTGCGTACGATCCAAAAACCCGGCCAAACGCTAATCTGACCTAGTGAAAGGCCAAATTCATGGCCATTAATTCGGAATGAATTGATGGATCCTTGCGTTTGAGATTTGGTGTACCAAAACATCCCCGCAAGCACCCACACGCATTGCTTGAATCAAATTGTTAAAGAAACCCGGCGGGGCGGCTTAGGTCGCTGCCAAGAATCTGGTTCCGGACTGCGACCCGCCAGCGGATGCGGGCACGAGTAGGGGGCGCATTTTAGCGGTTGTTGGGTGCTTGTCAACCGGTTTACACAATTTTTTTGCTTTTCTTTTGCGTATGTTCAGCATGGGTGGGTCGGCGGCGGCATTTAGGGCCAGTAGAACAGGTGGTGGTGTTTTTTGCCTAGTCGGACTAGGTGGTATTTGCCGTGGTGGGCGTGGGCGGGGGTGAATAGGGTGGCGGTGCGCATGGTGTCCGCCATGGTGAGGGGGGTGCCGTTTATCCAGACGGCAGAGCGGGCGAGGGTATCTTTGACTTGCTTGCCGCTTTTGGCTAGTCCGACTTGGCTTAGTAGGGCGGTGAGGGGGGTGGATGGCAGGTCGATATTGGTCAGATCGGTGGCGGGGAGGCCGTCTTGTTTTAGTTGCGCGTAGTCGGTGGGGGAGAGGGTTTGGGCATTGCCGGTGAAGAGGGCTTGGGTGATGCGTTGCGCGGCGGTTAGGTCGTCTTGGCCGTGGACTAGGCGAGTCATCTCTTCCGCTAGGATACGCTGGGACTCCGGGCGGCCGGCGGTTTGCGCGTGGTCGCGTTTTAGCTGGTCGATGTCGGCGACCTCTAGATCCGTAAAGTATTTCAAGAATCGGTGGACATCGGCATCGGCGGTTTGTAGCCAGAATTGGTAGAAGGCGTAGGGGGAGGTTTTGGCGGGGTCTAGCCAGATTGTGCCGGATTCCGTTTTGCCGAACTTGCCGCCGTCGGCTTGGGTGAGGAGGGGGTGTGTTAGGCCGTAGACTTGGGCACCGTGTAGCCGGCGGGTTAGGTCTATGCCGCCGAGGATGTTGCCCCATTGGTCGGAGCCGCCTATCTGCAGGGTGCAGTTGTGGCGGCGGTGGAGCTCGGCAAAATCCCAGGCTTGTAGCAGCATGTAGGAAAATTCGGTAAAGGAGATGCCGCTGTCGGGGCGTTCTATGCGTTGGCGGACGGATTCGCGGGTGAGCATGACGTTGACTGAAAAATGCTTGCCGACTTGGCGGAGAAATTCCAGCACCCCGAGTTGGCCGGTCCAGTCGTAATTGTTGGCGAGCAGGGCACCACCATCGAAGTCCACAAAGCGACCGATTTGGTGGCTGAGTTGTTCGCCCCATTGTTGGACTGTGCTTTGTTCCGCAAGTTTGCGCTCGGTGGCTTTGAAGCTGGGGTCGCCGATTAGCCCGGTGGAGCCGCCTATCAGGGCGATTGGGGTGTGGCCGGCGCGTTGGAAACGGCGCAACATGGTAAGTGGAAGTAGGCTGCCGATGTGGAGGCTGTCCGCCGTGGGGTCGAAGCCGCAGTACAGGGTGCGGGGGGTGCGGAGATGTTCTTCGAGTGCGTCCGGGGCGGTGCATTGGGCGACTAGCCCGCGCTTTTGCAGGTCGGTGAAGAGGTGAGGGTCTGGACGCATGGTTTTGCGGCGCGGTCCGATTGGGTTCGATGCGCGTATGATAAACGGTTCACCCTTTCCAGACTGCCGTCACTCTCAACTTTTCTTATCGCTTTATCGCCTGACCCGGTAAATCGGGGAGTGCTACATGGTGCCGACTACCGTATAGCGGGGGAAGGGGTTTTTTATTACAATCGCGCCGCGATATGTCTCGCGCAATTTGGATACGCATGCCGCTCTCTCGATTTCGGACGAACTATGCCCTGCTCTGCGCCCATTCCGGTGCCCGCCCGCGCCAGCGGTCGGCGGGGCGTGGTTGGCGGGGCCGATCGGTGCGTTCCGGTCGGCGCAGTCCGCAGGCGCGGCCGCGTATGAGCGGGTCGTCACCCCGCTGGGTGAATCCGCGTTGTTGGGCCGGCGCGAGCGTTGCCGTTCTGTTGTTCGGCTGGGTTGTTTTTACCGGTGCCCCGGCGGATTCCAAAGTGTTGAAACCGCTGCCCGGCTTTACGCTCGATTCCGTCTCTGGTCCGCTGCCTGCTGCGCCGCCTATACCGCCGATCACGCCGCCGGAATTGTCCGCCGATTCCCCTGCCCTGCCCGCTTCTGTGCCCGCTGCGCCGCAACTTTCCGAAATCTCTAGTCTTTCTAACCCTGCCAGTCTTGCTAACCCCCCCACCCCCCCCTTATCAGGGGGGGCTCAGGATACTCTTAGGGTGCGCCCCATCGCCCTGCCGCCGGTCGCTGCTGCTGGGCCCACCGAGTCGCCGATGGTTCGGCAAGCCTCGAATGTTAGGGTGATCGAGGTGCGGGACGGCGATAGCATGGCGCGGGTTTTCCGGCGGGTTGGCATCGATGACCCGGCGCTGGTCCACCAGCTGGCTTATGCCAGCCGCCATGCCCGGCAATTTCGCAATATCTCTCCCGGCAAACAGTTCCACTTTCACTTTGACGAGCATGATGCGCTGGAGCGGGTGGTCTATCAGGTCTCGGCTCTGGAGTCCTATCGGGCGGTGCGGCATGCTGGCGGCTTTGCCACCAGTCACCTGCGCCAGCAGCCGGCCATTCATACCAATTTGAAATCCGGCAGCATTCAAAATAACTTTTATCTGGATGGATTGCGCGCTGGTCTCAGCGATAAGCTGATCATGGAATTGACGGAGATCTTTGGCTGGGACATCGATTTTGCGCTGGAAATTCGCAAGGGCGACCGTTTTACGGTGCTCTATGAGGAACAGTATCTGGAGGGCGAGTGGCTCGGCAGCGGCAACATTTTAGCCGCTGCGTTTGTCAACCGCGGGCGGATTATCCGGGCGGTGCGCTATGTGGACCGGGCCGGGCGCGCCGCCTATTACACGCCGGACGGCACCAGTATGCGCAAGGCATTTTTGCGCACTCCTCTCGATGTATTCCGCATTAGCTCGCATTTCAACCTGCGCCGTAAACACCCGATTCTGAACCGCATCCGCGCCCACAAGGGCACCGATTACGCCGCGCCGACTGGCACCCCGGTCAAGGCGGCGGGCGATGGCAAGGTGCTCTTTGCGGGTCACAACGGCGGCTACGGCAAGATGATCAAGCTGGCCCACGGGCAGATGTATGAGACCCGCTATGCGCACCTGAGTCGCTATGCGCGGGGCATCCGCAAGGGCAGTTCTGTGCGGCAGGGGCAGGTGATCGGCTATGTGGGCAGCACTGGGCTGTCGACCGGGCCGCATTTGCACTATGAGTTTTATGTGAACGGGCAGGTGCGCAACCCGGTCACCGTCAAATTGCCGAACGGCAAGCCTATCGCCCGCGCCGAATTGCAACGCTTTCACGAACTGACTAAGCCGGTGCTGGCTGTGCTCGGCAACCATGCGCTGCATCCCAATTACGTCAATCGGGCGGCTAAAAAACCCACTTCCGCCAGCGACTCTTGAGCGACGCCCTGTTTATCGGCCTGATGTCCGGCACCAGTATGGATGCGGTGGATGTGGCTCTGGTTCGAATTGGCGATGCGCGGATTGGCACTGATGCGCTGGCCGTGCTGGGCTATCGGCAATTTCCGATCGAACCGGCCCTAAAAGCCCGGGTGCGCGCCCTGCACGGGGGCAGTCAAGTAAATGAATTGACCGAGTGCGATGCGCTGCTGGGGCAGTTGTTTGCCGATGCCACCCTGCGCCTGCTGGAGACGGAAAATACCCCGGCGCGGCGGGTCGCGGCGATCGGCAGTCACGGGCAAACGGTGCTGCATCGGCCCGACAGCCGGCCGCCGCGCAGCCTGCAAATCGGCGATCCCAATATCATCGCCCACCGCACCGGTATTACCACTGTGGCGGACTTCCGCCGCAAGGATCTGGCCGCTGGCGGGCAGGGTGCGCCTTTGGCTCCAGCCTTTCACGCTGCGCAGTTTCGCTGCCGTGGTCGGGAGCGGGTGATTGTGAATCTGGGCGGTATTGCCAACCTTAGCTGGTTGCCGGCGGATTTTGAACGCCCCATCGCCGGCTTTGACAGTGGTCCGGGTAATGGCTTGCTGGATGATTGGAATCGTCGCCATCAGGGCACCGAGATGGACCGCGATGGGCAGTGGGCGGCCAGTGGGCGGGTGCATGCGCGGCTGTTGGAGAGGCTGCTGGCGGATGATTTTTTTGCCCTGCCGCCGCCGAAAAGCACCGGGCGGGATTATTTCAATTTGGCTTGGTTGGAACGCGCCCTGGCCGGCGTTGGTGCCGAATTGGCCCCGGCGGATGTGCAGGCCACCCTGCTTGCGCTGACGGTGTGCTCGATTGCCGCCGCCATCGGTCGCTGTGCCGCCGGGCCTAATCTGGAGGTGTTTCTCTGCGGCGGCGGGGTCCATAACCGGCATCTGGTGGCGCAACTAAAACAGCATCTGCCGCACGCTGCCATCGCCGATACTGGCGCATTGGGCATTGATCCGGATGCGGTCGAGGCGGTTACCTTTGCATGGCTGGCGCGGCAGACTCTGGCACGGCGGGCGGTGCCCGTGGCGGAGATAACCGGGGCGGATGGGGCGCAGGTGCTGGGGGGGGTTTATTATGCGGGCTGAGGGGGGCTAGATTCTTTCGGTTCTCCCGATCGCTCAGTCTTCCAGACCAACCCCTCATCTCCCAAACCAACCCCCCAAACCCCCCTTATCAGGGGGGCTTCGATCTAGCAACCCCTCTTTTCAGGGGGGCTTCGATCTGGGCAACCCCCTTTTTTTGGGTGGGCTAGATGGAAAAGGAGGCACCGCAGCCGCAGGTGGTGGAGGCGTTGGGGTTGTGGACGACGAAGCGGGCCCCTTCCAGCCCTTCCTGATAGTCCACCGCGGCCCCGACCAGATATTGAAAACTCAGGGGGTCGACCAGCAGGCCCACGCCGTCTTTTTCGACCAGGGTGTCTTCCTCGCCCGCCGCCTCATCGAAGGTGAAGCCGTATTGAAAGCCGGAGCAGCCGCCGCCGGTGACGAAGGCGCGTAGCTTGAGGTTGGGGTTGCCTTCGTCGTCCACCAAGGCGCGTACCCGGCGCACCGCATTTTCCGTGAGGGTGAGCGGTGCCGCGTTGGGGTCAAAAACTTCCGCCTGCGCCATGGGAAAAGCCCAGCGAGATTGAGGGGATTTTGAGTCTAGCCGTGAAGCCTAAAGGGGTCAACCTTTGCCGGCAGAGGCAGTCGCCGCCTGCGCCGCTTTGCCGGTGCCTGCCGCCGGACCGCTGGCGTTGCCGATATTCAGCTGGGAGCTTGGCTTGTCCTCGCGGTGCGGGCGGTCTGCCGCCAGCTTGGCGGAGGCGGGCGGGCTGTGGATCATCTGGCCGTTGATCTGGGCACCCTTTTCCATTTCGATCAAGTGGTAATAGACATTGCCATCGACCACCGCATCCTGCGCCAGCACCAGCTGGGCACTGGCGTGGACATCGCCGGTGACGTGGCCGTTGATAATGACCGTGGGAGCGCGCACCTGGCCGGTCACCACGCCTTCGAGGGTGATGCGGACGCTGGAATCGGGCTCGGCGGTGACGCAGACATCGCCGTTCACCGTCCCTTCAATGGTTAGGGTGCCGGCGAAGCCCAGCTTGCCTTCAATCTGGCAGGAGCGGGCGATTAGGGTCTCGGCGCGGGGTGTGGATTTTTTGAACAACATAGTGGTCTCCTAGGTTTTCGGGGGGCGCGACCCATTCTGAAGGTCGTCCCAGAGGTGGGTTTCATCGATGCGTGGGGCACTGTCGCCGGCTAGGCGAACTTGCACCCCCAAACTCAGCGGGCGGAAATCGGCGGGCAAGCGTAGCACGGCTTCCAGCTGCTGAAAAAACTTGAAGTCGAGCGGTAGGCTTTTGGCATCGCCTGCGGTCAGATCGGGCAGGCCCAAAGTGCGCTCCGTATCGCCCACCTGCCCGCTCAATCGCACATGCAGCTGGCCGGCGACCTTGCGGTGGTCGGAAGAACGCTGCGCCACGATGATCTGCAAGCGGTACGGCGCGGGTGGATCGGTCGTTGAAATGGGCGTGACCTGGACGCTTTCCACATAAATGCCGCCCTGCTGCGGATCGGGGTCCATCAGCGACTGATAAAAGCGAATTTGCTCTTCCATGGTCTCCAGCTGCTGGCGGCTGCGCAGCACTTCTTGGCGCAGCTGCTCGACCGAGCGGCGGTCGACTTCCGCGGCCAGCACGGCATTGGTGCGCTCTTGCTGTAGCTGGGCGATGGCTTCCTGTTGCGCCGTGGGGGCGGATGGGCGGGTTTGCTCTGTCTGCCTTGCATGTCTTTCATGCTGAGCATGCCAGCCATGCCACCAGCTGGCACCGGCGTAGGTCGCCAGCGGCCCGATCGCCAACAGTGCGAACAGCCCCGCCGCCCGCCCCATGCGCTCGATGCGGGTGCGGCGGACGACGCGCACCTGCTCGGCGTGAATGGCGTGTTTTCTTTTTGGCATTTTTGACTCTCTGGATCTACGGCTTTTCTGGACCTATGGAATTAGGGCGGCGGTTTGCAGTCCGCTGGCTTCGGGTAGGCCGCCCATGATATTCATATTTTGCAGGGCCTGCCCGGCGGCCCCTTTGACCAGATTATCGATGGCGGCGGTGATCACCAGTCGATTGCGATCTTGCGGCTTTTCGATGGCGATTTGGCAGCGATTGGTGCCGCGCACCGCCCGCAGGCTCGGCTGTTGGCCGGGCGGTAGCAGGTCCACAAAGGGTTCGGCGGCAAAGGCATTGTCATAGAGTTGCCGGACATCCGCCGCGGTGCCGGGCGCAAGGTCCGCATAAATGGTCGCCAGAATGCCGCGGTTGACCGGTAGCAGGTGGGGGACGAAGGTCAGGGCCACGGGAGCGCGAGCCAGATCTTGCAACCCTTGTTCGATTTCCGGCAGGTGGCGGTGCCCGGCCACGGCGTATGCCTTAAAACTGTCGGCCAATTCGGCGAACAGGTTGTCCACTTTGGCTTGGCGACCCGCGCCGGTGACTCCGGAGGCGGCGTTGGCGATCAGGGTTTGCAGGTTGATCGGGGGTGGATGTGGCGGATTATTGCGGCGTAGCAGCGGTAGCAAGCCGAGTTGGATGGCGGTCGGATAGCAGCCCGGGCAGGCGACTAATCGGGCTTTGGCAATTTCTGCTCGGGCGATTTCCGGTAGACCGTAGACTGCCTCAGCAAGAAGCTCTGGGCACTGGTGCGGTTGACCGTACCAGCGTTGCCAGAGGGCGGGGTCGCGCAGGCGGAAGTCCGCCGACAGGTCGATGACTCGTGCGCCGGCGGCGAGGGCTTGCGGTACGCTGGCTTGCGCGACTCCGTGCGGGGTGGCAAAAAACACCAGATCCACCGCCGCGAAGTCGATCTCTTCGGGCGCGCAAAAAACCAGATCGCAGTGGCCGCGCAAACTGGGGAAGCATTCCGCGACTGGCTGGCCTGCCGCCGTGCGGGCGCTAATGGCGCACAGTTCCGCCTGCGGGTGCCCGGCCAACAGGCGCACCAATTCGAGGCCGGTGTAGCCGGTGCCGCCGACAATCGCTGTTCGAATCACGGGGGGTCGCTCGCGGGGGGCTGCGGAGTGCAAGTGGGTGGCGGCTATGATACGCCAGACCTGCCGTACACTGCTAGAATTGCGCCTATGATTGGTTATTCCCCTGCCCCTGCGCAATTCCCCGCCCGGCTGGGGTCTCTCCCTTGACTTTTCTCTGGCTGCAAGCCCTGCATCTGGTGGCCATGGTGTGCTGGTTTGCTGCACTGTTTTATTTGCCGCGGCTGTTTGTCTATCACGCCGGCGCCACTGATCGAATCGGGCAGGAACGCTTTAAGGTGATGGAGCGCAAGCTGTATTTTGGCATCGCCACGCCGGCGCTGGGGGCAACTCTGGTGTTTGGGGTTGCCATGCTGGGGCTGCGGCCCGCTTATCTGCAATTCGGCTGGATGCAGGCTAAGCTGGTCTTGGTGGCGGCGTTGGTGGGCTATCATTGCGCCTGTTATTACCATTTGCGCCGCTTTGCCCGCGATCAAAACCGCCGCTCGCACCGTTATTTTCGTTGGTTTAACGAGGCCCCGGTGCTGGGGTTGTTTGCCGTGGTGGGGCTGGCGGTGCTCAAGCCGTTCTGATGCGCGATTCGCAAACTCTTTTTGAGGAGGCTCAGCAGGTTATTGCTGGCGGGGTCAATTCGCCGGTGCGCGCCTTTCAGGCGGTCGGCGGCACCCCGGTGTTTATCGAGCGCGCTGCCGGGGCCTATTTGTATGACTGCGCCGCTACGCCGTATATCGATTATGTGATGTCTTGGGGTGCGGCGATTGTCGGGCATGCTCAGCCGGCTGTTTTAGAGGCGGTGCGGCAAACGTGCGCTAAGGGGCTGAGTTTTGGGGCGCCTACGGTGTTGGAATCGCAGTTGGCGGGTGCGGTTTGCAAACTGATGCCGAGCATTGAGCGGGTGCGCTTTGTTAGCTCTGGGACGGAGGCGACCATGAGTGCCCTGCGGCTGGCGCGTGCTTATACCGGGCGCGATAAGATCCTCAAGTTTGAGGGCGGCTATCACGGGCATGCGGATTCGCTGCTGGTCAAGGCCGGGTCTGGGGCTTTGACGCACGGTACGCCGAGCTCGCCCGGAGTGCCGGCGGCACTGGCGCAACATACCCTGACCCTGCCCTATAACGATGGTGCGGCGGTGGCGGACCTGTTTGCCCGCTGTGGCGAGCAGCTGGCTGGTGTGATTGTAGAGCCGGTGGCCGGCAATATGAACTGTGTGCCGCCTGCGCCGGGTTTTTTGTCGGGGTTGCGTGAGCAGTGCGACCGATACGGTGCCTTGCTGATCTTTGACGAGGTGATGACTGGCTTTCGGGTGGCACTTGGTGGGGCGCAGGGGCTTTATGGGATCATGCCGGACCTGACCTGCTTGGGTAAGGTGATCGGCGGCGGTTTGCCGGTTGGGGCTTTTGGCGGGCGGCGGCAGATTATGGAACAGTTGGCCCCGATGGGGCCGGTCTATCAGGCCGGCACTCTGTCTGGCAATCCGCCGGCGATGGCGGCTGGGCTTGCTACCTTGCAATTAGTCCAGCAGCCGGGTTTTTATGAATCGCTGAATGAGAAGGTCGATTATCTGACGAACAGGTTGCGGGGGGCGGCGGCGGAGTGCGGTGTTGGGCTGGCTACGAATCAGGTGGGCGGCATGTTTGGGGTTTTCTTCACGGATGCGCCTGCCGTTACCGGCTATGCGGGGGTCATGGGGTGTGATGCCGCCCGCTATCGCGCGTTTTTTCACCGTATGTTGGAGGGCGGGGTTTATCTGGCGCCCGCCGCTTTTGAGGCCGCTTTTATGTCTGCCGCGCACAGTCGCGCTGACCTCGATGCCACTCTGGAGCGGGCGCGGGCCGCTTTCCAGAGTCTTTAGCTGCGCTGACCGTGGAGTTTGCTGTTCTCGGCTTGGGCGCGGCCCTGGTCGATACCGAGGTTTGGGTGAGCGAGTCCGATCTGCGGTGGCTGGGGCTGGTCAAGGGGCATATGCGGCTTGGCGATGCGGCCGCTCAGGCGCACATTTTGCGGCGGATGGGGCTTTGCGGCGATATAGGCGGGGGCACGGGCGGCGCGGCTGGCGATAAAAAAATCCACCGGGCATGCGGCGGTTCGGCGGCCAATTCCATGCTCGCTGCGGCGCACTTCGGTTGCCGGGCGCATCTGACATGTCAGGTCGGTGCGGATGCGGCGGGGCGTTTCTTTCTGGCGGAGTTGGCTCGTGCTGGGGTGGGTGCCAACCGCAATGCGCAGGGCATGGCGGGGGAGACTGGGCAGTGTTTGGTGCTGGTGACCCCGGATGCTGAGCGCAGCATGCACACGGTGCTGGGGAGCAGCACCGCGCTGTCGCCGGCCAACCTGCATCCGGAACTGTTCGCCGCGGCTGACTATTTGTATTTGGAGGGCTATCTTTGCACTGCGGCAAGCCCGCGTGCTGCGGCCATCCGGGCGCGGGAATTGGCGCAGCGTGAAACGGTGAAAATTGCCCTGAGCTTGTCCGACCCGGGGCTGGTCGCGCAGTTTGCTGGGCCGCTGCGTGAGATGGCCGGGGCGCGGTTGGATCTGCTGTTTTGCAACGCTGCCGAGGCACTGGCTTGGAGCGGTTGCGCGACCTTGGAAGAGGCGAGTGAAGTGCTGCAGGAAGGTGCCGCCGCCTATGCCATTACTTTGGGGGCTGCTGGGGCCCTCTGTTTTGACGGTCGCCGCAAGTTTCAGGTCGCTGCGCCGCCGGTCGATGCCATCGACACCAATGGCGCGGGCGATATGTTTGCCGGCACCATGCTGGCTTGTTTGAGTCGCGGGCTGGATTTTTCGAATGCCGCGGCGGTGGCCTGTCGCGCCGCTGCGCATCTGGTGACTCAGCCTGGGGCGCGCCTGAATGCGGCGGGCTATGCGCGGCTCAGAGGGGAATTGGGATTGGGCTAGATGGGGGCCGGAATGGGCGGGTGAGGCGGTTATTTATCCGACTTTTTATCTGACTTCTTGCGTGACTTGCCGGGCTGCGCCACTGGCAAGTCTGTCTCTAAGGTCGCGCCATCGGCAAATTGGAAGGTCATGGCAAACTGTCCGCTTTGTATCGCTGCGATGTCCGGCGCGAACACCATTAGGTGGTTGCCGCCGGGGCGGAAGGTTAGGACCTCGCCCGCGGCGAGCGGTAGGGAATCGAGCCGCACCATGCGCATCAGCCCATCGCGGTTGGCGTAGCTGTGCAATTCAATGCGCTCGGCATGGGCGGATTCCACGCCGACCAGCTGCATATCGCGCCCGCTTGCGTTGGTCAACCGCAGGTAGGCGGCGCTGACTTTTTGGCCGGGAATCGGGGCCATTAGGCGGGCTTCGCTAATTTGAATGCCCTCCGCGGCCCGGGCTGCAGGGACGGCGGCGGATAGCGCGAGGGCGGCCAAAATGGCGGCTAAAAGGGGAAGGGGACGGCTGGCGGAAAGCGGGGGAAAGAGAGGATTTTTCATCATCAGGGCGGGCGGGTGAGTGGGTGCTATCATTATACAGTTCACGCCCGGTCGGCCCGGCGCATTTTTTGCCGGTGCCGGGTTTTTTGCCGGTTTTATCTCTGGCCTGCCCCTGACTGACCTCTCCCAATGAATCGAAAATTGCTGTTCTGTCCGCTGATCTTGTTGAGCATTCTGGCCGCGGTGGCCGTGCCTGCCAGCGTGGATTTTCCGCCAGTCGCGTCCAATTCGGGGGCTATTGGTGGCTTGGGGGAGTCGCCATTTTTGCCGGTTAAGCAGGCATATCGACCGACGGCGTACTTTGCGGGCGCGGATTTGTTGGTCGACTGGCAGATTGCGCCGGGCTATTACCTGTATCGCGAGCGCATGCGTTTGATTGCGCCGGCGTTGCGTTTTGCCCGCCCGGAGTTTGTGCCGGGCACTGTGATTGAAGACGAGTTTTTTGCGCAGCCTATGGAGGTCTATTACGGCCAGACCCAAGTGCGGCTGCCGGAACTTGGGGGCAGTGGCATTTTGACTATTGAGGCGCAGGGCTGTGCGGAAGCGGGGCTTTGCTATCCGCCTACCGAGTTCTGGTTTGCGATTGATTCCGATAGCGGTAGCGCGGTGTATTTGGAACAGCCGCCGACCGGCTTGGCTTCGGCGAGTTCTGGCGGGCAAGCGGCGCGGTCTGCTGCCGATTCTTACGGTTCGCCTGCGCTCGTTAGTTTGTGGGCCGCCCTGCTGTTGGCGTTTGCTGGTGGGCTGTTGCTGAATTTGATGCCCTGTGTTTTTCCGGTGTTGGCCCTCAAGGCGTTGCAAATATCCCGCGCCTCGCCGCAATTTGGCGGGCGGATGCGTGAAGCGATCGCCTATGCTGGCGGGGTGCAGGCGATGCTTTTGGGCGTGGGGGGGGCGATGCTGGCGTTGCGGGCCGGCGGGATGCAGCTTGGCTGGGGGTTTCAGCTGCAATCGCCGGGGGTGGTGGCATTGCTCGCCGCGCTGTTTTTGCTGCTGGGGTTGAGCTTTTCCGGTTGGCTGCAGTGGGGCGGTGGTCTGGCTGGTATCGGGCAACATTGGAGCGGGCGCGGCGGGCGGGTGGCGCAAGCCTTTTTTACTGGCGTTTTGGCGGTGGTGGTGGCCAGTCCATGTTCGGCGCCGTTTATGGCGGCGGCACTCGGTTACGCGATTATCCAAACGCCGGCGGTGGCACTGGCGGTGTTTGCCAGTCTGGGGCTGGGGGTGGCTGCGCCCATTGTGCTGTTTTATTTGTTGCCCGGTGCGGCGCGTTGGTTGCCGCCGCCTGGGGCTTGGATGGTGCGGCTACGGCAGGTGCTTGCGTTGCCGATGTATCTGACCTGCCTGTGGCTTTTGTGGGTGTTGCATGCGCAGCTGGGGGCGGGCGGCGGTGTGCTGATGGGGGCGGCACTTGGTGGGCTGGGGTTGGCGGTCTGGATGTGGCATTGGGTGGGCGATGGCAAACGATGGCGGGAGGTGGCGGTGGCGGTGTTGTTGGCGGGATCCTTGGGGTTATCGGTCGGCGCGTTGCGGCAGGCGGATAGCGTAGCGGGGGCGGGGGAAGCGGCGGCTTTTCGGCTGGAGCAATTCAATGCGTTGCTCGGCGGTGCGGAACCGGTGTTGCTGGCGGTTACTGCCGATTGGTGTATCACCTGCAAATACAATGAGGCCCGGGTGCTGCACAGTGCTGAGATTCAGGGGCTGCTCGCCGCCCAGCGGGTGCGTTATGTGGTGGCCGATTGGACTCGTGCTAACCCCGATATAGCGGCTTTGCTGCAACAGCATGGGCGCGCTGGGATTCCGCTCTATTTGTATTACCCGGCCGGTAGCACCCGCCCGCAGCTGCTGCCGCAGATTTTGACTAAGGATATGGTGCGGGGGTTGTTTGGTTGAGGCTAGGCAATTCCATCTTTGCTCTGGCTGTTAAGTTCCTAGCCCTTAAATCCCAACCCCCCTTTTCAGGGGGGCTTCGTTTGCGGGGGGTCGTCTAGGGGGCTGACGTAGAGGACTAGGGAATGGTCTACCAGCTTGTAGCCGTGGGCGGCGGCGATCTTTTCCTGTAGCTCCTCGATGGCTTGGTTGTGGAATTCGATGACCGTGCCGGTTTCGGTGCAGACCATGTGGTCGTGGTGTTCGCCGCGGTCGAGCTCGAACACGGCTTTGGCTCCCTCAAAATTGTGGCGTAGGACTAGGCCGGCTTGGGCGAATTGAGTGAGTACGCGGTAGACGGTCGCCAGCCCAATCGGCTCGCCTTCCTCTAGTAGCTGTTGGTAGATTTGCTCGGCGCTGAGGTGGCCGCCCTCGGCGTGTTCCAGCAATTCGAGGATTTTGACCCGCGGGATGGTGACCTTTAGGCCCGCCTTGCGTAGCTCGCTGTTTTCGTGCCCCATCGGAAGTCTTCTGTCTGCCCTGTCAATCAAGTATTATGCGCATTCCCCCGCCGATTGGAAACCGCAAATGCACCTGAAGGCGCATGTCGTGCTCACGCTGCTGGTCGCTTTGCTGGCGGGCGGCGGTTGCAGCAATGCCGACTCGTTCCGCGTCCACCGTATTCACATTCAGCAGGGCAACCTAATCGACCAAGATATGGTGGCGCAGTTGAAAATTGGCATGACGCAGGCGCAGGTGCGCTTTGTGCTGGGTACGCCGCTGGCTGCCGATACCTTTAACCCGCGCCGCTGGGACTATCCTTATAGCCTGAAAAAGGGCGATGCCGAGCTCGCCCGCCGGGTGTTTTCGGTGTTTTTTGACCAGGATGGCACCCTCAGCCATTTTAGCGATAGCCTGAAAGCGGGCGATGCGGGGGGAAGCGGGGCAGGTTTAGAGGCGGGCGGTGCGGGGGGAAACGGAGCGGATGCGGGCGGCGATGCCGGCAGGTGATGGTCGCCCTGCCCTGCCCTATTGCCAGCATTTCCAGCGTTGCCGCTATCGTGGCGGCAGCGGTCGGAACAGGCCGAGTCAAGCAGTTGGAATTAGTGTTGCTGTATGCCGCCTAGTCGTGGCGGGCTGAATGCGCTGCCTATCCGGGGGATTCAGATTTTCCGGCACTGTCGGCGCGTTTCTGGGCCGCTGCGGCGGCGCGTTGTTTGCGGACCTCTTTAGGATCGGCGATTAGCGGGCGGTAGATTTCCACCCGCTCGCCGGGTTGCAAAATGTAGTCGTCTGCCGCCGCCTGCCCGCGCACACCGAGCGCGTTGCCGAAAATGCCCTTGGGCGCGGCGGCGACATCCAGACCGGGGAATTCTTTGGCGATGCCGGACAATTCCGCCGCCTGTTGTGCCGTGGTGCCGGGCGGGACGCTCAGCGCGATGATGCGCTGTTTTTGCGGCGTGGCGTAGGCGACTTCCACGCCGATCATCGGTGCTTTCTCGCCTCTTTCCCCTGTTTCACTGGTTGCGCTGGCTGCGGCGCTTTTACCCGGTGCCATTTTTTGCCTCCCCGTAACGCCTCGCCGCCTCGCCGATGAAGGCTTCGACCACCCGATCGCTGGCCTGTTCCGCCAGCGTTTGCGCTACGCGCTGTACTAGCGGTTGGGCGGTTTGCAGGCGGATTTCTAGGCTCAGCTGGCAGCCCTGTGCGCCGCGGGGCTCGATCTGCCAGTGGCCAGTCATGGCCCGCACTGTGGGCGGCGCGGTGAGCAATTCCATACTGATGCGGCGGCAAGGAGTGAGCCGGTTGCGCGTGACCAGGCTGTGGCGCATCCCCGCTGCACTGAGATCCAGACGTGCTTCCATTAGGTGTTCGCTGGCACTCAATACCTGTGCGCCGACGCAGCCGGGCAGAAAATTTGGGTAGCTGGCGATGTCATTGATAAGCGCGTAAAGCTGCTCGGCGGTGTGGGGGAAGTGGGCTGAGCGGTGAATTCGCATCTACGTAAAAACACCGATTAGGCCGTAGACTAGGACCACCGCCACCAGCACTGGCGAGACCCAGCGCAACACGAAGTGCCAGAGCCGGTACAGCCAGCCCTCGATATCCAGGGCCTTGCGCACCGCTTGGGTGCTGTACAGGTGGCCGACGAAGATCGCCATCAGGATGCCGCCTAGGGGCAGCATTAGGTTGGCGGTGAGAAAGTCTGAAAGCTCGAACCAATTGAAGCCGCCGAGCAGGTGCCAGTCTTGCCAATCATTGAAACTCAGCACCGACCCCACGCCGATCGCCCAACACAGCACACCTAGGATCACCCCCGCCTGCCAGCGACGGGCCCGCCCGCTGTCGACCAGCCAGGCGACCGCTGGTTCAATCAATGAGATGGACGAGGTCCAAGCAGCCACCGAGACCAGCGCAAAAAACAGGGTGCCGAACAACACCCCGGCGGGCATGCCGCCAAAAGCCACTGGCAGGCTGACAAATAGCAGCCCCGGACCGGAGGCCGGGTCTAGGTCCGGGCTGGCGAACACGATGGGGAAAATAGCCAGGCCGGCGACCAGCGCGACGCAGGTGTCCATCACCGCCACCACCCATACAGTGCGCGCCACGGGGGCGGCGGGCGGCATGTAAGACCCATAGGCCATGATCGCCCCCATGCCAATACTCAGCGTGAAGAAGGCATGCCCTAGGGCTATCAGTACCGACTTGCCGGTGAGTGCGGCGGCATTATCGAAGCTGAACAAGTAGCGCACCGCCTGCATAAACTCGCCCTCGGCGATGGCGAAGCCCAGCAAAATCAGCAGTAAGACAAAAAGCACCGGCATCAAAAATTCCACCGCCCGCCCCAAGCCGCGGGTCACGCCAGCGATCACCACCGCCATGGTCATCACCATAAATAGGCTGTGCCAGCCGAGCAGCACTGCAGGGCGCGCCAAGTGACTTTTGAAAATGGCGGAGGAACCATCCCCGGCGATGCCGACAAAATCGCCCGCCAGCATCTTCGGTAAATAAGCCAAGGCCCAGCCGGCGATGACGCTGTAATAGGACAGGATCAGCACCCCCGCCACCACGCCCAACGCCCCCAGCCAACGCCAATGCCGCGAGCGACCGGCCTCAAGGGCCAGCCGTTGCACCGCAAACACCGGCGAGCTGCGCCCCTGTTTGCCTAACAAGACCTCGGCGATCATCACCGGAATGCCGGCCAGCAGGATGCACAGCAGGTAGACCAGCACAAAGGCTCCGCCGCCGTTCTCGCCAGTGATGTAGGGGAACTTCCAGATATTGCCTAGCCCGACGGCCGAGCCGGTCGCCGCTAGGATAAAGGTGAGGCGGCTCGACCAAGTGGGGGCGTTGCGGGGGGGGAGCGGCAGGGTGCTGTTGGTCATCGGGGTGGCCTCAGGCGAAGGGGTGGCGCAGCAGGATGCAGTGTCCGCGCTCGGCACCGGTGGAGATAATATCGATGGGCACTCCGCTCAAGGTTTCCAACCGCCGCACGTAGTTTTGCGCCGCGGTCGGCAACAGATCCCAATCGGTGATACCGCGGGTGGTCTGCGACCAGCCGGGTAGCTCTTCGTAGAGCGGGGTCGGGGTCTGGGTATCGCCGGTGTAATCGGTGCAGATTTTTACCGTCTCTAGGCCATCGAGCACATCGATTTTGGTCAGGCACAGGCCGGAGATGCTGTTGATCTGCGCCGCCCGCCGCAGGGCCACGGCATCGAACCAACCGGTGCGCCGGGCGCGACCGGTGGTGGTGCCGAACTCATTGCCGTGCTGCGCCAGATGTTGGCCGGCGGGGCAGGATAGCTCGGTGGGGAAGGGCCCCGCGCCCACCCGGGTGCAGTACGCCTTGGCCACGCCGAGCACATAATCGAGGTGCAACGGCCCCACCCCGCTACCGGTCGCCGCGCCCCCGGCGGTGGTGTTGGAGGAGGTAACAAAGGGATAGGTGCCCTGATCGATATCCAGCAGGCTGCCTTGCGCGCCTTCAAATAGGACATTTTCGCCGTGCGCCCGCGCTGCCGCCAGCAGGCCGGCCACATCCGCGGCCATGGGCAACAGCTGCTCCGCCCAGTGCGCCGCCTGCCGCATGACCGCATCAACTTGCACGGGCGGTGCTTGGTAGTAGCCCTCTAAAATGAAATTGTGATAACCCAATAATTCCGCCAGCCGCTTTTCGAGGCGGTCGAGATCAGCGAGATCGCCAAAGCGCAGTCCGCGCCGCGCCGCTTTGTCTTCGTAGGCTGGGCCGATGCCGCGCCCGGTGGTGCCGAGCTTGGCCGCGCCACAACGCGCTTCACGGGCTTGGTCGAGGGCCGCATGAGAGGGTAGCAGCAGTGGGCAGGCCGGGCTAATGTAGAGCCGCTCGCGCACTGAGATGCCGCGCTCTTCCAGCATGGCGATCTCGCGCAACAGGGCATCGGGAGCCAGCACCATCCCATTGCCGAGCAGGCAACGCACTCGTTTGGCGGCATCGCGCAAAATGCCGCTGGGGATCAGGTGTAGGGCGATTTTTTCACCGTCGATCACCAGAGTATGGCCGGCGTTGTGCCCGCCCTGAAAGCGCACCACATAGCTGGCTTTGGCGGCCAGTCGATCGACGATTTTGCCCTTGCCTTCGTCGCCCCATTGGGTGCCGAGAATGACGACATTTTTGCCCGCATTGTTGCCCATAGCCCGCTTAGCCCTGCGCTTTTTGCCTCTTGCTTCTTGCCTATGCCGCGCCTTCAACCGGTCGCAAAATCGGTCAGCTGCCAGCCGCTGTCGCCCTGCACCAGTCGCCATTGGCAGCCCTGCTCGGCACTGCTTTGCGCCTCGGTGCGGAAACCGGGCTTGACGCGATAGCCTGCCGTGCGCAGCTGTGCCACCTTGTCCCAAAAACCCGCTTCAGCGGCGGGCGCGGGCAGCGGCGCGTAGACGCTTTCGGCGGCGGCGGGCACCCCATCCATCCCCCGCGCTAGGGTGCGGAGGTCCGCGCTGAAACCAGTCGCCGGGCGCGGCCGCCCAAATGCGGACCCCACCTGATCGTAACGCCCGCCGCGGGCCACCTGCAGGGCCACGCCATCGGCCTCGCAATAGGCGGCGAATACCAGCCCGGAGTGGTAAGCGCCGCGATGCATTTCGCTGAGATTGAAAAATAGCTCGACCTGTGGGCAGCGGGGGGCAATGTGCCGCGCCAGCCGCTCCATCTCATTGATGGCCTCTGCCAGCAGCGGATCCTGGGCGTAGAGCCGTCGCGCCTCCGGCAGGATCGCGGCGTCGCCCATGAGCCGCGGTAGCGCATTCAGCCGCGCTGCAGTGGCCTTATCCACTTCCGCCGTGCGCAGATAATCGGCCAGCTCGGGCAGCCGCTTGTCGCCGATGAATTGTTGCAGGCGGGCGCGGTCCAGCTGCGCACTGGTGGCCAGATGGCGCAACCAATGTTTGACTTTCTGGTGCGCGACTTCCAGGATAATTTTGCGGCGGGAACTGGCCTCCAGAGTCGCCAGCAGCAGCGCGATGATCTCGAAATCTGCCTCGATATCGGCGATGCCGAAGAGTTCGGCACCGATCTGTACCGGGGCGCGGCTGCCCGCCGCGGTGTCGACGCGTACCACAGTGCCGCAATAACAAAGGCGATTGGCTCCCTTGAAGCCTAGGCTGTGGGCATCCATGCGCGCCGCCTGCGGAGACATATCGGCGCGCAAACCTAGAGTTTTGCCGCCCTGTCGGTCGGCGAATTTGAAGGTCTGCCGGTCGAGGGCTGCGCCTAGGCCGGTCAGCAGGGAATCGGTGTATTCGACCACGGGCGGGACCACTAGGTCGTAGCCCCAGGAATCGAATAGGTCCAGCAGGCGGCGGCGCAACAGTTCCAGCCGCCGGGCAGCGGGGCCGGTGAGCTCGTCGATGCCGGGCGGTAACAGCCAGCGATTTTCGGGCATAGTTAGGGGATGGCAGGTCCGAGCAGGGAGATGCCGGCCACCCCTAGAAGCATGGAGAGCAGCCCGATGGCGCGCAGGGTGCGGGGGTCGGTGTGGACGGCCAATTCCAACAGTTTGCGCCAGCGCGTCGGGTAGAGGAAGGGGATGATCCCCTCAATGACGAGCAACAGGCAAAATGCCCGCCCTAGTTCCAGCCAGAGACTGTCCACAACGCTCTCTCAGGCGGGCCAAGCGGGCCGGCTGGGCGGGGGCGACTAGTCGCCGCCCTCGACATCTTTCAGATAGCGGAAAAAGTCGCTGTCCGGCTGGAGCACCAGCAGGTCATCAGGGGTGGCGAAGCTCTGCTTGTACGCCTCTAGGCTGCGGACAAATTTGAAGAACTCGGCATCCTTGTTGTAGGCATTGGCGTAGATGGCGGTGGCTTCGGCATCGCCCTGCCCGCGGATTTTCTCCGACTCGCGGTACGCCTCGGCTTCTAATAGCACCTTTTGGCGGTCAGCATCGGCGCGGATTTTGGTGGCCTCTTCCTCGCCCTGCGAGCGGAATTCACGCGCCAACTTTTCCCGCTCGGCGCGCATGCGGCGGTAGACATCGTCGCTTATTTCTTCCGGTAGATCGATGCGCTTGACCCGCACGTCCAGCACCTCGATGCCGAGGCTTTCGCGGACTGTGGTGTTGAGCTCCGCGGTCAGCTTTTCCATCAGCAGGTCGCGCTCGCCGGAGACCACTTCGTTGAGGGTGCGGGTGCCGAATTCGTTGCGCAGGCCATCGTTCACCCGTGCCGCTAGGCGGTTGCGGGCGGTGAATTCATCGCCGCCGGTGGCGCGGTAGTAGCTGCCGACATCGGCCACGCGGAACTTGGCGAAGGAATCGACGATCAGGCGTTTTTTCTGCACGGTGTAGAAGCTTTCCGGCGGGGCATCGACGGTCAGCACCCGCGCATCGAACTTGCGCACTTCTTCGGCGAGCGGAATTTTGAAATGCAGGCCGGGCTGAATGTTGTCCTGCACCAGGGCCCCGAAGCGCAGTTTGACCGCTTTTTGCTTCTCGTTGACGCGGTAGAGCGTCATGGAGGCCGCCAGAGCCACCACGAGCAGGGCGATGATGGCGATGTAACTCTTGTTCATTTAACGGCCCCTCGCGTTGCCAGAATTTTGCGTTAGTCGCCGCACCTCGCGCAGCACATCCTGCGCCAACCGCTGGCGGTCTTCCACGCTGAGCTGGGGCGGGCCGCTGCCGCCGCGCAATCGGTCGAGCGGCAGATAGAGCATGTTGTTGCCGCCCTCGACATCGATCATTACTTTGGAACTGTTTTGCATGACCTGCTGCACCGCGTCCAGATAGAGGCGTTGGCGGGTGACTTCCGGGGCGCGTTGGTATTCGGCGTAAAGCTGTTCGAAGCGCGATGCCTCGCCCTGCGCCTTGGCGATAAGCTGGCCTTTGTAGGCGTTGGCCTCTTCGATGATGCGCTGCGCTTGCCCGCGCGCCTGCGGCAGGACACCGTTGCGGTAGGCTTCCGCTTGGTCGATTAGGCGGTCTTTGTCTTGCTCGGCGGCGTTGACATCATCGAAGGCATCGTTGACCTGGGCCGGCGGTTCGCCGCGTTGCAGGGTGACATCGATGACGTTGATGCCGGTGCCATAGTTATCGAGGTAGCTTTGCAGGCGGATTTCTACCTCATCGGCCATTTGCGAGCGGCCTTCGCTGAGCACCGCCTCCAGCGGGGTGCTGCCGACCACGTGGCGGATGGCACTGTCGGTCGCCAGTTCTAGAGTGCCGATCGGGTTGTTGACATTGAGCACGAAGCTTTTTACGTCCTTGATGTTGTATTGCACCGTGAGCGGCACCTGCACGATATTTTCGTCTTGGGTGAGCATCAGGCTGTTGGTGCCGGCGGCGGTGTACTGGCGTTCTTCGGTGACCCGCTCGATTTCTACGGTATCGATCAGATAGGGGTTGAAGCGCAGGCCGGGGTCGATGGTTTTGTGGTATTTGCCGAAGCGCATGACCACGCCGCGCTCTTTTTCATCCAGCACGTAAAAGCTGGAAAACAGCCAGGCGGCGGCCAGCAGGCCGAGGATCAGATAGACCGGCAGGCTGGAGCCGCCCTTGCCGCCGCCTTTACCGCCGCGGCCTTTGCCTTTGCCGCCGAACAGCCCGGCGAAGGCTTGGCGCAGCTGGCGGAGCAGCTCATCGAGGTCGGGGGGGGCATCGCCGCCGCGTTTGCCCCAAGGGTCGCGCCCGTCGCCGTGCTGGCTGCGGGCCGCCGGTTTAGGGGTTGCGGTCATGTCGAGCGGTGAATTTAGTGAAGGGGGCATGGGCATTCCGCCAATTTGGCTGGGCGTGAAGAGGGGGCGATTTTAGTGTGATTCGCGGCACTTTGCACCTTTCATTCACTGTGCATTCACTGTGCGCATTCACCTAATTCATTCGCTGGCGGATCTGCGCCCGTCCAGCGGCTGCGGGCGGATGCCTTCGCGGTGCAGCAGGCGTTGCCAGGCGGCGCGGGGGAGGCGCAGTGATAGCTCCATGTTGCCGCGCTCATCGAAGTTTTCTGCCTCGATGGCGCCGAGCCGGTGCAGGCGGGCGCGCAGGCCGCCGCAGTGTGCTGGCAACCGATAGCGACCGACCACGGTGTCCGGGGCCGCCGGCAGCAGTCGCTCGGCGAGGGCCGGGATCAGGGCCGCGCAGCCGCTGCCGGTCTGTGCCGAAAGCCAGACCGCTTGGGGGAGGCCGGCGGCATCGCGAACTGTGCGCGGCGGGCAGTCGGGCAGGCGGTCGATTTTGTTTAACACCCGCAGTGCCGGAATCTGCTCGGCCCCGAGTTCGGCCAGCACCTGCTCGACTGCCGCGATCTTCTCGCGCCACTCGGGATCGGCGGCATCGACCACGTGCAGCAGCAAGCTGGCGTTGGCGACTTCTTCCAGAGTGGCGCGGAAGGCATCGACCAGATGGGTCGGCAGGTGGCGGATGAAGCCCACGGTGTCGGCCAGCACCAGCCGGCCAAGGCCCGGCACTTGCAGGGCGCGCATGCTGGGGTCGAGGGTGGCGAATAGCTGATCTTGGGCGTAGACCGCCGATTGGGTCAGCGCATTGAACAGGGTGGATTTGCCGGCGTTGGTGTAGCCGACTACGGAGACCGTGGGGGTTTCTGCTTTTTGGCGAGCGCGGCGACCTTGAGTGCGCTGGGCACGGACTTTGGCGAGGCGGGTACACAGGTGTTTGATGCGGGCGCGGAGCAGGCGGCGGTCGGTTTCCAGCTGGGTCTCGCCGGGGCCGCGCAGCCCGATCCCGCCCTTTTGCCGTTCTAAGTGAGTCCAGCCGCGCACTAGGCGGGTGCTGAGGTGTTCCAACTGCGCCAGTTCCACCTGCAACTTGCCCTCGTGGGTGCGGGCCCGTTGGGCGAAAATATCCAAAATTAGCCCGGTGCGGCCTAGGACCCGGCATTCGATTTCACGCTCTATATTGCGCTCTTGGCCGGGCGATAGATCGCGGTTGAATAGCACGACCTTGGCGCAGTGCTGGTCCACCGCGGCGGCCAGCTCTTGCAGTTTGCCGCTGCCGATCTGGGTGCGTGGGTGCGGATGGCGGCGGCGGCAGGTCAGCAGGGCGCAGGCGGTGACCCCGGTGGAAGCCACCAATTCTTGGAATTCAGTCAGATCGGCGGCTGCGGCGGCGGCATCGCCGGTCTGAATGCCAACTAAAACGGCGCGCTCACCAGCGCGGAAGCGGTCGATAAACAAGCGGTGCTCGCGCTCTGGGTGGGGCGAGTAGCGGGCTAAACATTGCCCACGTTGTCGCCGGGCTGCTCGTAATCCGATGGGAAGTCCGGCTGGGAATCGTAGCGGGTATCTTGGCGCAGATCAGGGCGCAGATCGGGGCGCGGGTCGGGTCGCGAGTCAGGCCGGGATTCGGGGCGGGCCTCGCCTTGCTCGGGACGGGGGGGCGAGTAGCGCACCGGGCGCGCGGGCACCACGGTGGAGATGGCGTGCTTGTAGACCATTTGGCTTACGGCGTTTTTCAGCAGCACCACAAACTGATCGAAGGATTCGATCTGCCCTTGCAGCTTGATGCCGTTGACCAGATAGATCGAGACGGGGACGCGCTCGCGGCGCAGGGTGTTGAGGAAAGGGTCTTGCAGGCTGTGTCCTTTTGGCATGATAAAGTTCCGTTTTTGGTACCCATCCAGAGGCGGCAACATGCCACGTGCATTGGGGTAAGTTATGCGGTTGTACGCAGGCGCGGTGACTACGGTTCACCGTTGCGGCAAATGATAGCTTAAAGCGGAGGCAGATTCAGCATTTTCCAGGCTTGCGCATGCAGCTGGGCGCGTTCCATCGGGCGGTCCTTTGCGTCCTCTAAATGGAGGACGCTGAGGCCGGGCCAGCGGCGCAGCCAAGTGAGCTGACGTTTGGCCAGTTGGCGGGTGGCCGCCGCGACCCGGTTGCGCGCCTCCTCTAGGTCGTATTCGCCGGCGAAAAACGGCCAGAGTTGGCGATAGCCGACCGTGCGCATGGCAGACAGTTCGGGGTGCAGGTCGCCGCGCTCGTACAGGCGTTGCGCTTCGGCGACTAATCCGCGGCTGAACATGACGCTGAGCCGCGCTTCGATGCGCGCATGCAGCCGCTGGCGTAGCCGCGGTAGCAGGGCCAGCTGGCGTAGGTCGTATTGGGTGGCAAAACTGCCGGGCGTTTGCTGTTGTTGCTGGCGATGGAGGGCCGATAGCGGTTGGCCGGTGAGGGCGTGGACTTCTAAGGCGCGCTGAATGCGCTGGCTATGCTGCGGGTGCAGGCGGGCGGCGGTTTCTGGGTCCACTTGCGCCAGCTCGCGGTGCAGGGCGGGCCAGCCGTCGCGGGCGGCGCGGGCGGCCAGCTGGGCGCGCAGGGCGGGGTCGGCGGTGGGTAACGGCGCGATGCCATCAAGTAAGACGCGAAAATATAGGGCAGTGCCGCCGACCAGAATCGGGAGTCGGCCCTCCGCATGCGCGGCGGCGATGGCGCGGCGGGCATCGCGGGCAAAGTCTGCCGCCGAATAGCTCGCGGCGGGGTCGCGAATATCGACCAGCTGGTGCGGATATTGCCGCAGGGTGGCGGGGCTAGGTTTGGCGGTGCCGATATCGAGACCGCGGTAGACCATGGCCGAATCGACGCTTATTAGGGTCACGGGCCGCTGCTGCGCCAACCAGATGGCGAGGTCCGTCTTGCCGGCGGTGGTCGGCCCCATGATAAAAACCACCGGCGGCTTTGGGTTGGCGGTCATCGGCGGTGCCTGGCCAAAAGAGACAGCGAGCAGGCCGGGGACTAGCCGAGCATGTGGCCTAGTTTGCCGGCCTTGGTTTGCAGGTAACGCTCGTTGTGTGGGTTCGCTCCGGCCTGATGGGCGATGCGTTGTTCGACCACTAACCCAAGCGCGTTCAGGGCGGCGACCTTGTGCGGGTTGTTGGTCAGCAGGCGCACCCGGCGCACCCCCAGATGGCGCAGCATGGGGCCGCACATGCTGTAATCTCGCTCATCGGCTTCGAAGCCAAGCTGTTCGTTGGCTTCTACGGTGTCCGAGCCCCGATCCTGTAAATGGTAGGCGCGCACTTTGTTGAGCAGGCCGATGCCGCGGCCTTCTTGGCGCAAATAAAGCACCAGCCCGCGGCCTTCTTCCACGATGCGCCGCAACGCCAGATTCAGCTGTGCCCCGCAATCGCAGCGTTTGGAAAAGAGGGCATCGCCGGTCAGGCATTCCGAGTGCAGGCGTAACAGCAGCGAATCGGTCGGCTCCCAGCGACCGTAGGTCAGGGCGAGGTGGCTCTTGTCGTTGGCGGCATCTTCGAAGGCATGCAGGCGGAAATCGCCCCATTCGGTCGGCAGGTTGCAGGATTCCACAAAGCGCATGGGGGGGCGAGTGCCTGAATAGGCGAGTGTGCGGCGATTATAGCAGGTGGGCGGGTGCTGCTTAGCCGAGCAGTGCGGCGGCGAGTTGCAACACCCCTAGGGCATAGAGGCCCGCCAGCAGGTCATCGGCCATTATCCCGAACCCGCCGGAGAGGCGGCTATCTGCCCAGCCGATCGGCCAGGGTTTCAGCACATCAAACAGGCGGAACAGGACGAAGCCAGCCAGCAGCCAGCCCCAACCGGGCGGCGCAAAGAGCAGGGCCGTCCAGATGCCGACGATTTCGTCCCAGACGATGCTGCCGTGATCGGGGGTGTTTAGGTGTTCGGCGGTTTTGCCGCAGATCGCAATGCCCGCCAGAAATCCCAGCCCCACCGCGCCCAGCTGCCAAGCCCAAAAACTGTTCGCCAGCCCCAGTCCGCGCAATCCGTGTTCGGTGAGCAGCAGCAGCGCGAGGCCCACCAGCGTGCCCCAGGTTCCCGGGGCCGGGCGCAGCAGCCCGGCTCCGAATCCCAGGGCCAAAAAATGCAGCGGGTGCCGCAAAAAACCCGGCGGGATGGGCGCGTCCTGCCCCTTCCGACCCGCCGCGGCCCGGCCCGGCCTAGAAAATCGCCAGCGCATCAGAAATGCCGGTAACCGGGGTTTTCCACCGGCACTTCCCGCCCCGCGCTGTCGAACAGGCGGACCGGGGCGGAATCTCGTCCTGCGGGGACGAACTCGCCGACCCGGGTCAGTGCCAGTTGTTGCCGCCGGGCGATCTGCGCCAGTCGCGGCCAATCAGCGGGGGCGACGGCCAGGCAAAGCTCGTAGTCATCGCCGCCGGTCGCCGCTAAATATTGCGGTGCCTTCCGCCGTTCGCGCAGTGGGTCGGATAGCGGAATCGCCTCCAAATGCACAGTGGCGGCAACCTCGCCCGCCGCACAGAGGTGGCCGGCATCTCGCAGCAGACCATCGGAAATATCGCAAGCGGCGCGGATGTGGGCGGCGGCGGCTTGCGCAAAATCGAGGCGCGGGGTCGGCAGCCAGTACCGCCGCAAAAAGTGGTTGTCCGCCAGCGGCGCATTGAGGTCGAGTTCCAGCGCGGCGGCGGCATCGCCCAAAGTGCCGGTCACTACCAGCCAATCGCCGGGCCGGGCCCCGCGGCGATTAAGGACTGGGCCGCCCGCGGCCACGGTGCCCATGATCTGCACCGCCAGATTGAGCGGCCCACGGGTGGTATCGCCGCCGACCAAACAACAGCCAAATTGCGCCGCTTCCCGGTGTAGCGCATCGCTGAAAGCGGCGAGCCATTCCGGATCGGCGATCGGCAGGGTCAGATTCAGAGTGAACCAGCGCGGTCGGGCGGCCATAGCGGCCAGATCGCTCAAATTGACCCGCAACAGCCGCCGTGCCAGCCGCGCTGCAGCGGCTCCGGGCGGGAAATGCACTCCCTCGACCATGCTATCGGTGCTGACCAGCAGTCGCTCGTTGGTCACTTCCAGAACCGCCGCATCATCGCCGATGCCGGTGATAACCCCCGGCTGCGGCCCGGCAATGGGCGCAAAATAGCGGTGGATCAGGTCGGATTCGCCGTCCGGCGCGGCGGTGGCAACGCCGGTCACGTTGGCCGCCTCGCCCCGCCCGAAGTGTCCGTTGCTGTCCACTGTTCGCCCCTGCACTTGGTGGCCAGATCGCACTTTGGCCCGCAGCAAAGGTGGCGCGCCATTGCTGGCGACGGTTGCCATGTTAGTCGCCAGACGGGTCGGGGGGGCTGTCGCCCGGGGCCGCCTGCGCTCCCTGATCGCGCACCCCCGGTTTGGGGCTTTTTTTATGCGGCTTGGGGGCCAGCTTATCGGCCACTGCGTTGACGAAGCGGTGGCTGCCTTCGGGGCCGAATTTGTGTGCTAGTCGAACTGCCTCGTTGATCACCACTTTGAAGGGCAATTCGGGTTTTTCGAGCAGCTCAAAGGCGGCGATGCGTAGGATGCTCAGAGAAATGGGATCTAGGTCCGCGGCGCGGCGGTCGAGGAAGGAGTGATAGGCGGCATCGAGCCGCTCGAGTGCGGCGGGGATGGCGTGCAGTAGCTCGCGATAATAGGCGGCATCCACCTTTTCCAGATCGTGGCGGGCGGCAAATTGCGCTTCTATGTCCTGCGGGTCGGTGCCGGCCAACTCGCGCTGATAGAGCGATTGCAGCAGCATGTCACGCGCCTTGCGGCGGGCGGTGGAGGCACTTTTCACGGCTGGAAGTCGGCACCGCCTAGCAGCGCGACCATTTCCAGCGCGGTGAGCGCGGCTTCGGTGCCCTTGTTGTCGGGGCCTTCCGCGGCGCGGGCTAGTGCCTGCTCCAAATTCTCGGTCGTCAGCACCCCGAAAGCGATCGGCACCGCGGTCTTCAGCTGTGCGGACATCAGCCCCTGAGTGCATGCCGCGGCCACGTATTCAAAATGCGGAGTGTCGCCGCGAATGATGCAACCGAGGGCGATGATGGCGCGGTAGCGGTCGGTCGCGGCCAGCCGTTGTGCGGCCAGCGGTAATTCGAAGGCCCCGGGCACCTGCGCTAGGCTGATTTGCTGCCGGGTTAGCCCGTGATCCTTCAATGCCCGCAGGGTGCCGGCGAATAGCTTATCGGTGATCTGCCGGTTCCAGCGGGTGATCAAAATGGCGAGGTGCGTATCCGCCGGCAGTGGGCCGATATTGATAGCTCGGGGCGAGAGTTTGCCCAGTTCGGTCGTGCTGCGCCTCTTTACCGTTACTCTCCGTATCTTGAACCTGTTCATCTTGGTTGGATCCTAGTTGGCGGTTGAATGTATTCGGCTACTTCGAGATCGAACCCGGCGATGCCGGTGTATTTGATCGGGGCACTCATCAGGCGCATTTTGCGCACCCCCAGATCGCGCAGAATTTGCGAGCCGACACCCACCTGCATGGTTTGCGCATTAGCGTTGACCGGCACTGCTTCGGCCTCGCCGAACAGGTGCTCCAGCTGCCGCTCCACCGCGCCAGTGGCGAGGTTATTTTGCCCCAGCAGCACCATGATGCCGCGCCCTTCGGCGGCGATGTATTGCAGGGCACTGTGAACATCCCAGTTGCGCGGGCCTTGCGGGTCGATCAACCCAAAAATATCGCGTAGCGGGGTGGGCAGGTGGACCCGGCACAGCACCGGCTCGGGGGTGCGAATGTCGCCGCAGACGAGGGTGTGGTGATACTGGTTGCAGGCGGTGTCTTGATAGGTTTTCAGCGTGAAGGGGCCGTAGAGGGTTTGCACTTTGCGGGTGCGGATGCATTCCACGGTGGTCTCGTTGGCTAGCCGGTAGTGGATCAGGGCTTCGATGGTGCCGATTTTTAGGTCATGTTTGGCGGCGAAGCGTTCCAGATCTGGGCGCCGCGCCATGCTGCCATCCGGGTTCATAATTTCGACGATCACCGCCGCCGATTCTAGCCCGGCCAGCTTGGCCAGGTCGCAGCCCGCCTCGGTGTGGCCGGCGCGGCTCAGCACTCCGCCGGGCTGCGCCATGATTGGGAAAATATGCCCCGGCTGGACGATGTCGCGGGGGGCGGCTTGCGGGGCTACGGCCACCTGCACGGTGCGGGCGCGGTCGGCGGCGGAGATGCCGGTGGTGACTCCTTCGGCGGCTTCGATGGAGGCGGTGAAGTTGGTGCCGTAGACCGATTCGTTGTCGTTCACCATGCGCGTCAAATTTAGCTGTTCGCAGCGGGCGCGAGTCAGAGTTAGGCAGATGAGTCCGCGGGCTTCGGTGGCCATAAAGTTGATGTCTTCGGGGCGCACTTTGGTGGCCGCCATGACCAGATCGCCTTCGTTTTCGCGGTCCTCATCGTCCATGAGGACCACCATTTTGCCGGCGCGAATGTCGGCGACTAGTTCTTCGATCGGGTTGAGTTTCATACTGGCTTCTCGGGGGGCGGGGCGCAGTCTGACTGGTGCAGGCGTTCCAGATAGCGGGCGATTAGGTCCACTTCCAGATTCACGCGGGTGCCGGGGCGGTAGTCGGCGATGATGGTTTTTTCCAGAGTGTGCGGAATAATTGTCAAGCAAAACCGCGGGCCATCGACTGCGTTGACCGTCAGGCTGGTGCCATCGATGGTGACCGAACCTTTGCGGGCGATGTAGCGGGCCAGGGCGGGCGGGGCGGCGAGCCAAAACGTCTCGGCGCGGGCACTGGATTCGCGGCTGAGCACCTCCGCTACTCCGTCTATGTGGCCGCTGACCAGATGGCCGCCTAGGCGCATTTGCGGGGTTAGGGATTTTTCCAAGTTGACGCGGGTGCCGGCTTGCCAATCGCTGGTGGTGGTGAGGGCTAGGGTCTCAGTGGACAGATCGGCTATGAAGCCATTGGCGGTCAATGCCGCCGCCGTCAGGCAGCAGCCGTTGGCGGCGATGCTGTCGCCCGGCTGAACATCGGTTAAATCCAGGTCGCCGGTGGCGAAACGCAACCGCCGGTCGCCGCCGCGCTCTTCGATGGATTCCACTGTGCCGATGGCTTCGATAATGCCGGTGAACATGATTTGCTCCTCTCTGCTGCTATTCGGTCTCGGGCACGGCGGTGATACGCAGGTCGCGCCCGATGGGGTGCATCTCGACGAAGCGCAGCGGCAGGGCGGCATCCATGATTTTCAGGGGGAGGTCGAATAGGGGGCGGGCATCGCTGCCCATCAGTTTGGGGGCGACGTAGATTTGCAGTTCATCCACCAGCCCCATGCGCAAAAAAGCGGCGGACAGCTCGGCACCGGCCTCGACCAGCACCTCGTTGCATTCCCGCGCGCCTAACTCGGCGAGCAATTCGGCTAGGCAGACCCGCCCATCGCGCTCGGCAAAATGGCGGTGTTCGGTCTGCCCTTCCTGCCCATCGCGCTCGATATTGGCGACTAGGATTGGGCCGTCCGCCTGAAAAAACGGCTCATCGCGGGGGGCGGAGTTGCGGCTATCGAGTAACACTCGCAGTGGCTGGCGACTGTCTAGATTTTCGTCCTGCAACCCGAACTCCGCCGGGCGTAGCGTCAGGCGTGCTTTATCCTGCACCACGGTTTTCCAGCCGGTAATCACCGCGCAACTACGCGCCCGCAGACGTTGCCCGTGGGCGCGCGCCATGGAACTGGTGATCCAAAAGCTGTTGCCGGACGAGTCGGCGGTGCGCCCGTCCAAACTCATCGCTAATTTCAGGCGCACGAAAGGCAGGCCGGTCGACATGCGTTTGTTAAAGCCGGGGTTCAGCCGCCGTGCCTGTGGCTCTAACAGCGGGCCGTCCACCGCCACCGCGGCGCGACGCAAGGATTCGAGACCTCTGCCGGACACCTGCGGATTGGGGTCTTCCTGCCCGTAGACCACCCGCGCCACGCCCGCTTCGATCAAAGCGGCGGCGCAGGCCCCGGTTTTGCCCTGATGGTTGCAGGGTTCCAGGCTGACATAGCAGGTCGCCCCGCGTGTCAAATCGCCTGCCGCCCGAATCGCTTCGACCTCGGCATGCGCGCCGCCGGCCACCCGGTGCCAACCCTCGCCGATGACCTTGCCATTGCGCACCAACACCGCGCCGACTCGCGGATTGGGGCGGGTGCTGTACAGTCCGCGCTCGGCCAACTCAATCGCGCGGGCCATGTGGGGGCGGTCGGCGGGGTCGAGCGGCATGGCTATTGCTTTTCCAGTTCGTCCAGTTCTTTGCGGAAGGCGCAGATGTCTTCAAACTGCCGATACACCGAGGCAAAGCGCACATAGGCGACCGCATCGAGGTCGCGCAGGGCATCCATCACCGCCTCGCCAATCTCGCCGGAGGGAATCTCGCGCTCGCCGCTGGCGCGCAGGCGGTGGCAGATGGTGCCGATGGCGCGCTCGACCTGCTCGGTGCTGACCGGGCGTTTCTCCAGGGCTTTCTGTAGCCCGGCGCGCAGTTTTCCCTCGTTGAACGGCTCGCGCACCCCGTTGCTTTTCACCACATGCGGCATCAATAGTTCGGCACTCTCGTAGGTGGTGAAGCGTTCGTGGCACAGGTTGCAGGCGCGGCGGCGGCGCACTTGGGCCCCGCCGGCGACTAGGCGCGAGTCGACAACCCGAGTATCTTCGACGCCGCAAAATGGGCAGTGCATGGCGGGTGATGAGGGGGTAGGAGCGGCGTTTCGCAATGAGGGGGCGGCATTCTAGCAGAGGGCAGGGGCGGCTCGGCTACAATGGCCGCTTCCGGAAGCCCGCCATGTCTGCCGCCAAAATGCCGCCAGCTACCCGATTATCGCCTCCAAAACCTGCCCCGCCATCGCCTCATGGAACCGCTTGCGCGGAGGGAACCGCTTGCGCTGAGGTGGAGATTTCCGTCCAGGGTGTCACCTTGCGCGGCCAACGCTGGAACCGCGGGGCGGGCCAACGTGCCATCGCCCTGCACGGCTGGCTCGATAACTGCGCCAGCTTCGCTCCTATGGCCGGGCAGATGTCCGCGCAACTGGCGGGGGTCGATCTGGTCGCCTTCGATGGGGCCGGGTGCGGCCAGAGCGACTTCCGCTCCGCCGATAGCCAATATCTGATCTGGTTCGATGTGGGCGATATTATCGGCATCGCCGACCAACTCGGCTGGCACCAATTTAGCCTGCTCGGCCATTCCCGCGGCGCGGCAGTCTGCGCCCTCTGCGCTGGCAGCTTCCCGGAACGCATCGCAAAATTGCTGCTGATTGATGGCCTGATACCGCGCCCGCGAGAAGAATCTGCGGCTCCGGCTAATCTCTCCGCGCAAATCCTCGACACTCAGCGTTTGGTCAATAGCACCGGCACCGCCTTTGCCAGTCGCGAGCAGGCGATCGACAGCCGCACCCGCGGTGTCACGCAGGTCGCCCACAGAACCGCCGCCACTCTAGCGCGGCGCGGCCTGCGGGAAAACGCCGACGGCACCTATACTTGGCGCATCGACCAACGCCAGAAAGCGGCTTCCAGTCTCTATTTGAGCCCCGCACAGATCGCCGCTTTTTTGCAAGCCATCCAGTCGCCAACGCTCTTCATCGAGGGCGAGCGCGGCATTTTCAACGATTACCCGCAAATGCGCGATTACCTGCAGCATATCGGCAACCTAACCCACCAAATCCTACCCGGCGGCCACCATTTGCATATGGAAGAATCCGCCGCCGACTGCGCCCGGGCGGTGGGGGAGTTTTTGTGTGCTAAGGTATAAATACAGTATTTCGATTAGCGCGAATCTGGCCCGGAGAAAACGATAATGGCAAGAGAAAGCGAGCAGGATCGGCGGCACCTGATCGACCGACAGCTGGAAAATCTAGGGTGGAAAAGCACTCCAGAGTTTGAAAAGTAGGTTTATCGGGAAGGCGCGAAAACCGCCACCGACCGCAAAGTGCTTGGTCGCCTAAAGCCGGATTATGTCCTCTACCAGAAAAATTCCAACAAGCCCCTGATCGTCATCGAAGCAAAGCGCAGCGCGAAAAGCATCAAGGATGGTCTGGCACAGGCTCTCAATTATGCAAAAAGGCTCCGGGCGATTATCGCCATCGTCTCGGACGGGGTAGTCACCCGCTGCCTGCATGTCGCCACCGAAAAGCCTTTGCTGCGTAACGGTGAAGAGGTAGAGGAATTGCTGCGTGAGCAGGATGCGCTACGTTATCTCCATGACCACACCTACCGGTCGGGCCGGCAGATCGAAAGCCAAGAAGATCTTATCCGTATATTCAAAAAGGTCGATGCCAAATTGCGGCGTATTGGCTTGCAACAGGGCTTGCCGCGTTTTATGGAATTTGCCTATGTGCTGTTTATCAAAGTTATCAATGAATTGGAGGATGAAAAGGGGGTTACCGATCTTTCCTCACATCTCCATTGGTCGACTCTCGCGATTAAAGCGGGGGACAACCTGCTTAGGGATTATCGGGGGTTAATAGAAGAATTTGGCAAAATGTATCCGGGGGTCTTTGCCGAGACAAAAATAACTAGTCCCGAGCCTTTGGAGTTTATGATTGCGGAATTAAGCAAAATATCCCTGCTGGATGTCGATGCGGACATCAAGGGCGAGGCTTTCGAATTTTTTATTCGCCGCTACAGCCGCGAGCGGCGCAGCGACCTGGGGCAGTACTTCACCCCGCGGCATATTGTGCGCGCCATGACGAGTCTAGTGGACCCCCAGCTGGGGGAATCCATTTTCGATCCGTTTTGCGGAACCGGAGGCATGCTTACGGAATGTTACAAGCATATTCAACGCCGTATGGATAAAACAGAAAATTCACTGCGTACCCTTAGAAACAAAACCGTCTATGGATCGGATATTGCCGATGTCGCGACCATCTCTAAAATGAACATGATAATTCTGGGGGATGGGCATGCCAATATCCAAAAGACCAGCGCATTCGATCGGCTGAGCAGCGGCGAGAAATTCGATATCGTCATGACAAATGTGCCCTTCGGGTTAAAACCAGAGGACATTGCCAATTCCCGACTGCGGGCCGAGAGCGAGGGGGCCAACGCCGCCTGTGTTCGCCTTTGCCTGGAGAGCGTCGACTGGAGCCGGCCTAATGCGCGGGCCTGTTTGATCGTGCCGGAGGATATTCTCAATAGCAGGGAGGCGCAAAGCCTGCGCAAAGATATTCTCAACAAACACTATCTGGATAAAATTATCAGCCTGCCCCGCCCCTTGTTTCGCGGCTACACCACCGCTAAAACGAATATCCTGCTAATTCGCCCCAAATTGCGTAAGGGGACTTCATCCGTATCTTTTTTCGCCATCGAGAACGATGGCTTCACGCAGGATACGCGGCGCAGCCGGCTGCCCGGGCGTAACGATGTCGACCGGCTTCTTGAAGAGAGAAACGATAAAAAACTCTGGAGAGAATTTCAGCCGGCGGATCCAAGCTATAACCTGCAACTGTTAGAGGAAATTAAAATTGCGGGACGCTTCCCGATGCACCGCCTAAAAGACATCGTCGAGTTACGGGATCGCCCGGTTAGAATAACCGATGATATGGAATGCCGAGATCCCACCATTTCCACCGAACATAACCGGATAAGCCTGCGCAAGAGCTCGCTCGGCTCCAATGTCCGGGTTAAAAATCGTTTTCGGATTCTGCCCGGCGACTTTGCCGTCTCCACCCTGCATACACAAAATTGCAATGGGGCTGTCGCCATTAGCGACGGTGAATATCATGCCACAAAAACCTTTTTTACTTTTCGCGCTAGGGAGGATATGGTGCTCGCTGAATACCTGTTTCGGGTACTGCGCATCGTGCTTCCTACCCTCAGAAAAGGCGACCTGACGGGCCGGGAGAATTACAAGCGGGATGAAATACTTGATCTTGAAGTGCCCGTACCTGATCTGGGAGAACAGCGCAGACTGGTGCAAGTGCTGACGGATGCCCAAAAGGCCCTTGCGGAGGCGGAAGCGGGGGTCGCGGCAAGCTTGCGGCAGTTTCGGCGGAGCGTTATTGAGGAAGACTAGCGACTCTTGCCTTGCGCACTTCCGGTTAATGCGGTGGCGGGCGATGAGGTGATGAGAGGGTTGTATGGGGTAGGGCTTCGTCAGTTTTTGCCTTGCGATCGGTGTGAATTTTCTGTGCTAGAGTGCCCTGAGCCGGCCCAAAATGCCGTCTAGGCGGCGTATTCTGCTCAGGGGATTGTGATTCATGTGTGAAGGGCAAATTGGTTTGTGATTCGTTTGGTTGTGTTGGATGACATAGAAATGCGTTTGTGTTTCACTGGTGAGGGGCAAACTGCCTGCTTTGGAAGACTGGAGACAAGGGGCACAGTGTGACTGAACCGGTTCGTTATCACTTGGGGCAATTTCCGCCGGGGATGGACTCGTTGGACTGGGGCCGAATCGTGCCACTCATCGGCCCGGCGGCTGGGGCGTTGGCAGGCTATGACAGTCTGATTGCGCAAATGCAGAACCCCAATGTGCTGCTTGCCCCGCTCTTGACCCAAGAATCCGTGCTCTCTTCGAAAATTGAGGGGACGAATGTGACCATGGGTGAAGCACTCGAGATCGAGGCCGGGGGCGGGGGCGATGTTGAGCAATCTAAGCGCGATGATGCCGAAGAGGTGCTGAACTATCGGGCGGCACTTAGATTTGCATCCGCCGCCTTGCGGGAGCGACCGTTTTCATTGCATCTGTTGCGCGAAGCCCATGCGATTTTGCTGGATGGGGTGCGGGGGCGCGATAAGGGCCCCGGTGCTTTTCGTGATGAGCAGAATTGGATTGGCCCGCGGGGTTGCGCTATCGAGCAGGCAAGTTTCGTGCCTATTCCGCAGGAACATTTGCTGTCCGGTCTGGAAGTTTGGGCGGCGTATTTTGCTGATAACAGCCCGCTCGATCCTCTGGTTCAACTGGCCGTCATTCATTTTGAGTTCGAAGCCATTCACCCTTTTAAGGACGGCAACGGTCGTCTTGGGCGGATGCTTATTCCGCTGTTTCTCATGGAGCGGGGGATCCTCTCCAGTCCGAGCTTCTACATGAGCGGCTATTTGGAAGCTCGGCGCGAGGAATATGTCGATAAAATGCTGGCGGTCTCGCGGGATGGGGCTTGGACGGACTGGTGCGTTTTCTTTCTTGAGGGCATCATTCAGCAGGCGCGGCAAAATCAAAGGAAGGCGCAGGCGATCTTGAATCTTTATAGAGATATGATGCAGCATCGGATGGCGGACTTGATCCATTCACAGTATTCCGGGTTGGCGGTGGATTTTCTGTTTTCTCATCCGGTTTTCTCTAGCAGAGATTTTGTCAAGAATTCCGGCGTTCCCCAGATGACGGCGCAGCGGATCATCCGGCTGTTGCGGGATGCGGATATATTGCGAATAGTGCGAGAGAGTGCCGGCAGTCGCCCTGCGGTCTATGCCTTTCCCGATATTTTAAATATCGCCGAAGGGGAAGAGGTGTTTTGAGTTTGATGGGGCGTTTTGCCGGCTTTTGCCTTGCGATCAATGTGGGGTTTCTGTGCTAGAGTGCCCCGAGCCAGCCTGAGATGCCGTCTAGGCGGCGCATTCCGATTGAGGTAATTGCCATGATTCTTATGAAAGGCTTTAAGCCGCCCACCGCGATTCTCCCATTCATTTGCTTTGGCGGGGGCTTAATTATGTTTGCGCGGCTTTGTTTGCTCTTGTTGGCTCTGGGGGGTGGACTGGTGGTCGCGGCGGACAGTGGTACGGGTGAGAGTGACCGGCTGACCGGCGATGGGCAGGACGATGTGCTGAAGGGGCGGGCGGGGAATGATCGGCTTGCGGGGGGTGCTGGGCAGGACGAGCTCTATGGCAATCGGGGGCGCGACCACCTCAAGGGCGGCATCGATGCGGATGCGCTTTATGGCGGGGCGGGGGATGACCGCTTGCGTGGTGGCGGGGGCGAGGATGCGTTGCACGGTGGGGCGGGGGATGACTTTCTCAGTGGCGGAGGCGGGGACGATTTGCTGGCGGGTGGGCCGGGGGATGACCGCTTGCGCGGATCTAAGGGCAATGATCGATTGATTGGCGATGCGGGCGATGACAGTCTGCACGGCGGAGCGGGGCGCGATATTTTGACGGGTGGGGCGGGGGCGGACCGCTTTTTATTGTTGAGTCCGGCTGCTAACCCGACCGAGGCCGATTTTATTACCGATTTTGCGCCGGCGGAAGATCGCTTGGTGGTCGGGCATCGCGTGGCGGAGCTTTGGTTTAAATCGCGGCAGAAGGGCAAGGGCGAAAGCGAAGGGTGGACTCGCATTTATGCGGATCGGGAGCGCACTCAAGTTTTGGCGGTGCTGGCCGGGGTGTTTGATTTGCGCGACTATTACGGGGCGCGCACCCGTTCTGGGGTGGCGGTGCCGGTGCGCGGCTTGGAAATGTCTTGGCCGGAGCGCGTCCGGGCGGGTGAGTCGATCGGTGAGTTATTGCAGGCGGGGGCCTCGGTGGGCGAGATGGTGATGGCTGGGGTTTCTATAGATGATCTGCGTAAAACCGCGGTGCCCATGGCTGCGTTGCGCCCCGCTAATCGCGATCGGTTGCTACGTGCGGCGCAATCCATCAATGCCCCAACGGTGGCTCTGAGCACCGCTCCGGCGGTGGCGATGGAGATTCAGGCGGCTTTGCGGGAACAGGCGAGTGCCAATGCGCCCAGCTGTGTGTTGTCACCGTTTGCGGAGGTTACGCGCTGCACTATTGCTTTGCCGGAGGTGGTCTACGATGATTCGATCTATCCGGCCGATATGGCGGACCAGAGTGAAAATTATTTGGTGCGGATCGATAGCAGTCGGGTTTTTGATTCGGGGGATGGTTTGGAGTATGAAATTACGGCGGGCAATCCGCAAACCCAAGTGCGGCATGTAATCCGCCCCAATAACCGCAAGGCATTCCGCAATTTGGCGGGGTATCGAATAACCGGGGACGGCAAGCTGTACCCGCGGCATGTGTATTTATTGAGCCGCAATAAGGATCAGCTGCAATCCCAAGCGGCTCTCGAGTTCTTTGACCTGCGCATTTGGAACTTTCGGCAGTATGGATTTGAAAACCACCGACTGAACTTGGAGCACTGCACTGCTGGCAGTTACCGGGCGGACGATGATAGCTTGGTCGAGGCGCAGGATTGCTCTAGTAAGTTGTACTGGCCGGCGGAATACACCCATTTAAAAACCGATACGGATGAATTGACTATTCGGGTGACTCAGCCCTCTACCGGCGCGCAGAAAACGGTGCTGCTGACGGTATTGCCGAACCATCGCGCTTATCCGGAACCGAGCGATTTATCTAAATTATATTCTACGAATACTAAGCAAATTGCGCCCGCTTCCAGTCGTGGCCTCGCATGTTTTGCTGCCGATGGCACAAAGGTGGACGACTGCACTGCGCAACTGCCACTGGTGGCGCGGCGGCATTCGCCGCTGTTGATCGGTCGGTCGCCGGACCAGACCGAGAAATACCTGCTGCGGGTGGATGCGAAGCGGGCCTTTCGCCGTACGGATAACCTCGCTTATGAAATTATCAGTGGCAACCCGTTTTTTCTGTTTCCCTATTATGGCCCGCCCGGCAGCCCGTTGCATGATATTGCTTCGCCTAAGCGAACCTCTTTTTACCGCTTGGAAGCCTACCAGATCGACCGACGCGGGCGCATTCATATAAAGGATGCATGGCTGTTGGGGCGCAATAACCATGTGTACGAACATGATGTGGACCAGCTTTATCAAACCGTGCGGGCAACCGCTCGATTTGGTAGCGATTACGGTGAAGAAGGGGCATGTCGACGCCTTTATAATTCACCCGATCAGGATTGTAGCGGGCTGTATTTTCATCATCCCGTCGCCTATACCTTTGGGCGCACCGAGACCGATACTTTGGTGGTGCGGGTTACTAACAAAACCAGTGGTGCGGTGCGCGATATTACGGTTACTATTGAGCCGCACCCGCGGGCACTGGCTTCCGTCACGGATTGTGCGCATGAAACTGACCCGCTGGAAAGATGGGCCTGCATTAACTCGCAGCCGCTTATTCCTAAGCGGGATCTTATTACCACGGATGAGATGCGCGAGGCATTACCCGATGACCTGACCTTTCCAAAATCAGAATATCATTTAGTCAATGCCGTGGAGTTTAATTCTCTTGACGATCTTGAAAACATGGGTTGGATGCCGGAAAGTTTCCGCAATAATCCCAATGTAGAAATCAAGGACGGCAAATTGCGCTTGCACGCCCGCCCGGTGCCCACCGGTAAAGAGGACGGCATGTGCGAGCTGGATAGCCATGGCTGGCGACGTATCAATTCGCTCGGGGTGTTTGAACCGGGGGCGGGCTATCTGGAATACAGATTTACTAAATATCCCCGGCAACGAGGGCATGGCGGCAATCTCATCCACTGGTCGCGCTACGGCTACCGCCGCACTGGGTTTTATGTCGATGCGCCAGATAGAATATTTAATTACAGCAACGATACCACTGTGGCGGGGGTAGCTCCGGTGCGCAGATCCAGGCTATCGCGGCGGTCCATTGCTAAGCTGGGGTATATCGAGGTGGACTTTGTCGAGAAATGGACGCTCGATCACGATAACCCGGGTTTTCATGTTTTTATCTACCCGCGAAATACTAAACAGTTTAGAACCTATCCTTTGCAACCGTTGGGGTTTAGCCAGAATCATCCCCATCCCCTGGTCTACGAGCACCCTACCCGGAGGACGGAGACAAATTTTATCGAGTCGCACTTTAGGCCGCGGGACTTTGTCTACTTCCGATGGCGTGAGGGGAAAGATAACAAGGACCGAGATAAGTACGGGAGCGGCATCTACTTTAGTAATGGCGTGCCAACCCCAGATCGATACGCGAGTGGCACCTTTTTGTCGACCTATGGCATGGAATTGCTCGATCCAAAAGATGCCCCACTCACCACAACAGAACAAAAGGTTCCCATAACAATAAGATCATTCCTGAATGGACGTCTGCATGCAATGAGCGATTGTACGCCCTCTCCTCACTATCGTGTCTGTAGCGGTGATTTTGTCAACGGTGCCCCGGCCTTGCGATTGGAGCTTATTCCTGGAGCCATAGCGACCCGTCCCGCACCTTGTAGCCTCATGAAGTCGACGGTGTTTGAGTTGGATCACATTCGCTATTGGCAGCGGCGCAAGCCGGCGGAATAATGCTGGGTTATTTGCCGGCGTAGACGGGGAAGCGGGCGCAGAGTTTTAATACGCGAGCTTTTATTGCGGCGATGAGCGGTTCTGGGTCGCCGGCTTCCAGCCCTTCTAACAGGTCGCACATCCAGCCGGCTAATTCCGCGCAGTCGGACTCTTTCAGCCCGCGGGTGGTGACGGCCGGGGTGCCGATTCGCAGGCCGGAGGTGATAAAGGGCGAGCGTGGGTCGTTGGGTACGGCGTTTTTATTGACTGTGATATTGGCGCGTCCTAGCGCAGCGTCCGCGTCTTTGCCGGTGTAATTTTTGCCGATGAGGCTGACTAGCATTAGGTGGTTTTGGGTGCCGCCGGATACCACGCCTAGGCCTCGCTCGATAAAGGTGCGGGCCATGGCTTGAGCGTTTTTGACCACCTGCTGTTGATAGGTTTTGAATTCTGGTTCTAAGGCTTCCTTAAAGGCGACGGCTTTGGCGGCAATGACATGGCAAAGTGGGCCGCCTTGGATGCCGGGGAAGACGGCGGAATTGAATTTCTTTGTTAATTCCGCATTGGCGCGGGCCAGGATAATGCCGCCGCGGGGGCCGCGTAGAGTTTTGTGGGTGGTGGAGGTGACGGCATCGGCATGCGGCACGGGGTTGGGGTAAATGCCCGCCGCGACTAGGCCGGCGACGTGCGCCATATCCACCAATAAATAGGCGTTGATCTGATCGGCGATGGCGCGGAAGCGGGCCCAGTCGACGATGCCGGAATAGGCGGAAAAGCCGGCCACAATTAGGCGCGGGCGGTGTTCTTGGGCGAGGGATTCGACCTGCGTGTAGTCGATGTCGCCGGAGTCGGCTAGGCCGTATTGCACTGCGCGGTAGGTTTTGCCGGAAAAATTTGGGGCGGCACCGTGGGTTAGATGGCCGCCATCGGCTAGGCTCATGCCGAGGACGGTGTCGCCCGGCTGGCAGAGGGCTTGGTAGACGGCGGCGTTGGCTTGCGAGCCGGAGTGCGGCTGGACGTTGGCGTAGTCGGCGGCGAAAAGTTGTTTGGCGCGGTCGATGGCGAGCTGTTCGGCGGCATCTACGTGGTCACAACCGCCGTAGTAGCGTTTTTGCGGGTAGCCTTCGGCGTATTTGTTGGTGAGCACGGTGCCCTGTGCGGCCAGGACTCTTGTGCTGCAGTAATTTTCCGAGGCGATGAGCTCGATGTGTTCTTCTTGGCGGCGTGCTTCGCGCTCGATGGCGGCGGCGAGATCGGGGTCGTAGCTGGCGAGAGAGCGGGCGGGTTCGAGGGCGGGGCTGTCTAGGGGGTCGAACATGGGGGTCTCCGTTTTTTACGGGGGGCGGGCGAGCGGGTCACAAACCGTGATTTTATCGCACTTTTGGGGTGGCTTTTTTGTGCTGGGATGCGCTGGGCTGCACCGGGAGCCGGGGGCGACGGTGCATTGCAATCGGGCGGGGCTTTACTTAGGCTGTGCTGGTCCGCAAACTCCACAGATGGCAGCGTAAATTATGGCGCAGTATGTCTACAGCATGCACCGCGTTGGCAAGGTGGTGCCGCCGCAGCGCACCATTCTTAAAGACATTTCACTGGCGTTTTTGCCGGGGGCGAAAATTGGGGTGCTTGGGTTGAATGGGGCGGGCAAGTCTAGCCTGCTGAAAATTATGGCCGGGTTGGATACCGATATTTTGGGCGAGGCGCGGGCGCAGCCGGGCATTCAGGTGGGTTATTTGCCGCAGGAGCCGCAGATGGATGAGCAGGAAACCGTGCGCGCCAATGTCGAGCAGGGGTTGCGTGAGCCGCTGGATGCGCTGGCTGGGCTGGATGCGGTCTATGCGGCCTATGCCGAGCCGGACGCGGATTTTGATGCGTTGGCGAAAAAGCAGGAGCGGCTGGAGGCGATCATTCAAACTTGGGATGCGCACAGTTTGCAAAATACGATGGAGCGGGCGGCGGAGGCGTTGCGTTTGCCGGAGTGGGAGGCCCCGGTGGCGCAGCTGTCGGGCGGGGAGCGGCGGCGCGTGGCGTTGTGTCGGCTGTTGCTGTCGCGCCCGGATATGCTGTTGTTGGACGAGCCGACTAATCATTTGGATGCCGAGTCGGTGCTGTGGTTGGAGAGGTTTTTGGCTGATTTTAAGGGCACGGTGGTGGCGGTGACTCACGATCGCTACTTTCTGGACAATGTGGCGGGTTGGATTTTGGAATTGGACCGCGGGCGCGGCATTCCCTATGAGGGGAATTACAGTGCCTGGCTGGAGGCGAAGGAAGCGCGGTTGGCGCAGGAGGCGAAAGCGCAGGCGGCGCAACAGCGGGCCATCCGTGAGGAATTGGAGTGGGTGCGCAGCAATCCTAAGGGGCGGCAGGCGAAAAATAAGGCGCGGTTGGCGCGGTTTGCGGAACTGTGTTCGCGGGATTTTCAGAAGCGCAGTGAGACCAATGAGATCTATATTCCGCCGGGGCCGCGGCTGGGGGATGCGGTTATCGAATTGGAGGCGGTTAGCAAGGGGTTTGGCGAGCGGGTGCTGTTTGAAAACCTGAGTTTGCAGGTGCCGCCTGGGGCGTTGGTCGGGATTATTGGGGCCAATGGGGCCGGTAAATCGACCTTGTTTAAGTTGATTGCGGGGGAGGAGGAGCCGGACGGCGGGCAGATTCGGATTGGGGAGACGGTGCGGTTGGGGGTGGTGGCGCAGAGTCGGGCGGGGTTGGCGGACGATAAAACGGTGTGGGAGGCGGTCTCAGACGGGGCGGATGTTTTGACGGTGGGGGATTATCAGGTTGGCTCGCGGGCTTATGTGGGGCGGTTTAATTTTAAGGGGGCGGACCAACAGAAACGGGTGGGGGATCTGTCTGGCGGCGAGCGCGGGCGGTTGCATTTGGCTTGCACTTTGCGGCAGGGCGGCAATGTGTTGTTGTTGGATGAGCCGTCCAATGATCTGGATGTGGAAACTTTGCGGGCGTTGGAGGAGGCTTTGTTGAGCTTTCCTGGCTGTGCGTTGGTTATCTCGCACGATCGGTGGTTTTTGGACCGCATTGCGACGCATATTTTGGCTTTTGAGGACGATGGGGGGCAGGTGTTTTATCCCGGCAATTTTAGTGAATATCATGCGGATCTGCTCAAGCGCAAGGGGGCGGATGCGCAGCCGGTGCGGCGGCCCTATCGGCGATTGGGCGGCGATTAGGCGTCGACTAGGTCGGGGGATTGGCTAAAATCGCGGTAACGATTTAAGGGGTACAGTTTGGGGTGCGGCTGGGTGGCTTAGAGGGATTCTTGGCATTCGCCGTGCAGGCGGTAGTGCTGGCCGTCAAAGCTTTGCTGGTAGATGAAATAGCCTTGGGTGCAGTAGGCGGCTAGGCGGGCATCTTTGGCGAGGGTTTTGCGCATTTTTTGGAAGCTGATTGGGCTGGCGGTGGGTTGGGTGCGGTTCTGGCTGGCGGGGGCGACTCGCTGCGGGGTGGGCGCGAAGGCGTAGGTGAATAGCTTGCGCTCGGCGTTTGTTGCTGGCTGGAATTGGTAATCGCGGGGGATGCTGGGGGAGGCGCAGCCGCCGAGTAGGGCGCACATTAACGTGGCGACGGGTAGAATCGGGGGTTTAGTGCGCATGATCTTGGGTCGTCGCTTGGGGCGAGATTCGAAAACTTGCCCTGTTGCGGCAATGGCACTAGAGTAACAGATACGGCTTGGCCGCTAACGCAAACCAATTGTGAGGAGCACATCATGAAAATTATCCGCCTGCTGGGCTTAGGTTTGGCCGCCCTGTTGTTGCCGGCCACGGGTGCCGCCGCCGAACTTAATGGGGCCGACACCGCTTGGATTATGACCGCTACGGCTCTGGTGCTGTTTATGACCATTCCGGGGCTGTCGCTGTTTTATAGCGGCTTGGTGCGCAGTAAAAATGTGCTGTCGGTGCTGATGCAGTGCTTTGCGATTACTTGCGTTGCCTCGCTGGTGTGGCTGGTGGCGGGGTATAGCTTGGCGTTTGGCGATGGCGGTGCGGTGAATGGGTTTATCGGCGACCTGTCGCATTTTTTGTTTGCCGGCATTGAGGAGGGCACTTTGGCGGGCGGCATTCCGGAATCGGTGTTTGCCATGTTTCAGATGACGTTTGCGATTATTACCCCGGCACTGATCGTTGGCGGCTTTGCCGAGCGGATGCGTTTTTCTGCGATGCTGGCGTTTAGTGTGCTTTGGTTGCTGGCGGTGTATGCGCCGATCACGCATTGGGTTTGGGGCGGCGGCTGGTTAGGTGCGCTGGGGCTGTTGGATTTTGCCGGCGGCACTGTGGTGCATATTACTGCCGGGGTGGGGGCGTTGGTGGCGGCGTTGGTGGTGGGCAATCGCAGTGGTTTTCCGGCGCAGCATATGCCGCCGCATAGTTTGCCGCTGACCGTGGCCGGGGCGGGCATGCTTTGGGTGGGTTGGTTTGGGTTTAATGGGGGTTCGGCCTTGGCGGCGGGCGGCGATGCGGGCATGGCGATCTTGGTGACGCATATTTCGGCGGCGGCGGGGTCGCTGGCTTGGATGGCGGTCGAGTGGTGTAAATATGGCAAGCCGTCGGTGTTGGGGATCGTGACCGGTATGGTGGCGGGGTTGGGCACCATTACCCCGGCTTCTGGGTATGTCGGGCCGGGCGGGGCCTTGGTTATCGGGCTGCTGGCGGGGGTGGTTTGCTATTTTGCTACGGGGATGATCAAGCGGCGGTTGAAAATCGATGATTCGCTGGATGTGTTTCCGGTGCATGGGGTGGGCGGTATTTTGGGCACGCTGTTGGCGGGGGTGTTTGCTTCTAGCCAGCTTGGGGTGTTTAGCGGGCAGGGGTATGCCGCGGGGGTGAGTATGGCGGGGCAGCTGGGGGTGCAGGCGGTCGGCGTGGTGGCGACTTTGGTTTATACCGCGGTACTGACTTGGGTTATTTTGCGGGGCGTGGGATTGGTTTTGCCGCTGCGGGTCGATGCGGAGGATGAGACCGCCGGGCTGGATATTTCTCAGCATAATGAGAGTGGGTATAATCATTAGAGCGGCTGGATAACCCGGTGTACACTGGAATCGATTTAGGAGGTTTCTTATGCTCAATCTACTGGAAAATGTTACCGAGATCTCGGTGGCAGATATGAAAGCCGACGTGAGAAACCCGGGTAAATTTCTTTTTGTCTATACCTATGACCCCGATTATGCGCCCCATCTTTATGTAGAAAAAGATGGAAGCGGTTATACCGGGGCATGGTTTTTGGGATGCACACATGGGTATGAGCGTTGCAGCCATGTGGTCGTCTTTTTTCATCCAAAGAGACAGGGCAGAGCGCATCTTTATCGAGGTGCTGTGGAGCGCATCGTGATTTTGCGACCCGAAGAGCACAATCATAAGGATCGGCTTCCGCGGCACCGGGTGTACTTTAAGCATTTTAAGTTATGCGGTTATAGCACCAAAGGCTGGAGTGATTTCTGGGGAGAGCGGCGTGCTCAGCCTACCCGCGTTGCTTAAATGAAATTCCTGCGTAGTGCGTAGAAAAATTCGGTTTTTTTAGGCAGTTAAGAGTCAATTAGATCGCTTCTACTGCCTCGGCTAGGGAGCGGATGCCGATTACTTCTATGCCGGGGATTTTTTTCTTTGGGCGGTTGGACTCGGCGAGAGCAGGGAATGTAGCGCAATAGAACAGGATAGATCATGTCAAAACTTAAGAGCAAGCCAGCCAAGCGGAACTGGGTTAATCGGACGGTGTGGACCGGTGACAACCTGCAAATAATGCGGGGGATGAACAGTGAATCGGTGGATTTGATCTATTTGGATCCGCCTTTCAATTCCAACCGTACTTATGCGGCTCCGGTGGGTAGTGAAGCAGCGGGCGCGGCATTCAAGGATACATGGACGCTGGATGATGTGGATCATGCGTGGCTCGGCGAGATTGACGAGCAGATGCCTGCTCTCTGTGCAATTATTCATGCGGCAGGCGATTCCCACAGCGATGGCATGAAATCCTATTTGATTATGATGGCTGTGCGCCTGTTGGAAATGAAGCGGCTGCTTAAATCCACGGGGTCGATTTATTTGCACTGCGATGATACGGCTGTCGATTACCTCAAAATACTGATGGACGTTATTTTTGAATCATCGAACAGTCGCGGGCGAATTGTGTGGCAGCGGGCCGCCGGGCGGGCGAAAGGTAGCCAGCATGCGCCACGTACTTTCGGTCGCGATGTGGATTATATTTTGCATTATTCGCGCTCGGACGCTTACCTGCACCATGGCATTCGCATGGAATTATCCGAGGTGGAAATGAAAACAAAGTTTCCGCATACTGACCGACACGGGCGACAGTACAATACGGATGTTCCTTTGTTTCGTCAGCCTTCTATGGGGGAACGCCCGAATTTGTGCTACACCTATAAGGGCGTGACAAATCCGCACCCGTCCGGCTGGCGAGTCAGCCGCAAGCGGCTAGAGGCCATGGATGCAAATGGGGAAATTATCTGGCGGGACGGGAAACGGCCCTTGCGTAAAAGTTTCGCGGAAAACTATAAAGGCAAGTCGCTTGGCAATCTTTGGACGGATATTCCTAACATTACGGGTGGGGACGAATATCTCGGCTATCCCACGCAAAAACCCCTCAAGCTGCTAGGGCGTATTATTCGCGCTTCATCCAATGAGGGCGACATGGTGCTGGATCCATTTTGCGGCTGCGCTACGGCACCTGTAGCGGCTGAGCAGTTAAGGCGGCAATGGGTGGGCATTGATATTGCAGCTAAAGCGGCAGATCTAGTCCAGTACCGCCTAAATCGGAACGAGATCGGTCCGGCCCTATGCGAGCCAATCGTGCGCGATGACATTCCGCAACGCACCGATCAGGGTAAGCTGCCTCACTATGGCACCCATTTAAATGTTTTATTCGGCAAGCAGGGGGGTTTCTGTGCTGGGTACGAGAAATTCTTTCATAAAGAAAATCATACTGTTGACCACATCGTCCCTAAATCAAAGGGCGGTACGGACCACCTCGACAATTTACAGCTGCTTTGCGCTCATTGTAATTCTCTCAAGAGCACCGGTACTAATATCGAGTTAAAAGCCAAATTGAAGCGGTTGAAAATCTTGAAATAATGCCCGCAAATTAGATCGCTTCTACTGCTTCGGCTAGGGAGCGGATGCCGATTACTTCTATGCCGGGGATCTTTTTCTTTGGGCGGTTGGCGTGGGGGACTATGGCGCGTTTGAAGCCGTGGCGGGCGGCGGCGCGGATGCGTTCTTGGCCGTTGGCGACTGGGCGGATTTCGCCGGTTAAGCCAACCTCGCCGAAGGCGACGGTTTCTTGCGGCACTGGGCGGCTGCGTAGGCTGGATAGGGCGGCTAATAATAGCGGTACATCGGCGCTGGTGTCGGTGACCCGTACGCCGCCGACCACATTGGCGAAGACATCTTGGTCGGCTAGGGCGATGCCTACGTGGCGGTGTAGAGCGGCTAATAGCATGGCCAGTCGGTTTTGGTCTAGCCCTACTACCACCCGGCGTGGGCTGTGGTAATGGGTGGCATCGACTAGGGCTTGGAGCTCGATCAATAGCGGGCGGGTGCCCTCCCAAATGACGGTGACTAGGCTGCCGGGCGAATGTTCTTCGGCGCGGCTTAAAAAAATTGCCGAGGGGTTGCTGACTTCTTTTAAGCCGCTGTCGAGCATGGCAAATACGCCCAATTCATTGACGGCGCCGAAGCGGTTTTTCTGGCTGCGGAGTAGGCGGTAGCGGGAATCGCTGGAGCTATCGAGCATTAGGGAGCAGTCGATCATGTGCTCTAGCACCCGCGGTCCGGCTAGGTTGCCTTCTTTGGTGACGTGGCCGACTAGAAATAGGACGGTTTGCGTTTGCTTGGCGAAGCGCACTAGGTCGGCGGCGCATTCGCGCACCTGGCTGACGCTGCCGGGGGCTGAGCTAATGTCTTCGCGGTACATTACTTGAATCGAATCGACCACTAGCACTGCAGGGGGGGTGTTGGCGACTTGGGCGAGCAGGGCTTCTAGCGAAGTTTCGGCTAGGATTTGCAGTCGCTCGGCGGTCAAGCCCAGACGCTTGGCGCGCATGGCGACCTGCTGTGGCGATTCTTCGCCGGTGACATAGAGGGCTTCGGCACCGGCGGCCAGTGCGCAGACCACCTGCAATAGCAGGGTGCTTTTGCCGGCGCCGGGGTCGCCGCCGATGAGGATGCTGGAACCGGGCACTAGGCCGCCGCCGAGTACCCTATCGAGCTCGGCAAAGCCGCTGGGCTGGCGGGCGATGTCGGCGACTTTGACCTCGGACAGGCGCTGTACCCGCCCGCCGCCTGTGCCGGCGTAGCCCGTTCGACCAGTGGCTGTCGGGCTGCGCTTGCCGCCGCCGAGGCGCACTTCTGAAAGCCTGTTCCACGCTTTGCAAGCGGTGCATTGGCCTACCCATTGGGGGTGTTCCGCGCCGCATTCGGTGCAGACGTAGGCGGTTTTTGCTTTGGGCATTGGAGTGAAAAGTGTGGGAAATGGGGGGAGTTTGAGTGTAGCATGGGGTGGTGTTTTTGATGAAGAATGTGGGTTATGCTTAGCTTGCATTCTAAAAGGGACCGCCGCCTATGTCCCTGATTCCTAGCCGCCTATGTCCCTGATTCCTAGCCGCCAGCTTGCTTTTTGCGTCGAACTTGCTGCCACTTTGGGGCTGGAAGAGGCCGTGCTGTTGCAGGCTTTGAGCGATGAGCGCGATGCGGGCGACGAAGGGGGTGAGGGGCGTGCGGGTGCGGTTGCGGAAGGGGAGAGCGGTTATCGCTGGCATTCGCTGAGCGCGGCGCGGTTGGAGCGCACCTTGCCATTCTGGGGCGCGGCGGATATTCAGCGCATCGCCGAAAATTTGCGCCAGCAGGGGGTGCTGTTGATCGGCTCGGCCCCGCTGAGTGAGGACGGCGAACTGCGCTTTGCTTTTAATACTGGGGCCTATAATGCCGGGGCCCATAATACTGAAGCAGAAAGCCCGCCCGCCGGGGCGGTTGCTGCGCCTGCGCCGGAGGGTCGCGGTACTCTGATTCCGACAAATTGGCAACCCGATGATGTTTGCGCCCGGCTGTTGGCGCAGCAGGGGGTGCCGGCGCATTTTTTGGACGAGCAGGTGGGCGAGTTTGTTCTTTATTGGCATGAGCGCGGTGAGGCAAAGCATTCATGGAGTAGTCTTTTCAATAAGTGGGTTATGCGCAAATGGCGGGAGTACGAGGAGCGTAAAAATGCCGCCGCCAGTTCTTTGTTTGATAAGCCGGCGTGGGATGCTGGGTGCGTCAAGGTCGAAGCTGTGCCTATGACTCGTGGCTGGTTTCCATCTGATGAGACTATGGAAGTTTTAATCACCCGATCTGGCATTAAAAATGAATTTATTGAGGGGTGCGTGGCTGAATTTATTATTTTTTGGATGGACAATGGGGAGGCTTCCAAAACATGGAACAGCAAATTTATTCAGCATGTGAAAGACCAGTGGGATATTTTGCAGCATAATAAAAATCGGGATCTGAAGCCCACCGCTATGCATTCCGACTGGCAGCCGAGCGGCGATTGCTATCGGGTGTTGGAATTGGCGAAAATAGACTTGGAGTTTGCGGACAATTTGGTTCCGGAATTTGTGATGCATTGGAAAGAGCGTGATGAGCTGCGTCGTGGGTGGAATAAACTGTTTTTGAATATGGTCAAAGAAAAGTGGAAAAATCAAAACCTCAAAAGCACTAGGGAAACTAGCCTAGCTGAAGATTTAACCGATCTAAGCTGGATGCACTGATATGAAAACCGATATGACGGATATAGAGGCACCGAGTGAACTGGGGCAGGCAATAAATCATACGTTTGCCCTGTTCCGGGTGAATTTCCATAATCAGTATTACAAGGCATATTCCGATAAAAAACTGTTGCGCCCGGTAAAGCGAATCTGGCTAGAAGGGCTAAAAAACTTTTCTGCGGATACTGTGGTTGCCGCGGCTGAGAAAATTATTTTGGAGCAGGAATTTTTGCCGACGCTCAAGAAGATGCGGCAACGTTGTTTGGAACTGCAGCATGGCACCCCTAGCTCGCATGCGGCCTATGTGGAAGCCTGTTGTGCGCCTAGCCCTAAGGCGGCGGTGCGGTGGTCGCACCCTGTCGTCTACGCTGCCGGGCGGTGCGCTGGCTGGTTTTTTCTGGCTAACACCGAGGAGCGATTTGCTTATCCGGTGTTTCGCAAATGCTATGAGGAGGCGATCGAAGGATTACAAGCGGGGAAGGCTTTTGAAGTGCCTGCCCTGCCCTCTTCCGCCGCTAAAGAATCTACGGAGCCGCCCTTGCCGCGGGCGGAGGTCGCTAAGCGGCTGGCGAGTCTTAGGGAGAGGTTGCGGGTTGCGCAGTCCAAATAAATTTGCTGGGTGTTTTAATTGGTTTTGGGGTGGGGCTTCCTTTCAAATTCTTAATTCCTGCAAGTCTCTGACCGCTAACGTTTTAACCCCCCTAACCCCCCTTGTCAGGGGGGCTTTTGGTTCTCCCTTGTCAGGGGGGATTTTGGTTTTCCCTTGTTAGGGAGATTATTTGTTTTAGTTTTTGGCCTAGTAGCTGGTTGCGCCAGCCGGTGGTTAGGGGGGTGGTGGACTGGGGGTGGTGGATTAGGTTGGTTAGTTGTTGGCGGGTGGCTAGGTAGTTGGGGGGGATGTTTAGGGTTTGGGCGCATTGGTTTATTTGCTGTTGGCAGCGTTTTATTAGGGTGCGCTGGGCGGCGGTTGGGGTGGGGGGTGGATCTGTGGGTGGGGTGGGGAGGTTGGGGTTACGGGTTAGTTTTAGTAGGGGGTCGGCGTGGCGGCGTTGCCAGCGGGGGGAGCGGTCGATGGCGGCGGCTAGGGCGGCGGGGTCTTGCGGGCGGTGCTGGGCGAGGGTTATTAGTTCCGAGTCTTTTAGGATCCAGCCGCGGGGTTTGTCGCGGTGGCGGGCGAGTTGGTCGCGCCAGTCGGCTAGGGCGTAGGCGAGGGGCCAGCTGCTTGGTTTGAGGGTGCCTAGCCCTTTGATGCGTAGCCAGTGTTGGGCGGCGGTGGGTTCTTGGCGGTATTTTGCGACTAGGGCGGCGCATTCTTGCTGGACCCAGCTGAGGCGGCCGCGGTCGCTGAGATCGCGTTCTAGGTCGGCGTGGATTTCTAGCAGCCATTGGACATCGGCGCGGGCGTAGCGTTGTTGGGCGGAGGTTAGGGGGCGGCGTAGCCAGTTGGAGTTGGTTTGGGATTTGTTGAGGGCGATGCCGCGGAATTTTTGCACCATGGCGGCGTAGCCTAGGCCGTCGCCGTGGCCGGCGAAGGCGCAGGCGATCTGGGTGTCTAGCAGGTTTTGCGGCAGGGTGCCGAAGTGGCGGCGGAAGACTTCTAGGTCTTCGGTGCAGGCGTGCATGATGACCAGGCGGTCGCTTTTTAAGAGGGCGATGAAGGGGTGCCAGTCGGTGATTTGGAGGGGGTCGATGAGTAGGGAGTCGCGGTCGGTGGCGAGCTGGAGCAGGGCGAGGATGGGGTAGTAGGTGGTGCGGCGTTCGAATTCGGTGTCGAGGGCGAGGCGGGGGCGGGTGGCGAGGTCTTGGCAGGCGGCTTCTAGCTCGGCTTGGGTGGCGATGCAGTGTTCGCGCAGGGGGGTGGGGGGTGGCGAGTCAGGCATAGTGTTTGCGGCCGGCGAGGGCTTGGGTGAGGGTGTTGGGGTCGGTGTATTCGAGTTCGCCGCCGGTGGGGACGCCCTGGGCGATGCGCGATAGTTTTAACGGGCGGATGGCGCGGAGCTGTTCGGAGATGTAGTGGGCGGTGGCTTCGCCTTCGACGGTGAGGTTGGTGGCGAGGATGACTTCTTCGATCTCGGCGGTGGCGACATGTTGCGCCAGTAGGTCTAAGCCGAGGTCGGCGGGGCCGATGCCATCGAGCGGCGATAGGGAGCCGTAGAGGACGAAATAGCGGCCGCGGTAGCCGCCTGCCGCTTCGATCGCTAGGACATCCATGGGGGTTTCTACCACGCAGAGTAGGCTGGCGTTGCGGCGGGGGTCGGTGCAGAGGGTGCAGAGTGGGGTCTCGGTGAGGTTGCGGCACTGTTGGCATTTGCCGATGCCGGCTAGGGCTTCTTGGATATCGGTGGCGAGTTGGGCGGCTTTTTGGGGGGCTTTTTCTAGCAGGTGGAGGGCCATGCGCTGGGCGGATTTGGGGCCGACGCCGGGGAGGATTTTTAGCGATTCGATCAGGCTGGCGAGCAGGGGGCTGTGGGACATCGGTTACTCCACGGTGACCGATTTGGCGAGGTTGCGGGGTTGGTCGACATCGGTGCCTTTGACTATGGCGACGTGGTAGGCGAGCAGCTGCAGGGGGAGGGTGTAGACGATCGGGGCGATGATTCCCGCGACGTGCGGCATGGCGATGACTGTGGTGTTGGCATCGCCTTTGAAGCCGGCGGCTTGGTCGGCGAATACGTATAGCTGGCCGCCGCGGGCGCGGACTTCTTCTAGGTTGGCGGTGATTTTGGCGAGGGTCTGGTCGGTGGGGGCGACGGCGATGACCGGCATTTGAGAGTCGACTAGGGCTAGGGGGCCGTGTTTTAGCTCGCCGGCGGGGTAGGCTTCGGCGTGTATGTAGGAGATTTCTTTAAGTTTTAGGGCGCCTTCTTTGGCGACCGGGTATTGGATGCCGCGGCCTAAAAAGAGGGCGTGTTGTTTGGCGGCGAAGTGGTGGCTTAGGGCTTGGATCGGGGCGTTCAGGTCTAAGAGGGCGGTGAGGATGGTGGGCAGTTGGCGGAGGGCTTGGTGGGTTTGTTGCGGTAGGTCGGTAGTGGCCCCGCGGGCGCGGGCGAGGTCGGCGATTAGTAGCAGGAGGGCGACGAGTTGGGCGGTGAAGGCTTTGGTGGAGGCGACGCCGATTTCTGGGCCGGCGGCGGTGAGCAAGGCGTGGTCGGATTCGCGGACTAGGGCGCTGGCGGTGCGGTTGCAGATGGCGAGGCGGGCAAGGTAGGGCAGTTTGTGGGATTTGCGCAGGGCGGCGAGGGTGTCGGCGGTTTCGCCGGATTGGGAGAGGCTGATGTAGAGGCTGCCGGGGGGGACGATCACTTTGCGGTAGCGGTATTCGCTGGCGATTTCGACGGCGGCGGGGATTTCTAGGTGGTGTTCGATCCAGTGTTTGGCGATGAGGCAGGCGTGGTGGCTGGTGCCGCAGGCGGTGAGGGTTATTGCCTGCAGGTCTTGCGCCAGCTGCGGGGCGGTGGGGCCGAGGGCGGCGAGGGTTGCGCCGGGGGCGAGGCGGTCGGCGGTGGCGCGGCGGACGACGGTGGGTTGTTCGTGGATTTCTTTGAGCATGTGGTGGCGGAAGGGGGCTTTTTCTGCCGCTGCGGGGTCATCGCGTAGCTGGCTGGGTTGGCGTTTGATGGGTTGGCCGTGGCGGTCGTGGATTTCGATGCGGGTGGGGGTGATTAGGGCGCAGTCGCCGTCTTCGAGAAAGATGAAGCGGTCGGTGACTGGGCGGAGGGCGAGGGGGTCGGAGGCGATGAAGTTTTCGCCGATGCCAATACCGATGACTAGGGGGCTGCCGTGGCGGGCGGCGATGAGTTGGCCGGGGTGTTGGCGGCTGAGGGCGCAGAGGGCGTAGGTGCCGGTCAGGCGGGCGAGGGTTTTTTGGAGGGCGGTGAGGAGGTCGGGGGTGGATTCTAGGGCGCGGTGGAGGAGGTGGGCGATGACTTCGGAGTCGGTTTGGGATGCGAATTGGCAGCCTTGGTCGGCGAGCTCGGCGCGGAGTTTTTGGTGGTTTTCGATGATGCCGTTGTGGACTAGGGCGATGGGGCCGGCGCAGTGGGGGTGGGCGTTTTCGGCGGTCGGGGGGCCGTGGGTGGCCCAGCGGGTGTGGGCTAGGCCGGTGGGGCCGCTGAGGGGGG
>JACONM010000009.1:16898-16997 GCA_014323765.1 Cellvibrionales bacterium | reverse complement strand
GACGCTACCGGCGGCGATGGTGGCACCGGGGCCGATTTGTACGGGGGCGACTAGGGCGGCGTTGGAGCCGATGAAGGCGCGGTCGGCGATTTGGGTGCG
>JACONM010000009.1:3199-16713 GCA_014323765.1 Cellvibrionales bacterium | reverse complement strand
GCTCCTTCGAGGTGGGAGAAGGCGCGGATTTTGGCACCGGCGGCGACCTCGGTGTCGATTAGGACGCAGTTGGGTTCGATCTGTACGTTGTCGCCGAGTATTACGCGGCCGGCGAGGTGTAGGTTGGCATCGAGGTGGACATCTTGGCCGACTTGGACTTGACCGCGAATATCTATGCGGGCGGGGTCGATGAGGGTGGCGCCGGCGGCGAGTAGTTTATCGGCTTGCTGGCGGCGGTGGGCGGCTTCTAGGGCGGCTAGTTGGTGGCGGTCGTTGGCGCCGAGGATTTCAGCGATCGATTTTGGGTGGGTGGTGGCGATGGGGATTTTGGCTTTGGTGGCGGCGGCGGCGATGGCGGTGAGGTAAAGCTCGCCGGATTTGCTGGGGGTAATCGCGGTTAGTAGCTGCTTTAAGAGGGGGCCGGGGAGGGCCATTATGCCGGTGTTTATTTCGCGGATTTTGCGCTGGGTGGGGGTGGCGTCGCGGTGTTCGATGATGGCTTCGACTGTACCGGCGACTGGGCCAGCGACTGGGCCGGCGGCGATGCGGAGGATGCGGCCGTAGCCGGTGGGGTCGGGGAGTTCGGCGGTGAGTAGGGAGAGGGTGCCGGTGGTGGCTTGGGCGGCGACTTTTTCTAGGGTGGCGGGGCGGGTGAGGGGGACATCGCCGTAGAGGATTAGGACTAGGGCGTCTTTTTGCGTTAGCTGGGGGGCGGCGGCTAGGGCGGTGGCGACGGCGTGGCCGGTGCCGCGTTGTTCGGTTTGTTCGATGTATTGGACTGTGTTGCCGGCGGCGGTGCGGACTTGTTGTGCGCCGGTACCAATTACTAGGAGCGGTGGGTGGGTGGTTTTTATTCCTTGCGGGCGGAGGGTGGCGCAGCAGTCTAGGACGTGGGCGAGCATGGGGCGACCGCCGACTTCTTGGAGCACTTTGGGTCGCTTTGAGCGCATGCGGGTGCCGCGGCCGGCGGCTAGGATTAGGGGGTGTAGGTGCATTTAAGCGGGGGTGGGGGTGTTTTGTTGGTGGGGATTATATGGGAGGGTGGGGGGTTTTTTGGTTAAACATCTTGAATCTAAGATCCCGCATTTAACCTCCACCTCCACCTCCACTTCCAACTTCACACATCCCGCATCCAACCCCATACCCCCCCACATCCAACCCCCCAAACCCCCCTTGTCAGGGGGGCTTCTAGGCCAACCCCCCCTGCCCCCCTTATCAGGGGGGTGTAGTTGTTGCCCACTTGTCGAGGGTGCTGCTATCGTGGAGTTGCGGTGGGGGGCGGAACGGGGTACATTGTGCTTGCCGTTTGGCGTATTCATTTACTTAAGAGGACTGCACCATGCGTATTCAAGTTGGCGATGCATTGCCGGAGATGGACCTGCACACCATGGGGGCGGACGGCCCGGAGCCGATCAAGACGGCGGAGGTTTTTGGCGGTAAAAAGGTGGTGCTGTTTGCGGTGCCGGGGGCTTTTACGCCGGGGTGCACGGCGACGCATTTGCCGGGGTATGTGGTGCAGGCGGATGAGATTAAGGCCCGCGGGGTGGATACGGTCGCTTGCGTGGCGGTGAATGATGCCTTTGTGTTGGATGCTTGGGCGAAGGCGCAAAATGCGGAGGAGATTTTGATGCTGGCGGATGGCAATGGGGAATTTACCCGTGCGCTGGGGCTGGAATTGGATGCGTCGGGGTTTGGGATGGGGACGCGGTCGCAGCGCTATGCGATGATCGTTGAGGATGGGCGGGTGGTGGCTCTGGAGGTGGATGGGGTGGAGGTTAAGGACAGTGCTGCGGAGCGGGTGCTTGAGTTGTTGTAGGTTGGTGGGTGGTTTGGTTGCTGGCGGTTGGCTTTGCGGGGGCTATCGCGGGCTGCTGGGTTGGGGTTATGGGTGGTGGGGTGCTTGAGTTTTGCAAATTTCTAAGTCATCCGAGCCCTAAAACCCCCAATCCCACCCCAAACCCAACCCCCCAAACCCCCCTTGTCAGGGGGGCTTCAAGGCAAACCCCCCTTTCCCCCCTTGTCAGGGGGGCTTCCAGACCAACTCCCCCTACCCCCTTGTCAGGGGGGTGTGGTTTTGGGCTACAATGTGTGGTCGGTTTTTTTGGGTTTGGTGGGTTGGAGTTATGACTTTTGTTGTTGGTGAGAATTGTATTAAGTGCAAGCATACGGACTGTGTGGAGGTTTGTCCGGTGGATTGCTTTTATGAGGGGCCGAATTTTTTGGTGATTCATCCGGATGAGTGCATCGATTGTGCGCTTTGTGAGCCGGAGTGTCCGGTGGAGGCGATTTTTTCTGAGGATGAGGTGCCGGCGGAGCAGGTTAAGTTTGTCGAGCTTAATGCGGAGTTGGCGGATGTTTGGCCGAATATTACGCAGAAGAAGGCGGCGTTGCCGGATGCGGCGGAGTGGGATGGGGTGGCGGATAAGTTGCAGTATTTGGAACGCTGAGTTTTTGGTTGCGTTGCCGCCTTACTCTCGTTTTTTCGCCGCCTGTCGCCTGCGCATTGATCGCTTACCTGTTGCTTGTCGTCCTGTTGGCGTACACCCATGAACTCTCTGCCCGCTCTTGCTTGCGCTAGTTGTTTTATCGGCCTGCGTGTTCGCGTCGCTTGTCGTTCTGCTGGTACACAATCTATGGATTCTCGGTTCGTTTTTGTTAGCTTGGCTGGCTTGCTGGTTGCGTGGCGATCGTTTATCGGTGTTTAGGGGTTGGCTGGGTGTCTGTTTTTGCTACTTAATGGGAAGGAAATTATGAACTGCTTGCTATGCCATTTGTTCTCTGCCCGGGCTGGGTTGTTTGCGTTGGTCGCTGCGGGGTGGTCTGCTGCCGTGGGTAGGGGGCGGCGGGCGGTGGGGGCGTTGGTTTTGGCTGGGGGGCTGGTTCCGGTCGGGGGGCTGGCGGGGGAGTCTGAGTGTCCGGCGGTGGATCCGGCGTTGGAGATGGGGGCGTTGGCGGAGATTGCGTTTGGGAAGGACGATAGTCGCACTTTGGAATCGGTGTTGACGATTTTGAATAAAAATTATTATCGCGAGGTGGCGGTGGATGATGAGCTTTCGGCGCAGTGGCTGGAAAATTATTTGGAAATGCTAGATCCGGGTAAAAACTTCTTTTTGCAGAGCGATGTCGAGCGTTTTACTGAGAAGTATGGCGCGCATTTAGATGAGCTTGCTAAGGCGGGGGATTTGGAGGCGGCGCGGCAGATTTATTTGCAATTTCGGATTCGGGCTATGGCGCAGCTGGGGGCGACTTTGAAACGGTTGGAAAATGATAAACCGTTTGACTATAAAAGCGATGCGGTGTTGCCGTTGGATCGCGATGATTATGAATGGCCGCGGAGTATGCGGGAGGCGCGGGCGCGGGCGGCTAAGCGGCTGACTCTGACTATGCTTAATTTTAAGTTGAGCGGTAAAGAGGCGGCGGCGGCGCGGAAAGATTTGGTGCGGCGGTATCAGGCGCAGTTGGCAAATGTTCGGCAGCAGGATAGCCAGCAGGTTTTGGATATTTATTTGGATGCGCTGGGGCAGGTTTATGATCCGCATACTGTTTATTTTTCGCCGTTGGCTTCGGAGAATCATGAGATTGATATGTCGCTGTCGCTGGAAGGGATTGGGGCGATTTTGCAGCGGGAATATGAATTTACGAAAGTGGTTAGTTTGATGCCGGGCGGGCCGGCGGAGATGCAGGGGGAATTGGGGGCGGCGGATCGGATTGTGGCGGTGGGCGAGGGGACGGACTGTGCGTTTGTCGATATTATTGGGTGGCCGTTGGATAAGGTGGTGCAGCGGATTCGGGGGGCGAAGGGGACGCGGGTGCGGTTGAAAGTTATTCCGGCGGAGGCGGGGGAATTTAGTGCCGAGCGCAAGGTGGTGGAAATTGTGCGGGACCGGGTGCGGATTGAAAATAAGGCGGCTAAGGGGGAGGTATTGGAAATTGAAAGTGGGGGAGAGGAATATCGGCTGGGGGTTATCGATATTCCGATGTTTTATATCGACTTGCGGGCGTTGGCGGATCGCGATTCTAATTATCGCAGTGTGACCGGGGATGTGCGGCGGATTTTGGATGAGTTTGCGGCGGAGGATGTGGATGGGGTGATTGTGGATTTGCGGCAGAATATGGGCGGGGAATTGCGCGAGTCGGCGCGGGTGACGGATTTGTTTGTGGGTCCGGGGCCGATTGTGCAGATTTTGGATCGCAATGGGCGGATTTATCGGAATCATCGGGCGCGGGGGCCGGCGCATTATACGGGGCCGCTGGTGGTGCTTATCGATCGATTGAGCGCGTCGGCATCGGAGATTTTTGCTGGGGCTATTCAGGATTATGGGCGGGGGTTGATTGTGGGGTCGCAGAGTTTTGGTAAGGGGACGGTGCAGGGGATTCAGTCGCTGCCGACTGGGCAGTTAAAATTGACGCGGTCGAAGTTTTATCGGATTTCTGGAGATTCGACGCAGCATAAAGGGGTGGTGCCGGATATTGAATTGCCGGGGCTTTTTGACCCGCTGGATATTGGGGAAAGTGCGGCGGAGAATGCGTTGGGGTGGGATCAGATTCGTGGTATTCCGCATCGGCGTTATGCGGATTGGGGGGGGCGGTTGGCGCCGCTACGGGCGAAGCATCGGGCGCGGTTGGAGGCGGATGCTGATTTGCGGTATTTGTTGGGGAGTTTGGCGTTGGCGGCGGAGCGGCGGGGGCAGGAAAGTGTGTCGTTGAATGAGGCGGTGCGGGTTGCGGAGCGGGAGGCGTGGGAGGCGCGGCAGGATGGGTTGAAAGCGGCTTGGCGGGAGGCGCGGGGGATTTTGGTTGAGGAGGATTCTGTGGAGATGGCGGGGGCTGAGGAGTCTGGTGGTGCGGGTGATTCTTTGGGTGGTTCTGCGGCTGGTACTGGGGTTGCTGGGACTGGGGATGCTGCGGGGGTGGATTCTGGGGCTGCGTTGTTGGCGGCGGCGGGTAAGAGCGGGGGGGCTGATTCGGCGGGTGAGGGGTTGGCTGCGGAGGCGGGGGAAGAGGCGGATGAGGGGGCGGAGACGGAGCCGGATGTTAATGCGTTTATTTTGCGGGAGACTGGGCGGATCTTTGCGGATTTGTTGCGGATGGAGCGGGATGATAAACGGCGTTTGGCGGCGGTGCAGCGGGATGAAGAATAAACTGGGGTTTATTTGCCGCGGGCGTATAAAACAGTCCATTAAATGCGGGTTGCGATACCGTGAAAATTGTTAGTTTTAATATCAATGGGATTCGGGCGCGGTTGCATCAGCTGGCGGCGTTGATCGATAAATATCGACCGGATATTATTGGTTTGCAAGAAACTAAGGTTGCGAATGATGCGTTTCCGTTTGAGGCGGTGACGGAGTTGGGGTATAGAGCGGCGGTGCATGGGCAGAAGGGGCATTATGGGGTGGCGTTTTTGAGCCCGGCGGGGGGCGGGGAATTGGCGGATTTGCGGACGGGGTATGCGGGGGAGGCGGCGGATGCGCAGCGGCGGTTAATTGGGTGTTCGGTGAATTATCGGGGGGAGCGGTTGTCGATCTATAATGGGTATTTTCCGCAGGGGGAGAATCGGGAGCATCCGTTAAAGTTTCCTAATAAGCGACGTTTTTATGCGGATTTGTTGCGGCTTTTGGAGGATGAGTATCGGGCGGATGAGCGGCTTTTGGTGATGGGGGATATGAATGTGTCGCCGACGGATGCAGATATTGGGATTGGTGAGAAAAACCGTTTGCGCTGGTTGCGCGATGGGAAATGTAGTTTTTTGCCGGAGGAGCGGGAGTGGTATGGGCGGTTGCAGGATTGGGGGTTGGTGGATGCTTGGCGGGCGCAGTATCCGGATGAGACGGGGATTTATAGTTGGTTTGATTATCGAAGTCGGGGGTTTGATGATGATCCTAGGCGGGGGTTGCGGATTGATCATATGTTGGTGACGCGGTCGCTTTTGGCGAATTGTTCTGAGGTGATTATCGATTATGAATTGCGGGGGATGGAGAGGCCGTCGGATCATTGTCCGGTGGTTTTGGTTTTGGATGAATAACGGAGTGTAGCTCAGCCTGGTAGAGCACTGCCTTCGGGAGGCAGGGGCCGGAGGTTCGAATCCTCTCACTCCGACCAGTTTTTTTTTTGGATGGTGGATAGGTGGAGAGATGTGGAAGTCGGTTAAGTTGGCTAAGAGGGTGGCGGTTTTGGTGGATGGGGCTTTTTTTATCAAGCGCTATCAGGCTTTATATTCTGATTGGGAAAATAAAGGGCCGAGGGGGATTGTGCGGAGTTTGCGGGCCGGGATCTTGGCGGATCTTAGAAAGATCAATGGGAGTACCGGATTTGAGATCTATCGAATTTTTTACTATGACTGTCCGCCACTGAATAAGCGGTTGCAAAATCCCATCACTAGGAAAAGGCTCAGGGTGACCACAGCCGATAAAACCCGGTTTAGCCTTGCGCTGTTTGCCGAGCTACGTAAAACACGCAAGGTTGCTTTAAGACTCGGCGCTCTGTCAAATGATGGCGCGTGGATCATCAAGCCGGAGGTAGTCCAAAATCTTATCGATGGCAAAGTCGCAACCCAGGATTTGAATGGAGACTCTGTTAGGTACGATTTGCCGCAGAAAAGTGTGAGTATGATGATTGGATTGGACACTGCTTGGTTGGCTTTCAAAGAGCAGGTGGAGCAGATCTTGTTGATTTCGGGAGATTCTGACTTTGTGCCCGCTGCTAAGCTGGCTAGGCGGGAAGGCATCAACTTCATCCTAGACCCGATGGGGAATCCCATTAAGCCGGATCTTGAAGAGCATGTGGATGGGTTGCAATCCTGCTGGGACAAGCTAGGCAGCTAGGGGAGTGCTCTAAGCAGGAGCGCAAAAAGAGGACGTTTGGTTTGACTTGTGTCTTAGTTTCTGGTGGAATGGTTGTTAGGCGGGGTGCTAATTGTGCTGCTAGGAGCCGTCATTCAGCGGCGGCACGCTGAGCCTAGCAAAGGGACGGGTGTCGCGTACCCTTTGGCCGGATTTGGCCACTCTTCCCCGCCGCCTTTTTTTCTATCTAAAATTCAAGCCTTCTCTCCAGACCAACCCCCCAAACCCCTTTTGTCAGGGGGCTTCGAGAGTAACATCCCAAACCTTCCCACCTAAACCTCTTACCTCCTCCACATCCGAACATCCAACCCCCCCAACCCCCCTTGTCAGGGGGGGCTTTTTTGGTTAGGGGATGGGGGTGGGGATGGCAACCTTGGTTGGGGTTAGGGGTCAGGGGTTGGGTCGGGGGTGTCTTTGTAGGTTAGGGTGTGGGGTGGGGGGAGGGTGTGGGTGTCGGCGGGGCTACCGGAGGCGGTTATTTCTATTTGTATGGTTTCTTCATCGTCGTTGGAGAAGGGGTTGCCGGGGGCTTGGATTAGGATTGTGAAGGTGTCTTGGTTGGCGGCTAGGGCGATTTCTGCGACGGGGGCGTTGGCGGGTTCTCCGAAGGTGATGTTTGTTGCGTCTGCGATGGCACCGGTTGTGCTGTCGGGGGTGATGGCGGCTTGGCTTACGCCGACGTTCCAGGTGCTGGCGTTTTGGTGGGCGGTGCCGAATGTTACATCGGTGCCGGTGAAGGCGATGCTAAAGGTAGTGGTGGCGGTGGGGGTGGGGTAGATTTGGTAGGTTAGGAGGATGTTGGTGAAGCCGCTGGAGTCGGCTTTGTGGATGGCGTCTTCGTTGGCGGTGGAGGCTTCGGGGGTGAAGGTTATTTCCGCGCCTTTGGCACCGCGGACGCCGGTTAGGGCTAGTAGTTGGGGGGTGGTGCAGAGGCGGTCTTGGTAGGTGGCGGCGTAGCTTTGGTCGGCGCATTCTTCGGCGTGGGTTAGGAAGGCATCTTGGACGTTTTCTAGGGTTATTTCGGTTTGATCTGGTGCTGGGGGAGTTGGGAGGGGGACTAGGGTGGTTGGGGTGCCGTCGCCTAGTAGGGTGGTGCCTAGCTCGGCGTAGAGGGTTTTGGCGGCTTGGGGTTGGGGTTGGCCAGCGGTGGCCCAGCGGCGGAGGGCTATGGTGGCCCAGAGGTAGGCGCGGTTGTTGTCGGGGGCTATGCCGATGGTGCCGGCGGCGTAGCTTTGGGCTAGGCGCCAGGCGGCGGCGGGGTCGGTGGCGATTTCGGCGGCGGTGTGGAGTTGGGCTGGGGTTTGTGGGGGGCCTTGGCAGATGCCGTTTTTGTAGATGGGGGTGAAGTCTTGGGCGATGCATTGGGCGGCGTCGGCTTCGAGTTCGGTGCGTTTGCTGGCGGCTATTGGGCCTTGGATGGTGGCGCGGAGGCTGGATGCGCCTGAGTTGCCTGAGTCTTGGGCGATGGCGATGCTGAGCCATAGGTAGGCTTGTTCGCGGTTGGGGGATGTGCCGACCCCGGGGGCGTAGACGAAGGAGGCGAGTCGCTGGGAGGCTTCGGAGTTGCCGGCTTGGGCGGCTAGGCGGTAGAGGCGGGCGGCTGCGTCTGCGTCGTAATTGGCCCCGGCTGTGGCGCGGAGTTTGGCGATTTCGAGGATTTGGGTGGTGGCGGCGGTGATTGCTTCGGCGTTTTCGGTGGCGGTGGCGGCGGCTAGGGACCGTTCGAACCAGAGGGCGGCGGTGGTTGGGTCTGCGCCGCCGAGGCCGGTGCCGGCGGCGTAGAGTTTGCCTAGGGCTAGGGTGGTGGTGGCGGTGGCGTATTCTTGCTGGTAGAGGCGGAGGTAGAGGCGGGCGGCTTCGGCTGGGTCGGAGGTGGCGGCGGTGGCGGCGAGGTTTAGGAGGGCGGCTTGGGCGGGTTGGTGGCCTTGGGCGGCGGCTAGTTCGTAGAGGCGTTTAGATTCGGCGGCGCGTTCGGCGGCGGTGCCGTCGACCCCGGTGCCGGCTTGGTAGAGGGCGGCTAGGGCGGTTTGGGCGATGGCATCGCCGAGGTCGGCGGCTTGGCGGTAGAGGCGGGCGGCGGCGGTGTGTCTGTTACTGAGTGCTCGGGTGCTGGCGCGGTCGGTTAGGCTGATAACGGTTTCGGCGCAGTGGCTGTAGTCGGCGAGGGCTTTGCAGTGGGCGGCTTGGACATTGAGGCGGGCGGTGGTGGCGGCGACTCTTTCGGCGGCGATGGCGGCTAGGGCGGGTTCGACTAGCGTGATGCCTTGTCTGGTGCCGATGTCTCTGATTGCGGTGACGAGGGGGGCGGTGTTTGGGGTGGCGGTGATGTCGGCTATGGTTGCGGTCGCGTCGACTGTGATGCCTTGGTCTACGGCTGTTGCTTCGAGATCTTCAGTCTCGGCATCGCGCCAGAGGGTGAGGATGTCGGCGCGGAGTTGTTCGGGGGCGGGGTGGGCACCGACTAGGGTCAGGGCGAGGGCGGGGTCGGGGTCTGCCGCCGCCGGGGAGGGGCAGTAGGGGACGCTGGTTTCTGGGTCGGTTGGGTCGTACCAAGGGGGGGCGGTGAAGGTGAGTTCGGTGAGGTCGGAGATTTCGCTTTGGCAGCGGAGGAGGCGTTGTTGGTCGGGGTGTTCGATGGCGGTGGTTATCCAGAGGTAGGCTTGGTCGGCTTTATCGGCATCGAAGAAGCTCTCGGCGGTGAGGGTGGTGATGTCTTCGAGTGTGGCGGTGTTGGGATCGGTCAGGGTTTCTAGGTTGCCTTCTTCGAAGACTCGGACTCGATCGATGGCGATTAGGGCGGCGAGGGCGGCTTGGGCGGGGGCGTGGCCTTGGACGGCGGCTAGTTCGTAGAGGCGTTCGGCTTCTTCGTGGTCGGGTTCGGTGGTGTATTTTTCGGACTCGGCGTCGTCGGGATCGTGGGATGGGTTGAGGACGCCGCGGGCGCGGAGCATGCCGAGGTTGTATTGGGCGTCGGCGTGGCCTTGTTCTACGGCTAGTTGGTAGAACTCGATGGCTTTGGCGCGGGCAGCGGCGGTGACGGCGGCGTCGTAGGAGGCTTGGCGTTCTGCTGGGGTTCGGGGGGTACCGTCTGAGTTGGTGAAATGCACCGTGGCGGGGTTGATGGGGCTGATGTATATGTCGTCGGCATGTCTGGTGGGGTTCATGGCTCTGGTGGCGGGGTTGGCGTTGAGCTCTTGGGCAATATCGGGGATGGTTTTTGCGGTGCCGTCTGATTTGAGGAAGCTGAATCCGGGGAGGGCGATGACTCCCTCTTGGTTTTCGTAGAGGACGGCTAGGGCGTTTTGGGCGTCGGTGTTGCCTTGGGCGGCGGCTAGGCGGTAGAACTTGACCACTTGGGTGTAGTCGGGGGCGGGGCTGGGGGGGGATGTTGGGATGCCGTTGCTGTCTAGGGTGGGGCCGTGGTTGCTTTGCTGGCTGTAGATGAAGCGGCCTAGTAGGTATTGGGCGGGGGCGTGGCCGCCGGGGCAGGTGAAGTCGGCGGCGAAGCCGGTGGTGCCGGGTACGGTGTTGACCCCGGGACAGGCGGCGGCGCGGAGGAGCTCGTCGATGTCTGTGCGAATTTCTTGGCGGTAGGTGGCTTCGCAGGTGGCTCTTTGGGCCCTTAAGGCTTGCACTCGGCGGCGCACTTGTCGGGGGGTGGGGTTTTCAGTCCTGGTGAAGGTTTGGCTTACGGTCGTGTCGTAGCAGGTGCTGCGCTGGCTGACTAGGTTGCGTTCTAGAAGGATGGCTAGGCCGGTTTGGGCGGGGGCGTAGCCGCGGCCTACTTGGGCGGCGGCGCGGTAGAGGCGTTCGGCTTCGGCAACGTCTTGGGGTAGGAGGGTTACGGGGATGCCGCGGTTGGGGGTGATGATTATGCCGCGCTCGTAGAGCTGGGCTAGGCGGGTTTGGGAGCGGGGGTGGCCGGCTTGGGCGGCGAAGCGGTACCAGCCGAGGGCGCGTTGCCATTCGGGGGGGTCGGCGCGTTCGGCGATGCGGCCGAGTTGGTAGAAGCCTTCGAGGTTGCCTTGGTTGGCGGCCATGCGGTAGTAGGTGGCGGCTTGGGCTTGGCGTTCTTCTGCTGTGCCGTCGACGCCGCGGTTGGATTCGTAGAGCTGGGCTAGGGCGATTTGGGCGTTGGCGTTGCCGGCATCGGCGGCTTGGCGGTAGAGGCTGGCGGCTTCGCGTTGGTTTAGGACGGTGCGTTCGGCGGCGATTTCTGCGGCGGATTTGCCGGTTTCATCGATTGTGGTGGTGGTGTCGATGCGGCCGATTAGGTAGCGGTGGGCTAGGGCGATTTGGGCTTCTTGGTTGCCGGCTGCGGCGGATGCCATGAGTAGGGTTGCGGCTTCTTCGCGTTTTTCTGGGGCGGGGGTTACGCATTCGGCTTTCTTGGTGGTGTCTTGGCCGCAGCCGAAGTCGAGCATGATGGCTAGGGCGCGTTGGGCGTTGGCTTTGGCGTCGGGGTTGGCGGTGCTGGCGATGGCTTGGCGGTAGAGCTCGATGGCTTTGACGTAGTCTTGGTCGAGGCCGCCGCGGCCTTCTTGGTGGAGTTGGCCTAAGCCGTATTGGGCCCAGGCTTGGGCGGCTGGGTCGGCGGTTTGGGTGGAGAGGGGGGTGTAGAGGGCGACGGCTTGTTCGTCGCGCTTGGCTTGCTGGGCGGCTTGGCGTTCTTCGGCGATTTCTCGGTCGGATTTGGGGTTGCCGTCGGCTCGGGTGGGGCTGATGGGGTCGATTTCTGGCGGGGCGGTTAGGCCGCGGTCGTTGAGGGCGGCTAGGCGGAGTTGGGCGGGCTGGTAGGGCGGGGTGGCGTTGGCGGCGCGTTGGTACCAGCGGCCGGCTTCGGCGTAGTCTTGGGTAAAGATGGTGGTGCCGTCTTCGTAGAGTCTGCCGAGGACGTGGGCGGCGACGGGGTGGTGAGAGGCGATGGTGGGGTGGCCGTTGGCGCGGGCGCGGGTTAGCCAGATGTAGGCTTGGGGGTTGCTCATGGTTACGCCGTTGGTGGCGTCATCGGCTTGGTAGAGCAGGGCTAGGTCGTATTGGGCTTGGGCGTTGGCGGATTCGGCTTGGAGTTGGAGGTCTAGGGCGGTGATTTGGGCGGCGGTGAGGAGGGCGGCGACGGCGGGCATGGCATCGGGGTCGCCGGTGGTTAGTTCGGCTAGGGCTTCGGTTAGAGCGGCGGGGGGTTCGGGCGCGGGGGTGTCGTCGTCGGTGTCGTATTGGGCGTTGGCGCGGCTTAGCCAGAGGTAGGCTTGGGCGTTGTCGGTGGTTAGGCCGCTGGTGCCGTCTTTGTAGTGGGTGCCGAGGGTTTGTTGGTCTTCGGCATCGCCGTTGGTGGCGGTGAAGAGGAGGTCGGCGATGGTTTGTTGGTCGGTGGTTAGCATTAGGGCGTCTAGGGCGGTGGTTAGGGCGGCGGGTGTGGGGGTGGTGGAATCGGCTTCGTATTGGGTTTTGGCGCGGGTTAGCCAGAAGTGGGCTTGGACGGGGTCGGCGGTGAGGCCGTGGTTGCCTGCTTGGTAGTCGATGCCGAGTTGTTGTTGGGCTGCGGGGTCGCCGCCTTCGGCGGCTATTTCGAGGTCGGCTAGGGTGATTTGGTCTTCGGTTAGGGCGGCGGTTAGGGCGGTTAGGGGGGCGGATTGGGAAGCTAGGGCGGTGAGCTGGCGGGCTTGGTCGGTGGGGGCGGCTAGTTCGTAGAGTTCTTGGGCTTTGGGGAGGTCGGCGGTTAGACCGATGGCTTTTTCGTAGCGTTGGGCTAGGGCGTATTGGGCGGGGCCGTGGCCGTCTGCGGTGTAGGGGTCGGCTTCTTTGCTGTCGGGGCCGCGGGATGCGAGCTCTAGGAGGCGGATGGTTTCGGCTTCGCGGGCTGCGGCTTTGGCGGTGTCGGTTTGGGTGGTGTCTCTTTCGGTGCCGTCAGAGTTTAGGGGGCTGATGGCTATTTCGGTGGGGGCTAGGGCGGTGATCTCGTCGGCGATTTCCATTGCGGTTTTGTCGGTCATGCCGCCCATGCCGTCGTCTTTTTCGAGCTCGATGACTTGGATGGTGACGCCGCGGCTTTCTGCGTAGCGGGTGGCTAGTTTGTATTGGGCTTCGGGGTTGGTGCGGGTGCCGTTGGCGGCGGCTTTTAGGAGGCGGACGGCTGTGGCATCGCGGGCATCGTCATCGCCGGGGACGCCGCCGAGCTCTTCTTCGTAGAAGCGGGCTAGGGCGTTTTGGGCGTCGGGTTGGCCGGTGTCTGTGGGGTAGGGGTCGGTGGCGTTGGTGGCTGCGGTGCCGCCGCGGGATGCTAGTTCGTAGAGGCGGGCGGCTTCGGTTAGGCGGGCGAGGGTGGTGGCGGCTGCGATCTCTTCTTCGGTTCTTGGGGTGGTGCCGTCGGCTTGGAGGGGGCTGATGGCGATGTCGGGCATGGGGTCTAAGGCGGCGATTTCGTCGGCGACTTCTTGGGCGGTTTTTTGGGTGGTGCCGTCGGCTTTCAGACGTTCGATGACTTTGATGGTGATGCCGCGGTTTTGTTCGAAGAGTCGGCCTAGGAAGTATTGGGCGTCGGGGTCGTCGGAGGCGGCGGCTTGGCCGTAGAGGCGGCGGGCTTCGGCGGCGCGTTCTTCTGGGGTGCCGGTGATGCCGCGGTTTTGGTCGTAGAGGCGGGCTAGGGCGAGTTGGGCGGCGGCGTTGCCGGGGTTG
>JACONM010000009.1:1817-3179 GCA_014323765.1 Cellvibrionales bacterium | reverse complement strand
CGGGGTCGAGGGCGGCGATCTCGTCGGTGACTTCTTGGGCGGTTTTTTGGGTGGTGCCGTCGGCTTTCAGACGTTCGATGACTGTGATGGTGATGCCGCGGTTTTGTTCGAAGAGTTGGCCGAGGAAGTATTGGGCGTCGGGGTCGTCGGAGGCGGCGGCTTGGCCGTAGAGGCGGCGGGCTTCGGCGGCGCGTTCTTCTGGGGTGCCGGTGACGCCGCGGTTTTGGTCGTAGAGGCGGGCTAGGGCGAGTTGGGCGGCGGTGTTGCCGGCGTTGGCGGCGAGTTGGTAGAGGCGGGCGGCGGTGACGGCGCGATCTTCTTCGGTTTGGGTGCCATCGGGGGCGGTGCGGGTTACGGCGGGGAGGCTTTCGGTGTCGTAGAGGCGACCGAGGGCGTATTGGGCGGCGGTGTTGCCTTGGAGGGCGGCTTTGCGGTAGAGGGCGGCGGCGGCGGCTTGGCGTTCTTCTGTGGTGCCGGTGACGCCGCGGTTTTGGTCGTAGAGTTGGGCTAGGGCGACTTGGGCGGGGGCGTGGCCGCGGTCGGCGGCTTGTTGGTAGAGGGGGGCGGCTGCCATTGGGTCGGCGGTGACCATGTTGCCTTCGGAGTCGGTGCCGCCGTTTTCTTGGAGGGTGGCGCGGGCGTGGAGGGCTGCTAGGTCTTCGGGGGCGCCGCAGGGGCCGGTGGCGGTGGTGTAGTGGTTGGCGCGGCAGGCGGTGGCTTGGGTGTTTAGGGCGGTGATGCGGGCGGCATCGGTGATTAGGGCGGTTACGGTGGCTAGGGCGGGGCTGGTGGCGGGTTCGATGTGGCCGTTTTGGGCGGCGCGGGTTAGCCAGAAGTAGGCGCGGGTGTTGCTGGCGGTTAGGCCGGTGCCGTCGCGGTAGAGGATGCCGAGGTCGAATTGATCTTGGGCGTTGTTGGCGGCTAGGGCGGCGATGCGTTTGTCTTGGGCGGTTTTGACTTCGGCGGTGATGAGGCCGGGGACGGCAGGGACGGCGGGCATGGCGAGGACAGGGGGCATGGCGGTGGGGTCGGCGGTGACGGCGGGGATTCCGGGGGTGCCGACTAGTTCGGTTAGGGCGGTGGGGTCGTTGGTGTCTTGGTGGCCGGCGTTGGCGGCTAGGGTTAGCCAGTAGTAGGCTTCGGCGTTGTCGGTGGTGAGGCCGTGGTCGGCATCTTTGTAGGCGATGCCGAGGTCGTAGGCGGCTTGGGCGTTGCCGTTTTCGGCGTTTAGGCGGAGGTCGATGACGGTTTTTTGGTCGGCGGTTAGGAGGGGGTCGACGGCGGGCATGGCGACGACGGGGGGCATGGCGGAGGGGTCGGCGGTGATGGCGGGGGTGCCGTCGGTTAGTTCGGTTAGGTCTT
>JACONM010000009.1:0-1797 GCA_014323765.1 Cellvibrionales bacterium | reverse complement strand
GTCGTCGTCGGTGTCGTAGTTGGCGCGGGCGCGGGTTAGCCAGTAGTAGGCTTGTTCGTTGTCGGCGGTGGTGATGCTGCCGAGGTGGGTGTCGGTGTCGGCGGAGTCGGCATCTTTGTAGGCGGTGCCGAGTCTTAGTTGGGCTGTGGCGTCGCCGCGGGCGGCGGCTAGTTCTAGGTTTAGGACGGTGAGGTCGGCGGTGGTGAGCATGCCGGTGAGGGTGGTTAGGCTGGTGGGGTCGGCGGGTTGGGTGTGGCCGTTTTGCTCGGCGATTTTTAGCCAGAGGTAGGCGTGTTCGTTGTTTTGGGGGAGGCCGCCGGTGCCGGTTTGGTGAAGGGTGCCGAGGGCGTGTTGGGCCGCGGGGCGGGCGCGCATGGCTTGGACTTGGGTGTCGAGGGCGGTTATTTGGCCGGTGCTGATTAGGGCGGCCATGGAGTCGCGGAGGGATTCGGCGGCGGGGTTGCTGCCGATTGGGCGTTCGCGAGGTGCGATGTCTGGGACGGTGCAGGGGGCGTTGGGGAGAAGATTGCGGGCGGCGCGGATGGCTTGGAGGTTTTCTGTTGGGCCGCCATTGTCAAGCTTGATCCTGAGACTGGTTTGGAGGCAGGGCAGGCCGCGGGTTTGGCTGTTGGCGATACCTAAGCTGAGCCAGAGGTAGGCTTGGCTGGGGTCGCGGGTTACGCCCTCGCCGTTGGCGTGGAGGGTGCCGAGGGCGAGCTGGGCGGGGACGTGGCCTTGGGCTGCGGCGGCTAGGTAGAGGCGGAGGGCGGCGGCTTCGCGAGTTTCAGGCGGGGTGGGGGCGGGGATTAGGGCGCGGGCGTAGAGTGAGCCGAGGTTGTATTGGGCGTCGGCGTTGGGAGCGGGGTTGTCGTGGTCGGCGGCGGCGGCTAGGGCGTAGAGGCGGGCGGCTTCGGTGTAGCGGGCGGTGGCTTTTTCGGTGGCGATCTGTTCGGGGGTTTTGCCCATTTCATCGATGGTCGGGTCGATGCCTTCGGCGTTTTCATTGAGGAGGCCGAGGGCGTTTTGGGCGGGGGCGTAGCCGGCGGTGGTGGCGAGCTGGTAGAGGCGGATGACTTCGGTGTAGTCGGAGGCTTCGCGCTCGGTGTGGCCGCTTTCGCCAGCGCGGGTTAGCCAGATGTAGGCTTGGATGTTGTTTGCGGTTAGGCCGGTGCCGTCGCGGTAGAGGATGCCGAGGTCGAATTGGGCTTGGGCTCTGTCGAGGGCGATGCTGGATTCGGCTGCCAGTTGTTGGTCTAGGGCGGCTTTGACGGCTGCGTCGGCGGCGACTAGGGGGGTTACGGTGGATAGGAGGGTGGGGCTGTTGGAGTCGGTGTGGCCGTTGGCGGCGGCGCGGCTTAGCCAGAGGTAGGCTTGGTTGTTGTCGGTGGTGATGCCACTGGTGCCCATTTGGTAGTGGACGCCGAGGTCGAATTGGGCTTGGGCGTTGCCGTCTTCGGCTTGGATTTGGAGGTCTAGGGTGGTTCTGCGGGGGCCGGTTAGGGCAGCGGTGACGGTGGTTAGGGCGGTGGTTAGGGCGGCGGGGGGATCGGTGTCGTATTGGGCGTTGGCGCGGGTTAGCCAGATGTAGGCTTGGGCGGGGTCGGCGGGGGTGATGCCGCCGGTGCCGGCTTGGTAGTGGATGCCGAGGCGTTGTTGGGCGGTGGCGTCGCCGTTGGCGGCGGCTAGTTCTAGGTCGGCTAGGGTGCGTTCGGTGGCACTTAGGTCGGCGGTGAGTTTGCTGAGGGTGGATCTGGGGTTGCCGGGTAGGATGGGGGCGGCTGCTTGGGTTAGCTGGCG
>JACONM010000008.1:33269-36817 GCA_014323765.1 Cellvibrionales bacterium | reverse complement strand
GGGGGTGCGAGGGGCGGAATTGGGGCGGCGGTTGGCGGAGCTGCGGGCGACGGAGATCGCGGGGGTGCAGGAGCGGTATGCGGATTTTGATGAGTTGGGGTTGGCGCGGGGTTGATTGCGTATTTTTTTGGGGTTTTGGGCCTGGGTGTTTGGTGCTGGAAACCCCCAAACCCCCCTTGTCAGGGGGGCTTCGATCTTGGGGCCCCCCTTTTTTGTTAGGGGAGATTTTTGGTTGGTTGGGGTTCTTGGAGGGTTTCGATTAGTTTTTGGGGGTCGAAGTTGGGGGTTGTGAAGGCTTGGCCTATTTTTTTTAGTAGGACTAGGTGTAGTTGGCCGCTTTGGACTTTTTTGTCTAGGTGCATGTGGTTTAGGATTTTGGTGGGGGGGATTTCTGGGGGGAGGGCGGTGGGGAGGTTGGCTTGGGCTAGTAGGTGGGTGATGCGTTGGATGGGATCGCCGGTTTGGCTTAGGTGGCCTAGTTTGGTGGATAGGCGGGCGGCTAGGACTAGGCCGGCGGCGACTGCCTCGCCGTGCAGCCAGTGGCGGTAGTTTTGCGCGGCTTCGATGGCGTGGCCGAAGGTGTGGCCGAGGTTGAGGAGGGCGCGGCGGTTTTGTTCGGTTTCATCGGCGGCGACTATTTGCGCTTTGGTGTGACATGAGGTGGCGATGGCGTGGGCGATTAGGGGGGGGTGGCGAGTTAGGAGGCCGGGCATGTTTTGTTCTAGCCACTCGAAGAAGTCAGCATCGGCGATGAGGCCGTATTTGATGACCTCGGCGAGGCCGGCAGCGTATTCGCGGGGCGGTAGGGTAGCGAGGGTGTCCGGGTCGATGAGTACGGCGGCGGGCTGGTGGAAGGCACCGATTAGGTTTTTGCCGTGGGGATGATTGACCGCGGTTTTGCCGCCGACCGAGGAGTCGACCTGGGCGAGCAGGGTGGTGGGGAGTTGGATGAAGCGCACGCCGCGTTGGTAGCAGGCGGCGGCGAAGCCGGTGAGGTCGCCGATGACACCGCCGCCGAGGGCGATTAGGGTGGTGTCGCGGTGGTGGTGGCGGGCGATGAGCTGGTCGAAGATGGTTTTTAGGGTGGCGAGGGTTTTGTGTTGTTCGCCATCGGGGAGGGTGAGGGAGTCGGCATCGATGCCAGCGGTGGCGAGGGTTTTTAAGACGGGGTCGAGGTAGAGGGGGGCGATGGTCTGATTGGTGACCACTAGGGCTTGGGCCCCGCGGATTTGGGCGGGTAGTTCTGGGGAGCGGAGCAGCCCGGCGGCGATTTTTATCGGGTAGGTGCGAGGGCCGAGGTCGAGGGTGAGTTCGAGCAAGGCGGGGCCTAGCGGCTGTGGTGTTGGAGGGCTTGGACGATGCGGCGGGCGACGGCGGTGGGGGACATTTTGGATTCGCCTTCGATGACTAGGTCGGCGACTTCGCGGTAGAGCGGGTCGCGCTCGGCGAGCAGGGTGGCGTAGGCTTGGCGGGGGTTTTCGGTTTTTAGGAGGGGGCGGTTGCCGTCTTTTTGGACGCGGGCGAAGAGGACATCGAAGGCGGCGGTGAGGTAGACGACCATGTCGGCCTTGCGGATCATGCGGCGGTTTTCTGGTTTTAGGACGACGCCGCCGCCGGTGGAGATTAGGACGTTATTGCGCTCGAGCAGGTCGGCGAGCACGGCGGTTTCGCGCTTGCGGAAGCCGGATTCGCCTTCGATGTCAAAGATCCAGCTGATGTCGGCACCGCAGCGGCGTTCTAGCTCGCGGTCGGCATCGATGTGGTCGCGGCCTAGCTGTTCGGCGAGGGCCTGGCCGACGGTGGTTTTGCCGGCCCCCATGGGGCCGACGACGACGAAAGCACCGCGGTTGGACCTCATTGGGCTTGGACGTTCTCGCTGAGGATTTTGGGGGTGACGAAAATGAGAAGCTCGTTTTTGCGGTCTTCAATCAGGGTTCGCTTGAAGGCGCGCCCGATGAGCGGCAGGTCGCCTAAGAAGGGCACCTTGGTCTCGTTGTTGCGCGAGTCTAACTGAAAAATGCCGCCGAGGACGAGGGTTTCGCCGTTGTCGACCAAGACTTGAGTTTGGAGCTCGGTGGTGTCGATTTCTGGCTCACCGCCGAATTCGCGGTCGCCGATGGAGTCGCGGCGGACTAGGAGGTCGAGGATTAGTTTGTCGTCTGGGGTGATCTGTGGGGTGACTTGCAATTCTAAGACGGCTTCTTTGAATTCGGTGGCGGTGGCACCGCTGGAGGCGGCGTTTTGGAAGGCGACTTCCGAGCCGGATTTGATGAAGGCGGTTTGTTTGTCGCCGGTGAGGACTTTGGGTTGGGAGATGACCTCGCCGAGGCCCTCGCTTTCTAGGGCACTCAATTCTAGGCTGAGGAAGGAGGAGTCGGTGAGGAAGGAGACGGCGAAGCGAGAGGCGGCTTGGTTGGTGACGCCGAGGTCGACGGCTAGGGTGTCATCGGCGATGGTGGCGGTGCGATTGCGGAAGATGTTGGCGGCATCGCCATCGACATCGTTGATGGTGGGGCCGAATTGCACCACCCGGTCGTCGGAGTCGGAGATATTCACCCCGGTGCCGCCCCAGCGCACGCCGAGCTCGCGGCGGAATTCGTCGCTGGCGAGCACGATGCGGGCTTCGATGAGGACTTGGCGGATGGGGATGTCGAGCTCATCGACGAGCTCTTTGAAGCGGGCGATGTTTTCTTCGGTGTCGTTGAGGACGATGGTGTTGGTGCGGGGGTCGACGATTGCTGAGCCGCGCTCGGATAGCAGGTTGACCGTGTTATCGCCGCCGCCCCTGCCGCCGCTCGCGCCGCCGCCGACTAGGGCGAAGAGGCTGGCGGCATCGGCATAGCGGACGCGCACGTATTCGGTGGTGAGGGGGGCGAGTTCGCGGAGTTGTTTGTTGGTCTCTCCTTCTAGGCGTTCGCGCTCGGCGATCTCGGCTAGGGGGGCGACTAGGAGCACATTGCCTTCGCGCCGTTGGCCGAGGCCCTTGACTTTGAGGACGATGTCGAGGGCTTGGTCCCAGGGGACATTTTGCAGGCGCAGGGTGATGTTGCCGGTGACGGCGTCGCTGGCGACTAGGTTCATATCGGTGAAGTCGGCGATCAGCTGTAGCACTGAGCGCACGGCGATATTTTGGAAATTTAGCGAGAGTTTTTCGCCGACGTAGCTGAACTCGCCCGGTGCGTCTGGGCCGCTGGCGGTGGGTTTGATGCTGACCACGTAGGAAGTGTCGGTCTGGTAGGCGAGATAGTCGAAGGGGGCGTTGGTCTGGATTTCGACGATGGCTCGGTTGCCTTGGTTGCGGGTGCTGAAGTAGGTTACGGGGGTGGCAAAGTCGAGGGCATCGAAGCTGCGGGCGATGGATTCGGCGAGCTGGGCGGCGGGAAAATGGATGCGGATGGTGCTGCCCTGTACGGCTACATCGGCGTTTAGGCTGTCATCGGCGAGCTCGAAAATGAGGTTGCCTTCGCCGGCCTCGCCGCGGCGGAAGTCGAGGTTGAGGATGCGGGGGGCGACGGTATTGGGTTGGCCGGTGGTTGGGGCGGGGGTGG
>JACONM010000008.1:11803-33249 GCA_014323765.1 Cellvibrionales bacterium | reverse complement strand
GGGGGCGGCGGCGATTTGCGAGGGCGGGGCGGTGGCGGCAGGGCTGAGCAATAGCCGCAACTGGTTGCCTTCGGGTAGCAGCTCGTGGACCGTGGGTTGTTCTAGGTTTAGCGTTAGGCGGATGCGCTCAGGGGTGCCGAGGAGGATGGCTTCCGAGGCGGTGGCGGCGGCGAGAGGAAATTTTTTCTGAGTGACTTGGTTGGCGACCCCGGGCAGGTCGAGCACTAGGCGGGCGGGATTATCGCTGACGAAAATCAGCGGGCGGGGGTAGTCGCTGGAATCTAGGTTTAGGGTGATTTCGAGGCGGTCTTGGCTGGCGGGTTTGAAGGTGATTTCTTGCAGGGTGGCGGCTTGGGCGGTGGTGGGGGATAGCAGGGCGGCTAAGAGTAGGGCCAATAGGGCGAGCGGTGTGGTGAACTGCGTGCGGGGGCAGGGGTTTGTTTGGGTGGCGATTTGGGCTTTCATTGGAGGTTTAGTTGGGCGGGTGCGGGGGGCGGCTTGGCGGGCCGGGGGAGTTTGGTGGGCTGAAGTGGTTTGCGCGGTCGGCATGGTTCTGTTCGGCAGTGGCGATGGGTTATTGTAAAGCTAATTTTTGCGGGCGTTCGATCCAGCCGTCGCGCCCGCTGTTTAGGACTTCGATGATGTCGATGCCGGCTTCGCTGATTTGTTTGATTTGCCCGTGGTTGCGGCCGAGGTAGTTGCCGATGGTGACCCGATGCACGGCGGCGCGGCCGTCGCGGATGAGGGCCCAGCGGCGGCCATCGCGCTCGATGGTGCCGACCATGGCGAGCTCGGCTAGATTGAAGCGTTCTAAAAATTCGCGGGGGCGGCTGAGGTCGGGGGCCCCGGCGGCACTGGCGTGACCGGCCTTGGATTCGTCCACCCGGGCGCGCGGCGAGGCGAAGGGGCTGCGCAGGTCGTCGGCGGAATAGATGAGCCGCTCGTAGGGGATGTATTCGGGTAGGGGTTCGATGCGGCTGCGCTGGGTGGCGTCCGAGCGGGTTTGCTCCATGTAGGCTAGGAGCTCGCGCTCGCCGGACGGGGTGCAGCTGGCCAGCATGCTGAGTGGCAATAGGGCGGCTAGGGCGGCTATTGGATTGTGCCGGTGCGGGGGGCGGTGGGGGACGGGGCGGGGGGCGTTAGCCATCTTGGGCCTCCTCCGCCGCGCCGGGTTCTTTGTAGCGGTAGGTTTTGGCGGTGATCGAGAGGCTGAGGGTTGCCGCGCCTTCCTGTTGGGTGATTTCGAAGTCGTGCAGGGTGACGATGCGCGGCAGGCCGGAGACGCCGGAGACGAAAGTGCCGAAATCGTGGTAGCCGCCAGCGACTTTGATGGCGATGGGGAGCTCGATGTAGTAGTCGTGCTCGACTTCGTTTTGAAGCTCGATGCTGTCGATGACGAGGCCGCTGTTGAGGCCGGTTTCGGTGATTTCTTCCAGCAGGCTGGGCACTTCGGCGTTGCGCGGTAGCTGGGCTAGGAGGTCACTGAGGCGTTCGTCCAATTCTACTTTTTGGGCGCGGTAAGCTTCCAGATGGGCGGCTTGGCGGGCTTGTTCGGCGAAGGTTTTTTTGAGGTCTTGTTCTTTTAGCGCGGCGGTGGCGAGGCTGGTGTTGAGGCCGGCTACTACCAATGCAAAATAGGCGATGAGGGCGGCGGCGAACACCAGCAGACAACCGAGTATGCGTACGGCCAGCGGCCAGCTGCCGATGTTGTCTAGGCGGACTTCGGCCAGATCGATCTTTTTTAGATCGGCGAGCAAGTCTTGGGTGTTCATCGGGGTATTCGCGGCCTGGCTGGCTATTCGCTGGCGACCACGCCTAGGTCGACGACCTGTGCGGTCATGTGGAAGCTGCTGCCCTGCTCGCCGAGTTCTGAGTCGGCGGTGACGGTGCGTAGACTGGGGCTGGCGAATTTTTCCGCTTGGTCGAGGTTGCGCATGAGGGCGGAGATGCGGTTGTTGGATTCGGCTTTGCCGTCCATCGATAGGGTGTTGTCGGCAAACTGTAGTTTATTGATGTAGACCCCATCGGGGAAGGCGTGGGCCAGCTGTTCGTAAAGGCGGACGATCTCCGGGCGGTTGACCTGCAAGCCTTTGATGACTTGGATGCGTTCTAGGATTTCGCCGCGTTGCGCTTGCAGGTTGCCGATCTCGGCGGTGCGCTGCGCTAGGGTGGCGATTTCTGCCTCTAGCATGGCGTTGCGGCTTTTTTGGGCGGCGATCTGCAAGTTGACCGCCGCCGACCAGGCCAGCCCGATGGCCAGCGCGAGCAGCACCATCAGCACTAGCACCCCTAAAAATTGCCGCTTGCGCTCTTCGCGCTGTTCTTCGCGCCAGGGTAGGAGGTTGATCTGTGGCATCAGTGGACTCCGCGTAGGGCTAGGCCGGTGGCCAATAGCATGAACGGGGCCATGGCGGTTAGCCGTTTGTGGTTGAGTCGCTCGCTCTTTTCCAGCCAGGCGAAGGGGTTGCCAAGCACCACCGGCAGATTTATTTTCGCCTCGGTGCGCTTGGCGACTAGCGGGTTGAGGGCTGCGCCGCCGCATAGCACCAGCTGGCCGATGCGCTTTTGGGAGCTATTGTGAAACGTCTGGAGCAGGTGGTCGATGCGGGCGATGAGTTCTTCGCGGGTGTTTAGCCCATCGCGATGGTCGGGCGAATCCGGGGGGTCGTTGCGCTTTTGCGGGGCGGGTGGGTCGGCGGCGTTGGTGGGGGTGTCGCCTTGGGTGAGCGGTTCGAAGCTTTCGTCGCGGTTGTAGATTAGCTGGCCGTCTTCCAGCACGTAAAAGCGCATGTTGGCCGCGCCTAGATCCATGATGGCGACGGGGGCTGCGCTGTCTTTGCCTTCCTGCCCCTCCTGCGATTTTGGCACATGGCGGAAAATGAGGGGGTGGACGCGCTCGAAGCAGAAACGCTCGGCATCGACGATCTTTAGGGTGAGGCCGGCTTGGCCTGCCACCTCTTCTAGGCTGTCGATCAGCTCGCGGCGGATGGCGGCGACGAATAGCTTGGCTTGGCCATCGGCGGTGGTTTCAGTGGTGGTGAAGTCGAGGGCGACTTCATCTAGGGGGTAGGGGATGTTTTTTTCCGCTTCCAGCAGCACTTGCATTTCCATCTCGGTCTCGGGCAGGTCGGCGGGCAATTCCAGCGTCCAGTTGAGGACCATGGCATCGGGGATGGCGAAGGCGACGTTTTTGGTGTGCGAGCGACTGGCCACTACTGCGCTGCGCAGGGCCTCGCCCACTGCGGGCGCATCGACGATTTTGCCTTCTTTGATGGCCCCGGCGGCGATCGGGGCAGTCTGGGCGGCCACCACTTTCAAGCCGGCCGGCACTGTGGCGAGCTCGACCAGTTTAAGGGCTGAAGTGCCGAGGTCTACGCCGAGCACGGCGCGTTGGCCGAGGCCGAGCATTCTGGCTAACAAGGGCGGCGTTTTCATCGCTGTTGCATCGTTCCCGGCGGTTCCCCTAGGGTGCTTTTTATCGCCCCGACCGCGCTGTGGCCCGGCGGGGGATTCACCCATTCTACACTGTGCGGCAAGGCTAGGGCTATAATGATGCGCTTGCCCTGCGCCACACCGCCCAATGCCCGCACGCCTGCGCCCCTTTTTGCTGCTGAAACTGGCCATCACGGCCGGGGCCGGCTGCGCCATGCTGCTGTGTGCGGTGACGCTTTATTTGGCCCCGGCTTTGCCGTCGGTGGAGCAGTTGCTGGATGTGCGGCTGCAGACGCCGTTGCGGGTGTTTTCCGCCGATGGGGTGTTGATCGGCGAGTTTGGCGAGCAGCGGCGGACTCCCATTGCCTATGAACAGATTCCGGAGCCGCTGATTCAGGCGATGTTGGCGGCGGAGGATGACAATTTTTTCAACCATCGCGGCATCGATTTTCTGGGGCTGTTGCGCGCGGGTTGGGAGATTGTCACCAGCCGGCAGATTCGCTCGGGGGGCTCTACCATTACCATGCAGGTGGCGCGGAACTTTTTCTTGAGTCGGAAGCAGACGTTTATCCGCAAATTTAACGAAATTATTCTTGCGGTTAGCATCGAGAATGAGCTGAGTAAGCCGGAAATTCTGGAGCTTTACGCCAATAAAATCTATCTGGGCAAACGCGCCTATGGGGTGCAGGCGGCGGCGCAGATCTATTATGGGGCGGATGTCGGTGCGCTGAATGTGGCGCAGTGGGCGATGATCGCCGGTCTGCCTAAGGCCCCGAGTGCTGCCAACCCGATCAATAATCCGGAGCGGGCGCGGGCGCGGCGCGATTGGATTTTGGGGCGTATGCGGCGGCTGGAGTTTCTGACGGAGGCGGAATGGCAAGCGGCGGTGGCCGAGCCGTTGAGTGCGCGGTTGCAGGGGTCGATGGCGATTCAAGATGCGCTCTACGCGGCAGAAATGGCGCGCATCCAGCTGGTCGAGAAGTACGGCGAGCGCGTCTACGAGGACGGCTATGAGGTGGTGACCACCATCGATACGGGGTTGCAACGGGGAGCGCGGCGGGCGGTGCAGGATGGGGTGTTGGCTTACGATGCGCGGCACGGTTGGCGCGGTGCGGAGCAAAATGAGGAACATGATTGGGCGACGTTGGTGGGCGATGAATCTGCCGCTCTGGAGGCTTTGGAATCCGTATCGGATGTGGCGGATCTGGTGCCGGCGTTGGTAGTGGCGGTGGATGAACGGGCGGTCGATCTGCTGATCAAGGAACGCGGGGCGCATCGCCTGGAATGGGAAGATGGGTTGGCGGAGGCGCGCCCGTTCCGCACCCCTAGCTGGCGGGGCGAGCCGCCGGAGAACGCCGGGTTTCTGGCCCCCGGCGATCTGATTCGGGTGCGTGAGCGGGAGGGGCGTTGGGTGCTGGCGCAGGTGCCGGCTGTGCAGGCGGCATTGGTGGCGATGGACCCCAATAGCGGGGCAATCCGGGCCTTGCAGGGCGGGTTTGATTTTCTGGCCAGCCGTTTTAATCGGATTACTGATGCCGCCCGCCAGCCGGGTTCCAGCCTGAAACCGTTTTTGTACACCGCCGCGCTGGCCGGCGGCTTTACCCCGGCGACCACTGTGAGCGATGCGCCGATCGTGTTCGATGACGCGACTCTGGAGGATGTCTGGCGACCGGAAAACTATAGCGGGAAATTTTATGGCCCCACCCGCCTGCGCGAGGCCCTGTATCGATCGCGCAATCTGATCTCCATCCGGGTGTTGCGCGAGCTGGGGCTCGGTTACACCCGCAATTTTATGATCGAGCATTTCGGCTTTGCCGACGAGGAGTTGGCCACCGACCTGACTTTGGCACTCGGCAGTCAGGCGTTGCCGCCGCTGCAGATCGCCGCTGGCTTCACGGTGTTTGCCAACGGTGGCTACCGCGTTCAGCCGCACCTGATCGATGAGATTCGCGACCGGCAGGGCGAGGTGCTGTTCAAGGCATTACCGCCGCAGGTCTGCTATTTGTGTGAGCAGCAAACCGAGCCTGATGCACTGGTGGCGCCGCCCGGCGAGGATGGGGAAGCGGAATATAGTTACCCCCGCGCCGCGCGGGTGTTGGATGCGCGGGTGCATTTTATGATGGATTCTATGCTGCGCGATGTGGTGGACAAGGGCACCGGGCGGCGGGCTAAGAAGCTGGGGCGGGCGGACTTGGCGGGTAAAACTGGGACCACCAACGGCCCGCGCGATGCGTGGTTTGCCGGCTACAACCGGCATTTGGTGGCGACCGCTTGGCTCGGCTTTGATGACAACAGCCTGCTGGGCGGCGAGTCTGGGGCCACCGCCGCCTTGCCGATTTGGGTCGATTTTATGCGCGGTGCTTTGGCCGGGGTGCCGGAGCAGTCTTTCACCGAGCCATTTGGCTTGATCCGGGCGCGCATCGACCCGAAAACTGGGGCGCGGGCGCAACCGGGGGCGACGGGGGCGATCTTTGAATATTTTTTGCGGGAAAATGGCCCCGCCGCGGCGGCTCCGGCGGCTCAGTCGACCCCGGCGGACGATGACGGCGATACGGTCGATGAGATTTTCTAGTGCCGCTGCCAGTTTGTCGGCGGCGAATGGTGCTCGAGCGGGAGAGCGGGCGGGTAACGAAAAATAAGGCGGTGGGCGTAAGATGGCGGACGGTGCGCAGGGCCCGGTGAATGGGTCGCAGCGGGTCCGGGTGTTGCCCGCCGCCCTGTTGCCACCCTCCATGCCCGCCGCGCTGACCTATTCGCTGGACGGTGAACCGCCTGCTGCGGGCACTCTGGTGCGGGTGCCCTTGCGCCAGCGCACTCTGACTGGGGTCGTTTTAGAAACTGGCGCGGCGGGCGAGCAGGCTGCGGGCAATTTTGTCATTCGACCAGTCAAGGCGGTTCTGGATGCCCGTTTCAGCCTGCCTGCCAGCCTGTTAGCCCTGCTGGAATGGGCCAGCCGCTACTTTCACAGCCCGCTTGGCCAGGTGCTGATCGCCGCCCTGCCGAAGGCGATTTTGGCCGGTAAAATGGAAGATAAGCCCGCTGATGCGCTTTATGCCGCCGTGCCCGGAGAGGGGGAGAACGCCGCGTTGAAGGCGGCGTATCGCCAGCGTGAATTGTTGGCTTGGTTGCAAGAGCATGGTCCGGCCTCCGGGGCGCAGATCCAGGCGGCGGGCTTTGGGGCGCATTTGCTCAGTGCGTTGCGGAAGACCGGGCGGGTGCGGGCGGTGGTGGCGACACCGAGCCTTGGTTTGCTCGAGCTCGGTGAGTCGCCGCATGCGCTGAATCCGGCGCAGCAACGGGCCTTGCAGCGCATTGCAAGCGATCCCGGCCCCTTTCTGCTGGATGGGGTGACTGGCAGCGGTAAAACCGAGGTCTACCTGCAAGCCATGCACCGCTATTTGCAACGCGGGCGGCAGGTGCTCTATTTGGTGCCGGAGATTGGCCTGATCGACCAGACCCTGAAGCGGGCGCGGCGGCGTTATGGCACGGCGCGGGTGCTGGCTTACCATTCCAGTGCCACGGAGACCGAAAAGCTGGCTTGCTGGCGGGCGGTGCGGGCGGGCGAGGCGGTGCTGGTCATCGGCACCCGCTCGGCTATTTTTTTGCCTTTTGTCGCGCTGGGGTTGATCTTGGTGGACGAGGAGCAGGACCTGTCTTACAAGCAGCAGCAGGGCTTTCGCTACAACGCCCGGGATCTGGCGGCGGTGCGCAGCATGCGCGAGGGGGCGCAGCTGATTCTGGGGTCGGCGAGTGCCTCGACCGAGACTTTGCGCAATGCCCGCACGGGCCGCTACTGCCATCTGGTGCTGGACCGGCGCATTGGCGACCGCCCCTTGCCGGTCTGGCAATTTGTGCCGCCAGCTTGGGGGGGTCTGCCGTTGGCGGAGGCCAGCATTGCGGCGATCGAGCGGGAATTGGCGGCGGGCCATCAGGTGCTGGTGTTTCTGAACCGGCGCGGTTTTGCGCCGCTGTTGGAATGCGCAAATTGCCGCTGGCAGGCGCGCTGTGCGGCATGCGGCTGCGCCCTGACCTTGCACCGTAGCCCGGTCGCGCTGCTCTGCCATCGTTGCGAGCAACACCTGCCGCCGCCGAGCCTGTGCCCGGAATGCCAGTCGCGCAAACTGCAAGCGCACGGGCCGGGCACCGAGCAGCTGGAAGCCTTTCTGACGCGCCGTTTTGCCGGCGTCGACTGTGTGCGCATCGACCGCGATAGCACTCAGCGCAAGGGGAGCTTCGCCGGAAAATTGGCTACGTTGGAGGCGGGCAAGCCAGCTATTTTGGTGGGCACCCAAATGATCGCTAAGGGCCACCACCTGCCGGGTATCTCGCTGGTGGTCGCCCTCAGTTCTGATATCGCCATGTTCAGCCATGATTATCGTGCCATGGAACAGATGGCGCAGTCGCTGACGCAGGTCGCCGGGCGGGCCGGGCGCGGGGCGGCGGCGGGCAGCGTGGTGGTCGAGACCCGTGCGCCGGAGCACCCGCTGTTGCAGCTGCTGGCCGCCAACAATTATCAGCGCGTCGGTCGCTATCTGCTCGACCAGCGCAAAGCGCGGCATTTGCCGCCCTTCTCGGCGGCGGCGGTGTTGCATGCCAGCGACCGGGATCTGGCCGCGCTGCGGGCCTTTATGGACGATTGTGCGGCGCGGTTGCGGGGGGGGCGGGTCGATCTGGTGGGGCCCCTGCCCTCGCCCATCGAGCGGCTGAAGCACCGCTTTCGCTATCAGATTCAGATCTTTGCCGACCGCCGCGCTGCGCTGCACCGGGCGTTGGACGGGCTGGAGGCGCATCTGGGCGGGCGGCGAGCGGCGGGGCACATTCGCTGGGGCATCGATGTGGACCCGCTGAGTCTCGACTAATCGCCACTTTCCCCTTGCCGTCCTTAGGGCACCGGGCACTGTAATCGCTAGGCAAACCGCCGAGTGCGGCTTAGAATGGCGCACTGTCATTTTGCGGCTCTTACTGCGGCCATTTTGGTTCTATGCCCAGAGACTACGCCAAACGCCGGCGCAAGCGACGGCGCAATTCCTCTAAAAAGGCCGCGCCGGCGGCACCAGTGGCCCTCTTTTGCGCTGGGGTGCTGGTCGGCTTCGGTCTGGCTCTGCTGGCGTGTTGGGGGTTGCCGCTGCTGCCTCGCGACCTGCCGCTGCCGGCGGCACCAGCGGGCCAGGCGGGGGCGGAGGCGGTTGAAAAGGATGCCAAACAGCCAGTGTTGGATTTTTACACCCGGCTGAAGAAGCGCGAGGGACCAGAGGTGGCCGGCCCGCCGAGTCCGGCTGGCGCAGGCTATCTGTTGCAGGCGGGCTCCTTCCGCTCGGCGGCGGAGGCCGATAGTGCTCGGGCGCGGCTGATTTTGCTTAATCTGACGGCGGAAATTGAGGTGTATAGCCATCACGATGAGACTTGGCACCGGGTGTTGGTCGGCCCCTTCGCCAGCCGCGCCGGGCTCGATGAAGCCCGTGCTCTGCTGCGGGACAACGGCATCGACTCTTTGGTGTTGGAACTTATTCCGAACGCGCCGCCGCCTGCGCCTTGAAATTCGCCGCCTGCGCCCCATGTTTTGCCACTATTCTGCGCCGCTTCATTACGGGCCTTGGCCCACCCCGCCACAAACCGCCTGAGGACGCTCGCTTGGAGCAATATAGAGGAACCACCATCGTCGCGGTGCGCCGCGCTGGTCAGGTCGTCATCGGCGGCGATGGGCAGGTCAGCTTGGGCCCTACCGTGGTCAAAGGCAATGCGCGCAAGGTGCGCCGCCTGTACAAGAATCAGGTGTTGGCGGGTTTTGCGGGCGGCACCGCCGATGCCTTTACCCTGTTTGAGCACTTCGAAGGGCAGCTGGAACGACATCAGGGGCAACTGACTCGGGCGGCGGTGGAGCTGGCCAAGGACTGGCGCAGCAGCCGTGCCCTGCGCCGCCTCGATGCGCTGTTGGCGGTGGCGGACCGCAATGTCTCACTGATCGTCACTGGTAATGGCGATGTGATCGAGCCGGAAGAGAGCCTGATCGCCATCGGCTCTGGCGGCCCCTTCGCGCTGGCTGCCGCCCGCGCTCTGCTGGAACACACCGAGCTGGAGGCGCGTAAAATTGTGGAGCAGTCCCTGCGGCTGGCGGCGGACATCTGCATTTACACCAATCACCAGCGCACTATCGAGGTTCTCTAGGCCGCCACGCCTTTATCTCGCTCGCATCCCGTCCATCTTCTATGCAGAATTTTCAGGAGCCTGTCGCATGTCACAAATGACCCCGCGTGAAATCGTCCACGAGCTAGGACGCCATATCATCGGCCAGGAGTCCGCCAAGCGGGCGGTGGCCATCGCGCTGCGCAATCGCTGGCGGCGCATGCAGCTGGAGCCGGCCCTGCGCGCCGAGGTGGCCCCGAAAAATATCCTGATGATCGGCCCCACCGGGGTGGGCAAAACCGAGATCGCTCGCCGCCTGGCCAAGCTCGCCAAGGCCCCGTTTATCAAGGTGGAGGCGACCAAGTTCACCGAGGTGGGCTATGTGGGCAAGGATGTGGAATCCATTATCCGCGATCTGGTGGATGTCGCCGTCAAAATGCGCCGTGAAGAGCAGCTGGAAAAGGTCGGGCAGCGCGCCGAGTACGTCGCCGAAGAGCGCATCCTGGATGCCCTGCTGCGCGAGCACGGCGGAGCGGAACCCCCCAACCGTGAGGCTCTGCGCGAGCAGCTACGCGCTGGCCATTTGGATGCCCAGCTGGTGGAATTGAACGTTCAGCCCCCGAAAATCGGCATGGAGATCATGTCGCCGCCCGGCATGGAGGAAATGGCCAACCAACTGCAAGAGATGCTTTCCGGTCTGCGTCAGGACCGCCCGCAGCGGCGCAAAATTCCCATCGGCAAGGCGCGCGGGCAGCTGCGCGATGAAGAGGCGGCGAATTTGATCGATGAGGACGACATCAAAACGCAGGCTCTGGCGGCGGTCGAGCAGACCGGTATCGTGTTTATCGATGAGCTGGACAAGGTCGCCAAGCGCAGCCAGCACAGCGGCACCGATATATCGCGCGAGGGGGTACAGCGCGACCTGCTGCCGCTGATCGAGGGAGCCACGGTGTCGACCAAGTATGGCCATGTCAAAACCGACCATGTGCTGTTTATTGCTTCCGGGGCCTTTCACCTGTCTAAGCCGTCCGATCTGATTCCAGAATTGCAGGGGCGGCTGCCGATTCGAGTGGAGTTGGCGGCGTTGTCGGCGGCTGATTTTGAGCGCATTTTGACCGAGCCGGATGCTTCGTTGAGCATGCAATACCAAGCCCTGTTGCAGACCGAGGGGGTGCAGATTGAGTTCACCGCCGAGGGCCTGCGGCGCATCTCGGAGCTGGCCTACGCGGTCAACGAGTCGACCGAAAACATCGGTGCCCGGCGACTGCACACTTTGATGGAACGCCTGCTGGAGGAACTGTCGTTTGAGGCATCCGACCGCGAGGGGCAGTCGCTGCGCATCGACACCGCCTACGTGGATGAAAAGCTGGCCGAGCTGGCGCAGGATGAAGACCTGTCGCGCTTCATTCTCTAGGCTTTAGCCGCCATGTCGGCCACCGCCCGACCGCAACGGATCCGCTTGCGTCAGCAGGGGCGGGTGTTGGAGTTGCACCATGAATCGGAGGTGCAGACTCTGGAGGCGGAATACCTGCGCGTTAGCTCGCCGAGTGCCGAGATGCGGGGGCATGGCGCGGATGGGTCAGGGGCGGTGTTGCCGGTCGGCAAGAAGCATGTCCGCATCGCCAAACTGGAACCCGCCGGCCACTATGCGCTGCGGCTGTATTTCAGCGATGGGCACGATTCCGGCCTTTACACTTGGGCCTATCTGCATCGCCTAGGCGCAGAAAAACCGCACCGCTGGCAACAGTATTTGGCAAAGTTGCAAGCGGCGGGCGCGGCTCGCGACCCGGAGGTGCAGGCGGTCCGGCTGCTCGATCTGGGCGATGTCGATTTAAAGGGCCCCTAAAATTTCCGCTAGGTTCAGGGCCAGCAGCGCAATGCCGCTGCCGAGCAGGGCCCCAGCCACTAGGTCCGAGATAAAATGCACCCGCAGCAGCACTCGCGAGAGCGCGACCAGCGTGACCCAAGCGTACATGGGCGCACTGAGCACGGGGAAAAAGTAGCCGATCAAATAGGCCACCATAAAGCCGCCAGTGGCGTGGCCGGAAGGGAAACTGAACTCATCCGAGGGGATGTGAATGCGTTGCAAAGCACTGTGGACCATGTAGGGGCGGCGGCGCTTGAATAGCTTTTTCAGGGCCACGTAGAGCGGCAAATCGATCGCGGCGGCCAGCAGCCCGCACAGCAGCAAGGCCCCGCCGCCCGCCTGCGGGGCCAGCACCCAAGCCAGCAGCCCGATGGCCAGATAAAGATAGCCATCGCCGCTCGATGACAGGGCGCGGGCGAGCGGGTACAGGTTCAGCCGCTCTTGCATCCGCCCGAAAAAGACATAGGCGCGGATATCCAGGGCGGCGATCAGTTGGAGTGCGCTGCGTTCCATCGTGGCGTTGATTTATGGGCGGAGGCGGATAGTAGCAGTATTGGCACCGCAACCATGCAATAATCGCCGCCGGGTGCCGCTCAGGTCACGCGATAAACCCCATGCCGCCCATCCGCCCCATCCTGCGACTCATGCCGCTCATGCCGTCACTGCTTCCGTTGAGCCGTCCTCACCACTGGATTGCCATGCAAGACCCTGCCCCCGCTCGATCATGCTCGATGTTGAGCAGATAGTCGCCGACTCGCTGCCGGATGGCTGGCTGAAAAGGCGGTTTTCCGGGCCGCTGGTGGCGTTTTTGCGGCGGGTGCTGCACGAGCGCGAGTTTGTCGATTTTGGCCGCCGCTATCCGCAGGCGCACGGGCTAGAGTTTGTCGAGCAGGTGCTGGCTTATTTTGATTTCCGCTACCGGGTCAGTGCCGAGCAGCTGCGGCATGTGCCCGCCGCCGGGCGGGTGGTGATCGTCGCCAATCACCCGATCGGCTCGCTGGATGGGCTGGCTCTGGTGCAGATGGTGCGCCGCCTGCGGGCGGATGTGAAAATTGTCGCCAATCAGCTACTCAGCAAGCTGAAGCCTTTGGCACCAGTGTTGTTGCCGGTGGACAACATGGGCGGACAGACGGCCAAAATGCAGCTGCGCGCCATCCGCCGGCACCTGAAGGCGGAGGGCGCGGTGCTGGTGTTTCCTGCGGGCGTGGTCTCGCGCTGGGGCTGGGGCGGCATCCGCGATGGCACTTGGCGGGGTGGGTTTTTGAAGTTTTCCCGGGCGGCGCGGGCACCGGTGTTGCCGGTGCATATTCAGGGCAGGAACTCGCTGTTTTTTTATGCCCTGTCGCTGGTCGCCCGCCGCCTTTCTACCCTATGGTTGGTGCCGGAGATGTTCAAGCTGCGCGGTGGGCAGGTGCGCTTTTCCATCGGCGGCATCGTGCCGTGCAAGGGCTATGAAAAATTGGGGCTGCGCCCGCCGGCCTTGGCGGCGGCGTTTCGCAAGCAGGTCTATGCCATTGGGGCCGGGCGGGCGCAGGACCTGCCCTTGCCGACCTATGCGCCGCTCGCTGCACCCGTTGACCGGCAGGCATTGGCGGATGAGATCGCTAGCGCGCAGCGGCTGGGGCAGACCGCCGATGGCAAGCAAATTTTACTGTTCGACTACCGGGTGGATTCCCCGATCATTGCCGAGCTTGGGCGGCTGCGCGAGCTGACGTTTCGCACCGTGGAGGAAGGCACCGGCAAGGCCCGCGACCTGGATGAATACGATCAGCATTATGCGCACCTGCTAGTTTGGGATGGCGAGGCCCGGGAAATTGTCGGGGCCTATCGCGTTTGCGATGCCGCTAAAACGGTGCCTGAGCGCGGCACCGCGGGGCTGTATAGCTCGCGCATCTACCGTTATTTGGATGCCATGACTCCCTATTTTGCGCAGGGACTGGAGCTGGGGCGCAGTTTTGTGCAGCCCAAATACTGGAACAAGCGCGGCTTGGATTACCTCTGGTACGGCATCGGGGCATTGGTGCGCAACAACCCGGGATTTCGTTATCTGTTCGGCGCGGTGAGCCTGAGCGATGGGTTGCCGCAGCAGGCGAAGGAGCTGATCGTCTATTTTTACGCCACTCATTTTCCGCCTGCCGAACATCTGGTCGAGGCGCGCTATCCCTATGAGGTGCCGGTCGCGGAATGCGCCAAATTGGCGCGACTGTTTCCGGGGCAGGATTACACCGCCGAATTCGCCCGGCTGAAGCGGCAATTAAAACGGCTCGGCTGCACCATTCCCACGCTCTATAAACAGTACGCCGAGCTGGGTGAGCCGGGCGGGGTGAGCATCTGTGCCAGCGGCTTCGACATCGGCTTTAGTAATGCGCTCGATGGCTTTTTGATGGTGGATATCGCCAAGCTAAAGCCAGCCAAATACGCCCGCTATATCGCGCCGCCGGCCCGCGGCTCAGAGACCGGATGAGCAGGCGCATGCACACCGAGCAGACCACCGATTTTGGCTATCAGCGGGTGCCGGTGGCCGAGAAAGCGGCGCGGGTCGCTGGCGTGTTCGATGCGGTAGCCGATAACTACGATCGGATGAACGACCTGATGAGCGGCGGCCTGCACCGGCTGTGGAAATTTTTTGCGACCGAGAAAGCCGCGGTGCGTAGCGGCCAGCGGGTGTTGGATATCGCCGGCGGCAGCGGGGATCTCAGTGCCATTTTCGCCCGCCAAGTCGGTCCGGTGGGCCAAGTGGTGCTGGCTGACATTAACGCCGCTATGCTCGAGCGCGGGCGCGATCGGCTGCTGGACCGCGGCTGCGGCGATGCGGTCCGTTATGTGCAGGCGGATGCCGCGGCCCTGCCCTTTCCTGATAATTATTTCGATTGCATCGGCATGGCCTTCGGGCTGCGCAATGTGACCGACAAGGCGGCGGCTCTGGAATCGATGCTGGCGGTGCTCAAACCCGGCGGGCGGCTGGTGATTTTGGAGTTTTCTAAGCCGGTCAGTCCGCTGCTGGCTAAAGTCTACGATCGCTATTCCTTTAGCCTGCTGCCGCGTTTGGGGCAGTGGGTGGCGGGCGATGCGGCTCCTTATCGCTATCTGGCCGAGTCCATCCGCATGCACCCCGACCAAGAAGCCCTGAAAGCCATGTTGGAGAGCGGTGGCTTCGTGGGGGTCGACTACGCCAATCTAAGCGGCGGCATCGTCGCGCTGCACTGGGGGTTCAAAGCCTGATATGGCGTGGGCAGAGCGGGTGCTACGGCTGCTGAATCGCGCATTGGCGGCGTTGCTGGATTCCGACCCGGCCAACGCCGCCGCGCTGGAAAGCTTGGACGGTCGCTGCATAGCGGTCGCCTGCACCGCCCCGCCGCTGCATTTTGTGCTGTATATCGAATCGCCGCATATCCGAGTCGCTGCGCCCACCGATAAGGCGGCTGATCTGCGGATCTGCGGCACTCTGGATGCCCTGCTGCGCTGGCTGACCGCGCCCGCCGACAGTGCCGCGGGGGGCGGGCACGGCATCGATATTGCCGGCGATGCGGGCTTGCTGCTGGCTGCACAACGGCTGGTGCGCCAGCTGGAGGTCGATTGGGAGGCCCTGTTGGCCGAGCGGGTGGGCGATGCGGCGGCGGTGCTGCTAACGGACCTGATGCACGGTGTGCGGAGCGGGGGCCGGCGGCTGCGCACGGAGTTTGAACGCGGAGTGCAGGCGCAAGTCGAACGCCACAGCCAAAGCCTGCCCGGACGCGCCGAGTTGCAGGCGGCGCAAGCGCATCTGGCCGATTTGCACCGGCGCCTCGACTATCTGGACGCAGGGGCGGAGCGATGAGCAGCGTCCGCCGCGCTCTGTTTATCTGGTGGCATGCCTGTCGACTGCGGCTGGACCTGCTATTGCCGAGCGCGGCCCCGCTCTGGCTGCGAGCACTGTTTCTGCCTGCACTCGTGCTGCCGCACGGCCCGCTCAGCGATGGGGTGCGGGTGCGGCGGCTGTGCGAGCGGCTGGGACCGATCTTTGTAAAATTTGGCCAGCTGCTGTCCACCCGACCGGATCTGCTCAGCGCCGAGATGGCGGGCGAACTGGCGCAGTTACAGGACAATGTGCCGCCCTTTGCCAGCGCCGAGTTTCGGCGGCTTCTGGAGGCGGGATTGGGCGGGAAAATCGAGCAGCTGTTTGCGCAGCTGGACGAACAACCCCTAGCCTCAGCCTCGCTGGCGCAGGTGCATGGTGCGCGACTGCCCGATGGGGCGGCGGTGGCGGTCAAAGTGATTCGCCCCGGCGTTGAAAAGATCATTGAGCGCGATCTGCGGCTGTTGCAAACCTTGGCCGCGCTGCTCGATCGGCTTGGTCCCGATGGGCGGCGGCTGCGGGCCCCGGAAATTATCACCGACTACCGCCACACCGTAACCCATGAACTCAATCTGCGTTACGAGGCGGCCAATGCGCAAAAACTGCGCGATAACTTTCGCGACAACCCGCTCAATTACACGCCCAAAGTGCATTGGGATTACGTGCGTGAAAATATCCTGGTCAGCGAGCGCATCGATGGCATTCCGGTCACCGACATCGCCACCATCGAAGCGCACGGCATCGATCTAAAGCAGCTGGCCGAGACCGGTGTGCGGATTTTCTTCACTCAGGTTTTCGAGCACAATTTTTTCCATGCGGACATGCACCCGGGCAATATTTTTGTCAGCAAAACACACCGCGACCCGCCGCAATATATTTGCGTGGATTGCGCCATTATCGGCTCGCTGACCACGGCCGAGCGGCTGTCGGTGGCCACCATGTTGCGGGCTGTGTTGCGCCGCGATTACCGCCGCGCTGCCGAGGCGCAGCTGCGGGCCGGCTGGGTGGCGCAGGATACGCCGGTGCATCAGCTGGAGGCGGAAATTCGCACCGTGTGTGAGCCGATCTTTGCCCGCCCGCTGCGTGAAATTTCCTTCGCCGTGCTGCTGGTGAGTCTGTTCAAAACGGCGCGGCGATTTGATATGCAGATGCTGCCGTCGCTGGTTTTGTTGGAAAAAACCATTTTCAATATCGAGGGGCTGGGGCGGCAGATTTACCCGGAACTAGACCTCTGGGCCACCCTCGCGCCGCTATTTGAAACTTGGTCGCGCCGGCGTTATTCGTTAAAAACCATGCGCACGATGGTGCGAGAAATGGGGCCGCAATGGTGGGAACAGGCGCGTGAGATCGCCCCCCTGCTACAGCGCGGACTGCAGCGGCTGGCCGCGCCACCCTCGCCGCCGGCCCCGGTCCGCCGCCGCTCGCGATGGGGGGGGCTGCTGGCCATGAGCGCGGGGGTGCTGGCTGGCCTGCTGCTGGCCCCGTGGTTGCCCGGGCCGCCGGGGCTGGCGAGCATGAATTTTGATCAGCTAGGTTGGGCGGTGCTGGCACTGCTGGGGCTATATGTGCTTGTTAGACGTTAAATGCGGTCGCATAATTGCGCCCTAAATTGAATGGCCGAGGATCACTGAAATGAATACCGCCGTGCCGGACGGGCTGCGCTGGAATGCCGAGGGGCTGCTGCCGGCCATCGCGCAGGAACATGATTCGGGCGAGGTGCTGATGCTCGCGTGGATGAACGCCGAGGCATTGCGCCTGACTCTGGCCGAGGGCGTGGCGGTCTACTGGTCGCGCTCACGCCAAAAAATCTGGCGCAAGGGCGAGACCTCCGGCCACACCCAAATCCTCCGCTCGCTCAGCATCGACTGCGACAGCGATTGCCTGCTGCTGCGGGTGGAACAACGCGGCGGCATCGCCTGCCACACCGGGCGGCGGTCCTGTTTCTACCGCGATTACACCGCCGGCCAATGGCGCACCACCGCCCCGGTCCTCCGCGATCCTGCCGAGATCTACGGCTCATGAGCGATATACTGCAACGCCTGACCGCGATTCTGGAACAGCGTAAGCAAGCCAATCCAGATGAATCTTATGTGGCGCGCCTGCATGCCGCGGGGTTAAATAAAATCCTGGAAAAGGTCGGCGAGGAGGCCACCGAAGTAATTCTAGCGGCCAAGGACGGCGACCAGCGGGAATTGCTGCATGAGACGGCGGATCTGTGGTTTCATAGCCTAGTCATGCTTTCGCACCTAAACCTGAGTGCCGCCGATGTGCTGGCGGAATTGGAGCGGCGCGCATCTGAGCAAAATACAACGGAGAGGTAATCGTCATGGGATTCAGCGGCATTAGTATCTGGCAGCTTTTAATTATCCTGCTCATCGTCCTGCTGCTGTTCGGCAGTAAAAAATTGCGCAATATAGGCGCAGATTTGGGGGCTGCCCTCAAGGGTTTTCGCAATGCCCACGGCGGGGATGATGCCGATAATAATACTGATAACAAAGCCCGGCGCACGGCGGGCAAGCAGACTAAAGCCAGCGAAAACGAATAATAACTGCGTCGCGCACCCAGAAAATGTTTGGAATCGGGTTTTTTGAATTACTACTCATCGCCCTAATCGGGCTGCTGGTGTTCGGCCCCCAAAAGCTACCCGAGGCAGTGCGTAGCTGCGCCTTGGTATTCGGTCGCTGCAAAAGATTCTGGCAAGCCGCTCGCCGCGAGCTGGAAAATGAGCTGGGCTTCAATGAAATTCGCCGCGAAGTGCAAAACACCCTCATTATGGAGGAATTAGAAAAGCGTGGGGATGGCCCTGATTCCGATAAAAGGGATGAAAAAATACCCATCACGCCCGCAAACCAAATCAAATAGCCCGTGGACGAACCGCCCATCGATAATTCGCGGCAGTCTCTGGTCGCCCACCTGCTGGAATTGCGCCGCCGCACCCTACACTCGCTGGCCGCCATCGGGTTGATATTTCTGTGTTTGTGTGCTTTTGCCGGCCAGATTTACGAACACCTCTCCGCACCATTGCGCGCCGCGCTTCCCGCCGGCTCCGGCATGATCGCCACCGATGTTATCTCGCCGTTCACCGCGCCGCTAAAAGTTACGTTCTTTGTTAGTGTTCTATTTGCCATGCCCTATATCCTGCACCAAACATGGGCCTTTATCGCGCCCGGCCTGTACCGCCGGGAAAAAGCCTTTGCTTTGCCGCTATTTGCCTCCAGCGTAGTACTGTTTTATGCCGGCGCGGCCTTCGCCTATTTCATTATTATCCGCTTAATTAGCAGTTTTATCGTACAGATTGCGCCAGACTCGATCGCCCTGATGACCGATATAAACAGCTATCTCAGTTTTGCGCTGAAATTATTTTTTGCCTTCGGGCTGGCCTTCGAAATCCCCATCGCTACCGTTTTACTGGTTAAAGCAGGGCTCGCCAGCACCCGCTCGCTGGCCGCTAAACGCCCCTACATCATAGTCGGCTGTTTCGTCCTCGGCATGCTACTCACTCCACCCGATGTTTTCTCGCAACTCTTCCTAGCCACCCCAATGTGGGCCCTATTCGAACTCGGCCTACTATTCGCCCGCTTGGTGGAACGGCCTACCAAAGCCCCCGAGTCCGACGCCTGAGTAGACTTAAGGTCTGCACCAGATAACTACTCCAAATCCCTCCTAACTCATTGTTTTAATTGAGCTATTTTATCCGGCGGGTCACTGTGATTGAATCACCACTCGCATTCCTTGAGATAGAGCGGGAATCAATGATGGGTAACGATGTCATGCTTTTAGCACCCCAAATATCGCAAGATCATTTCAGCCAGCTTTGTCTACACCGACGTCTGAGGTAGGCGGGCTGCGTTCCAGAGCTTGGTGGCCAGTTCCTCGCGGCTGCCTTTTGCGCCGCCTAGGATGAAAGCGGCGACTTGGGCGGCGGTATCAGGATAATCGACCTGCACCGCAAAATCCGATTCTAGCCAGGCGGCTACGGCCTGCGCATCCAAGGTTTGCATCGAGCGTCCCCAGCCGAGGTGTTCTAAGGCGAGGGCGTTGGATTTTTGTTCTACCTGTCCGGCCAGCGGCTTGACTAGGATCTTCTTGCCGAGCTGCAAGGTCTCGCTGGCCAGCTCGAAGCCGGCGTTGCAGATGACCCCGCCGCAGGCTGCGAGGTCTTGCGGGAAACCGGTGCGGCTGGGGGTGCGCCAGTCGAGGTTTTTGATTTTGCGTACCCGGGCCTCAGGGTGGTAGATCACAAAATCTTGGGGGGCGAAGGGGGCCAGTAGCTGGGTGATTTCCCGCCGTGATTCAAATGGTAGATAGACTAGGATGGGGCGGCGATTGGGGCCCTGCGGTGGTATGTCGATGCCGCTTACGGGCGCAATCGGCGGCAGGATGGGGCAGTTGAAGTGGTGCCAGTGGAGGCCCAGTTCGATGTTGGCCGGGGCAAAGCTTTTCAGCACTAGGCGGTCGACCCGCGAGCCGCGCACCTGCGGGATCGGCTGGGAGAAAGCGTACTGATGCCCCAATCCTAGGACGGGGACGCGACTCAGGCGCCCTGCCCAGGCGGTGACCGGTTCGTAATCGGTGACAATCAGGTCGAAGGCGCGGGTTTTTAGGGCGCGGATGTCCTGCGCCAGCTGCACGGGAGAGCTTTTGATGAGCGTTTCCGACAGCACTATGCGGCCGCGCTTGGAGCGGAAGGTTAGGCCCTCACGCCACCAGTAGTCGCCGAATGGCTCCATATCGAACAGCTGTTCGCGGGGGCGCCCGGAGACCAGAAATTGCACCTGCGCATTGCGGCGGGCGAGGGCCGCGGCCATGGCGCGAGCGCGGGTGATGTGGCCGTTGCCGGTGCCTTGGATGCCGTAGAGGATTTTCATTTGCGATGTTTTGCTGTTTGCTGGGTGCGCTGTGCGGCACACCGTTGTACGGCGGGACGGCGTAGATGGTAGATGGTACCCCGAATATCCGCTTGGCGGGCCATTTGAGCGCAAATTCTGGCTTTGCGACCTGTTTTTGGCGGGGGATTTTGTGCCATGATTGCCGCTGGATGCGGTCGGGAGCGGGGGCAAATTAGTTGCTTCCTCTGCTGCGGATTTCGGTACACTCCGCCGCCGGTCGCATCCTAACGGCGGCAAATCTGAGGGGTATGAATGTGGGCGGTGGGAGCAAAAAGAAAAGCCAGCGCAACAAGAAGGACAGCCAGCTGGTGGTCGGCATCAACAAGCAGGAGCGCGATGCGTTTATCGCCATCTGCGATGAGATGGACACCAGTGCCTCGCGCGAGGTGCGCCGCTTTATTCGGGAATTTTTGAAGCAGCATCCGCCGGACAGCGATTAGTTGCGAGCATTTTTGCTTGCAGAGGCTTGCGGCCTAGGCTGCCATAAAAAAGGGGGTTCAAACGACCCCCTTTTTTGTGCCTGTTGCGTTGCCTAGCGCACTTGGCCCGTTGCGCCGGCTGTGCAAATGGCGGGTGGGTTAGGGGCGCACCCCGGCGTAACGCCCGGGAATTTGCTCGTCAATTTCAAAGACAAACTTTTGGTACTGCCCATCGATGCTGCCCGGCGCACCCGCGATCATGGGCACTTGGTAGCGCGATTGGCGCACTGCCCGGCGCACTGCGCGGTCGAAGACACCCGCCGGTTCAGAGCTGGTCACCTCGATGTTTTCCGCGCGACCGGCGGCGTTGACGCTGTAACGCACCACCACCCAACCGGTGTGTTTGCGCTTGAGGGCGGCGTTGGGGTAGAGCGGCACCACGGCGGCGGTGGCGGCCATCTGTGGGGTGGCGGGTTCCGCTGCTGTGGCGGTGCCAGTGACCGCGCACAGGGCGGCGGCGAGGAGAAAGGCTAGTGGCTTCATGGGTCTACCCTCTGTCGTTTGCTGTGAATTGCGCTGCGCCATTACCAACCGCGACCGCCATGGGTTGTTACGGTTGCGGTAATGGCTTTAGCTGTGGAATGTATAGGGGTAAAAAAGCAAAGTCAATACAAAATAGGTAAAAAGTATAGGTATTCATAGAAATGCCATATTTGGGTGGTAGCGGGCGGTGGGAATGGGCGGTGGAGCGGTGGGGAGCCGCTCGTGTGGGGCGGTTTGAGGTGGTGGGGTGGATCGGTCTGGTGGAGATGAAACGGTGGACGAAGCGAAGCGGTCTCTGTCTGCTCTCATTGTCCATAGGTGGGGGACCTGCTAGATTG
>JACONM010000008.1:8282-11783 GCA_014323765.1 Cellvibrionales bacterium | reverse complement strand
GGGGTGTTGGTTTGGATATTCTTCGAGGTGCGCTCGGTGATCGGGGGGCTGAGTTTCGGGCTGGGCAGTGGGAGGCTATTGATGGGCTGGTTAATCGGCGTGAGCGGTTGTTGGTGGTGCAGCGGACGGGGTGGGGCAAGAGTGCGGTCTATTTTATTGCGACTCGCATTTTGCGCAAGCAGGGGCGGGGGCCGACCTTGATTGTGTCGCCGCTGCTGGCTTTGATGCGCAATCAGATTGCGGCTGCTGAGTGCCTTGGGGTTCGTGCGCTCACGATCAACTCTAGTAATCAGAGCGATTGGGCGGAGGTGGAGCGGGCGGTTCAGCGGGATGAGGTGGATGCGTTATTGGTCTCGCCGGAACGCTTGGCTAACGAGGATTTTATCGATGGTTTGCTGTTGCCTATTGCGCAGCGAATCGGTTTGTTGGTGGTGGATGAGGCCCATTGTATTTCTGACTGGGGGCATGATTTTCGCCCCGATTATCGACGCTTGGTCAATATATTGCAGCGCATGCCGGGCAATGTTCCAATTCTGGGTACCACGGCTACTGCTAATAATCGCGTGGTGCAGGATATTCAAAATCAATTAGGTAACATTGGGATTCAGCGCGGTGGCCTGATGCGATCTAGTCTTGCCTTGCAAACTATGCGGCTGCCGACGCAGGCGGAACGCTTGGCATGGCTGGCCGAGCATATGGCGGAATTGCCCGGCACGGGCATCGTCTATACTCTAACGACACGCGATGCGCGGCAGGTCGCGGGTTGGCTGCGCTCGCGGGGAATTGAAGCGCGTGCTTATTACAGCGGAATCGTTGATGAAGGTTTTGCCGATTCAAACGCGTATCGAGAAAATCTTGAGCGGCGACTTTTGAAGAATGAAATAAAAGTGTTAATCGCCACCACGGCGCTGAGTATGGGCTACGATAAACCGGACCTTGGTTTTGTCGTCCATTATCAGGCACCCAGTTCTATCGTCGCCTATTATCAGCAGGTCGGGCGGGCTGGGCGGGCCATCGGTCGGGCCGTCGGCATTCTTATGGCGGGCGATGAGGATGCGCATATTCACGATTACTTTCGCCGCACTGCGTTTCCGGCGGAGGAATGGGTTCGGGTTATTTTGCAGGTGCTTGAAAAGAGCGATGGATTGAGTGTTCGGCAGATTGAGGAGGCCGTTAATTTGCGGTACGGCCAAATTGAGCAGGTTTTAAAATTTCTATCGGTAGAAAACCCGGCACCGATCATTAAGTCGGGAAGTATGTGGCGGCGCACTGCCGTGCCTTATCAGATGGACAGTGAAAAAATAGAACGCTTGAGGGGGCAGCGTGAGATGGAATGGGCGGAGGTGCAACGCTACCTTGATGCGCAAGGCTGTCTTATGATGTTTTTGGCGCGGGCGTTGGATGATGCGGAGTGCGAGCCGTGTGGAAAATGCTCTGGGTGTCTGGGTCGATCGGTTGTGGCGACCGATTGTGGCGGTAAAATGGCGGTTTCTGCCACCCATTACTTGCGCCATGCGGAACTTGAACTGGAATGCAAAAAACTGGTTGCCAAAGGTGCGTTGATAGACTATGACATTAAAGGAAAGATTCCCGCCGAATTGTGCGCTGAAACTGGGCGCATTTTGTCGCGCTGGGGGGATGCCGGCTGGGGGCAGCGGGTCGCGGATGATAAACAGGCGGGCCACTTTCGCGATGAACTCGTGGATGCCGTGGTGGAAATGGTGAATGAGCGCTGGCAGCCGGTGCCTGGGCCACAGTGGGTCACCTGTGTGCCTTCGTTGCGGCGGCCTGGTCTGGTGCCCGATTTTACGCGTCGTCTGGCCGCTGCGTTGGGGTTGCCGTTTGCGCCGGTCATAAAAAAGGTGAAAGAAAATGAACCGCAAAAGGCGCAGCAAAATAGGTTTTATCAGTGCCGCAATTTGGATGGCGTTTTTGAAATTGAGGGGACGGTGGATGCTGAGGCGGTTTTGCTGGTGGATGATGTGGTCGATTCGGGGTGGACCCTGACCCTTATCGCTGCCCTGCTGAGAAAAGCTGGCAGTGGGCCGGTTTGGCCTTGCGCCCTTAGCACTGCGCAAATGGGGGCTTAGGATGAACTTGGGTGCCCAGGCTCAGGCGACGCTTTTGCTTACGGTTTCTCTGGGTAAGGCGGAGACAAAACCGCTTTCGGTGCGGGAATGGGGGCGGCTTGCCCTTTGGCTGAAGGATCATCGGTTGGGGCCGGGGCGGCTGCTTGCTGGCGACCTGCGTTCCTTGCTCGCTGGTTGGATGGATCGGACGGTCAGTTTGCAGCGGATCGAGGAACTTTTGGGGCGCGGTGGGGCATTGGGGCTTGCGTTGGAAAAATGGCAGCGGGCCGGGTTGTGGGTAATGACCCGGGCTGAGCCCGATTATCCGGACCGGCTGAAGGGGCGGTTGCGGTTGGCTTGCCCGCCGGTGCTTTTTGGTTGCGGCAATAAAGCCTTGCTTGGCGGGGGCGGGATCGCGGTGGTGGGTTCTCGCGATGTCGGCGACGACGATTTGCGCTTTACGAGTCGGCTGGCCTGTGCCGCTGCCGAGCAGGGGTTGTCGGTGGTTTCCGGCGGGGCCCGTGGCGTGGATGAGCGGGCTATGCTCGGCGCATTGCAGGGTGAAGGCACCGCTATTGGGGTGATGGGCGACGGTCTTTTGCGGGCGGCGACCTCTGCTAAATATCGTCAACATTTGAGCGGCGGTAATCTGGTTTTAATTTCGCCATTCGCCCCGGAGGCCGGGTTTAATATCGGCAACGCTATGGCGCGCAACAAATATATTTACTGTTTGGCCGATGCTGCGGTGGTGGTCCATAGCACTCTCGATAAGGGGGGCACTTGGAATGGTGCGGTCGAAAACCTGGAAGGCGATTGGGTGCCGCTGTGGGTGCCGCCACGGACTGCCGCTGGCGGTGGGAATGCGGCTTTGGTTCAAAGGGGGGGGCGTTGGTTGTCGTCCGATCAGTCGGTTTTTGGTGATCTGCGAAAATTGGCTTCCGTCGCTGGCGTTGTCTCTGGGCGGGCGGGCCGCCGATGTAAGATGGAGGAGCGGGTGGCTGATGCGCCGTCGCTGAGTCGTGCGGATGAAAATGGGGTGAAAACGGCGGGGGATTCTTACCCTATGTTTCCTTGAGGGGATTGGGAATTGGGGTGCGCTGGTGAGGGGTGGTTTTGGTGGGGGCTGTGTTGGTACATTCTCTTTCCAAACAAACTCCCTTTCCTAATCCCAGACAACCCCCTTTTCCCCTCGATCCTTTCCAGGCCAACCCCCCCCCCCAACCCCCCTTGTCAGGGGGGCTTTAAGGCCAACCCCCCCATCCCAAGCAACCCCCCCAAACCCCCCTTGTCAGGGGGGCTTTGAGCTGGGCCCTTGTCAGGGAGGGGTTTTTTGGGTTGCGGTTGCTTCTATTTGGGTGGTTTGGTGGGGGGGTTGATTAGGGAATTGGGTGGTTTGGAAGGGGAGGGGGTCGAAGAGGTATAGGCGGGCTAG
>JACONM010000008.1:4994-8262 GCA_014323765.1 Cellvibrionales bacterium | reverse complement strand
GATGCGCAGGTTTTATTAAAGGCGGATGGGTTGCCGACTTATCATTTGGCGAATGTGGTGGATGACCATTTGATGGGGATTAGCCATGTTATTCGCGGGGAGGAGTGGTTGAATTCGGCGCCTAAGCATCAGTTGCTTTATCGGTATTTTGATTGGGAGATGCCGGAACTTTGTCATATGCCGCTGTTGCGGAACCCGGATAAAAGTAAATTGAGCAAGCGGAAAAATCCGACGTCGATCAATTATTATCGGGCGATGGGGTATTTGCCGGAGGCGTTATTGAATTATTTGGCGCGGATGGGGTGGGCGATGGCGGATGGGGCGGAGAAGTTTTCTTTTGCGCGGATGGTGGAGTGTTTTGATTTGGATCGGGTGGCGTTGGGAGCGCCGGTGTTTGATGCGGAGAAATTGGATTGGTTGAATGGGTTGTGGATTCGCGAAGATTTGGATGAGGCGGCTTTTGCCGAGCGGGTGGCGGAGTGGGCTTTGAACCCGGGGCATTTGCGGCGGATGGTGCCGTTATTAAAAGAGCGGGTGGAGAAATTTACCGATATTGCGGCTTTGGCGGAGCCGTTTTTTATTGGGTTGCCGGTGATTGAGGCGGCGACTTTGGATGGGTTGCGGTTGGAGCGGGCGGCGCAGGTGCGGGTGTTGCAGTGTGCGGCTTGGTGGTTGGATGCGCAGGGCGATTGGCGGCGGGATGCGTTGTATGCGGGATTGAAGAATTTGGCGGCGGGGCTTGAGGTACGGTTTAAGGATTTTTTGCAGCCGTTGTTTGTGGCGATGAGCGGGCGGGCGGTGTGTTTGCCGTTGTTTGATTTGATGGAGATTTTGGGGGCGGATTTGACGCGGGCGCGGGTGCGGCATGCTTTGGCGGCGGCGGGGGGGGTTTCTAAGAAATTGGGGAAGGTTTTGGAGGGGGAGTATCGGGGGTTGGCGGAGTGATTGCGGGATTTTTGGTGGTTTTTGGGTGCATTGCTGCTCAACGTGGTGGGGCTTCGTTTGTTTTTTGCTTTGGGAACCCTCCATACCAACCCCCCCAAACCCCCCTTGTCAGGGGGGCTTTAAGGCAAACCCCCTTTCCCCCTTGTCAGGGGGGCTTTTTTAGTTCGTTGCGCTTGTTTCGATTTGGGTGGTTTGGTGGGGGGGTTGATTAGGGAATTGGGTGGTTTGGAAGGGGAAGGGGTCGAAGAGGTATAGGCGGGCTAGTAGTAGGAGGGTGCCGATTAGGCTGGCACCTAGTAGGGAGAAGAGGAGACCTAGTACCCAGCGGTCGCGGGTGATTTGGTGTTGGAGGACTTCTTTGCCTAGGCGTTCTATGTCGGCGCGATGATCGGCGTCGCGTTTGGCTTGTTCGGCGGTGCGTTTAGCCTGCTCGATGTCGCGCTTGGCTTGTTCGGCTTGGTGGTCGGATTCGCGTTTGGTTATTTCGGTTTTTAGGTCGGCCATCCTGTCGAGGACGGTTTGCAGGACGGTTTGGGTGTCACGCTGGTGGGTGGCGATTATGGCGCGTTGTTTGGCGTATTGGGTGTTCATTCTTTCCTCCAGTACGTCTACTTTGGTGGCTACTTTGTGGACGGTTGGGGTGGTTGGGTTGGGCTCAGACATGGGGTCTCCTTGGTGTGGTGGAAGGGGAGGGAGTTTAGCAGGTTTTTTTGGGTGGGCGCGCTGCTGTTTTAGGTGGGGGTTATCGGAATTGGTCTTTCATTTGGCGTAGGGTGGTGAAGGTTTGTTGGGGGGTTGGGTTTTTGGGGAGGGTTGGGTCGTGGGTTTGGGCGGCTTTTTGGAGGGCGGGGACGTGGGGGCGTAGGAAGGGGTTGGTGGCTTTTTCTAGGGCTAGGGTGGAGGGGATTGTGGGGCGGTTTTGGGCGCGTTGTTGTTTTGCCCATTGGGTGCGTTCGGCGATTTTGGGGTTGTCGGGTTCGACGGAGTGGGCGAAGGCGAGGTTGGCTAGGGTGTATTCGTGGGCGCAGTGGACTAGGGTTTCTGGCGGTAGGGCGGCGAGCTTGGTGAGGGAGCGGTGCATTTGGGCGGGGGTGCCGTCGAAGAGTCTGCCGCAGCCGGCGGCGAATAGGGTGTCGCCGCAGAAGAGGAGTGGGGGGGCGTTGGGCGGGGCGGCGAAGTAGGCGATGTGGTTTTGGGTGTGGCCGGGGACCTCTAGGATTTGGAATTGGTGGCCGGCGATTTGGCGGTGGTCGCCGGCGAAAACGGGATCGTTGACTAGCTCGATGGGGTCGTGGCCGGGGCCGATTATGGGCATGCCGGGGGTGCGGAGGTCGGGGATGCCGCCGATGTGGTCGGGGTGGTGGTGGGTGATTAGGATGCCGGTTAGTTTGCGGTGGCGGTGGGCGAGGGCTTGGGTTACGGGGGCGGCGGTGCCGGGGTCGACGATCCAGCATTCGTTGTTGCCTTCGATGAGCCAGAAGTAGTTGTCGGTGAAGGCGGGGATGGGGGTGATTTTTGGGGAGGTCATGGTTTTTGCGTTTGTTGGGTTGTTTTTTTGGTGGTGATAGCTTTGTTTGCTGTGTTTGCTGTGTTGGCTTTTGTTTAGGGGGAACATCCAACCCCCCAACCCCCCCCCTTGTCAGGGGACTTAGGGGCGACTGTTTGCACATGTGCGGGGAGGTCGATGGGGGGGTGGGGGGAGGTAGGCTCGGGATAGGTGGATGTTGGAGATAACGAAGCCGCCTATTATGATGGTGACTAGGAGGCCGAATAGGGTGCCGAATAGGGTTACGGCGAATCTTTGGTTGTCTTTTTCGTTTTTGGCGATTTCGGTTTTTAGGTCGGCGAGGGCTGTACGGTGATCTTCGCGATGCTCGGCCATGCTGGCGCGGATGGCTTGCCAGTCTTTGTCGTAGCTTGCTTTTTGGGCCTTCAGGTCGCCCTCCATTCTGGTTAGGCGGATGTCGACGTCGTGGAGTGGATTGGGGTTGGTTGGGTCGGGCATGGTTTTTGGTGAGGTTGGCTGAGGTAGGGGGTGGAGTTTAGAGGGGTGAGTGGGGATGTCAAGGGTTTTAGGGGTTGGTCTGTTGGGTTTTAGGGGAGGGCGCGGATGATTAGGAGGGTGTGGAGGACGAAGAAATTGATGAGGAATACGGTCAGGCCGCCGTATAGGACGATGTTGAACAGGCGATCTCTTTTTTGCTCTGCTTTGCGGGCTCTGGCTTGAATTTGGGCGAGTTCGGTGTCGGTTGTTTGCTGGGGTTCCATGATCGGTTTCTCCGGTTGGGTATTACAGGGGAGGGCTGGTGGGGCTTATTGGAGT
>JACONM010000008.1:2267-4974 GCA_014323765.1 Cellvibrionales bacterium | reverse complement strand
CAGGGAGGGGTTTTTTGGGTTGCGGTTGCTTCTATTTGGGTGGTTTGGTGGGGGGGTTGATTAGGGAATTGGGTGGTTTGGAAGGGGAGGGGGTCGAAGAGGTATAGGCGAGCTAGTAGTAATAGGGTGCCGATTAGGCTGGCGCCTAGTAGGGAGAAGAGGAGACCTAGTACCCAGCGGTCGCGGGTGATTTGGTGTTGGAGGACTTCTTTGCCTAGGCGTTCTATGTCGGTGCGGTGGTTGGCTTGTTCGGCAAGATAGGCGACTTCGCGTTTAGCTCGTTCGATGTCGCGCTTGGCTTGTTCGGCTTGGTGATCGGATTCGCGTTTGGTTATTTCGGTTTTTAGGTCGGCCATCCTGTCGAGGACGGTTTGCAGGACGGTTTGGGTATCGCGCTGGTGGGTGGCGATTATGGCGCGTTGTTTGGCGGCTACGGTGCGTTGTTTGGCGTATTGGGTGTTCATTTTTCCCTCAGTTCGGCTACTTCGATGGCTAGTTTTTGGGTGGTTGGGTTGGACATTGGGGCTTTCTTGGAAGTGGTTGGGTGCGGGGGTTTAGCAGGTTTTTGCTTTTTGGGTTGGGTGGGGGGGTGGTGCCCGGAGCCGGAGTTGAACCGGCACGATCTGTGCGATCGGGAGATTTTAAGTCTCCTGTGTCTACCAATTCCACCATCCGGGCGGGTTTTTTTTGAGTTGGAGGCGCGGGTCGGAATCGAACCGGCGTACACGGAGTTGCAGTCCGCTGCATGACCACTCTGCCACCGCGCCTTTTTTGGTTTTGCCGTGCTGTTGCGGGGGTGGAAGTTACTGGTTTTTTGGGGGGAACGCAAGGTGGTTGGGGGGTCGATTTTTTTCTGGGTAGACCCTCTTCGATTTCAGGCAACCCCCAGACCAACCCCCCAAACCCCCCTTGCGCCCCCTTTTGAAGCTAATTCTTCCAAGCTAACCTTCCCACATCCAACCCCCCAAACCCCCCTTGTCAGGGGGGCTTCAAGGCAAACCCCCCAAACCCTCCACATCCAACCCCCCTTGCCCCCCTTGTCAGGGGGGGTTTGATTTGGGGGGCTTGTCAGGGGGGGTTAGTTGTCGTTGTCGGGGAAGGTTATGGTGTGGCGGGTGGGTTTTATTCCGTATTCGATGGCTTCGGTGCCTGCTTTGGGGGATAGGAATATGGTTAGGACTTCGTCTTTGGTGTTGGCGTCTTTGAAGCGACCGGTTCTGTCGGCTTGGAAGGGGGGGTGGATTGCGATTTGGAAGCGGTCTAGGTCGGTGGCGCAGTTGCCGGTGGTTGGGTAGGTGAAGTCGAGGGAATTGGAGTCGGCGGCCTTGTAGGTTTCGGTTAACCCGCCGCCGCAGGTATCGCGAATGGCCCAATGCCAGGTGTTGGGGGTGCCGGAGCGTTCGCCAGCGGTGAAGTCGATGCCGGTTAGGGTGGCGGTGAAGGTGGCATCGCTGCCGAGTGTGGGGGCGGGGGCGGAACTTGCCGCAAGGTAGACAAGGATAAGGGTGGTGTCGCTTGCGTCTTCGGTTACGGTGGAGGCGATGATCGGGTCGCTGGAATTGGCGGGGGCGGTGTGGATTGGATTGAGTCGGCTGTCTCTTACTGCGGTGATGCTGAGGGTGCCTTCGGAGCCGGCGGTGACTAGGGGTTCGGCGAAGGTTAGGGTTAGTTTGGCGGGGAGGGCGTATTTTGAGGACTCTTCGAGATTGGTGATGTTGCTTATGCTTATGGTTAGGGTGAGGGATTCGATGCGTTTGTTCTCATCTTCGAAGGCATCGCTGGTGCGGGGGGGGTGGATGCGGATTTGGAAGCGGTCGAGCTCGGTGTAACAACTCCCAGCGGGGGCATCGTAGCTGAATGGGGTGAAGGCGACTGATTCGGTGCCGGGGATGGAGGCGTCGGTGCGGGCGCAGCTGTCGAGGATCTCCCATTGCCAAGTGTCTTTGTCGCCGGAGGTGGGGGCACCGCTTGATACGAGGCCAGGGGGTTCGGATGCGAGTGTGGCGCGGAAGCCTATAACGCCTCCGGGGGCTTGGTTGATCGCTAAGGGGATGGTGATGGTGCCGGTGTCGGGGTCGCCTTCGGTGATGATGGCGGTGGTTACGGCTTCACCATCTGGGCTGGTTTTTAGGCTGGCGGGGGTGGCGGCGGCGTTTAGGACGTCGCCGATGGTTAGTTTGAGGTCTTCGGCGAAGGTGAGGGTTAGGGTGGCGGGGGGGACGTAGCTGGTGGCGGCGGTGCCGGATTTGGGGGCGATTTTGAGGGTGATCTGTTCGATTAGGGTGCTGGCGTCGGTGAAGATGCCGGAGGCGGTGCGGGGGGGGTGGATGCGGATTTGGAAGCGGTCGCGTTCGTCGGCGGCGTTGGCGCAGGCGGTGCCAGCGGTGGGGTAGGTGAATTCTACGGCGGTGTCTTTGGCGGCACCGGGGGTTGAGGTGTTGGCGCAGGTGTCGAAAACCTCCCATTGCCAGGTGTCTTTTGCCCCGGCGGTGGGGGCGCCGGCGGTGATGACGCCTATTTGGCTGCTGGCGAGGGTGGCTTCGAAGGTGGCGGCGGCGGTGGGGAGGGTGCCGCGGATGGTTAGGGGGATGGTGATGGTGCCGGTGTTGGGTTGGAGTTCGGTGATTCTGGCGGCGGTGACGGGCGCGTCAGCGGGGCTGGTGGTGAGGCTGGCGGGGGTGGTGGCGGCGTTTTGGACGTCGCGGAT
>JACONM010000008.1:0-2247 GCA_014323765.1 Cellvibrionales bacterium | reverse complement strand
GGGGGGGGGGGTGTTTGTGAATGCGCTGAAGATGTTGGTGGTGCCTTTGGTGTTGTTTTCGTTGATTCCGGGGATTGTGGGGATTGGCGATATTCGGTTGTTGGGGCGGGTTGGGGGCAAGGCGTTTGGGTTGTATTTGGCGAGTACGGCGTTGGCGGTGGCGACGGCGATCGTGTTTGCTTTGGGGTTTGATATTGGGTCGGGGGGGATGCCGGTGGGGGTGGCGGGGGAGGGGTTTAGTGGGCGGGAGGCACCGCCGTTGACGCAGGTGCTGATCGATATTGTGCCGGCTAATCCGATTGCGGCGATGGCGGGCGGGGAGATGTTGGCGGTGATCTTTTTTGCCGTGGTTTTTGGGATTGGGCTGTTGGCGGTGGGTCGTGAGGCGGGGGAGCTGGTGCGGGTGTTGGAGCAGGTGAATGCGGTGGTGTTGCAGATGGTCTCACTGGTGATGCATTTTGCGCCTTATGCGGTGTTTTGTTTGATTGCGAAGGCGGTGGCGGAGTTGGGGGTTGGGTTGTTGGTGAATTTGGCGGGGTATGTGGCGGTGTTGGCGGCGGCGTTGGTGTTTCATGCGGGGGTGAGTTTGACCGGGTTGTTGCGGGTGTTGACTGGGCTTAGTCCGATAGTGTTTTTGCGCAAGGTGCGGCCGGCGCAGCTGTTTGCGTTTAGTACGGCGAGCTCGGGGGCGACGATTCCGGTGACTATGCAGTGCGTGCGGGAGCGGCTGGGGGTGGAGCGGTCGGTGGCGGCGTTTACGGTGCCGTTTGGGGCGACGATTAATATGGATGGGACGGCGATTATGCAGGGGGTGGCGACGGTGTTTATCGCCAATATTTATGGGGTGGATTTGGGGCTGGTGGAGTATTTGACGGTGATTTTGATGGCGGTGTTGGCATCGGTGGGGACGGCGGCGGTGCCGGGGGTGGGGCTGGTGATGTTGACGATGGTGTTTGCGCAGGTGGGGTTGCCGGTGGAGGGGATTGGGTTGCTTTTGGGGGTGGACCGGTTGTTGGATATGTTGCGGACGGCGGTGAATGTTACTGGGGATGCGGTGGTTAGTACTGTGGTGGCTAAGGGGGAGGGGAAGATTGATTTGGGGGTTTATCGGGATCCGCGGGCTGGGGTTTTGGGGGGGTAGGGTTGGGGGGTTTGGTGGGCTTGGTAGGGCTGGCGGATTGCTTGTCTTTGGCGGGCCGGGATTTTTGAAGTCCAACCCCCCAAACCCCCCTTGTCAGGGGGGCTTCGATTTGGGGCCCTTGTCAGGGAGCGGGGCTTTTTGATCGGGTATGATTGCGGGGTTTTTTCGTTGATTGGGGGATTTGTTGTGAATATTGCGTTTGTTGCTAAGCGGGATATTTCTCTGTCGTGCATATATTTGGCCGAAGGTGGCGAGCATGCCGATGATGTACGTCGCCGGTTGCGTGGGGCTGGGATAGATTTGGACGCAAAAGATCTGTGTGCGACTGAGGCATGGGAGATTGGTCAAAAAACTAGAGCCGAGCTTGAAGGCGGGCGGGTGAGTTTGCATTGCAAGCGGAAAGCAAAATCTTGGGTTGCGGGAGAGATTCTCGCTGTCTACGAAACCGATGCCAGCAAGCGGAGCAAATCAGGGAAAGAACGATTTGGCATTCTTTTTAAGGTGGATAGCTTCGATGGTTGCAGCGGTGTGAATGGCTGTGATGGTTGCGGCGGGCCTCGTGGTGAGCCTGCGGTGGACGGTACAGGGCTTCGCTGGGCTCACATGAAGGCTGTCTACAAATGAGGCGGGAATTGGTGTTAGCGGGGCGACTGGGCAGGCCATGCGGTTTTGTGACGGCAGTTGCTTAATTTTTTAGGGAACCTGTGGAGGGTTTTGAGATGAATATTGCTGTTTTGGTTAAGCCGGAGAATGCGGATACGGTGGAGCATTTGGGGGGGAATCGGTATTCCAGTGGGGAGTGGCCGCTTGCTGAGTGGCGTGATGCTGAGCTCATCGGTGGACGGGTGAGCTTGCATACTAAGCGGGCTGAATGGTCTTACCAGGCGGGGGAAATTCTTAGTATCCGTGAGGTTAGTGCAAGTGGGGCGAGCGGGAAAGGTTCGAAGCGGAAAGTGGCCATTGAATTTGAGGCGGGTGGACCGGCGGTGGACGGCTCACAGCTGGATTGGGTGGCGCGGGGGAATAAAGATTCAAGGACTTACTGGTAATTGTGGCGCAGGCGGGGCCGGTGCCGTGGGATCTGAGGTGAGGCCGCCGCCTGCTGT
>JACONM010000007.1:2405-3783 GCA_014323765.1 Cellvibrionales bacterium | reverse complement strand
CATAGCCGTCCTAATAGTAGGCGCCCTAACCCTAACCCTCCCCCTAGTACTCCCCACCCCCATCCCCCCCTAACCCCCTCAAGAAGCCCCCCTGACAAGGGGGGTTTGGGGGGTTGGTCTGGAAGGTCAGAATCCCCAAAAACCCTGCTAAACTCCCCTTATTCAACCAGCCTAAGGAGCCCACCATGCCAGACGACCCAACCATCCACACCCTAGCCAACAAAGTAACCAAACTGGAGGGAACCGTGAAAACTCAACACGCCATCTACGAAACCGGCATCCAAGCCCTCCGCGCAGACATAGCCGACTACAAAGCCGACCAAGCCAAACGCGACGCCGACTACCGCGAAAGCGCAGCCAAACGCGACGCCGAACAGTCAAAACGCGAAGCCGACTACCGCACCGAGCACCAAGCCGCCATCAGTGCCCTATCCGAAAAAATAGCCCACCGCGAAAACCGCCTAACAATAACCCTAATAGCAGCAATAGGCATAGCCACCACCATCCTAGGCATAATAATCCACCTAACCTAAAGCCCCCCCAAACCAAAGCCCCCCTGACAAGGGAGGGTTTGGGGGGTTGGTCTGGAAGGTCAGAATCCCCAAAAACCCTGCTAAACTCCCCTTATTCAACCAGCCTAAGGAGCCTACCATGCCAGACGACCCAACCATCCACAGCCTAGCCAACAAAGTAACCAAACTGGAGGGAACCGTGAAAACCCACGAAGCAGAAACCAAAGCCAAGGTATTCGAATACCAACTCGAAAACCGCACCGTCTGGCAAGCCATCCAAGCCGACATGGTCAAACGCGACGCCGACCAAGCCAAACGCGACGCCGACTACCGCGCCGACCACCAAGCCGCCATCAGTGCCCTATCCGAAAAAATGGCCCGCCGCGAAAACCGCCTACTAATAGCCCTAATAGCAGTAGTAGGCATAGCCACCGCCATCCTAGGTCTAATGATCCAACTAACCTAACCCCCCCAAAAACCCTGCTAAACTCCCCCCTTTATCAACCAGCCAAAGCCCCCATGTCCGAGCCAACTCTTCACAGCGTAGCAACCAAGACAAAAGGACTGGAGGAACGCATGAACACCTACCAAGCCAACTACGAAGCCATAGTCCAAACCATCCGCGCCGACATGGAAAGACGCGACGCCGACCAAGCCAAACGCGACACCGACCAAGCCAAACGCGACACCGCCTACCGCGAAGAAGCCGCCAAACGCGAAGCCGACTACCGCACCGAGCACCAAGCCGCCATCAGTGCCCTATCCGAAAAAATGGCCCGCCGCGAAAACCGCCTACTAATAGCCCTAATAGCAGTAGTAGGCATAGCCACCGCCATCCTAGGTCTAATGATCCAACTAACCTAACC
>JACONM010000007.1:0-2385 GCA_014323765.1 Cellvibrionales bacterium | reverse complement strand
CCCCCTAGCCGCCCTCGTCTTCACCCTCACCGCCGCCAGCTTCACCCTCCTAGCCGCCAGCTTCCTAAACACCGACTTCAGCCTAACCTACGTCGCCGGCCACGCCCACTCCCTCCTCCCCTGGTACTACAAAATCTCCGCCGTCTGGGGCGGGCACGAAGGCTCCATGCTACTCTGGATGGCGGTATTAGCCGGCTGGACCCTCGCCCTAGCCCTCCAAAGCCGCCACCTCCCACAACCACTCGCCACCCTAACCCTAGCCACCCAAGCCGCCTTAGCCTGCGGCGTACTACTCTTCATCCTGCTAACCTCCAACCCCTTCGCCCGCCTCCCCCTACCCGCCGCAGAAGGCGCCGACCTCAACCCCCTACTCCAAGACATCGGCCTAATCCTCCACCCCCCGCTCCTCTACATGGGCTACGTCGGCCTCTCCGTCCCCTTCAGCTTCGCCCTAGCCGCCCTACTATTAGGCCGCTTCGACTCCACCTGGGCCGCCCATCTCCGCCCCTGGGTCAACACCGCCTGGGCCTTCCTAACCCTCGGCATCGCCCTCGGCAGCGCCTGGGCCTACTACGAGCTCGGCTGGGGCGGCTGGTGGTTCTGGGACCCAGTAGAAAACGCCTCCCTAATGCCCTGGCTACTCGCCACCGCCCTCCTCCACAGCCTAGCCGTATCCGCCAAACGCAACCTCTTCCACCGCTGGACCCTACTCCTAGCCACCATGGCCTTCAGCCTAAGCCTCCTAGGCACCTTCCTAGTCCGCTCCGGCATCCTAACCTCCGTCCACGCCTTCGCCTCCGACCCCGACCGCGGCCTATTCATCCTACTATTCCTCTCCCTAGTAACCGGCGGCTCCCTAACCCTATACGCCCTCCGCACCAACCACCTAAAAACCACCCCAGATCAAAACCCCCCTGACAAGGGGGGTTTGGGGGGCTTAAAAAGTTCAAGGAGTTCATGGATTATGAAGGGTTCAGAATCTTCGGCAAACCCACCCCCCGAAGGCTTCACCCCCCTATCCCGCGAAACCGGCCTACTCCTAAACAACCTCCTACTAGTCCTAATGTGCGCCGTGGTCCTACTCGGCACCCTCTACCCCCTCTTCATCGAGCTCCTAAACCTAGGCTCCGTATCCGTCGGCCCCCCCTACTTCAACCTATTCGCCGCCCTACTCTTCATCCCCATGGCAATCCTACTCGCCCCCACCACCCGCCTAAACTGGCGCCGCAACAGCCCCCGCCGCCTACTCGCCCTCACCGCCCTCCCCCTATTCCTAGCAACAACCGCCGCCCTAGCCCTCAGCCTAACCCTAGCCAACGGCCTCTCCCTCTGGCTAATATTGGGCGGCGGCACAGCCGTCTGGATCGGTGCCCACACCCTAGCCGACCTCAAAACCAAACTCACCCAATCCCCCAACTGGCGCACCGCCCTACACCGCCTCACCCCCAGCTACTGGGGCATGCAGCTGGCCCACCTCGGCGTCGCCGTCTGCCTAGTCGGCATCCTCTTCTCCGCCGCCCTCAGCGAAACCCGCGACCTCCGCCTAACCCCCGGCGACAGCCACAGCCTCGCTGGCTACCAATTCCACCTCCACGAATACCGCCAACGCCCCGGCCCCAACTACCAAGCCACCGAAGCCGAAATCCACGTCTCCCAAGCCGGCCGCCAAATCGCCACCCTCCGCCCCCAAAAACGCCGCTACGTCGCCGGCGACCAAATAATGACCGAAGCCGGCATCCACGGCACCCTAAGCCGCGACCTCTACGCCACCATGGGCGAACCGCTGGACGAAAACGCCTGGGCAGTGCGCCTCCAAGTAAAACCCTTCATCCGCTGCATCTGGCTAGGCACCCTACTAATGGCCGCCGGTGCCCTACTATCCCTAACCGACCGCCGCCGCCGCCGCCACCACCCAACCTACCCCCCCAAAACCCTGCTAAACTAACCCCCTCAACCCGCCTACGCACGAACCCCCATGCCTGAACCAACCGTCCACACCCTAGCAACGGCCCTAGCCGTATTGGAGGAACGCATGAACACCCAACAAGCCAACTACGAAGCCATAGTCCAAACCATCCGCGCCGACATCCAAAAACTAACCAAAGAAGCCATTAAACGCGAAGCCACCCGCGACAAATGGCTACACGGCATACTAATCTCCCTACTAGCCGCTGTAATAGCCGGCACAATAGTAGGCATAATACTAATCCTAGCAGGCAACCAGCCCCCACCCTGACAAGGCCCCTCCCCCACCCCCCTGACAAGGGCCCCTCCCCCACCCCCCTGACAAGGGGAAAAGGGGGGTTGGCCCAGAAGCCCCCCTGACAAGGGGGACCACTCCAGAAGCCCCCCTGACAAGGGGGGTTTGGGGGGTTGGTCTGGAAA
>JACONM010000006.1:1841-3776 GCA_014323765.1 Cellvibrionales bacterium | reverse complement strand
AATCTTGAAGCCCCCCTGACAAGGGGGGTTTGGGGGGTTTGTGTTCGGAGTGGCAAAGGGGGTTTTCTTCCCCAAATCCCCACCCCAGAAAGCGGTACAATCCCCCTGCGCCCCACCAAGCGCGCCATCGCCAAAAAACCCCACTCACCTCGCGCCGGAACCAAAACAGTGCGCCTAAAATCGATAAAACTAGCCGGGTTCAAATCCTTCGTCGACCCCACCACGGTCCGCTTCCCCTCCAACCTAGCCAGCCTAGTCGGCCCCAACGGCTGCGGCAAATCCAACCTAATCGATGCCGTCCGCTGGGTAATGGGCGAAAGCTCCGCCAAACAACTCCGCGGCACCGCCATGGCCGATGTCATCTTCAACGGCTCCGGCGACCGCCAACCCCTCGGCCAAGCCTCCATCGAACTCCTCTTCGACAACGCCACTGGTCGCATCGGCGGAGAATACGCCGCCTACAACGAAATCGCCGTGCGCCGCAGCATCACCCGCGACGGCCAATCCGACTTCCTCTTAAACGGCACCCGCTGCCGCCGCCGCGACATCACCGACCTGTTCTTAGGCACCGGCCTCGGCCCGCGCAGCTACTCAATAATCGAACAAGGCATGATCTCCAGCCTGATCACCGCCCGCCCCGACGAACTCCGCACCTACATCGAAGAAGCCGCCGGCATCTCCAAATACCGCGAACGCCGCCGCGACACCGAAAACCGCATCGCCCGCACCCGCGAAAACCTCGCCCGCCTCACCGACCTGCGCGACGAACTAGGCCGCCAACTCGCCCGCCTGCAACGCCAATCCAAAATCGCAGAAAAATACCGCCGTCACCGCGCCCAACAACGCGACCTAGAACAACAACTGCTCGCCCTCCGCTGGCGCACCCTCGACACCGCCGCCGCCGCCCAAAAAGAGCAGGTCACCGCCGCCGAGCTCGAAGTCGAAAAACGCACCGCCGCCGAGCTCGCCTGCGCCAGCCAAATCGAAAAACACCGCAGCACCGCCGCCGAACAAAGCGACACCCTAAACGCCATCCAAGCCCGCTACTACCAAGCCGGTGCCGAAATCGCCCGCCTCGAACAAACCCTCCAACACCGCGAAGAACGCCGCCAACAACGCGCCGCCGAACTCGCCCAAACCGACCAATCCTGCGTTGAGACCCGCGCCCTCATCGCCGCCGACCAGACCCGCGCCCGCGGCTGGCAAGCCGAGCTCGAAGAGCTCGCCCGCCAACGCCAACAAGCCGAAACCGCCCTAAAAACCACCGCCACCGCCCTAGAACAAGCCGAACAACGCCAAGCCGCCGCCCAGCAAAAATGGGACCACTTCACCGCCCAAGAACAAGCCGCCCAACGCGCCGCCGTCGCCGAATCCCGCCACACCCACGCCCAACAAGCGCTGGAATCCCTAGAACAACGCCGCACCGCCCTAGCCACCCAGCTCGCCGACCAAAACCCCACCGCCCCCGAGTGCCCGGACGAATTGCAAACCCAGCAAGCCGCCCTAGACCAACGCCTAGCCGCCGCCACCAAAACAGAACAAACGCAAAGCCAAGCCATCGCCGCCGCCCGCACCGCCCTCCACCAGCAAGCCGCCGACATCGACACCCTCCGCACCGCCCGCCAAGAAGCCCGCGGCCGCCTCGCCTCGCTAGAAGCCCTGCAACAAGCAGCCGTCAGCGCCGAACCGACCGACATCGAAAACTGGCTCCACACCCGCGATCTAGCCACCGCCCCCCGCCTAGCCGACCAAATGCAAGTCGCCCCCGGCTGGGAACACGCCGTCGAAACAGTCCTAGGCAGCAATCTCCGCGCCCTCCGCCTCCCCGACCTCACCCCCATAGCCGAACACCTAGAAACCCTAAAAACCGGCACCCTAACCCTAGTAGACGACCCCCTCCCAGCAGCGACCACCGAAAACGAAAAAAACCCCCAC
>JACONM010000006.1:0-1821 GCA_014323765.1 Cellvibrionales bacterium | reverse complement strand
CCCCACCGCCCTAAAAATCCGCCCCCACCTCCACCCCGGCGAATCCGTCATCACCCAAAGCGGCATCTGGCTCGGCCCAAACTGGTGCAAAATCCGCCGCGGCGACTCCGCCGGCACCGGAGTCATCGAACGCAACACCGAGATCGCCAAACTCCAAAACCAAATCGACCGCGCCGAAAAACGCGAAACCAAACAAGCCAAGCAACTCCTGAAAAAACAAGCCGACTTGCAAACCCTAGAATCCCAACAAGCCGACACCCGCCAAGCCCGCGAATCGCTCGCCGCCGAATGCGCCCAAATCGCCGGCGAACTCGCCGCCCAGCGCAGCCGCCACCAGCAACAGCAAAAACAACACGCAACCACCCGCCGCGAGCTCGCCGATCTCGACACCCAAATCGCCGCCCAACAACAGCAACTAACCGCCGCCCGCACCGCCCTCGCCGCCGCCCAGCAAGCCGCCCAAGCCGACAGCACCCAGCGCGAGAAACTCCAACAGCAGCGCGACCAAGCCACCCAAGATTGCGCCGAACACCGCAACCGCCACCAAAAACAGCGCGACAGCCTCCAACAACTCATGATCCGCGAACGCACCGTCGGCACCCAGCTAGACAGCCTCAAAGAAACCATGCAACGGATAGGCGATCAACTCGACCAACTCCTCGCCCGCCGCCAAACCCTCGCCACGGACGACCCCACCGCCGCCGACCCCGCGACAGAACTAGCGCAAGAACTCCAAAAACGCCTAAACGAACGCCTAGACATCGACCAGCAACTCAACCACGCCCGCCAAGAATTGCAAACCACCGAACAAAGGATCCGCGACCAAGAAGCCCACCGCCAACAGTGCGCCGCCGCCGTCCTAAAAGCCCGCGAACAACTCCAAGAACACCGCCTGCAAGCCCAAGACCAACAAACCCGCAAAACCACCCTAGAAGAACAACTGCAAGGCCAAAACCCCCAAGCAATACTCCGCCAACTACCGCCCGACGCCAACGAGCAGGAATGGGCAGAACAGCTAACCAAACTCCAAGCCCGCATCGCCAAACTCGGCCCCGTCAACCTAGCCGCCATCGATGAATACCAAACCGAATCCGAGCGCAAAAACTACCTAGACGCCCAAAACGAAGAACTAGTCACCGCCCTGCAAACCCTAGAAAACGCCATCGCCAAAATCGACCGCGAAACCCGCGCCCGCTTCAAAGAAACCTTCGACCAAATAAACGCCGGCTTCAAAACCCTATTCCCCCGCCTATTCGGCGGCGGCAACGCCTACCTGGAGCTCACCGACAGCGACCTGCTAGAAACTGGCGTCGCCATCATGGCCCGCCCCCCCGGCAAGCGCAACAGCAGCATCCAACTCCTCTCCGGCGGCGAAAAAGCCATGACCGCCATCGCCCTAGTTTTCGCCATTTTCCAACTAAACCCCGCCCCTTTCTGCGTCCTCGATGAGGTCGACGCCCCCCTCGATGATGCCAACGCCGCCCGCTTCGCCGAAATGCTGCAAGAAATGGCAACGCAGGTGCAATTCATCATCATCACCCACAACAAAATCACCATGCAAATCGCCGAGCAATTATTGGGCATCACCATGCACGAGCCCGGCGTATCGCGGGTGGTCAGCGTCGATGTAGAGTCCGCCATGGCCATGGCGGCGGCATAATGGCCGCCCCGGTTAGAAAGGCTTAACCCAATGCAGCAGGGCAGGGCAGCACAACGATGAGCATGGGCGAATGGGGCACCTTTCTCGCCGGCCTAATCGCGCTAGGGGCAGGACTAGCCGCCGCCCTCCACTGGCACCAGCACCGCTTCGATCCCCCCCGC
>JACONM010000005.1:2857-36381 GCA_014323765.1 Cellvibrionales bacterium | reverse complement strand
GGGCGGTGGGTATGTTAGCGGGTTTGGTGGGGGATGTCATGGGTTTTTTGGGGGGTGGTTTGAGCTGGGTGCTTTTCTAATTGTCTGGAATCTTTGACAGCCAACGGTGAGGATGACGGCGAAGGTGGTTGTGTTGGCGGGGATGGCGAGGTCGATGTTGTTGGGGCTGGTGTTGGTGAGGTAGTTTATCGATGATGTGCTGCTAAGGAAACCGAGCGCATCGGCCGTCGTTCCGCCCGTTACGGCACCGGCGCCCCATTTGCCGGTGGGGTGGGTTGGTCGGCTTCTGCGAAGGTGATGACAATGGCGGGGTGTGTGCCGTAGGCGATTGCTGCGCTGTTTTGAGGGGAGAGGTTGATGGTCACCGACTCGTTTGTCATGTCGTCGTCTTGGAAAGTGCCGGATGCGGAAGGTGGGGTGATGGTGAGGGTGGCGGCGGTGGCGTTGGGGGGCAGGGTGAATTGGATGGAGTTAACAAGCGCGATGTCTACTGTTGGCATGGCCGTCGTCTGCCCATCGCGGGTGGTTACCGTTACCCCTGTGCTCCAGTCATCCGTGAAATCGACGCTTTTGCCTAGGAAGTTGGCGGTGAATCTGGCCTCGCTGGTTGGGGGGGTGAATTCGAGGTTGATGTTGACTTCGGCGGAGTTGGCGGTGCCTTCTGTGACTGTGGTGGCGGTGATGTAGTCGTTGGCATCCCGGGTGGGGGTGAAGATGGTGGTGGGGGCGGAGCCGGTGATGCTGGCGGCGCGGAGGGTTGGGGTGGCCGGTGTTTCTGGTTCGGTTTCGGGTTCGGGGTCTGGGGCGGGGGCTTCGTCGTCGTCTGCGAAGGTGAAAGTGTAGGTGGCGGGGAGGAGGTCGTAGGCTCGGGCGGCGGCGTTGGCGGGGGCTAGGGTGAGGGTGATGGTTTCATCGATGGCGTTGGCGTCTTGGAAGACGCTGGATTCGGTGGGGGGCTGGATGATTAGGGCGGCGGCGGCGGTGTCGGGGGCGAGGGTGAAGCCGATGGTGGCGATGCCGTTTTCTATGGTGAGGGTGGGGTCTGGGCCGCTGCCATCTAGGATTGCGCCGGCTCGCCAGACCGAGTTTCTGGCGCGGTCTTCTGGAGTTTGGTCTTGCACAAAGGTGGCGCCTGAGAAGGTGGCGGTGAATGCGGCGGCGGTGACGGGGGTGGGGGGTAGGGAGGCTAGGTCGAGGCGGAGGGTGATGGTGGCGGAGCCGGGGGTGCCTTCGGTGATGGTGGCGCCGGTGATGTTGTCGTCGCCGTCCCGAGTGACGGAGACGGGGACGGGGGGGCCGACGCGGTTGCCGGAGATGTCTGCGGCTTTGAGGGTGAAACCTAGGGGCTGGGCTTGGGCTGCATCTCCTGCCGGGGTTTGGATGGTGGCAGTGGATAGGTTATGGGTGCCGGTGATGGCGGCTAGGGCTTGGCTGCGGGCTTTGTCGACGTACAGGTGAGTTTCGGCGGTGATGTCTTTGCCGCGGGTCTCGTACCAGAGGGTGGTGCCGGAGACGACTAGCGTGTCGGCGGCTGGGTTGAAGTCGGTGATGGTGTCGGCGTTGGCGATGGTGCCGGCGGGATTGAGGAGGTGGAATTGGTCGTTGCCGGGGCCGCCGGTGAGGCGGTCTTGGCCGGCGTTGCCGTCGAGTTGATCATTGCCGCTGCCGCCGCTGAGGGTGTCGGCACCGCGGCCACCGTGGAGGCGGTCGTTGCCTTTCCAGCCCCTTAGGGTGTCTTGGCCGGGGCCGCCGTAGAGTTGGTCGCGGCCAGTGCCGCCTTCAAGGCGGTCGTTGCCTTTGCCGCCGTGGAGTTGGTCGTTGCCCTGGCCGCCGTAGAGTTGGTCATCGCCTTTGCCACCGTGGAGGGTGTCATCGTGCTTGCCGCCTTCGAGGCGGTCGTTGCCGGGGCCGCCATCGAGATGGTCGCGGCCTTCGCCGCCTTCGAGGCGGTCGTTGCCGCCTTCACCGAGGAGGCGGTCTGGGCCTTCGAAGGCGCGGATGCGGTCAATGCCTGACGGGGCGGGGGAGTTTTGGTGGGGCAGTGGGGTTTTGGGGCATAATGGTGGGTTTTGTTGGGTGGGGTTTGGTGATGCAGGCGATTCAAGTTCGGGGGGCGCGGACGCATAATTTGCGGGATATTGATTTGGATATTCCGCGGGGGCGGCTGGTGGTGATTACCGGGCTTTCGGGGTCGGGGAAGTCGTCGTTGGCGTTTGACACTCTTTATGCCGAGGGGCAGCGGCGGTATGTGGAGTCGCTGTCGGCTTATGCGCGGCAGTTTTTGTCGGTGATGGACAAACCGGATGTGGACAGCATCGAGGGGTTGTCGCCGGCGATTTCCATTGAGCAGAAGTCGACCTCGCACAATCCGCGGTCGACGGTGGGGACGGTGACCGAGATTTACGATTATTTGCGGTTGCTGTATGCGCGGATTGGCGACCCGCGTTGCCCGGAGCATGGGCGGTCGTTGGCGGCGCAGACGGTGAGCCAGATGGTGGATATGGTGATGGGGTGCCCGGCGGGGGCGCGGGTGCAAATCTTGGCACCGGTGGTGCGTGGGCGGAAGGGCGAGCATGTGCAGCTTTTTACGCGGTTGCGGGCCGATGGGTTTGTGCGGGTGCGGGTCGATGGGGTGACGGCGGAATTGGATGATTTGCCGAGTTTGGATAAAAACTGCAAACACGATATTGAGGTGGTGGTAGACCGCCTGAAGGTGCGGGATGGGGTGGAGCAGCGGTTGGCGGAGTCGCTGGAGGTGGCGTTGGGGCTGACCGATGGGTTGGCGATTTTGGATTGCTTGGATGACCCGGCGGCGGGGAAATTGTTTTCGGCGCGTTTTGCTTGTCCACTGTGCGATTTTAGTATTAATGAATTGGAACCGCGCATGTTTTCTTTTAATAACCCGGCGGGGGCCTGTGCGGAATGCGATGGGCTGGGGGTGCGGCAGTTTTTTGATGCGGCGAAAATTGTGCAGTTTCCGGATTCTAGTTTGGCGGAGGGGGCGATTCGGGGGTGGGACCGGCGCAATTTTTATTATTATCATATGTTGCGATCTTTGGCGGCGCATTTTGGGTTTGATATGGATGCGCCGTTTGATTCATTGAGCGATAAAGCGCGGCGGGTGGTGTTGCATGGGTCGGGGGAGGAGGCGGTGGATTTTTCTTATATTAATGACCGCGGCGATACGCATGTGCGGCGGCATCCGTTTGAAGGGATTTTGCCTAGTTTTGAGCGGCGGTATAGAGATACGGAGTCGCAATCGGTACGCGATGAATTGAGTCGGTTTTTAACCACTAAGGCGTGTGAAAGTTGCAGCGGGAGTCGGCTGCGAGCGGCGGCGCGGCACGTTTATATCGATGAGCGGACCTTGCCGGAAATTACCGCGGCGACGGTGCGCGATGCGTTGGATTATTACAGTGCGTTAAAACTGACGGGGGCGGCGGCGGAAATTGGCGATAAGATATTGAAAGAGATTCGCGAGCGGCTGCATTTTCTGGCCGATGTGGGGCTGGGGTATTTGAGTTTGAATCGCAGTGCGGACACGTTGTCCGGCGGCGAGGCGCAGCGGATTCGCTTGGCGAGTCAAATTGGGGCCGGGTTGGTGGGGGTGATGTATGTGTTGGATGAGCCGTCGATTGGGTTGCATCAGCGCGATAATGCGCGGCTGTTGGCGACTTTGACGCGGTTGCGGGATCTGGGGAATACGGTGCTGGTGGTGGAGCATGATGAGGAGGCGATTCGCAGTGCCGATGAGGTTATCGATATTGGCCCGGGGGCGGGGGCGCAGGGCGGGCAGGTGGTTTGCCAAGGCAGTGCCGAGCGGGTGGCGCGGTGTAAAGAATCGCTGACCGGGGATTATTTGGCGGGGCGTAAAAAAATTGCCGTGCCGCGGCGGCGGGAGCCGGGGGAGGAATGGTTGGAATTGGATGGGGCTTGCGGGAATAATTTGCGGGAGGTGGATTTGCGAATTCCGGTGGGGCTGATGACTTGCGTTACTGGGGTGTCGGGATCGGGTAAATCGACTTTGGTGAATGACACGCTTTATCCGCTGGCGGCAACGGCGTTGAATCGGGCGACGCGATTGACTGCGGCACCCTGTGGGGCTTTGCGGGGGTTGGAGCGGTTTAGTAATTGCGTGGATATTGATCAAAGCCCGATTGGGCGGACTCCGCGGTCTAATCCGGCGACCTATACCGGGTTATTTACTCATATCCGAGAATTGTTTGCCGGCACTGAGGAGGCGCGGGCGCGGGGGTATCGGCCGGGGCGGTTTAGTTTTAATGTGCGCGGCGGGCGGTGTGATGCGTGTCAGGGGGATGGGTTAATTAAAGTGGAGATGCATTTTTTGCCGGATGTTTATGTGGTGTGTGAGCAGTGTGCGGGGCGGCGGTATAACCGGGAGACTTTGGAGGTGCAATATAAAGAGCGCAATATCCATGAGGTGTTGGAAATGACGGTGGCGGATGCGTTGGAGTTTTTTGCTGCGGTGCCGCCGATTAGACGCAAATTGGAGACGTTGATGGCGGTGGGGTTGAGTTATATTCGGTTGGGGCAGCAGGCGACGACTTTGTCTGGCGGGGAGGCGCAGCGGGTGAAATTGTCGCGGGAATTGGCGCGGCGGAATACGGGGTCGACGCTGTATATTTTGGATGAGCCGACTACGGGGTTGCATTTTCACGATATTAAACAGCTGTTGGATGTGTTGCATCGGTTGCGCGATGAGGGGAATACGCTGATCGTGATCGAGCATAATTTGGATGTGATAAAGACGGCGGATTGGGTGGTGGATTTGGGGCCGGAGGGCGGGGCTGGGGGCGGGCGTGTGGTGGCGGTGGGGACACCGGAGGAGGTGGCTGGGGTGCGGGAGTCGCATACTGGGGTTTTTTTGCGGGGGGATTTGGGGGGTGGGGGGAGAAAAAGTGGTTGACATTTTGGTTGGGGTGTCTATAATGTTCGGCTTCTATCGGGGTGCGATGGGTGTGCTCTGGGTAATTTTTAAGAAACTGAGGTATATTGCAATGAGTGAACTGGATCGAATGAAGAAAGAATGGTTGGAATTGGGAATTGAAAAATACTTCCCGCGTGTCCACCATTTTTCCAGAATCGGCAATAGCGATCCACCTAGCCTTCATAAACACTATGAAGCTACCCATGGAAAGAATATTGGCCTTCAAAATAGGATAACCTTGGAACGTGCTCTGGCCGTTATTCGAATTCTTAAGGATAAAAAAGAGGGATGGCAGACCAATCCGCACAGCAAGTATGGGGATATTAGGGATGCTATTAACGAAGCTTGGAAGGAATGTCCGGGGATTCCTAAATAATCCTATTTATTGGCGGCATAAAGGGAATTTCTAGGACATGGCGAATTCACCACCGCATTACTTAACCAACGAGGGATATTGAAATGAGCGATCTGGAATTGATCAAACAGAAGTGGATTGAATTGGGGATAGTGGAGCACTTTCCGTATGTGCATCATTATTTCAGCACCAAATTCGCCACTGAGGAACCTTCTAGCCTTGATGTTTTTTATGATTCCATTAAGGGGAAAAATATTTACAAAGAAAATGCTCAGACCGTGCGACGGGCTCTGGCCGCCGCCAATTATCGTGAATTAAAATATACGGTTGCTGCGGCTATCAAAAAAGCTTGGGTGAACTATCCAATCGTCAACCGGTAATCGAGGGCGGGATCAAAAGGGCTGCATTGGCGGCTCTTTTTGGTGCCTGCTTGAGGCTGCCCGTTAGGGTGGGTGATCGGTTACAATCTGTGGGTGCCCTGCCCTGCTCTCTTCACTGTCTTCTCGTTACCTTCTCGCCTTCTTTGCCTGTTTTACTTCTAAGGTTTTCTGATGTCTAAGTTGCCGCTTAAGCCTGCTGTGCAGGATTCGTACAGTGAGGCGGAGATCCGGGGGAGTGTTACTGGGGGGTTGTTTGGGGCGGGGCGGCCGCAGTTGCCGGTGCGGGAGATGTTGATGATCAATCGCATTGTGAAAATTAGTCGCGATGGGGGGCAGCATGGGCGGGGGCAGATTGTGGCGGAGATGGACATCGACCCGGAGCTGTGGTTTTTCAAGGTGCATTTTCCGGGGGATGCGGTGATGCCGGGGTGTTTGGGGCTGGATGCGATGTGGCAGATGGTGGGGTTTTATTTGGGGTGGTTGGGGCACCCGGGGCGCGGGCGGGCGTTGGGGGTGGGCGAGGTGAAGTTCACCGGGCAGGTGATGCCGGCGGCGCGGCTGATTCAGTATCGCATTGATCTGTCGCGGATTGTGGCGCGGGGGTTGGTGGTGGGGATTGCCGATGGCACTTTGCTGTGCGATGGTGAGGCGATCTATTCGGCTAGGAATCTTAAGGTCGGGCTGTTTTAGGGGCGGGCTGGGTCGGGAGTCGGGCGGTGCGTGATGGGCGGGCGGGCTAGAATGGCGGGGCCGTTTGGGGGTAAAATGCGCCCGTTGCTTCGGATTCAGCGTGAGGATATTGCGGCATGAGACGAGTTGTTATCACCGGTTTGGGGCTGGTGTCTTGCCTCGGTAACGATCGGGCGAGCGTGGTGGATTCGCTGCGCCGCGGGCGGTCTGGCATTCGGTTTAATGATGAGTTTGCCGAGATGGGCTTTCGTAGCCAGGTTAGCGGGCGGCTGGAGATCGACCCTCGCGAGCATATCGAGCGCAAGGCGTTGCGGTTTATGGGCGATGCGGCGGCCTATGGGTACATTGCCATGCAGGGGGCCATTGCCGATTCTGGGTTGGGCGAGGCGGAGGTGTCGCATGAGCGGACGGGGCTGATTATGGGGTCGGGGGGCACTTCGTGTGCGAGCCAGCTGGAGTGCGCGGATATTATTCGTAGCAAGGGGGTCAAGCGGGCGGGGCCTTATCGGGTGACGCAGATTATGGGGAGCACGGTGTCGGCTTGCTTGGCGACGCCGTTCAAAATCAAGGGGTATAACTATTCCATGACCAGTGCTTGCGCCACCAGTGCGCACTGTATCGGCAATGGGTTTGAGCTGATTCAGTGGGGCAAGCAGGATATTGTGTTTGCTGGCGGGGGCGAGGAGCTGCATTGGAATATGGCGGGGTCCTTTGATGCGATGGGGGCCCTGTCGTCTAAATATAACCAGACGCCGGCGACCGCTTCGCGCCCCTATGATGCGAACCGCGATGGGTTTGTTATTTCGCTGGGGGCGGGGTGCGTGGTGTTGGAGGAATACGAGCGGGCGCGGGCGCGGGGGGCGCCGATTTACGCCGAGTTGGTGGGGTACGGGGCGACTTCGGATGGGTTTGATATGGTGGCCCCGTCTGGCGAGGGGGCGGCGCGGTGTATGCGGATGGCGTTGGATTCTGTGACAGCGGAGGTTGCGGGCGGGGCGGGGTTGGATTACATCAACACTCACGGTACCAGTACCCCGGCGGGCGACATTACGGAACTGGACAGCATTAAGGCGGTGCTGGGGGAGCGGCTGCCGGCGATTGGGTCGACTAAGTCGCTGGCGGGGCATTCGCTGGGGGCAGCGGGGGTGCATGAGGCGATTTTTACCCTGCTGATGATGCAGGAAGGCTTCGTTGCGGCGTCCGCCAATATTGAAAATTTGGACCCGGGGGCGGCGGGGGTGCCGATCGTGCGGGAGGTTCAGGAGGGGGTGGAGATACGGCGGGCGATGTCGAATAGCTTTGGGTTTGGCGGGACTAATGCCTGTTTGGTTTTTCAGAAGGTTTAGGGGTGGGGGCGGCGGGGCCGGTATAAGGACAGCGCGGGCGGGGCGGATCTGGATCGGATCCGGATAATAAGAAATGGCTGGCGGCGCGGTGGGCTGCCGGGTGGATCTGGGTTGGGAGGCCCGGTGCTTGGTGGTTGTTGCGGTTAGTGGTGCTGGCTACGCCGGTGGTGGGCTAGAACGGGATGTCGTCGTCGAAGTCGTCGAAGTTGCTGTCGGCTTGGGGGGCATCGTTGGGGCCGGGCGATTGGGCTTGGTTGCCGTTTTGTCCGCCGTGCCCATTGCCGTAGTCGCTTCTTTGGTTGCCGTTCTGACCGCCGCCATAGTTACCTTGGCCTTGGTTGCGCGAGTCAAGGAACTGCATTTCCTCGCCAACCACTTCGGTGGTGTGCCGGTCGTTGCCGTCTTTGTCCTGCCATTTGCGGGTGTGCAAGCGACCTTCAACGTAAAGCTTGGAGCCTTTACGGGCGTAATCGCCGATTACCTCGGCAAGACGGCGATGAAATACCACGCGGTGCCACTCGGTGCGCTCGCGCCGCTCGCCGCTCTGTTTATCCTTCCAGCTGGATGTGGTCGCTAGGCTGAGGGTGACGACTGCATCGCCAGTGGGCATGTTTCTGACTTCTGGGTCGCGTCCTAGGTTGCCGACGAGAATTACTTTGTTGACTCCGCGCGATGCCATGGTTGCCTCCGTTTAGGGTTTGGTGGTGCTCGCTGAGGGGATGCGACTATAGCAGAATACGAGGGCAGAATGCGAACGGTTATGGGGTATCGAGCGGGCGGCGATCTATGCCGCGGGCGGGTAGCATTAGGGCGAGCCAGAGGCCGGCGAGGGTGGCGGCGGCGTGGAACACCGCGGCGGGGCTGAACTGTGTCAATAGCCAGCCGCCTGCTGCGCCGCCGCAGAATACGCCCATAAATTGGCAGGTGGAATAGATGCCGGTGGCGGCGCCGGTGCGGGCGGTGGCGGCGAGGCGCGTCAGGGTGCTGGGTAGGGTGGCTTCCAGCAGGTTGAAGCCCCAGAAAAAGCTGAATAGCCCGATGATGAATAGGGCGGTGCCGGCGGAGTGTTGCGCCATTAGTAGGGCGGCTAGTAGTAGGCTGCCGATGCCGGCGCAGAGTGCGCGGTGGGTGCGTCCGGCGCGGTCCCACATGCGCAAAAAGGGCAGCATGGCTAGGAAACCGCCGCCGACTACGGCTAGGTACAGTAGCCAGTGTTGCTCTAGTGCGATCTCTAGTTCGTTCACTAGGATGCTGGGCACCACCACCCAGAGGCACATTTGCATGGCGTGTAGGCTGAAGATGCCTAGGTTTAGGCGCAGTAGGTTGGGCGATAGGGGTGAGTCGCCGGGGGTGAGGGGTTTTTGGTTTTCTTGGCTTTCGTTGTTTTGCTGTGTTTGCGCGGGGGTTTTTGCCGGGATGCCGAAAATGATTAGACCTAGGGCGAGCAGCCCGGCTAGAGCACTTAGCGCGAAGACTCCTTGCAGTCCGCCGTAGAGGGCGGCGATTAGCGGGCCTAGGACAATGCTTAAGCCGAAGGAACCGCCGATGGCGGCGCCGATGATGGCCATGGCGATGGTGCGGTTGCGGTGGCTGACTTGGTCGGCGACTAGGGCGAGTAGGACGGCGGAGACGGCACCGGTGCCTTGCAAGAAACGCCCGATGATGAGGGTGAGGGCGGATTCGGCGGTGGCGCAGACTAGGCTGCCGAGGATGAAGAGGGCGAAGCCGGCTAGGAGCACTTTTTTGCGCCCGAGGCGGTCGGAGGCGATGCCGAAGGGGATTTGCAGTAGGGCTTGGGCGAGGCCGTAGATGCCCAGTGCTAAGCCGAGCAGGAAGGGGGTTGCGCCGTTTAATTCTTCGCCGAGGGTGCCGAGGATCGGTAGCACCATGAAGAGGCCGAGCATTCTGAGCAGGTAGAGCACCCAGATTAGGGCTAGGGCGCGTTGTTCCCCCCTAGTCAGCATGGGATTGGCGGTGTGGAAGCTTGGGGTGCTGTGGAGGGGGGGTTTGGCGGTGCTGTTTTTGGGTGGCGGTCGCCGGGTTTGGGTTCATCCGCGGTTTAGTTTTTGGTGGGGGCGGCGGGGTTTGCTTGGTCGGTTGCCGTGTCTGGGGGATCTTGGGGGGATTCTTGGGGGCGGTCTAGGAGTTCTATGTAGGCCATGGGGGCTTGGTCGCCGGGGCGGGGGGGGCATTTTAGGATGCGGAGGTAGCCGCCGGGGCGTTGGCGGTAGCGGGGGCCGAGTTCGGCGAATAGTTTGCCGACGGCGGCTTTGTTGCGTAGGCGGGCGAAGGCGGTGCGGCGGCGGGCGACGTCGTCTTCCTTGGCGAGGGTGATGAGCGGCTCGGCGTGGGTGCGTAGCTCTTTGGCTTTGATCAGGGTGGTTTTGATGAGCTCGTGCTCGAACAGGGAGACGCACATGTTGGCGAACATGGCTTTGCGGTGGGCACTGGTGCGGCTGAGTTTGCGGCCGCTGTGGCGATGGCGCATGGTGGTTTCCTAATGGGCGGCGGTTAGAGTGCGCTCTCGCGTTTTAGGCTGGGCGGGGGCCAGTTTTCTAGGCGCATGCCTAGGCTTAGGTCGCGTGAGGCTAGGACATCTTTGATCTCGGTGAGGGATTTTTTGCCGAGGTTGGGGGTTTTTAGCAGGTCCACTTCGGTGCGCTGGACGAGGTCGCCGATGTAGTAGAGGCTCTCGGCTTTTAGGCAGTTGGCCGAGCGGACGGTGAGCTCCAGATCATCGACGGAGCCTAGTAGGACGGGGTCGATCAGGTCTTCTTGCGCTTGGGGTTGGGCGGCGGCGGTGGCTTCTAGGTCGACGAAGGCGACGAGCTGCTGTTGCAGGATGGTGGCTGAGCGGCGGATGGCCTCTTCGGGGTCGAGGGTGCCGTCGGTTTCCAGATCCAGAACTAGCTTGTCGAGGTCGGTGCGCTGTTTGACCCGTGCGGCTTCTACGCTGTAGGCCACGCGGCGGACGGGGCTGTAGGTGGCATCCAGCTGCAAGACGCCTATGGGTTTGGATTCTTCCTCGCCGAGGGTGCGGCTGTCGACGGGCTGGTAGCCGCGGCCGGTGACGACTTTGAGCGTCATGGACAGGCTGGCATCTTCCGAGAGGTGGGCGATGATGTGGTCTGGGTTGGCGATTTCGACATCGTGGTCTTTTTGAATGTCGGCGGCGGTGACCACTCCGCCGGTTTTGCTGAGCGTTAGGTGGGCTTCTTGGCGGGCGTGGAGGGCGATGGCGACGCCTTTTAGGTTGAGGAGGATCTCGATGACGTCTTCTTCGACCCCTTCTAGGGCACTGTATTCGTGTTCGACCCCGTCGATCTGCACATCCACTATGGCCGAGCCCGGCATGGAGGACAGTAGGATGCGGCGCAGCGCGTTGCCGAGGGTGTGGCCGAAGCCGCGCTCTAGCGGTTCGAGGACCACTTTGGCGCGGGTGGGGCCGAGCTCGGTAATATCGATGGTGGAAGGCGTTAAAAACTCGTTGGGGTCAATTTGCATTTTGCACCTGTTTTGCAATGGCGGGCTGCGGGGCGGCTACTTGGAGTAGAGCTCGATGATGAGGTTTTCATTGATCTCGGCGGGGAGTTCGTCGCGGTCGGGCAGGCGGGTGAAGGTGCCCTCCATTTTGCCGGTATCGACGTTCACCCAGCCGACATCGCTGCGTTGTGCGGCCAGTTTTAGGGCGGCTTGGATGCGCAGCTGCCCTTTACTTTTTTCCCGAATGGCGAGCTTGTCGCCGGGCTGGACTTGGTAGGAGGGGATGTTGACTTTCTGGCCGTTGACCAGCAGGGCGTTGTGGTTGACCAGCTGGCGGGATTCGCTGCGGGTGGAGCCGAAGCCCATGCGGTAGACCACATTGTCGAGGCGGGATTCGAGCAGGTGGAGCAGGTTGTCGCCGGTGTTGCCTTTGCGCCGGGCGGCGGCTTTGTAGTAGTTGCGGAATTGCTTTTCGAGGATGCCGTAGAGGCGGCGGACTTTTTGCTTTTCGCGCAGCTGGATGCCGTAGTCGGACAGGCGACCGGGGCGGAAGTTTTGCACCATGCCGGGCGGGCGTTCCAAATTGCATTTCGATTCTAGCGGGCGGATGCCGCTTTTTAGGAATAGGTCGGTGCCCTCGCGGCGGGCGAGTTTGCAGGTTGGTCCGGTGTATCTGGCCATTTTGCTGGTTCCTAAACGCGGCGTTTTTTCGGCGGGCGGCAGCCGTTGTGGGGGATTGGGGTGACGTCCATGATGTGGCTTATCTTGAACCCGCAGGCGTTTAGGGCGCGGATGGCGGATTCGCGCCCGGGGCCGGGGCCGCGCACCCGCACATCGAGGTTTTGGATGCCGAATTCTAGGGCGGCGTTGCCGGCGCGCTCGGCGGCGACTTGGGCGGCGAAGGGGGTGCTTTTGCGTGAGCCGCGAAAGCCGGAACCGCCGGCAGTCGCCCAGCAGAGGGTGTTGCCTTGGCGGTCGCTGATGGTGATGATGGTGTTGTTGAAGGAGGCTTGGATGTGGGCCACCCCGTCTTGCACCTGTTTTTTGGCCTTTTTGCGGGTGCCTTTGCTGTCGGCTTTTGCCATGAGTGCGGTTTCCTATTCCTGCGAGTTGCTTGAGGGCTTAGCGTTTGATGGGTTTGCGCGGGCCCTTGCGGGTGCGGGCGTTGGTTTTGGTGCGCTGGCCGCGCAGGGGTAGGCCGCGGCGGTGGCGGATGCCGCGGTAGGTGCCGAGGTCCATCAGGCGTTTGATGTTCATCGACATCTCGCGGCGCAGGTCGCCTTCGACGGTGAAGGGGGCCATGGCGGTGCGGATTTTGTCCAGCGCGGTGTCGTCTAGATCGCCCATTTTGGTGGATTCGGCGATGCCGGCGGTGGCGCAGATGCGGCGGGCGGTGGGCCGGCCGATGCCGTAGACGTGCGTCAGCGAGATGACCGCATGTTTGTGGTCGGGGATGTTGATGCCAGCGATGCGCGCCATGCCGTTGTTCTCCGCGTGGGTCAGTCGGCGGTTGAGATAGGAATTGGTTGCTGCCCGGCGGTGGGGGCCGGGCAGGGGCGTAGGATACTGATGGCTGCGGGTAAAAGCAACTTTCTGTTGGCTTTCCGGTGGCTTTTGCCGGGGTTTCTGAGCGGTTTAAGGGATGAGTTCATGATGGGTGCCAGTGGGGTTAGCCTTTGAAGTTGGCTTTTTTCATCAGTGATTCGTACTGATGGCTCATTAGGTGGGTTTGCACCTGCTGCATAAAGTCCATGCTGACCACCACCGCGATCAATAGCGAAGTGCCGCCGAGGTAGAAGGGGATGTTCCAGAAAGCGGTGAGGAATAGCGGTAGCAGGCAGACGGCGGCGATGTAGAGGGAGCCGGTCATGGTTAGGCGAGTCATGACATCATCGATGTGTTTGGCGGTTTGTTCGCCGGGGCGCAGGCCGGGGATGTAGGCACCGCCGCGTTTGAGGTTGTCGGCCATGTCTTTGGGGTTGAAAATGAGGGCGGTGTAGAAAAAGCAGAAAAAGATGATCAGGGCGGCGAACAGCAGCATGTAGAGCGGTTGGCCTGGGCCGATGGCGAGGGAGACTTCTTGCAAGGCGGTTTTTACCCAGCTGGATTCGCCTTCGGCCCCCTGGCCGAACCAAGTGGCGAGGGAGGCGGGGAATAGCAGGAGGCTGCTGGCGAAAATGGCGGGGATGACGCCGGCTTGGTTGAGTTTGAGGGGGAGAAAGCTGCTCTGGGCGGCACTCGTTTGCCCGCGCCCCATTTGTTTGCGGGCGTAGTTGATGGGAATGCGGCGCTGGGCGCGTTCGCAGAAGACCACGAAGTAGACCACGGCGACCGCCATGGTGGCGATGACCGCTAGGATTAGGGCGTTGAGTTCGCCGGTGCGGGCTTGTTCGATGGATTGGCCGACGGCGGCGGGGAGGCCGGCCACTATGCCGGCAAAAATCAGCATGGAGATGCCGTTGCCGATGCCGCGCTCGTTGATCTGTTCGCCTAGCCACATCATGAAGACGGCACCGGCCACTAGGGTGGGCACGGCGATTAGTAGGAAGTGGGTGTTGCCGGCGTAGACCAGACCTTGGCCGCTGAGGCCGACGGACATGCCGAGGGCTTGGACTAATGCTAAGAGGACGGTGCCGTAGCGGGTGTATTGCTGGAGTTGGCGGCGGCCTTGTTCGCCTTCCTTTTTTAGTTGTTCAAGCGATGGGGTGACCGCGGTCATCAGCTGCATGATGATGGAGGCGGAGATGTAGGGCATTATCCCTAGGGCGAGGATGGACATGCGCTCTAAGGCGCCGCCGGAGAACATGTTGAACAGCCCGAGGATGGTGTCTTGATTTTGGTTGAACAGGTCGGCTAGGCGGTCGGGGTCGATGCCGGGCAGGGGGATGTGGGTGCCGATGCGGTAGACGACTATGGCGAGGAATAGAAAGCGCAGGCGCGCCCAGAGCTCGCCCATGCCTTTCATGTTGCTGAGCCCGGGGAGCGGTGGGGTGGCCATGGGGTGCGCCTGAATTATCCGGATGGGGCCGCGGGTTTAGCCGGCATCCGCCGCGGTGCGCACTGAGCCGCCTGCCGCTTCGATGGCCTCGCGTGCGCCTTTGGTGACCGCTAGGCCCACTAGGTGAACCGGGCGGTTTAAGGTGCCGCTGGCGAAGACCCGGGCGCGGGTGGTTTTGCGGGTGACTAGGTCGGCTTTCTTTAGGGCATCTAGGTCGATGGTCGCGGCGGTGAGGGCGTTTAATTCGCCGAGGCGGACTTGCGCGGTGGTGGCACTGACCCTTGAGGTGAAGCCGTATTTGGGTAGGCGTTTGCGTAGCGGCATTTGGCCGCCCTCGAAGCCGGGGGCGACCTTGCCGCCGGAACGTGATTTCAGGCCCTTGTGCCCGCGACCGCAGGTTTTGCCGTAGCCGCAGCCGATGCCGCGCCCGACGCGCTTGCGGGCTTTGCGGGCGGCCTGATTGGGGCGCAAGGTGTTTAAGTGCATTTTCGTTTCCTGCTGTCTGGCTAGTTTTCCACTTGCAGCATGTAGGCTGCTTTGTTGATCATGCCGCGGTTGGCGGGGGTGTCGAGCACTTCTACCGCGTGGCCGATGCGCCGCAACCCTAGGCCGGCGACGCAGGCGCGGTGGCTTTGCAGGCGGCCATGGGGGCTTTTTATCAGCCGGACGCGGAGGGTTTTTGGTTTTTTGGCGGGCATGTTTAGGCTCCGGCCTGTTCGGTGATGTCTTCGATGTTTAGACCGCGCTTGGCGGCGACCGCTTCCGGGGACTGCATGTTTTTCAAGGCTTTGAAGGTGGCTTGTACCACGTTGACCGGGGTGGTGGAGCCGTAGCATTTGGCTAAGACATTTTGCACCCCGGCCAGTTCCAACACGGCGCGCATAGCACCGCCGGCGATGACCCCGGTGCCTTCGGAGGCGGGCTGCATGTAGACCTTGGATGCGCCGTGCACCGAGGTGGTGGCGTAGTGCAGGGTGTTGCCTTTGAGCTCGACATCGATCATGTTGCGGCGGGCGGCTTCCATTGCCTTTTGGATGGCGATGGGCACCTCGCGCGATTTGCCGCGACCGAAGCCGACGCGCCCGTTGCCGTCGCCGACCACGGTCAGGGCGGTGAAGCTGAAAATGCGCCCGCCTTTGACCGTTTTGGCGACGCGGTTGACTTGGACTAGCTTTTCCAGCAGCCCTTCGGAGGGGCTCTGGTCGCGTTCTTTCTTTTGCAGTGCCATGGGGTTCTCGCTCTAGAATTGTAGGCCGGATTCGCGGGCCGCCTCGGCCAACGCCTTGACCCGGCCGTGGTATTGGAAACCGCTGCGGTCGAAGGCTAGGGCCTTGAGGCCGGCGGCGGTGGCGCGTTCGGCGATCAGTTTGCCCACTTGGCTGGCGGCCTGCACATTGCCGGTCGGCTGGGTGCGCAGGGCCTTTTCGACGGTGGAAGCGGCGGCGACCACTTTGCCGGCGGGGTCGATTACTTGGGCGTAGATGTGCCGCGGGGTGCGGTGGACGCACAGGCGATGCGCCCGCAGGGCGTTGATCTTGGCGCGGGTGCGGCGGGCGCGGCGCATACGGGCGGTTTTTTTGTCGGCCATCCTGCGATTCCTGTTCTCTGTGGTTTCCCTGCGGTTGCTCTGCTGCTGGCGGTTATTTTTTCTTGGCTTCTTTCAGGCGGATTTGCTCATCGGCGTAGCGCACCCCTTTGCCCTTGTAGGGTTCCGGCGGGCGATAGGCGCGCACTTCCGCCGCTACCTGGCCGAGCAGCTGTTTGTCGGCGCTGCGTAGGACGATTTCGGTCTGGCTTGGGGTCTCGGCGGTTACCTCTTTGGGTAGTTGGTGGACCACCGGGTGGGAGAAGCCTAGAGTTAGATCGAGCTTTTGGCCGCTGACCTTGGCGCGATAGCCGACACCGCTTAGCTGCAAGGTTTTGCTGAAACCGGTGGACACGCCGATGACGGCGTTATTGAGCAGGGCGCGCATGGTGCCGGCCATGGCCATGTTTGGTTGCGCGGGGTCGGCGGGGGCGATGCGGATCTCGCCCGCGGCTTGTTCGATGGTGACCGCGGGGTGCAAGCGTACGGTTTGCTCGCCCTTGGGGCCTTTGATGGTGGCCTGTTCGGCGGTGGCCGCTAGGCTGACACCGGCGGGGAGATGAATCGGGTTTTTGGCGACGCGGGACATGAATTCTATACCGATCAAAATAGGGTGCAAAGCACTTCGCCGCCAACCCCTTTGGCGCGGGCGGCGCGGTCGGTGATGACCCCGAGGTTGGTCGAGACGATCGCCACGCCGAGGCCGCCGCGCACTCGGGGCATTTGGCTGGCGGAGGCGTAGGCGCGTAGGCCCGGGCGGCTGTAACGGTTGATCTCTTCGATTACGGGTTTGCCTTCGAAGTATTTCAGCTGAATGCGGAGCTCTTTTTTGCCGCCGCCTGTGTCTTGGGTCGTGAAGCCTTCGATGTAGCCCTCTTCTTGGAGGACTTTGGCGATGGCCTGCTTGAGTTTGGAGGCGGGCATGGCGACATGTTCGCCGCCGCGGGCTTGGGCGTTGCGAATGCGGGTGAGCATATCGGCGATTGGGTCTTGCATACTCATGGGATGAAACTCTTGAGCGGTTATCTGGCGGAGGGCGGGAGTCGGTTACCAGCTGGCCTTGACCACGCCGGGGATGTTGCCGCACATGGCTTGCTCGCGCAGCTTGTTGCGGCACAGGCCGAACTTGCGGTAGACCGCATGCGGGCGACCGGTGAGGCGGCAGCGGCGTTGTTGGCGCACCGGGTTGGCGTTGCGCGGTAGGCTTTGCAGCTTCATTTGCGCCTCCCAACGGGCATCATCGCTGGTTGCCGGGTTTTTGATTAGGGCCTTGAGTGCGGCGCGTTTGGCGGCGTACTTTTGGACCAGTTTGGCGCGCTTTTTCTCGCGCTCGACCATGCTTGCTTTTGCCATCGTTTTGGACCGTTAAGCGTTTTTCAGGGGGAAGTTAAAGGCGCGGAGCAGGGCGCGGCCTTCGTCATCGGTGCGGGCGGTGGTGGTGATGCAGATGTCGAGGCCACGGAGTCGATCTACTTTGTCGTAGTCGATTTCCGGGAAGATGATCTGCTCGCTCACCCCCATGGAGAAGTTGCCGCGGCCATCGAATTGCTTGGGGCTGATGCCGCGGAAGTCGTGGATGCGCGGGATGGCGATGGCGACTAGGCGGTGTAAAAAGTCGTACATGCGGGCATCGCGCAGGGTGACCTTGCAGCCGATCGGCCAGCCTTCACGGATTTTGAAGGCGGCGACGGATTTGCGGGCGCGGGTGATTTGCGGTTTTTGCCCGGCGATGGTTTGCAGGTCGCGCACGGCGTTTTCTAGGGTTTTTTTGTCGCCGACATCGCCCGCACCCATGTTTAGGGTGATCTTGGTGATGCGCGGTACGGCCATGAGGTTGGTGAGGCCCAGCTGCTTTTTAAGCTTGGGGGCCAGCTCGTTTTTGTAGAGGTCTTTGAGGTGTGTCATGGGATGTTCTTTAGGGGTTGATCGGCTCGCCGCTGGATTTGTAGATGCGCTGCTTTTTGGTGGGTTTTTTGGCTTTGGCATCGCCTTCGATCAGCTTGAAGCCGACTCGGTCGGGCTTGCTGGTGGTGGCGTTCCAGATGGCGACGTTGGAGACGTGGATGGGGGCCTCCTTTTCGATGATGCCGCCGGGAATCTGCATTTGCGGGTTGGGCTTTTGGTGTTTTTTCACCCGATGTACCCCGCTGACGAGCAGGCGACCATTGGCGAGCACCCGCTGCACTGTGCCGCGTTTGCCTTTGTCGCGCCCGGCGATGACGATGACCTCGTCATCCCGCCTTATCTTGCTGGCCATGGTTGTCGTCTCTCGGTTTGCTATCACTGTATTGATGGGTGCCTGCTAGAGCACTTCGGGGGCTAGGGAAATGATGCGCATGAAATTCTCGCTGCGCAGCTCGCGGGTGACGGGGCCGAATATGCGGGTGCCGATCGGCGCGTTTTGGGCGTTAAGCAATACGGCGGCGTTGTCGTCGAAGCGGATGATCGACCCGTCTTGGCGGCGCACGCCTTTTTTGGTGCGCACCACTAGGGCGTTGGCGACCTGCCCCTTTTTCACTTTGCCGCGGGGGATGGCTTCTTTGATGGCGACTTTGATGATGTCGCCCACTCTTGCGTAGCGGCGTTTGGAGCCGCCGAGCACTTTGATGCACATTATCCGCCGGGCTCCGGAGTTGTCGGCCACATCGAGGTAGCTTTCTGCTTGGATCATTTTTCGTGCTTCCTGCTATGCCTGTGTAGCGCGTTCATCGATGCTGAGCAGCATCCATGATTTGGTTTTTGACAGCGGGCGGTGTTCGGCCACTGTGACGCGGTCGCCCGATTTGCAGTGGTTGTGTTCATCGTGCGCGTGGACTCGGGTGGTTTTCAGGACGTATTTGCCGTAAATCGGGTGTTTGACTCGGCGGGTGATCTCCACTGAGATGGTTTTGTCCATGCGGTCGCTGACCACGCGACCGCTGAGGGTGCGTGGTTTTTTGGTGGGGTTTTCCGGTTTTTTGGTTGGGTCTGACATTAGTTGGTGCCTGCTGTTTTGGTCGATTGGGCGGCTTTTTCTGCCAGTACGGTTTTTATCCGCGCTAGATCGCGGCGTACCTCGCGCACTTGGTGAGTCTGACCGAGCTGCCCGGCGGCTTGTTGCAGGCGCATGGCCAGCTGCTCTTTGCGGAGCTCGAGCAGCTGGTCTTGCAGTTCGGTCGCCGATTTGGCGCGCAGTTCGCTGGCTTGCATCAGAGCACCGTGCGTTTGACAAAAGTGGTTTTGACCGGCAGCTTGCGCGCCGCGAGGTCTAGGGCCTCACGCGCCAAGGGTTCCGGCACCCCGCCCATCTCGTAGAGCACCTTGCCGGGCTTGATCTGGGCGACCCAGTATTCTACGCCACCTTTGCCCTTGCCCATGCGCACTTCTAGCGGTTTTTCGGTGATCGGTTTGTCGGGGAAGATGCGAATCCAAATTTTGCCGCCGCGTTTGACGTGGCGAGTCATGGCGCGGCGGGCGGCTTCGATCTGCCGGGCACTGATGCGCCCGCGGCTGGTCGATTTGAGGGCAAATTCGCCGAAGCTGACACGGTTGCCGCGCTGCGCTAGGCCGCGGTTGCGGCCTTTTTGCACTTTGCGGTATTTGCTGCGTTTTGGCTGTAACATCTGGATGCTGCGCTAGGTTTGGGGGCTGCGGCGGGGGCTGGTGTCGGCCTCATCGCCGATTAACTCGCCCTTAAAGATCCACACTTTGACCCCGATGATGCCGTAGGTGGTGAGGGCCTCGGCGGTGGCGTAATCGACATCGGCGCGCAGGGTGTGCAGGGGGACGCGGCCTTCGCGGTACCACTCGGTGCGGGCAATTTCGGCACCGCCTAGGCGTCCGCTGACTTGGATGCGAATGCCCTGCGCCCCGCCACGCATGGCGTTTTGCACGGCGCGTTTCATGGCGCGGCGGAACATGATGCGCCGTTCCAGCTGCTGGGCCACGTTCTGGGCGACCAGCGAGGAATCGAGGTCGGGCTGGCGCACTTCTTCGACATCGATATGCACCGGCACCCCCATGATGAGGCTGATCTCGATACGCAGGCGATCGATGCCCTCGCCTTTTTTGCCGATAACTACGCCCGGGCGGGCGGTGTGGATGGTGATCTTGGCACTTTTGGCCGGGCGTTCAATGTCGACCCGGCTGAATGCGAAGTCAGATTTAGCCAACTGCTTGGCTAGGTGGGCGCGCACCTGCAAATCGGCGTGGAGCTTGTCGGCGTAATCGCGTTTTTCGGCGTACCAGATGGATTGGTGCGGCTTGGTGATGCCTAGGCGCATGCCGGTGGGGTGGACTTTCTGACCCATTTTTAGTTTTCCTCGTCCGCCGGATCGGTCGGGTCGGCGACTTTGATTGTGATGTGGCAGCCGCGCTTGAGGATGCGGTCGGCGCGGCCTTTGGCGCGGGGTTTGATGCGTTTTAGGGTCACGCCTTGGTCGACGAAGGTGCTGGAGATGCGGAGCTCGTCGACATCGGCCCCGTGGTTGTGTTCGGCATTGGCGATGGCTGATTCCAGCACTTTTTTGACTAGGTGAGCACCTTTCTTGGGGCTGAAAGCGAGCAGGTCGAGGGCTTCTTCGGCGCGTTTGCCGCGAATTTGGTCGACCACTAAGCGGGCCTTCTGGGGGGACAGGCGGGCACCGCGTAGGATTGCTGAAACTTCCATCGTCTTGCTCCTAGCGCGCCTTTTTATCGGCCACGTGGCCTTTGTAGGTGCGGGTGATGGCGAACTCGCCGAGCTTGTGGCCGACCATGTCTTCGTTGATCAGGACCGGCACATGTTGGCGGCCGTTGTGGATGGCGATGGTTAGGCCCACCATTTCCGGGAAGATGGTGGAGCGGCGGGACCAGGTTTTGATCGGGCGGCGATCGTTTTTGGCCACGGCGGCTTCCACCTTTTTCAGCAGGTGGGCATCGATGAAGGGGCCTTTGTAGAGGGAGCGGGTCATGGTATTTGGCTCGGTTATTTGTTGCGGCGGCGCACAATCATTTTGTTAGTGCGCTTGTTTTTGCGGGTTTTGTAGCCTTTGGTCGGCGTGCCCCAGGGGGAGACCGGGTGGCGACCGCCGGAGCTGCGGCCTTCGCCGCCGCCGTGCGGGTGGTCGACCGGGTTCATAGCCACGCCGCGCACCGTGGGGCGCACCCCGCGCCAACGTTTGGCCCCGGCTTTGCCGAGTGAGCGCAGGCTGTGTTCGCTGTTGGAGACCTCGCCGAGGGTGGCGCGGCAGTCGGCCAGCACTTTGCGGGTCTCACCGCTGCGTAGCCGCAGGGTGGCGTGGGTGCCTTCGCGCGCTACCAGCTGGACGCTGACGCCGGCACTGCGGGCCAACTGGGCCCCTTTGCCGGCTTTTAGTTCGACGCAATGCACTAGGCTGCCGACTGGGATGTTGCGTAGTGGCAGGCAGTTGCCGGGGGCAATGGGGGCGTCGGAACCAGACTGAATCTGTTGCCCCGGTGCGGCGCCTTTGGGGGCGATGATGTAGCGGCGTTCGCCATCGGCGTAAAGCACTAACGCGATTAGGGCACTGCGGTTGGGGTCGTATTCTAGGCGTTCAATGCGCGCTGGGATGCCGTCTTTGTTGCGGCGGAAATCGATCTGCCGATAGCGTTGTTTGTGGCCGCCGCCGCGGTGGCGGGTGGTGATGCGGCCGGCACTGTTGCGCCCGCCGGTTTTGCTTTGCCCTAGTGTGAGCGGTGCGTGCGGGCCACCTTTGTGCAGGCCGCTGTGGACCACGCTGAGCACATGGCGGCGACCGGGGGAGGTGGGTTTGCGTTTGACGATGGCCATTGCTTTCAAATTCCCGCCGTGAAGTCGATTTGCTGGCCGGGGGCTAGGCTGACGTAGGCTTTCTTCCAGCCGTTTTGCCGCCCTATGCCAGTGCGGTTGCGGCGTATTTTGCCTTTTTGGTTGAGCACTTGCACCCGGCGTACGCTGACGTTGAATATCGATTCTACCGCCGCTTTGATTTCCGACTTGGTGGCATCGGTGGCGACGCGCAATATATGCTGGTTGGCTTGTTCGGCCAATGCGGATTTCTCCGAAATATGGGGTTTGCGGATGATATTGAACAGCCGCTCGCGGCGGGCGGTGTTTGGCGTGAGTGCCGGGCTGGAAGCGGTCATGCGGGGTTCTCTTCTGGCTGTTCTGGTTGTTCTGGTTGCTTGCTTAGTTGCTGGTCTAGCTGCTTGAGGGCGGGGACAGTGATGAGCACTTTGGCGGCCCCCACTAGGCTGACTGGGTCGATGCTGGCTGGGTCGCACAGGCGGATTTGGTGCAGGTTGCGGGCGGCTAGGTAGAGGTTTTCGCTGACCTGTTCGGGCACGATTAGGATTGGGGGGGTGCTTAGATCTAGTTGGTATTCCTTGAGTTTGGCGAGTAGGGCGCGGGTTTTGGGGGTGTCTAGTTCGAAGGATTCCACCGCCAGTAGGCGTTGCTGGCGGACTAGCTCTGACAGGATCGAGCGCATGGCGGCGCGGTACATTTTGCGACCGATCTTGGCACTGTGGTTTTGCGTGGTGCGGGCGGCGAAGGTGACCCCGCCACCGCGCCAGATCGGGCTGCGGATGGTGCCGGCGCGGGCGCGTCCGGTGCCTTTTTGCCGCCATGGTTTTTTGCCGCCGCCGGAGACCTCGGCGCGGTTTTTGTGTTTGCGGGTGCCTTGGCGGGCGTTGGCGAGGAAGCCGACCACCACCTGATGGACTAGGGCTTCGTTGAAGACGCGGTCGAAAGTGTGGTCGGATAGTTGCACGGTGGCGGCTGTCTTGGCCGCTGCTTCAGTGCTTTGGTGGGTGGCGATGGCGAGTTCCATAGCGATGGCCCTAGCTGCGCGCCTTGACTGTCGGATGGACGAGCAGATCGCCGCCTGGTGCGCCCGGTACGGCACCTTTGATCAGGAGCAGGCCGCGCTCGGCATCGATGCGCACGATTTCCAGATTTTGGGCGGTGACCTGTGCGCCGCCCATGCGACCGGCCATTTTCTTGCCTTTGAATACTTTGCCTGGGGTTTGGCATTGGCCGGTGGAGCCGGGGGCGCGGTGGGAGACGGAGTTGCCGTGCGTGGCATCTTGGGTTTTGAAGTTCCAGCGTTTGACCCCGCCTTGGAAGCCTTTGCCGCGGGAGCGACCGGTGACATCGACTTTTTGGCCTTCGCTGAAACCTTCGACGGTGACCTGGCCGCCAACTTCGATACCTTCGATGGCGGATTCGGTGCAGCGTAGTTCACAGAGTTTGCGTCCGGCCTCGACCGCGGCTTTGGCGAAGTGGCCGGCTTGTGGCTTTTTGATGCGCGATGCTTTGCGGGTGCCAACGGTTACTTGCACTGCGGTGTAGCCGTCTTTTTGTGCGGTCTTTATTTGGGTGATGCGATTGGGGGCGGCTTCCACCACGGTGACCGGGATGGAGGTGCCGTCATCGGTAAAGATGCGGGTCATGCCGCTCTTGCGACCGACTAGTCCAATGTTCATCTGCGCTTGTTCCGTTTTCCGTTGCTGGTCTCGGCGGGCTTCCGCGGTGGCCGCTGCCGCCTAAATCTGCTCCGGGTTCTGCTCCAAATTAAGTTTTGATCTGTACCTCGATGCCCGCCGCTAGGTCTAGGGTCATCATGGCATTTACTGTCTTCTCGCTGGGCTGGATGATGTCGAGCAGCCGCTTGTGGGTGCGAATCTCGTACTGGTCGCGGGCATCCTTGTTGACATGCGGGGAAATCAGCAGGGTGTAGCGTTCCTTGCGGGTCGGTAGCGGGATGGGCCCGCGCACTGTCGCGCCCGTGCGCTTGGCGGTGTCGACGATCTCGCGTGCCGCCCGATCGATCAGGCGATGATCGAAGGCTTTCAGACGAATCCGGATGTCTTGGTTCGGCATGGGGTGTTCCGGCCAACTTCAGATTTAGCAAGGCTCAACAGCGCACAGTTACAGGCCACAAAGGAGCTAACTGGCTGTTTTGCGGGTGCTTCTCACAAAAACGCCAGCCCCCTGACAAGGGGCCAGCGTCAAAGAGGGGCGCATTTTATAGACCGCCCCGGCTTAGGTCAACAGATTGAGCGGTTTTTTTGCAGCGTGGTTGGGCGGCGGAGGCGGGGAAAATTTCTCATCACTGGTGCCCCGGTTTTGCGGCGCAAATGGGGTAGAATCGGGTGTTGGTTTCGGGGTGGGCGGGTTGTGCCCTTTCCCCTTCCTTCACCCTCTCTTTCCACCTTCTCTACTTTATTTCGAGTACTGCTATGACTGACCTCGCTGCTTACCGCAATATTGGTATCTTTGCCCATGTGGATGCGGGCAAGACGACGACCACTGAGCGCATTCTGAAGCTCACGGGCAAGATTCACAAAACGGGCGAGGTGCATGATGGTGCGGCGACCACGGACTTTATGGAGCAGGAGCAGGAGCGCGGCATCACTATTCAGTCGGCGGCGACCACTTGTTTTTGGCAGGAGCATCGGCTGAACATCATCGATACGCCGGGGCATGTGGACTTTACTGTGGAGGTGTATCGATCCCTGAAGGTGCTGGATGGCGGCGTGGGGGTGTTCTGTGGCTCGGGTGGGGTGGAGCCGCAGTCGGAGACCAACTGGCGGTATGCCAATGACTCCGAGGTGGCGCGCATTATTTTCGTCAACAAGCTGGACCGCATCGGGGCGGACTTTTTGCGGGTGGTGGCGCAGATTAAGAAGGTGCTGGGGGCCCGTCCGTTGGTGCTGACGCTGCCGATTGGGCGCGAGGATGAGTTTTGCGGGGTGGTGGATGTGCTGACTAAGAAAGCCTATATCTGGGACGATTCGGGGCTGCCGGAAAATTTTCAGATCGAGGCGGTGCCGGCCGATATGATCGAGCTGGTCGAGCAGTATCACGAGCAGCTGATCGAGACGGCGGTGGAGCAGGATGATGATCTGCTGATGGCTTATATGGAGGGCGAGGAGCCTGCCGTTGAAGAAATTAAACGCTGCATTCGCAAGGGGACGCGCAATCTGGATTTCTTTCCGACCTTGTGTGGCTCGGCGTTTAAGAATAAGGGGGTGCAGCTGGTTCTGGATGCGGTGGTCGATTATTTGCCGAGCCCGACTGAAGTCGAGCCGCAGCCGCTAACCGATGAAGCGGGGGAGCCGACCGGGGCGGTGGCGACTGTAGACCCCGCCGAGCCGCTGCGGGCTTTGGCGTTCAAAATTATGGATGACCGCTTTGGTGCGCTGACGTTTATCCGTATTTATTCTGGGGTGTTGGAAAAGGGCATGACCGTGCTCAATTCCGCCACCGGTAAAACCGAGCGCATTGGGCGGATGGTGGAAATGCATGCCGATGACCGTAATGAAATTGCGCGGGCGCAGGCGGGGGATATCGTGGCCGTGGTCGGCATGAAAAATGTGCAAACTGGCCACACGCTGTGCGCGCCCGATAACCCCTGCACTCTGGAGGCGATGGTGTTTCCTGACCCGGTGATTTCCATCGCGGTGGCACCTAAAGATAAAAGCGGCTCGGAGAAAATGGGCATCGCGATTGGCAAGATGATTGCCGAGGACCCTTCCTTTCGGGTGGAGACCGATGAGGATTCGGGCGAGACCATTCTGAAGGGCATGGGCGAGCTGCATTTGGATATCAAGGTGGATATCTTGAAACGCACCTATGGGGTGGATTTGCAGGTGGGTGAGCCGCAGGTGGCTTATCGCGAGACCATTACCCGAACGATTGAAGACACCTATTTGCATAAAAAGCAGACGGGTGGGGCTGGGCAGTTTGGCAAGATCGATTACCGCATTAAACCGAACGAGCCGGGCACGGGATTCACTTTTAAGTCGACGGTGGCAGGCGGCAATGTGCCTAAGGAGTTTTTTCCGGCCATTGAAAAGGGCTTTGCCGTGATGATGGAGGAAGGGCCGCTGGCGGGCTTCCCTATGCTGGATGTGGACATTGAGCTTTTCGATGGGGCCTATCATGCGGTGGACTCCTCGGCGGTCGCCTTTGAATTGGCGGCTAAGGGGGCCTATCGGCAGAGCATGCCGAAGGCCGGGCCGCAGCTGATTGAACCGATCATGAAGGTGGATGTGTTCACCCCGGATGAGCACGTGGGCGATGTTATCGGTGACCTAAACCGGCGGCGCGGAATGATTCGCGATCAGGAGCCGGGCACCACTGGGGTGCGCGTCAAGGCCGAGGTGCCGCTGGCGGAGATGTTCGGGTACATCGGCCATTTGCGCACCATGACTTCGGGTCGCGGGCAGTTTTCTATGGAGTTTTCGCATTATCTGCCCTGCCCGCAACAGGTGGCGGAGAAGGTGATCGAGGAGACCCGCGAGCGACGGGCGGCTAAAAAATAAGCTGCGGTTGCCGGCGGGCGGCTCTAATTTTTTATGCTTCGAAATAGTGACAGATGGAGCCTCTCCCATGAAATTATTTAAGCGTATCAGGCTGCCCGCTTTGCGGCGACCTATTGTTCGCTATTTGGCGCGGGCACCGCTGGTTACTTTGGTGCTTATGGCTTTTTGCTTTTTAATGTTTGGTTACTTTTCGTTCAATATCTTTGTGTTGCTGCAAGAAAATATCCGCGTTATCCATGATTTTGGGCTGATGGCCTTGATGGATGGGGCGGCGCGGCAGCTGTTGGAAATTATTTTCAATGCCTTTGCCAGTGCTGCTTTTTTTAGCGGCTGGAAGGTGTGTGAACGGTTGATTGTCGATTGGACGCTGCGGGAGTAAATCGCTATGTCTTTTAAGTCTTCGTTGTTACGAATTTCTCTTTCCTTTTTTCTGATTTTTGCGCCCGGTCTGGCGGCGCAGGATTCTGGGCGGGATGGTGTTGAGCCGCCGGTGCAGATTCGCTGGGACCTGACGGACCTGTATGCGAGCGAGGCGGATTGGCGCAGTGCGTTTGCGGCGGTGCAGGGGCGTATTCAGGCCCTGCCGGAATTGCGCGGCAAAGTGAGTCGGAATGCCGAGTCGCTGGCGCGTGGGTTGCAACAGATTGCCGATGTGCGCAAGGATTTTTATCGGTTGGCGGTCTATGCCAATTTGCTGCACGATGAAGATCAGCGCATCGCCGCAGGGCAGGAGCGACTGGCTAAAGTGCGGGCGATGGAAACTGAGTTTGGCGAAGCCATTGCTTGGCTGGAACCCGAGTTAATTGAGCTGGGTGAAAAGAAAATACGAAAATATTTAAAGAAAGAAAAAGAGGCATTGGCCCCCTTTGATTTTTATTTGCAGGATCTGATTCGAAATATCCCGCATCGGTTGGATGAGAAGGGAGAGACAGTGTTGGCGGCGGCCAGCAATCTGTTGGGGTCGCCAAATAAAATTTATGAATTATTGGTCAATGCGGATGTGCCATGGCCGGAGGTGGATCTTTCTAATGGGGAGCGGGCGTTGCTGAATCAGGCGGGGTATGTTCGGCATCGAGCGGCGGTGAATCGGGCTGATCGGAAAATGGTGTTTGATCGCTTCTGGGGTACCTGGCAGAATTATCAGAATAGCTTGGGGGAGGTGCTGGCGACGGAAGTGCATGCCAATGTGTTTGCGGCTAAGGCGCGAAATTATGAATCGGTGCTAGAACAGCAGCTGGCGCAAGAGGGTCTACCGGCGGCGGTTTATGAAACGCTGGTGGCTGAGGTGAATAATGGCTTGCCGGCGTTGCATCGCTATTTTCGTTTGCGCGGGCGGATTTTAGGGATTGATGAAATGCGCTATTACGATATTTATCCGCCGTTGGTGCAAATGAAAACTGATTTTGGCATTGCGGAATCGAAGCGTATTACGCTGGATGTTCTGGAGCCGTTGGGTGAGGAATATATGCGGCACCTGCGGACGGCTTTGGCGGGTGATTGGGCGCATGTTTATCCGCAGCCGGGCAAGCGGTCGGGGGCTTATATGAGTGGGGCGGCCTATGATGTTCACCCCTATGTTTTGTTGAACCATAACGATGATTACAATGCGCTGTCGACCTATGTTCACGAATGGGGGCATGCGGTGCATTCCCTGCTGGCCAATGCGGCGCAGCCTTTTACCAAAGCGCGATATTCTACTTTTGTGGCGGAAATTGCGTCGATAATCAATGAGATTTTGTTAGAAGAGTATATGATCGCCAATGCCGAGACCAAAGAAGAAAAGCTGTTTTATTTGGGGCAGGCATTGGAGGCGGTGCGGGGGACTTTTTATCGTCAAACTATGTTTGCTGAATTTGAGTTGAAAATTCATGAGGCGGTGGAGGCGGGGGAGCCGCTGACCGGGGCGCGGCTGTCGGAAATCTATGGGGAGTTGCTGCGCCGTTATCATGATCATGCGGGCGGCACTGTGCGTATCGATGATCTGTACAGTATGGAATGGGCTTATATCCCGCATTTTTATTACGATTTTTATGTCTTTCAATACTCGACTTCGATGGCGGGGGCGATCTGGTTTGCGGAGAAGTTATTGGCCGGGGATGAGGGTGTGCGGCGGGCTTTTATCGATGCGCTGAAGGCGGGCGGGTCGGATTACGCTTACCGTATTTTATTGGAGGCTGGATTGGATATGGCGAGCCCGGAGCCTTATCGGGCGACGGTGCGGCGGATGAATGATATTATGGATCGGATTGAGGGGTTGTTGGGGGATGAGGGATAAAACAGTCTACGATGAAAATACTTGGTATTGATTTTACTAGTAGTTCTAAGAAGAGAAAGCCAATTACCTGCGCGCATTGTCTTCTTGATGGCGGTACTCTACGATTTTCTAAAATGGAAGAATGGTCGGAATTTGAGGGATTTGAGAATGCGTTGCGGCGACCGGGGCCGTGGATTGCTGGTATCGATTTTCCCTTTGGTCAAGCCGACCGTTTTATCAAAAATATTGGCTGGCCACAAGATTGGGCGGGGTATGTGCGGCATGCTCGTGGGTTGGGAAAGGAAGGGTTTTGCAATGCTTTAAATGAATATCGAAAATCTCGACCGAAGAGAGACAAGGAGCATTTGCGTCGTACAGACAAGCCTGCCGGGTCAGTTAGCCCGCAAAAATTGTATTTTGTTCCGGTCGGTCAAATGTTCTTTGCAGGTGCGCCGCATCTCTTGGATGCTAGAGTTAGCGTTCCGGGGCTGCTACGAGGCAACCCTAAGCGGGTGGTTGTTGAGGCTTATCCGGGGGTGCTCGCCCGCTCAGTAATCGGAAAGAAGAGCTACAAACATGACACGAAAAAGAAACAGACCGGCGAACAGCATCAAGCGCGACTGGGTATTCTCAATGCTTTGCGCAACGGTGCGGCTCGCGAGCATTATGAATTTGATCTGGATGCGCCGGACTGTCTTTGCGAGGATCCGGGTGGGGATCATCTGGATGCGCTTTTATGTGCAATTCAGGCTGCTTGGGCGTGGAAAAATAAAGAAAACGGGCATGGGATGCCCAAACATTGTGGCAATGAAGGCTGGATTGCTGATCCGCATTGTGTCCATATCGATTCTTAGAGTGCGGTTTTTAGTTAGGAAATCGCCTTTTTTCATTCGTTGGGTATTTGCTTTCACTTAGCTGAGGATAAAAACCTCGATGGCGGTTCTCATTGTCCCTTTTGGTCTTCGCCGGTCTCGATGTCGTTTTTCTTCGATGTGACTTGGTTATTGGGGTCGAGTGCGATGATCTGCCCGTCGCGCTTCCATAGGCCGGCGGCGAAGTCGTACTCGGCTCCATCGGAGATGGGATTACTGTTTAGGGGAGTTGTTTTGGCTAGGCACTGTAAGATGTGCATGGTCATGCTCCGCTTCAGTCAATGTGGGCAATGTACCGCAACGAATACTGGGGTGCAATTAATTTTGGGGCTGCCTTAGATATCGCTCTTGGTGGTAATGCGGGGTGATGGCTTACTGTCCGGGTTTGAATGGGTTCAGCGCGGTAACACCGAGCCCTGCTATTGCGAAGCTCGCCCAACACTAGCGAGCTGAGCCAAAGATCATTCTCGGCGACAGTGTCCCACCATGCTGCAACGGTCGGATTGCATCGGGCGCCCTTGCGTACCTCCGATATAACGTTGGTGTCTATCAGGAAGCTCATAGGGCGATGTTGCGCCCAAAGTCTCGATAGCGGTTGAGTTCAATCCCTTCTAGCGGGGCGGAGGCAATGAGTGCCTTGAACCCCGCAGCTCGCGGAGATGCCATTTTCCATTCATCGGGTATTTTTTTCCACTTATCTGGATAACTCGCTCTAACTAGTGGGGAGGGATGTAGCGAGCGGATAACCTTGTATCTGCTTAGATCTAATTGCTTTGCGAGTTTTTGCGCTTCGCGTCCCACTAGCACAACAGTTTTAAGGTTTTGCAAAATCGCCAATAGCTGTTCAGTTTCATCTTTGGCGTGTTTTTTATCTTCAGTTGTAATCTTTCTAGTGCCGTTCCAGCTGGAGATGTAATTCCAAAGAATAATGTTCTTTTGGTCGATACCGGCCTCTTCTAGAAAACGCTTCGTTGCTCTGGCTGTTGGATCGTCATTGTATTGGCTGATTTTGCCTGAGCCTTTCTTGCCTTTTTTCTTATTGGGATCTGTCATGGGTCCTGGTTTCTCAAAGAGAAAGAGAATGGTTGCGCTTTCATCGCCATTTTTTGGCTCAAATTCGGGGACAAAGGCGGGGGCATGCTTGCGTTTGAGGCAAGCATGAAACTCGCGTAGCGTGGTTGCGTACTGGTTTAGCATCGTATGTTTTTCCATGTCAGTCAATGTGGGCAATGTAGCGCAACGGGTGCTGGGGTGCAATGGATTTTATTTTGCTGGGTAGGTCGAGGAATATGATCGCCTGAGGGGGTTTTAGTGTTGTGGGGTGAAGGTTAGTTTTTGGTTTTTTAGGGTGGTTTTTATTTGGGTTCCGGGGGGGAATTTGTTGGCTAGTAGGGCTTCGGCTAGGGGGTTTTCTAGGTGGGTTTGGATGGCGCGTTTTAGGGGGCGGGCGCCGTAGATGGGGTCGAAGCCGGCCTCCGATAGAAAATCTAGAGCCTCGGGGGTGACTTCTAGGCTTAGGTCGGAGTCGGCTAGGCGGTGGCGGAGGGCGTTTAGTTGGATTTCGGCGATGGCGCGGATTTGGGTTTGGGCGAGGGGGTGGAAGACCACGGCTTCATCGATGCGGTTGATGAATTCGGGGCGGAAGTGGGCGGCGACTACGTCCATTACGGCGGTGCGCATTTTTGGGTAGTTGTCTTCGCCGGCGAGCTGTTGGATGAGGTCGGAGCCGAGGTTGGAGGTCATTACGATGACGGCGTGGCGGAAGTCGACGGTGCGGCCTTGGCTGTCGGTGAGGCGACCGTCATCGAGCACTTGCAATAGCAGGTTGAAGACATCGGGGTGGGCTTTTTCGACTTCATCGAGCAGGAGCACGGTGTAGGGGCGGCGGCGCACGGCTTCGGTCAGATAACCGCCGGCTTCGTAACCGACGTAGCCGGGTGGGGCGCCGATGAGTCGGGCTACGGAGTGCTTTTCCATAAATTCGGACATGTCGATGCGCACCATGGCGGATTCGCTATCGAACAGGAAGTCGGCGAGGGCTTTGCAGAGTTCGGTTTTGCCGACCCCGGTGGGGCCTAAAAATAGGAAGGAGCCGTTGGGTCGGTTGGGGTCGGCGAGGCCGGCGCGGGCGCGGCGGACGGCACTGGATACGGCGGTGATGGCTTCCGCCTGGCCGATGACTCGTTTGCCGAGGGCGGCTTCCATGTGGAGCAGGCGGTCGCGTTCGGTGGCGAGCATGCGGGCGACGGGGATGCCGGTCCAGCGGGCGACTACTTCGGCGACTTCTTCTTCGGTGACGCGGTTGCGGAGTAGTTGGGGGGCGGAGTCGGTTTGGGTGGCTTGGGTGAGCTGTTTTTCTAGTTCGGGGATGCGGCCGTATTGGAGCTCGGCCATTTTGTTGAGGTCGCCGCTGCGTTGGGCGGCTTCCATGGCTTGGCGGGCTTGTTCTAGCTCGGATTTGCGTTGAGCGGCACTGGTTAGGCTGGCTTTTTCCGCCTTCCATATTTCTTCTAGGTCGGCGTAGTCGCGTTCGATGGCGGTGATCTCCGAGTCGACTTTTTGCAGGCGTTGTTGGGCGGAGTCGGAGTCGTCTTTTTTGATCGCTTCGCGTTCGATCTTTAGTTGGATTAGGCGGCGTTCTAGGCGGTCCATGCTCTCGGGTTTGGAGTCGATTTCCATGCGGATGCGGCTGGCGGCTTCGTCGATGAGGTCGATGGCTTTGTCGGGCAGCTGGCGGTCGGCGATGTAGCGGATGGATAGGCGGGCGGCGGCGAGGATGGCGGAGTCGCTGATTTCTACGCCGTGGTGGACTTCGTAGCGTTCTTTTAAGCCGCGGAGGATGGCGACGCAGTCGGCTTCGTCTGGTTCGGCGACTAGCACTTTTTGGAAGCGGCGTTCTAGGGCGGCGTCTTTTTCGATCTGCTGGCGGTATTCGTCTAGGGTGGTGGCGCCGACGCAGTGGAGGTCGCCGCGGGCGAGGGCGGGTTTGAGCATGTTGCCGGCGTCTAGGGCGCCCTCGGCTTTGCCGGCACCGACTAAGGTGTGGAGTTCATCGATGAAGAGGATGATTTGGCCTTCTTGTTTGGCGAGCTCTTTGAGGACGGCTTTTAGGCGTTCTTCGAAGTCGCCGCGGAATTTGGCACCGGCGAGTAGGGCGCCGAGGTCGAGGGAGAGAATGCGTTTGTTTTTTAGCCCTTCGGGGACTTCGGAATTGATGATGCGTTGCGCTAGGCCCTCGGCGATGGCGGTTTTGCCGACGCCGGGGTCGCCGATTAGGACGGGGTTGTTTTTGGTGCGGCGTTGGAGGACTTGGATGGTGCGGCGGATTTCGTCGTCGCGGCCGATGACCGGGTCGAGCTTGCCTTGTTCGGCGCGTTCGGTCAGATCAAGGCAGTATTTGGCGAGGGCTTGGCGGTGGCTGTCGGCTGCGGGGTCCATGATGGTTTCGCCGCTGCGGAGTTTTGCTACGGCGGTGCGGAGGGCAGCGGGGTCGCCGGATTTGGCGAGCAGTTTGCCGGTGGCGGTGTTGGGGTCGGCGGCGGCGAGGAGGACGGCTTCGGCGGAGAGGTAGGCATCGCCGAATTGTTGGCGTTGGCGGTCGGCGAGGTTGAGCAGGCGGCTGAGGTTTTGGCTGATTTGGACATCGCCGGAGGGGGTGCCGAGTTTGGGGAAGTCGGCGAGGCGGGTTTGGAGTTCGGCGGTGAGGGCGGGAAGGTCGAAGCTGGCTTGGGCGAGTAGGGGGCGGGCGGCACCGCCGGATTGGTCGATGAGGGCGGCTAGGAGGTGTTCGGGTTCGATGCTGGCGTGATCGCGCCCGATGGCGGCCGATTGGGCGGCGGCTAGGGCGGATTGGAGCTGGGCGGTCATTTGGTCGGGGCGCATGGGGGGGTTCCTGTTTTGGTGGTTGGAGTTTCGATTAGTTGGGGGCTTGTGGGGGGATGTCAATGGGGACTGATGCTTTGGGTGGCAGGTGTCTCTTGTGGGCGGTCTTGGTGTTTGCTTCGATATCTTGGTTGGGTGGGGTTATGTTTGGATGCTTTTTAGTCTTTCGGGTCAACTCCCCCCTCCCCCAAACCAACCCCCCAAACCCCCCTTGTCAGGGGGGCTTCGATTTGGTCCCCCCTTGTCAGGGGGCTTCAAGAGCAACCTCCCTTCCAGACCAACCCCCCTTTCCCCCCCCTTGTCAGGGGGGTTTTGATCTTAGGGTGGTTAGTAGTTGGTGGATGTCTTGGGGTGGGGGGGATTGCCAGTGCATGGGTTGGGTGGTTTTGGGGTGTTTTAGGGCTAGGTGGGTGGCGTGGAGGGCTTGGCGGGAGAAATTGC
>JACONM010000005.1:2382-2691 GCA_014323765.1 Cellvibrionales bacterium | reverse complement strand
CGGCGAATTGTTCGAGGGGGCGGTAGTGGGTGATGGCGGGTTTGCCGCCCGGGGTTACGGCCATTTTGCGGCGGTGCTTTGGGTGGCGGCCGATGGGGGCGTCGATGGTGCCGGGGCCGGTGAAGTGGCCGCACGCGACAGCGAGGTATTCGCGGGTGATGGTGCGGGCTTGGAGTTGGCGGACTAGGGCGGTTTGGGCTTGCGGGGTTTTGGCGACGGCTAGGAGGCCGCTGGTGTCTTTGTCGAGGCGGTGGACGAGGCCGGCGCGGGGGAGGTCGGCGGCGTTGGGGTGGTGGTGGAGCAGGGCGT
>JACONM010000005.1:0-2146 GCA_014323765.1 Cellvibrionales bacterium | reverse complement strand
GGTGGGGGGGGACGGTGGTTTGGTGGTCGATTTGGTTGGTCATTGGGTTGGGCGGCGGCTGGTGGTTTTGGTGGTTTTGGGGGGGCTTCTGATCTGGGAAGCTCTCTTGTCAGCGGGTTATTGGGTTATGGCAATCGCTCGTACCTTAGGGTCTTTCGTGCCGGCGTACCGCTCCCGCCATGCGTCAAACTCATCGCGCCCAAGTTGGGAAAGGCTCATTACTGCCTCCCCCTGCTCGGCGGCCCAGCGTAAAATCTCTTCATCCGACATAGCCCGCACTTGATCGCCAGTCAGCCGTCTCGAATCCACCGGGCTATGGGTGATCTGAGTGGATTGGGGGGAGGGGATGTCGGGGATTCTGAATTCGCTGATGCCGATTAGGGTGGCGATTAGGATGGCGAATAGGGTGATTAGGAACCTTTGGTTGTCTTTATCGCGTTTCGCGATTTCGATTTTTAGGTCGGCGAGGGCTGTGCGGTAATCTTCGCGATGTTCGGCCATGCTGGCGCGGATGGATTGCCAGCCTTTGTCGTAGCTTTCTTTTTGGGTCTTCATATCGCCCTCCATTTTGGTTAGGCGGATGTCGATGTCGTGGGGTGGGTTGGGTTTGGTTGTGTCGGGAATGGTTCTGGGGGAGTTGGTTGGAGTGGGGTGGAGTTTAGGGGGTGGGTGGGGGATGTCAAGGGTTTTCTGGTGCTGATTCCTTCTGGCCGATCTGCCGATTCTGGGTCAGTCTGCCAATTCTAGGCTGACCCCCATACTAACCCCCTCCCATACCAACCCCCCAAACCCCCCTTGTCAGGGGGGCTTCCAGACCAACCCCCCCCTTTCCCCCCTTATCAGGGGGGCTTTGTGGTTAAATGGGGGTTTGTTTTGAGTTGGGAGATCTGTTGGGGTATGAAATTGCGAGTTTTTGTTTTTTTACTGGTGGGGTTGCTGGCTTCTTGTGCTTGGTTTGGGGGCGAGGAGGAGGTGGAGACGGCGGAAGCGGAACTTTATCGGCGGGCGTTGGCGAGCTTGGATTCAGGGCAGTCGCGGACGGCGATTGAGTATTTGCAGCTGTTGGAGGCGCAGTTTCCGTTTGGGAAGCATGCGGAGCAGGCGCAGCTGGAGTTGATCTATGCGCATTATCGGGCTTTTGACCATGATGCAGCGACGGCGGCGGCGGAGCGGTTTATCCGTTTGCATCCGACGCATCCTAATGTGGATTATGCCTATTACATGCTGGGGTTGGTGAGTTTTACTCGGGATCTGTCGCCGCTGAGTCAGTTTTTGCCGGTGGATGGTAGTACGCGGGATTTGGGGAGTGCGCGGGATTCTTTTGCGCAGTTTTCTGATTTGTTGGCGCGCTTTCCTAATAGTCCTTATGCGGCGGATGCGCGCAAGCGGTTGGTGCATTTGCGGAATATTTTGGCGCGCAGTGAGATCAATACGGCGAATTATTATTTGAAGCGGCGGGCTTATTTGGCGGCGGTGAATCGGGGGAAATATGTGGTGGAGAATTTTCCGCGGAGTCCGGCGGTGCCGGATGGGTTGGCGATTATGGCGCAGGGGTATCGGCTGTTGGGGTTTGATGAGCAGGCGGAGAATGCGATTCGGGTGTTGGCGGCCAATTATGCGGATCATCCGGCGTTGGCGGATGCGGGGGCGTTTGACCGGGCGCGGTTGGAGGCGGAGACGCAGCGGTCTTGGGTGAATCGGGCGACTTTGGGGATTTTTGATAAGCCGCGGGTTTTGGGGTTTGATACGCGGGCACTTTATAATCCGGTTTATGTGCCGCGGTCTTAGGTTTTTGCCCTGCTAATTAAGTGGGCGGTGTTGGTGGCTTTTTTTCGGCAAACCCTCTAACCCCGGCAAACCCCCCAACCCCCCTTGTCAGGGGGGCTTCGATCTTTTCCCTTGTCGGGGGGGCTTTTTTTTGAGGTTATTTCCAGGCGTTGGTTATGGGGTAGCGGCGGTCTCGGGTTAGGGGTTTTGGGGTTACTCGGGGGCCGGGGGGGGCTTGGCGGCGTTTGTGTTCGTTTTGATCTACTAGGCGGAGTATTTTTTCGACGGTGTCTGAGGGGAAGCCGGCGGCGGTGATCTGTTGGGGGGTTTGGTTTTGCTCTATGTAGCGTTCTAGGATCGGGTCGAGGATGTCGTAGGG
>JACONM010000004.1:18678-27812 GCA_014323765.1 Cellvibrionales bacterium | reverse complement strand
GGGCGCAGGGTGGGGATGGGGGGGTTGGGTCGGCGGCTTGCCATTCTTCGGGGGTGTAGAGGTGTAGGGCTAGGGCGTGGATCGGGGATTTTAGGAGGTCGGGGAGTAGAGCGTAGATGGCTTGGTGACGGGCTACTAGGGGGAGGTTGGCGAACTTTTGGGCGACTAGGGTGATTTTGAAGTGGGTTTCGGCGTTTTTGGGGCCGGCGTGGTGGTGGCTTTCGTTGGCGATGGTTAGGTGGGTGGGGGTGAAAGCGGCGGTTAGGCGGCGGGTTAGTTCGCGTTTGGTTTTTTGGGGAGGCTGGGTTGGCATTGTTGGTGGCTGGGTTTTTGGCGGGGTTTTTAGTTTAGCAGGGTTGGTGGGGTGGGGTTGGGTGAGCGGGTCTGTCAGGGGCTTCAATTTCTTCCAGACCAGCCCCTCCCTTCCAGACCAACCCCCCAAACCCCCCTTGTCAGGGGGGCTTCAAGACCAACCCCCCTTTCCCCCCTTGTCAGGGGGGCTTCTTGACTGGGGGGTGGTTAGGCTTTATAGTTGCGGGCTTTGGTGGCGGGTGGATTGTGCGCTTGTAGCTCAGTTGGATAGAGTACCTGGCTACGAACTAGGGGGTCGGAGGTTCGAATCCTCCCAAGCGCGCCATTTTCTTTTTGGGTTTTTTGCGGGTGGGCGGCGATGTGGGCGGGCGGTTTTGGGCTGTTCGTTTTGTCGATTGGTTCCGCTTGTGTTCACGCATTTAATCTAGCGCTTGCCATTTAATACGGAGTGTTTCTGATGGAATTTCATATTGCCGATTCTTTTGTTGATGGTTTGAATAAATTGACTGAGCAGGAGCAGAAGTTAGTCAAAATTGCGGTTTTTGATTTTCAGCAAAACCCGAGGGCACCGGGGCGCAATTTTAAGCGGTTGCGCGAATCGCAGAATAGGGAATTTTGGTCGGCACGGGTGAATAATGAGATTCGGATTATTATGCATTGGCGCGGGGCCAGTTTGTTGCTTTGTTTTGTGGGGCATCATGATTTGGCTCTCAGGTGGGCGGTGAATCGGCGGGCGGAGGTCCATCCTAAAACGGGCGCGATTACTTTGGTGAAAATTGAAGAGCGGGTGGAGGAGAGTTTGGTTTCTTATGGTGATTTGGCTACTGCTGCGCAGCTGGTTGAGGTTGGGGAATTTGTTAATTTGGCGGTGGAGCAGACGGGGGCGTTGCAGCAGGAATTGAAAGAGGCTCGGCAGCAGTTGATTAGCAATAAAAATGAAATTAAGCAGGATGGAGCGCAGGGGAGTGTTGTTTTGCAAAAAGAGTTGCGGGAGGGGTTATCAGAAGAATTTTGCGAGGCGGCGGAACAGGGGGGCGAGCGGCTGCGGCGGGACATTGGGCGGGTGCGGCGATTGCTTTATTGGGTTTTGGGTGGGGGGTTGGTGCAGGTTGGGTTGGTGGGGGTGGTGGGGGTTTTGTGGTGGGTGTCGTGATGGGGGAGGATTGAGAGTGGGGTTCTAGTCTCGCCCGTGGAGCAATGAATAATTAGTTGGAGAATTGAGATGATCAAAAAAATTACACTGCGAAATTTTAAGAGCATTGGCGAGCAAGTTTATGAGCTTGGCTCGTTTGATTTGTTGGTCGGGCGCAACAATAGCGGCAAGAGCACGGTGTTGCAAGCCTTGGCTATTTGGCAGTATTGTGTGGATGAATTTAGTAGAACAAAACGCACTGGATCTAAGGGTATCCAGGTGTTGTTGCCGAATTTTACTGCTTTGCCCGTCCCTGAGTTTAGTCTTTTGTGGAAAAATCGAACAATTAGAAAAAATCCTTTCGACCCAGAATCTGGGAAGCGCAGGCAGGATTACATTTTGATCGACATTCTCTTGGAATGGCAAGATCATCGAGGGGCGACAGATCGGTTTGGCGTGCATCTCCGCTACCATTCTCCGCAAACCATTTATGCTATTCCCGCTGATGGCTGGGAACGGTTTCGGGAATACACAAAAAAAGAGGCTTTGCCGAGAATTGCCTATGTGCCGCCTTTCTCTGGGTTGGAGCCGGCTGAAAAACGACTGGATGAGCCGCCCATGCGTCAGCAAGTGGGTAAAGGGCAGCCTGGTAGCGTTTTGCGCAATCTTTTATTGAGGGTTAGCGGAGATGCCGGTGAATCGGATTGGAATGAGCTTGCGGGTATTGTTGAGCGGTGGTTTGGTGTCAAGATTAAGCCGCCCGAATACGATGCAAATAAAGATGTTTTTATTACCGTGGAGTACATTCAAAATAAGAAGCGGTACGATATAATTTCTGGGGGGAGCGGCTTTCACCAAACGCTCACCTTGCTGGCATTTTTGTTTGGTTACCGGCCAACCACTATTTTACTTGATGAGCCGGATGCGCATTTGCATGTCAATTTACAGCGCGAGGTGGTTGATTATTTTAGCAGAAAATCGCAAGAGCGTGGTACCCAATTTTTGATTGCTACCCATGCGGAGGAGTTTGTGCGCGGTGTTAATGCGGGGCAGATCATTTCGTTGCTTGATCATGTTCCCAAACGGGTTTCTTCCACCCCTTCCGTACTGCATGCCATGGCCGAAGTGTCTAATGAAGAAATTGTGCGATTGGTCGGTTCCCCCTATATCGTCTATGTGGAAGGGGAATCGGATGAACGGATTCTTCGGGCCTGGGCCACTACTTGCGATGCGCAAGAAACAATACGGCAATTATGTTTCAAGGTGATGGGGGGCGGCGGAAAACAAAGCATGAAAGACCGCGCTGAGCGGCATTATGCGGCATTGCAGCAAATTATTCCTACTGTTAAACGGCTCATGTTGTTTGATTTTGACGATGACAGGCGGGCTTTTCATCGCGAACCTAGTAATCCCGTTTTGTTTGAGTGGAAACGTAAAAATATCGAAAACTACTTGCTGGTTTCTAATGCTTGGAAACGGGTTGCGCTGTCAAAATTAAACGTATCTGAAGATGATTTGTTTGCGCAAGATGCGCTCGACATCATTGATGGCTTTTTTGGTGGCGAGAATTTGACATTGCCTGAAGGCCAAAATTGGGAGAATTTATCCGCAAACATATTTTCAGTCGTCGATGGAAAACGGTTATTGTTTGAAGATGAGAATAGTCTTTTCTGCCAACTTGAAAAGCATGATTCGGTGCTAAAAATTAATCGAGAGGATGTTGCTACGGCAATGAAACTGGGTGAACTTAGTGAAGATATCCATTCTTTCATGGGAAAATTGAAAGCCATGACTGAATAATTTGTGCCCACATAAAAATTTTGGGGCTTACCTGACTAGTGCGCCGGGGTATGGTTTGCGGTCATTCACCTGTGAGAGGGGCGTTTAGGTCGACATCCATGCCGGCTACTAACTCGGCGGCTCGGTGGGTTGTTTGGCCGCCGTAGGGTTTTAGACGTTGGGGGTTGGTGGTTATTTCTTGTTCTAGCAGTCTGAGGAAGGCTTTTTCTGTTGGGTTGATGTGTTTGTCGGTTAGGGTTGCCTTGAAGTGTGTTGTCTGGACATTGTGCATTGCGGTGGTCTCCCTAGAAGCTGGTGGCAATGTACTGAGAAAATGTGGGTTGTGCAAGCCTTGTGGGCGGGAAAGTGCTGACATGTTCAAGGGGTGCGACTGTGCAAGAGTGTCAGTTGTCGGGGCTTGGTGGCGGCGGGCGGTGGTGGGGACGGCGAAATCGTTGTTGGGGGGTGCGTGGGGGGGGATTCGGGGTTAGAATTGTGGGGCTAGATAGCGGGGGTTTTGCTGGTCGTTGCCTTCTCTGTCTGCTTTTTTGTCTGTCTGTCGCCTGGTGCGCTTGCGGAGCCGTTGTCGCTGGAATTTTGTTATGCCTATCCTAAAGTCTGCTGTTGATGTTCGTTCTTCTGAGTTTGCTGATAACAGTGGGCGGATGCGGGGGTTGGTGGGTGATTTGCGGGGGGTGGTGGCGCGGATTGAGCGGGGTGGGGGGGAGCGGGCTCGGGCTCGGCATTTGGCGCGGGGGAAGCTGTTGCCGCGGCAGCGGATTGCGGCGTTGTTGGATCCGGGGGCGCCGTTTCTGGAGCTTTCGCCGCTGGCGGGGTATGGGGTCTATTCTGAGGAGGTGCCGGCGGCGGGGTTGATCAGTGGCATTGGGCGGGTTAGTGGACAGGAATGTGTGATTGTTGCCAACGATTCGACGGTGAAGGGGGGGACGTATTTTCCGCTGACGGCTAAGAAGCATTTGCGGGCTCAGGCGATTGCGGCGCAGAATCGGTTGCCTTGTATTTATTTGGTCGATTCTGGGGGGGCGAATTTGCCGCATCAGGATGAGGTGTTTCCGGATCGCGAGCACTTTGGGCGCATTTTTTACAATCAGGCGACTATGTCGGCGGCCAATATTCCGCAGATTGCGGTGGTGATGGGGTCTTGTACGGCGGGTGGGGCTTATGTGCCGGCGATGGCGGATGAGGCGATTATCGTGCGCGAGCAGGGGACGATATTTTTGGGCGGGCCGCCGTTGGTGAAGGCGGCGACCGGGGAGCAGGTGTCGGCGGAGGAATTGGGCGGCGGCGAGGTGCATTGTCGCACGTCGGGGGTTACCGATTATTTGGCGCACAATGATCCGCATGCGTTGGCGTTGGCGCGGGCGTCGGTGGCGCGGTTGAATCGGCGTAAAGTGGTGCCTTGTGAGGTGGCGGAGACGGTGGAGCCGATCTATCCGGCGGAGGAGATTTACGGGATTATTCCGCCGGATACGCGGGTGCCTTACGATGTGCGCGAGGTGATTGCGCGGTTGGTGGATGGCTCGGAGTTTGATGAATTTAAGCCGCTGTATGGGGATACTTTGGTGTGTGGCTTTGCGCGGTTGCATGGGTATCCGCTGGGGGTGGTGGCTAATAATGGCATTTTGTTTAGCGAGTCGGCGCTCAAGGGAGCGCATTTTGTGCAGCTTTGTGGGCAGCGTAAAATTCCGCTTTTGTTTTTGCAGAATATCACTGGGTTTATGGTTGGCAAGCAGTATGAAAATGGCGGTATTGCTAAGAATGGGGCTAAGATGGTGACCGCCGTGGCGACTGTGCAGGTGCCGAAATTTACGGTGTTGATCGGCGGGTCTTTTGGGGCGGGCAATTATGGGATGTGTGGGCGGGCTTATGACCCGCGGTTTTTGTTTATGTGGCCGAATGCGCGGATTTCGGTGATGGGTGGGGAGCAGGCGGCGGGGGTGTTGGCGCAGGTCAAACGCGATCAGCTGGCGAAGGGCGGTGCCGATTGGAGCGCGGCGGATGAGGCGGCGTTTAAGCAGCCGATTATCGATTCTTATGAGCGGCAGGGGCACCCTTATTATGCGTCGGCGCGGTTGTGGGACGATGGGGTTATCGACCCGGCGGAGACTCGCATGGTTTTAGGGTTGGCGATTTCGGCGAGTATGAATGCTGAGATTGGCGATAGCCGTTTTGGCGTGTTCCGGATGTAGCGGATGAGCCAGATCGACTATCGGGTGGATGCTCGCGGGGTGGCGCGCTTGGTTTTGAATAATCCGGCGCGGCACAATGCGTTTGATGATGGGATGATCGGCGAGCTGACGGCGGCCTTGCAGAGTGCGGCGGCGGATTCGCGGGTGCGGTTGCTGGTGTTGGCGGCGGCGGGGAAGAGTTTTTCGGCGGGCGCGGATTTGAATTGGATGCGGCGCATGGCGGGCTACAGTCGTGAGGAAAATTTGCGTGATGCGCGGGCTTTGGCGGAGATGTTGCGCTGTTTGAATGGGTTTTCGAGACCGACGATTGCGCAGGTGCAGGGGGCGGCGTTTGGGGGGGCAGTGGGGTTGGTGTGCTGTTGCGATTTGGCGGTGGGGACGGAGCGGGCGAGCTTTTGTTTGAGCGAGGTCAAAATTGGGTTGATTCCGGCCACCATTGCGCCCTATGTGATCGCCGCTATGGGGGCGCGGGCGGCGCGGCGGTATTTTGCTACGGCTGAGCGGTTTGATGCGGCGACGGCGCAGCGTTTAGGGGTGCTGAGTGAGGTGGTGGAGGCGGAGGCGTTGGAAGCGACGGTCGAGGGCTTGGCGGATCGCTTGTTGGCAAATGGCCCGGCGGCGGTGAGCGCGGCGAAAAAGCTGGTGTTGGATTTGGCGGGGCGGGCGGTGGATGCGGAGTTGATCGAGGATAGCTGCCGGCGGATTGCCGATATTCGGGTGTCGGCGGAGGGGCAGGAAGGGTTGGGGGCGTTTCTGGAGAAACGGGCGCCCGCTTGGATTGAGCAGGGAAACTAATTATGAGTGGAATTAAGTTTAAGCGGGTTTTGATCGCCAACCGCGGGGAGATCGCCTGCCGGGTGATGCGCACGGCGCGGCGATTGGGGATTGAAACCGTGGCGGTGTATTCGGCGGCGGATCGCGATGCGTTGCATGTGCGTATGGCGGATGAAGCGGTGTATTTGGGGCCGGCTCCGTCGCGCGATTCGTATTTGCGGGGGGAGAAGGTTTTGGATGCGGCGCGGCAGACGGGGGCGGAGGCTGTGCATCCGGGGTACGGGTTTTTGTCGGAGAATGCGGAATTTAGTCGCGCTTGTGCGGAAGCCGGGATCGTTTTTATTGGCCCACCGGCGGCGGCGATTGAGGCGATGGGGTCGAAGTCGGCGGCGAAGCAGATTATGGAGCGGGCTGGGGTGCCGCTGATTCCGGGGTATCACGGCGATGGGCAGGATCGCGCCGTGTTGAAAAAAGCCGCCGATGACATGGGGTATCCGGTGTTGCTGAAGGCGGTGGCGGGTGGCGGTGGCAAGGGCATGCGGCAGGTGTGGCAGGCGGGTGAGTTTGATGCGGCGTTGGATGCGGCGCGGCGAGAATCGCAGGCGAGTTTTGGCAATGCGGATATGCTGGTGGAAAAGTATTTGACCGCACCGCGGCATGTGGAAATTCAGGTGTTTTGCGACCGGCTTGGCCATGCTGTTTATTTATTTGAGCGCGATTGTTCGGTGCAGCGGCGGCATCAGAAAATTATCGAAGAGGCGCCGGCACCGGGGATGACCGATGCATTGCGTGCGGCGATGGGGGAGGCAGCGGTGCGGGCGGCGCGGGCCATCGATTATGAAGGGGCGGGCACTGTGGAGTTTTTACTCGATCCTGATGGGGCGTTTTATTTTATGGAGATGAATACGCGGTTGCAGGTGGAGCATCCGGTGACCGAGATGATTAGCGGGCAGGATTTGGTGGCGTGGCAGCTGGCGGTGGCGGCTGGGGAGGCGTTGCCGTTGGCGCAGGATGAGTTGGCGATCAACGGGCATGCTTTTGAGGCGCGGATTTATGCCGAGGACCCGGCCAATGATTTTTTGCCGGCGACGGGGACTCTGGCTTTTTTACAACCGCCGGCGGAATCGGAATATGTGCGGGTGGATACGGGGGTGGTGCAGGGCGATGCGGTTTCCGTGCATTATGATCCGCTGATTGCTAAATTGATCGTTTGGGATAAAACCCGGGCGGGGGCGTTGCAGCGGCTGGGGCGGGCATTGCGCGAGTATCGGATTGGCGGTATGCCGACCAATATCGATTTTTTGCATCGGTTGGCTGGTTGTGCGCCTTTTGTGGCGGCGGAATTGGATACGGGGTTTATCGATACCCATCGTGAATTGCTTTTTCCGGCGGCGGATGGGCCGGGTTTGGCGGGGGCGGCGGTGCCTTTGGCTGGGCTTTATTTGCTGTTGGCGCGGCGGCGCGATGGGCGGTTGGCGGCGGCGCACGGGGACCCGTATTCGCCTTGGAACTTGCGCAATGGGTGGCGGTTGAATCAGCCGTATCGGCAGGATTTTGCTTTGCGCTTGGGGGATGAGGATTTTGCGCTGGTGGCGGAGCAGGTTGGGGCGGGGCCGGCGGATAATGAGACCGAATACGCTGTCACGGTCGGCGATAAAAGCTGGCGGGTGCGGGGGGCGTTGCAGGGGGAGCGGCTTTGGGGGGAGGTCGATGGGCATAGATTGCAAGCGACGGTGGCGGCGCATGGCGATGGGTTGCGGTTGTTTGGGGCGGGGGGGAGTGTGGATTTTCGGCTGGTGCCGGCGGATTTGGGCGATGAGGCGGTGGAGGCGGGCGGCGGGCTGAGTGCGCCGATGAATGGCACTGTGGTGGCGCATTTGGTGGAGCCGGGGCAGGCGGTGGAGCGCGGGGCGGTGTTGCTGGTGATGGAGGCGATGAAGATGGAGCATAGTATTCGGGCGCCGGCGGATGGGCAGGTGGTGGCGTTTCATTTTCAGCCGGGGGAGTTGGTTTCTGGTGGGGATGCGGTGTTGGAGTTTTTGGTGGCGGGGGTGGATGGGGGCGGCGATGAGGTGGGGGAGTGAGTTGCCCTGCCCTGCCCTATCCAACCACATCCCCCCCCCCACATCCCCCACATCCAACCCCCCCTGCCCCCCTTGTCAGGGGGGAGTAGGAGGGTGCCCTTGTCAGGGGGGAGTCAGTTGTTAGGTTTTGGTTTGCTGGTTTGTGTGAGGTTGCGCTATGAATGATGCGGAGGCTATCACTTTTGCTTGGCTTGCTTTTGGCATTGCGCTGGGGGTTTGGCTGCTTATTTATTTTCTCGATAGCTGGATTGAGGTGAAGAGTGAGAAGAAGAAGCTTCCGGGCGGTGGTGAGGGAGGGGGGACGGCGGTTGCGGGTGGGATTGCCGCCCTGCCGGTTGCGGTTGAAAGGCCGGCGTTGCCTAAAAAAGTGCGGATTGTCGAGGTGGGGCCGCGCGATGGGTTGCAGAATGAGGCGCAGCCGCTCGATGTGGCGGCTAAGGTGCGGCTGATCGAAGGGTTGGTGGCGGCGGGGATTCGGTATGTGGAGGCGGGCAGTTTTGTTAGCCCGAAATGGGTGCCGCAGATGGCGGGGTCGGCGGAGGTGTTTGCCGCTATTGAGCGGGTGCCGGGGGTGACTTACGCGGCGTTGACCCCGAATTTGCGGGGGTTTGAGCGGGCGATGGAGGCGGGGGTGGCGGAGGTGGCGGTGTTTGCGGCGGCGTCGGAGGCTTTTTCTGAGCGGAATATAAATTGCAGTATTGCGGCGAGTTTGGAGCGGTTTGCGCCGGTGATGGCGGCGGCGGGGGCGCGGGGGGTTCGGGTGCGCGGGTATGTTTCTTGTGTGCTGGGCTGCCCTTATGAGGGGGCGGTTGCGCCGCGGCGGGTTTTGGAGGTCAGTTCGCG
>JACONM010000004.1:18457-18658 GCA_014323765.1 Cellvibrionales bacterium | reverse complement strand
CGGCGACTAATAGGAATTCTTTGCTTTTGTCCCAGACGAAGTCGCCCATGCCGAGGGCGAGGCGCCCGCCGAGTTCGGTTTGGTCTAGCGATAGGCTGAGGATGCCGAGTACTGCGGCTACCGGCACGCTGGCGAATACCAGTAGCAGTAGCAGGATGAGCATTTTGCCGAACATTTTAGGATTCCTGGTGAGCTGTGGGG
>JACONM010000004.1:12157-18437 GCA_014323765.1 Cellvibrionales bacterium | reverse complement strand
GCTGAAGATGGGGTGTTATGAGGTTTCGCTGGGGGATACGGTGGGGGTGGGCACTGTGGCGGCGGTGGATGCGTTGTTCGATGTGCTGTTGGCGGAGATTCCGGCGGAGCGGTTGGCGGTGCATTTTCACGATACTTACGGGCAGGCGTTGGCGAATGTGTATGCCGCTTTGCAGCGGGGCGTTGCGGTGGTGGATAGCTCGGTGGCGGGGTTGGGCGGCTGCCCTTATGCGCGGGGGGCGGCGGGCAATTTGGCGACCGAGGATTTGGTGTATATGTTGGATGGGTTAGGGGTTGAGCATGGGGTGGATTTGGGCAAGTTGGTGGCGGCTGGGGCGGGGATCAATGGGGAGTTGGGGCGGCGTAGTGGGTCTAAGGTGGCTTTGGCGATGGGGGCGGAGAAATGCTCGAAAAACTAACCCTTCAAACCCAAACCCCCAAACCCTCCACATCCAACCCCCCCACCCCCCCTTGTCAGGGGGGCTTCGATCTTGGCAAACTCCCAAATCTCCAAGCCCAACCCCCCAAACCCCCCTTGTCAGGGGGCTTCAAGACCAACCCCCCTTTTCCCCCTTATCAGGGGGGCTTCTAAAAATGGACTGTCGATTGGATGGGCGGGTGGCGCTGATTACGGGCGGTAGTGCTGGGTTGGGGCGGGCGATGGGGGCGACTTTTGCGGCGGCGGGGGCGCGGGTGGCGTTGTTGGCTCGGCGTGAGGAGCGGTTGGCGGCGACGGTGGCGGAGATTGCGCGGGAGACGGAGGCGGAGGTGCGGGGGTATGCGGCGGATGTGTGCGATGCGGGGCAGGTTGAGGCGGCGTTTGCGGGGGTTTTGCGGGATTTTGGGCGGGTGGAGGTGCTGGTCAATAATGCTGGGGTGGCGCGGACGGCGGCTTTTTTGGAAATTAGCGATGCGGATTGGCAGGCGGATATTGACCTGAAGCTGTTTGCGGCGATTCGGCTGTGTCGGCTGGCGTTGCCGGGGATGCAGGAACGGCGTTGGGGGCGGATTATCAATGTTTTGAATACGCCGGCTAAGGCACCGCGGGCGGGGTCGGCGCCGACTTCGGTGACTCGGGCGGCGGGGTTGGCGTTGACTAAGGTGCTGTCTAAGGAGGGGGCGGCGCATAATGTGCTGGTGAATGGGCTTTGTACGGGGTTTATCGAGAGCGAGCAGTGGGTGCGGCGCAACGCGGAAGTGGCACCGGAGCAGGGGCATCGGGAGTTTTTGGCGGCGATGGCGGCGGAGCTGCGGTTGCCCTTGGGGCGGTTGGGGACGGCGCAGGAATTTGCCAATGTGGCGTGTTTTTTGGCTTCGGATGCGGGGTCTTATATTAGTGGGGCGGCGATCAATGTGGATGGGGGGCTTTGTGCGGTGGTGTGAGGCTGTTAGGAGGGCTGGCCCTTCAAACTTTCACATCCAACCCTCCCAACCTCCACATCCAACCCCCCTTTCCCCCCTTGTCAGGGGGGCTTCGATCTTGGCAAACTCCCAAATCTCCAAACCCAACCCCCCAAACCCCCCTTGTCAGGGGGGCTTCAAGACCAACCCCCTTTTTTTCCTTGTCAGGGGGGGTTTTAGGGGGAGGGGCAGCGTAGGGCGGCGGCGGAGTCGGTGGGGTTGCAGTAGAACTGTTCGGGGAGCCAGGTGGCGATTTGCGGGAATAGTAGTAACAAGGCGACCATTACTAGCATCATTGCTAAGAAGGGCAGTGCGCCGAGGGCGACATCGTTGAAGCTGCCCTTGGAGCGGATGCCTTGGACGACGTAGAGGTTGACACCGATGGGAGGGGTGATGAGGGCGGTTTCCATCAGCACTATGACTAGGATGCCGAACCAGACTGGGCCCCAGACGGGGTCGAAGCCGGGTAGTCCGGTGACGATGGCGAAGATGAGGGGGACTGTGGTCAGCATCATGGAGAGGGTTTCCATAAACATGCCGAGAATTAGGTAGAAAACCACGATGATGAGCATGGTTTGCATGAAGGTTAGCCCTAGGGCGGCTATATAGTCGGTCAGGGCTTGGGTGATGCCGATGAAGCCGAGGACGGAGTTTAGGAAGCCGGCGGCTAGGATGATCAGCATGATCATGGCGGTGGTGCGCATGGTGCCTTCGAAGGCGGCGGCGAGCATTTTTAGATTTAGCGATTTTTTCCATGCGGCGATGAGTAGGGCGCAGCAGACACCGAGGGAGGCGGCTTCGGTGGGGGTGGCGAGGCCGGCGTAGATCGAGCCGATTACGGCGATGAATAATAGGACGGGGGGGAGGAGGTCGGGCAGGCTGTTTAGGCGTTGTGTCCAGCTGACGGGGGTTCGTTCGCCGCCCCAATCGCGGCGGTATAGGCAGGCGGCGGCGATGATTAGCATGAATAGCCCGGCTAATAATAGGCCGGGGAGGATGCCGGCTAGGTAGAGCTCGGGGACTGAGGTGTCGGTGATCAGGCCGTAGAGGATCAGGTTGACCGAGGGGGGGATGAGGATACCGAGGGTGCTGCCGGCGGCGAGGCTGCCGAGGAATAGCGGCTCGTTGTAGCGGCGGCGGGCGATTTCTGGTTCGGCGACGACGCCGACGGTGGCGGCGGTGGCGACGCTGGAACCGGAGGAGGCGGCGAAGATGGCGCAGGAGCCGATGTTGGCATGCATGAGGCCGCCGGGTAGCCAGGATAGCCAGTAGGCTACGGCGTTGTACATGCGTTGGGCGATGCCGGAGCGCACCATTATCTCGCCCAGCATGATGAACATGGGTACGGCCACTAATAGGAATTCTTTGCTTTTGTCCCAGACGAAGTCGCCCATGCCGAGGGCGAGGCGCCCGCCGAGTTCGGTTTGGTCTAGCGATAGGCTGAGGATGCCGAGCACTGCGGCTACCGGTACGCTGGCGAATACCAGTAGCAGCAGTAAGACGAGCATTTTGCCGAACATTTTAGGATTCCTGGTGAGCTGTGGGGGGAGTCGCGGCGGTCGGGTGGGCGGTGGTCGAGGTCGGGGCGGCTTCGTCGGCGATTTCTTCTTGCAGGGATTTGACACCGGCGATTCGGGATACGGTGGCGAAATCGGCTAAAAATAGGCGGCTGAGGGCGTAGACGGCGACTAGGATGAGCGAGGCCATTAGCAGGATTAGGCCGGCGACCCAGAATAGCTGCGGGATCCAGAGCGGGGTGGTGAGGGTGGTGACGGCGGTGGAGCCGTACGTCCATGAGGCGTGCAGGGTGTGGATAGCGCGCTCGGTGAGGACGCCCATAAATACTAGTAATAGCAGGGTGCCGAGGACATCGAGGGTGGCTTGCAGGGCGCGGGGGAAGAGTTGGTAGAGCGCATCGATGCGGATGTTGGCGCGGTGGAGCAGGCAGTAGGAATAGGCCCAGGTGGTGCTGGCGGCGAATACGTAGCCGGTGATCTCGTCCGCGCCGCTCATGGTGATGCCGAAAAGTTTGCGCGATAGGACATCTAGAGTGACCATGATGGCGCAGAGCATGAGGGCGGCACCGCCTGTCCAGACGGCGGCGCGGGCGATTTTTTCTAGTTGGTTATGGAGGGTGGCGAGCATTTGTTTTTTCCTGAAACGGCGGTCGCGGTGTGGTGCCGGGTTATTCCGCGGCGGCGCGGAGGCCGAGGACGCTGCCGGCGGTTTGGGTCCAGTCTGCGGCGCATTCGGGGCCGCAGCGTTGCGCCCAGCGTTTTAGCACGTAATCGTCAAGGATGCGGCGCAGGGTGGCTTGGTCGGCGGCTGTGGGTTCGATCGGTAGCATGCCGCCGGGCTCGCCGAGGTCGCAGGGGCCGGCGGCGTTGCAGTCCATGCCGCGCTGGTCGTTGGCGGCGGTGGCTTGCCACATTTTCTCCTCTAAGGCGGCGGTTTCGCGCTCTAATAGCTGTTGTTGGGCGGGGGAGAGGCTGTCCCACACGCGCCCGTTGACGGCCATAAAGGAGGAGACGTAGCCGACCCGCAGGCGGACGTTGTGGGTGACCACTTGGTACCATTTGGCGTTGTAGGCGGGCAGGGTGCCGGTGATGCCGCAGTCGACCACGCCGGTTTGCAGGGCGGGGACGACTTCGGCGAAGGTGATGGTGACGGCGCTGCCGCCTAAGCCTTCGATGAGGTCGCCGAGGGTGGCGTTGAAGGAGCGGATTTTTTTGCCGCGCAGGTCGGCTAGGCTTATGTCGGTGCGGGTTTTGTCGCCAAAATTGCACCAGAGTTGCTGGCTGGGCCAGGCGTAGAGCATTAGCAGTTTGGAGTCGAATTTGGTTTTGAATTCGCGCTCGATTACCGGGCGATAGGCATCGAGCATGCGGCGGTAGGTGGGGAGGTCTTGGACGATGGCGGCGAGGTCTGCGCCTTCGATGCGCGGGCTGTCGCCGGCGACGTTGGAGAGGACACCGTGGACGAAGTCGAAGCTGCCGTCGCGGAGCTGGCGCATTAGTTCGAAGCCGGAGAGGCCGAGCTCGGTCATGGGGCGGGCGTTGGCGGTTAGGGTGCCGTTGGATATTTCGGGCAGGTGTTGGGTCCAGAAGGGTTTTTCGCGCTCGCGCCAGTGTTCTAGCATGCCCCAGGTGCCGACTACTTTGAATTCGCGGGCTTGGCCGGCGGTGGCGGTGGCAGTGAAGGGGTCTAGTTGGCTGGTGTAGCGGGTGGCTGCTAGGGTTAGGGTGCCGACGACTAGTAGAGCGGCTGCCGTGGCTAGGGCTGGTTTTAGGTTGGGGGGGGTGGTTTTATTCATTTTTTTGGAAACTTTTAATTTGGTAGGGCATGGCAACGCTGCCAAAAAAGCCAACCCCCCAAACCCCCCTTGTCAGGGGGGGTTTTTTGGTTTGGGGGGTTTGCTGGGAGGGCATTTGTGATGTTCCGGTGGGTTAGCGCATTATGAAGGGGTTGGTGGTGGCGGTTTTTTGGGCGATCCAGACTGTTTTGACCTCCATGAATTCTTTGATGGCTTGTTGGCCGCATTCGCGCCCCAAGCCGGAGCGTTTGGTGCCGCCGAAGGGGGTGGTGTAACTGACGGCGCGGTAGGTGTTGACCCAGACCATGCCGGTTTTTAGTTTTTCCGTCATGCGTAGGGCGCGGGCTAGATCGGTGGTCCAGACTCCGGCGGCTAGGCCGAAAATGGTGCCGTTGGCGATTTGCACTGCTTCTTCTTCGCTGTCGAAGGGGATGACTGCCAGGACGGGGCCGAAAACTTCTTCTTGGGCGATGGTCATTTGGTTGGTTACGCCGGTGAAAATGGTGGGCTCGATGAAGAGGTTGCCTTTGGCACCGGGGCCGGTGTAGGGGTTGCCGCCGAGGACGCAGGTGGCGCCTTCTTTTTGGGCGGTTTCGATGTAGTGCAGTACTTTGGCGAACTGTGGTGGGGTGGTGATCGGGCCGACGTGGGTGTCTGCGGCCATGGGATCGCCGATTTTGGCTTGGCTGGCGACTTCGACTAGGCGGTCGACGAAGCGGTCGTGGAGGGGGCGTTCTACTAGTAGGCGGGAGCCGGCGGTGCAGGTTTGGCCGGAGGCGGCGAAAATTCCGGAGATGGTGCCCATGATCGCCGCTTCGAAGTCGGCATCGGCGAACACGATGTTGGGGGATTTGCCGCCGAGCTCTAGGGTAACCGGGGCGATTTTGCGGGCGGCGTTGGCGTAGATCTGCTCGCCGGCCGTGTCTGAGCCGGTGAAGGCGACCATGGCGGTTTTTGGGTGCGCGACTAGTGGTGCGCCAGCGTCTTTGCCGTTGCCGGTGATGCAGTTGACCACGCCTTTGGGGAAGCCGGCTTCTTCGATTAGGGGCATGAATTCTAGGGTGGAGGCGGAGGTGAATTCGGAGGGTTTGATGACGGCGGTGTTGCCGGCGGCGAGGGCGGGGGCTAACTTCCAGGCGAGTAATAGTAGGGGCGAGTTCCAGGGGGTGATCATGGCAATTACGCCGAGCGGTTCGTAGCGGGAATAGCAGAACATGTCGGGGCGGTCGACGGGAATGACGGTGCCTTCGACCTTGTCGGCGAGGCCGCCGTAGTAGCGGTACCATTCGGCGAGGTATTTGGTTTGCATGCCCATCTCCGCCAATAGCTTGCCGTTGTCGCGCACTTCGATTTCGCCGAGGCGGGGGGCGTCGCGTTCGATGAGGTCGGCTAGGCGGAGTAGCAATTTGCCGCGGGCGGTGGGGGTGAGGGCGGACCAGTCGCCGTCGAAGGCGGTTTGGGCGGCTTGCACGGCGCGGTCGACATCGGCGGCGGTGCCGGCGGCGATCTGTGCCCAGGGTTCGCCGGTGTAGGGGTTTTCGGTGGGGAAGTAGGCGTTGGAGGCGGG
>JACONM010000004.1:11960-12137 GCA_014323765.1 Cellvibrionales bacterium | reverse complement strand
ACCATAGCGATAATTTCGCGCAGTTGGGGTAGGTCGCCGACGTGGCTGCCGCGGACTGTCATGGCTTTTTGGGTTAGCCAGACTTGCGGCATGCGGAAGTCGCCGCCGGCTTGGCCCACCACCACGTAGCGGGCGGCCTTGGACATGGCGCGCACTGCGAGGCGGCTGGTGGCGGCG
>JACONM010000004.1:1986-11909 GCA_014323765.1 Cellvibrionales bacterium | reverse complement strand
GGTTTTGTCGGCACCCATTTCTAGGGCGGTTTGCAGTTTGGCATCGTCTACGTCCAGCGCGATGATGTTGGCGAAGCCCATGCCGCGGGCCAGGGCAATGGCGTTCATGCCGAGGCCGCCGCAGCCCATGATGGCCAGCCATTCGCCGTCGCGTAGTGGGCCGATTTTGGTTAGGCCGTTGTGGGTGGTGCTGCCGGAGCAGGCGTGGGGGACCATTTCGACCGGGTCTAGGCCCTCGATATCGAGCAGGAATTTTTCGTGTTCGACTAGGCAGTGGGTGGCGAAGCCGCCGTTTTGCACCATGCCGATGACGCGCATGTTTAGGCAGTCGCTTTGGCGGTCTTCGTGGCAGGCTAGGCAGTCGCCGCAGCCGATCCAGGGGAAGACTAGGACTTGCTGGCCGAGTTTGACGCTGGTGACATCGGGGCCGATGGCGGCGACATTGCCGGCGACTTCGTGACCGTAGGTGCGCGGTAGGACGGAGCCGCGCTCGGAGAAAGTGAGTTTGCCTTCTTCGCCGAGGTCCATGTGGCCTTTTTTGATGTGTAGGTCGGAATGGCAGAGGCCGGCGGCGGTGACTTTGACTAGGACTTCGTGGCCTTTGGGTTTGGGTAGGGGGTGGCGGCATTTTTCGAAGGGTTGGCCCCATTCCAATAGGTCGTAACTGGTGTAGTCGTTCAAGGGGGGCTCCGGTGGGGCGGGCGGTCGGCGGCGGGGTGGAGCGGGCAATCCTACAATGGATGGGGTGGGTTGGCAAGGTGTTGGGGTGGGCGGTGGCAGGTCGGACGCGGCGAGCGGTGAAAATGAACCCTTGCCAATGGTGGGGGTCTTTTGCCACTATGTGCGTCTCGCCTTTGTATTTTTTGGTTGCTGGGGTTATTTATGTTGGCAGTTATTGGTTTGGCGGTGGCGCTTATCGCTTTGATTTTTATGGCTTTTCGTGGAGTCAACATCATTATTGCTGCGCTGCTTGGGGCGGGGATTGTGGCGTTGACTAATGGGTTGTCGCCGGTGGAGACCTTTGGGCAGGTGTTCACTTTTGGGGCGGAGCCGGGGGGAATCGGGGCGTTTGATTTTATGGGGCGATTCTTTTTGCTGTTTGTGACTGGGGCGATGTTTGGCACCCTGATGGCGAAAAGCTATGCCATGAATTCGATCGCCGAGCTGCTTGGGCGGTTGCTGGGGCCGCGGCAGGCGTTGCTGATCGTGGCTTTTACTACGGCTATTTTGACCTATGGCGGGGTGGTGGCGTTTGTGGTGGTTTTTGTGGTGTATCCGCTGGGGTTACAGCTGATTCAGCGGGCGAAGTTACCGCGGCGGTTGTTGGTGGCGGCGATGGTGTTGGGTGGTGGTACTTTTACCCTGACTGCTATGCCCGGTACCCCGTCGATTCACAATGCGATTCCGACGGTGACCTTGGGCACGGATCTGTATGCCGGGGCGGTGCTGGGGTTGTTTGCGTCGGCCATTATGCTGGGTTTGGGGGTGTGGTATTTGTTGCGCGAGCAGCGACGGGCGGCGGATTGGGTGCCGCCTGCGGACCATTATTTGTTGGATAGCGTCGAGCCGAGCGATGAGCCGCTGCCGGATTGGCGCATTTGTTTGTTGCCGATGGCGGTGGTGATTGGGTTGATCGCTTTGCCTAAGTTGCTGAGCCAGATTTTGGGGGCGGGCCCGGCGGCGGGTGGGTTGGCGGCGACGTTGGAGGCGTTGTCGCAGGAGTCGGTGTTGTGGCCGAGTGCGGCGTTGGTGATCGGCTGTGGGATGGTGTATTTGCTGTTTCCGCGGGTGCGGCGGGAGTTTGTGGCGCATGCGGGGCTGGGGGCGAATAATTCGGTGATGCCGCTGATCAGTATGGGGGCGATTATCGGCTTTGGCGCGGTGGTGGCACAGACTAGCGGTTATCAGCAGTTTGCCGCGTTTATGCCTAGTTTGGACCTGCCGCCGAAGATCTCGGCAGTGCTGTCGGTGAATGTGATTTCTGGGGTGACGGGGTCGTCATCGGGCGGGTTGGGAATTTTTATGAGCACTTTGGCGGAGCAGTATTTGGCGCAGGGGGTGGATCCGGCGGTGTTGCATCGCTTGGTGGCTATTGCCTGCGGTTGTTTTGATAGTCTGCCGCACAGTGGCGGGGTGATTGCGCTGTTTGCGATTATGCGAGTGACGCATCGGGATGCTTATAAGGATTTGGGGGTGGTTACGGTGGTTATTCCTTTGATTGCGACGGTGTTTACTGTGGCGCTGGCGATGTTGATTAGCTAAGCCAACCGCTCTTGTAGCGGATTTTTGCGCAGCGGCGGGTTAGGCGGGGTAAGTTTCGCGGAGGGTTCGGCGGAGGGGTTTGCCTACTGGGGTCTTGGGCATTTCTTCTATGAAAGTTACGGTGCGGGGGACTTTGTAGCCGGTGAGGTGTTGGCGGCAGTGGGCGCGGAGTTCGGCTTCGCTGGGGGGGGTGGGGCCGGGGACTACGAATAGGCGCAGGTATTCGCCGTTTTCATCTTGGCCGGCGATGGCGGCGCATTCTTGCACGGCGGGGTGGGCGAGGGCGACATCTTCGACCTCGTTGGGGTACACGTTAAAGCCGGAGACGATGATCATGTCTTTGGTGCGGTCGATGATGCGGAGCAGGCCGTCTTTGCCGACTGTGGCGATGTCGCCGGTGCGCATGTAGCCGTCTTTGTCGAGCAGGTCGTCTAGGGCATTGGGTTGTTGCCAGAAGCCGGTCATTTTGGTGGGGCCGGTGAAGTAGAGCTCGCCGGGGTCGTCGATGCCGAGTTCGTGGCCGTCGGGGTCTTTGATTTTGACGGCGGTGGCGGGGAAGATGCAGCCGACGGTGCCGAGGGTTGGCGACTGGGGGTCGTTGACGCTCATTATGCCGGCGCATTCGGTTAGGCCGTAGCCTTCGCAGATCTGGGTGCCGGTGATCGCCTGCCAACGTTCGGCGATCGATTTGGAGAGGGCCATGCCGCCGGAGATGGTGAGTTTGGTGCGGGAGAAATCTAGACGGGGGAAGTCGGGGTGTTGCATTAGGGCATTGAATAGGGTGTTTAGGCCGATTAGGCCGGTGCAGGGTTGTTGGCGCAGCTGGCGGATGAAGACTTTTATGTCGCGGGGGTTGGGGATGAGCAGGGATTCGTGGCCGCAGTAGAGGGCGTGGGTGAAGGCGACGCTGAAGGCGTAGATGTGATAGAGCGGTAGCGGCACTGCCATGCGGGGGTGTGAGGCGGTCCAGTCGACTTTGGCGTAGACCCAGGCGGTTTGTTGCATGCAGGCCATGAGGGCGCGGTGGGTGAGGATGACACCTTTGGAACGCCCGGTGGTGCCGCCGGTGTATTGCAGTAGGGCGGTGGCATCGGGGGTGGTTGGCGGCGGTTTTAGGGGGTGTTTTGCGCCTTGTTTCGCGCCTTGGGTTAGGGCTTGGCGGTAGCGGATTGCGTTGGGGAAATGCAGGCGCGGGGGGCGGGTTTTTAGGGTGAATAGGGCGTTTATTAGGGGGCGTTTGGGGGGTGGGTGGAGGTCGGCTGGAGCGGTGAGGATCACTTGTTGGACGGCGGTTTGGGCGATGATTTGCTGGAGTGGGCCGGCGAGGCTGGTTAGGGTGATAACTAACTTGGCACCGCTGTCTTTGAGTTGGTGGGCGAGTTCGGGGGCGGTGTAGAGGGGGTTGGTGTTGACGAGGATTAGGCCGACTTTGAGGATGGCCATGGCGGCCACGGGCCATTGTAGGAGGTTGGGGAGCTGGAGGGCGATGCGGTCGCCGGGTTGCAGGAAATCTAGAGATTGCAAATAGGCGGCTAGGTGGTCGCTGTGGCGGTCTAGTTCGGCGAAGCTGAGGTGGTGGCCGAGGCAGCGGTAAGCGGGGCGATCGGCGAAGTGGGTGCGGGCGTGGTGGAACAGGGCGGCGAAGGTTTCTAGGCCTTCTTTTGGTAGCGTCTGGCCGATGTTTAGGCGGTCGCGGGCGGCGGCGATGGCGTGGTCGATGTCTGATTTGGGCATGGGGCGGTTTTTATTGCTTGGCTTTTACCGCTTGCGCTTGCTTTTGCGGTGGCCGCTGCGCTTGCGGCGGATGGCTATGGTTAGGCGGGCTAACAGGTAAATCAGATAGAGGACGGCGGCTGTGGCGAAGGCGGCGACGAGGTACGACAGGGCATCGGAGGCGGCTTGTTTATCGCCTTGCCAATAGTCGAATAGGACGACGATGAAGGCCGGGGCTAGGGAATCGGGTGCGGATGAGAGGGGGGCTGGCACCGCTACTAGTAGGACGTAGGCTAGGAGTAGGGCGTTGCGTAGCCATTTGAAGATTCCACGCCAGCGGCGGGTCATGCTCCAGGCGATCAATAGGAGCAGGGCGGCGCAGGCGGCGTAGATGCTCCAGAGCACTGTGTAGGCGAGTTCCGGCACGATGCGCTCCTTTGCGCTTTCTGTTGGGTGCTGTGGCGGGCGGTCTGGGGGAATCTTGGGCGGGCCCGGCGCACTGCGGATGGGGTTTAGTGTGCCATTGAATGGGGCGTTCTGCTAGTCTTTGATTGGTGGGGATTGGGTGGGGGTGGGTATTTTGGTTTTGATGGGTGGTTTTGCCGGTATCGTGCGGTTGGTGGTGGGTAGGAATCAGTTCTAAATCTTGGAACTGCCACATCCAACCCCCCCCCTTTCCCCCCTTGTCAGGGGGGATTCAAGACCAACCCCCCTAACCCCCCTTGTCAGGGGGGCTTCAGATTGGTGTCCCCCTTGTTGGGGGGTTAGGAATAGGGGACTTCGGGTTGGAGGTCGCGGTCTTGGTTGGTTTCTTCGGGGGGGGCTAGGTCGATCGCGGCTACTTTTAGGGCTAGTAGTACGTTGGTGGCGACGAAGACGGAGGAGTAGGTGCCTACTAGGACGCCGATTATTAGGCCGAGGGCGAAGTTGTGGATCATCTCGCCGCCGTAGAAAAATAGGACTAATAGGACTAGTAGGGTGGTTAGGGAGGTGACTAGGGTGCGGGAGAGAGTTTGGGTTAGAGATAGGTTGATGGTGGCGGTGGGGGAGCTGTCGCGTAGGGTGCGGAAGTTTTCACGGATGCGGTCGAAGACGACGATGGTGTCGTTTAGGGAATAGCCGATTAGGGCGAGGAGGGCGGCTAGGACGGTGAGGTCGAATTGCCATTGGAAGAGGGAGAATAGCCCGAGGGTGAAGAGGACATCGTGGAATAGGGCGACTACGGCACCGATGGAGAATTTGTATTGGAAACGGAGGGCGACGTAGACCATGACGATCAGCAGGGCGGTGACTAGCCCTAGTCCGCCGTCTTCGCGCAGTTCTTCGCCGATTTGGGGGCCGACGTATTCGACGCGTTGTAATTGCACTTCGGCGTTGGCGGTTTGCGCCAGCTGCGCCGCTAGTTCTTCGGCGCGGGTTTGGCCTAGGTTGTCTTTTAGGCGCACCATGATGTCTTTATCGGAACCGAAATGGACTACTACGGCGGAGTCTAGGCCCTGTTCGAGCATTTGGGTGCGGACTTGCTGGACGTCGGCGGGACGGTCGTAGCGCAATTCGAGCAGGGTGCCGCCGGAAAAGTCTAGGCCCAGATTTAGCCCTTGTAGGGCCAGTGAGGCGATCGAGGCCACTAGGATGATGGCGGAGAGCAGGGCGGCTAGGCCCCGCCAGCGCATGAAGTCGATGATTTTTTTGGGGGTGTCCATTTTTCTGCCGTCCTTTTAGATCCAGAGTTTTTGCACGTTGGTGCGACCACCTAGGGCGAGGTTGACTAGGCCGCGGCTGCCCATTACGGCGGTGAACATGGAGGTGAGGATGCCGATGAAGAGGGTGACGGCGAAGCCTTGGACGGCGCCGGAGCCGATTAGGTAGAGGATGGCGGCGACGATTAGGGTGGTTAGGTTGGCATCGAGGATGGTGGTCCAGGCGCGGGCGTAGCCGGCATCGATGGCTTGCTGGGGGGGGAGGCCGCTTTTTAGTTCTTCGCGGATGCGGGAGAAAATGAGGACGTTGGCATCGACCGCCATGCCGAGGGTGAGGACGATGCCGGCGATGCCGGGGAGGGTTAGGGTGGCACCGATGATCGACATGGCGGCGGTGAGCAGGATGAGGTTGGCGAGCAGGGAGAGGTTGGCGACTAGCCCGAAAAAGCGGTAGTAGCACAGCATGAAGAGGACCACTAGGAGCATGCCGATTTGGATGGACAGCACGCCGGCGGCGATGTTTTCTGCGCCGAGTGAGGGGCCGACGGTGCGCTCTTCGGCGAAGGTCATGGGGGCGGCGAGGGCCCCGGCGCGGAGGAGCAGGGCGAGCTCTTGGGCTTCGTATTGGCTGCCGATGCCGGTGATGCGGAAGCTGACCCCTAGGGCACTTTGCACGGTGGCGAGGTTGATGATCTTTTCATCGGCGTATTGTTCGGTGCGGCTGATTGGGTTGCCTTGGTCGTCGGTGTCGTAGGTGACGCGGGTTTTGTATTCGATGAAGAGGACCCCCATTAGGCGGCCGACGTTGTTGCGGGTGGCGCGGTGCATTTTGGCACCGCCGTCGGAGCTGAGGGTGATGTTGACCTGCGGGAGGCCGCTTTCGTCGAAGCCGGTGCCGGCGTCGGTTACCGCTTCGCCGGTGACGATCGGTTGGCGTTCTAGGCGGTGGGTGCCTTGGCCGATGCTGGCATCGCGGAATTCGAATTCTTCGTAGCGGGTGCTGCGGGCCGGGTCGTAGGCGAGGCGGAATTCGAGGTTGGCGGTTTTGCCGATGATGCGCTTGGCGGCGGCGGTGTCTTGGATGCCGGGGAGCTCGACCACTATGCGGGCGCGGCCTTGGCGTTGGACTAGGGGTTCGGCGACGCCGAGCTCGTTGACGCGGTTTTTTAGGGCGATGAGGTTTTGCTGTAGGGCTTTTTCTTCGATGTCGCGCAGGGCGGCGGGGCTGTGGCGGATTTGTAGGGTGAAGCGGTCGGCGGCTTCTAGCGGTTCGTATTGCAGGGTGGGTTGGCGGTCGCGGAGTAGGCGCAGGGCGCGGTCGCGGGCTTCTGCTGAGCGGAAGATGGCCAGCAGCTGTTGGTCTTCGGGGCGCACTTGCAGGCGGGCGCGGATGCGCTCGGTGCGGAGCAGGGCGCGGACTTCGCCGGCGAGGCTTTCTAGGCGGGTGGCGACGGCGGCATCGAGGTCGACTTCTAATAGGAAATGCACCCCGCCGCTGAGGTCTAGGCCCAGCTTCATGGGGGCCGCATTGATGCGGCGGAGCCAGTCGGGGGTGGTGGGGGCGAGGTTGAGGGCGACCACAAAATCGCTGCCGAGGCGGCGTTGGATGGCGGAGCGGGCGAGGAGTTGGTCGGCGTTGGAATTGAAACGCAATAGGGCACTGCGGCCATCGGCGGCTAATTGTCCGCCGAAGTGGGCGACCCCGGCATCCTCTAGGGCTTGTTCGGCTTGGCGTAGGATCGGGGTGCCGATTTGCATGCCGCCGGATTCGCCGCTGATTTGGATGGCGGGGTCGGGGGCGTAGAGGTTGGGCAGGGCGTAAATGCTGGCGACCGTGAGTACGGTCAGTAGCAGGAGGTATTTCCACGGGGGGTAGCGGTTCATGGGCGGCGGCGGGGGACCGTAGCGGGGGGCTTGGTGGGTGGGGTGAAAAGGGCGGGGATTATACCTGAGTGGGGTGTTGGTGGCGGCTTGGATCTTGGTTGGGGTGGGGTGTTTGGCGAGATCCGCTTTTGCCCCTTAAACCCCCAAACCAACCTCCCAAACCCCCCTTGCTCAGGATGGCTTCTGATTTTGGAGGTTGGTTAGTAGGGTGGTGGCGGTGGTGGTTAGGGTGTTTTGGGCTATGGCTTGGCGTAGCTGGTGCATTAGGGTTTGGTAGTAGGTGAGGTTGTGGAGGGTGGCGAGTTGGGCGCCGAGCATTTCGTTGCTGCGGTGGAGGTGGTGGAGGTAGCTGCGGGAGAAGTGGGCGCAGGTGTAGCAGGGGCAGGTGGGGTCGAGGGGGGCGGTGTCCGTGCGGTGGTGGGCGTTGCGGATGCGGAGTATGCCTTTTGAGGTGAAGAGGTGGCCGTTGCGGGCATTGCGGGTGGGGAGGACGCAGTCGAACATGTCGATGCCGGCGAGAACGGCGGTGATGAGGTCTTCGGGGGTGCCGACACCCATTAGGTAGCGCGGTTTGTCGGCGGGCATTTGGGCGGGTAGGAAATCGAGGATGGCTTGGCGTTCTTCGATGGGTTCGCCGACGGAGAGGCCGCCGATGGCGTAGCCGGGGAAGCCGATTTGCGTTAGTTGCGCCAGCGATTCTAGGCGGAGGTCGCGGTGCATGCCGCCTTGGATGATGCCGAATAGGGCGGCGGGGTGGTCGGCGTGGGCGCGGTGGCTGCGGGCGGCCCAGCGCATGGATCTTTGCATGGAATCTTGGGCTTGCGGGTGGGTGGCGGGGTAGGGGGTGCAGTCGTCGAAGGCCATAATAATGTCCGCGCCGAGTTGGTGTTGGGTGCGGATGGCGGTCTCGGCATCGAGCCAGAGGGAGCTGCCGTCTATGGGGGAGCGGAAGGCGACGCCTGCTTCGGATATTTTGCGCATTTTGCCGAGGCTGAATACTTGGAAGCCGCCGGAGTCGGTGAGGATCGGGGCGGGCCAGTGCATGAATTGGTGCAGGCCGCCGTGTTGGGCGATTATTTCTGGTCCGGGGCGGAGTGTTAGGTGGAAGGTGTTGGCGAGGATGATTTGGGCGCCGGTGGTGGCGATGTCGCGGGGGAGCATGGCTTTGACGGTGGCGGCGGTGCCGACGGGCATGAAGGCGGGGGTGTCGAGGGTGCCGCGGGGCAATGTTAGTTTGCCGCGGCGGGCTTTGCCGGCGGTGGCTAGGATTTGGAATTGCATGGGGGTGTTGTTTGGCGATTTGGCTATGGCGGTGTCAAGCCGGGATGTCTTGCGGGGCGGCGGGGTTGTGGTGGAGCAGCATGGCGTCGCCGTAGCTGAAGAAGCGGTAGTTTTGTTGGATGGCTTCGGCGTAGGTGGCCATGATGCGTTGGTGGCCGGCGAAAGCGGCGACTAGCATTAGGAGGGTCGATTCGGGCAGGTGGAAGTTGGTGATGAGGGCGTCGACGGCTTGGAAGCGATGGCCGGGGTAGAGGAAGATGGCGGTGTCGCCGCGGTAGGGTTGCAAGGTTTGGGTGGCGGGATCGTAGGCGGTCTCTAGGGCGCGGACGCTGGTGGTGCCGACGGCGACGATGCGCCCGCCGGCGGCGCGGGTGGCGTTGAATTTGGCGGCGAGGGGTTCGGCGATTTGGAGCCATTCGGAGTGCATGGGGTGGTCGTGGATTTTTTCGGTGCGGACGGGTTGGAAGGTGCCGGCGGCGGTGTGGAGGGTTAGGTGGGCTTGCTGGATTTGTCTTTTTTTTAGTTGGGTGAGGAGGGGGCGGTCGAAGTGGAGGCCGGCGGTGGGGGCGGCTACTGCGCCGGGGGTGTTGGCGTAGACGGTCTGGTAGCGGTGGCGGTCGGCTTGGTCGTCTGGGCGGTCGATGTAGGGGGGGAGGGGGGTGTGGCCGATTTCTTGCATTATCTGGGGCCAGGGGCGATCGGCTTGGAGGTGGGCCATTTCGGCGGTGCGGCTTAGTATGCGGACGGTGGTTTGGTTTTTTAGGTGGATTTTGGTGCCGGGGCGGGGGGTTTTGCTGGCGCGGAGTTGGGCTTTGGCGGTGCCGTCGGGGAGGAGTCGCTCGATGAGGATTTCTACGGCGCCGCCGGTGGGTTTGTGGCCGTGCAGACGGGCGGGGAGGACGCGGGTGTCGTTCATTATTAGCAGGTCGCCGGGCTTTAGGTAGTCGCCTAGTTGGTGGAAGTGAGTGTGGAGGGTGGGGCCGCTGGGGGGTAGGATTAGCAGGCGGCTGGCGGTGCGGGCTGCTAGGGGGTGTTTGGCGATTAGCCGCTTTGGTAGCGGGTAGTGGAAGGCGGATTTTTGCA
>JACONM010000004.1:0-1947 GCA_014323765.1 Cellvibrionales bacterium | reverse complement strand
GTGTGGCGGTGGACGGGGGATGCGGTTATAGTTGGCGGTCGATTTCGCTTACGGGAGTGCGTTATGAACACGGGAATTATCGGAGTGGCGTTGGCGGTGCTGTTGGCGGCGCAAATGGTGTGGGCGGCGGAGCCGATCAATACCAGCTGGCGCGGTAACTTGGCGATCAAGGGCTATGACAGCGTGGCCTACTTCACCGAGAATCGGGCGGTGAAGGGGGTCAAGGCGCATCAGCTGGAATGGCGCGGGGCGAATTGGCGGTTTGCGTCGGCGGGGAATCTGGAGTTGTTTCGGCAGAGTCCGGAGAAGTATGCGCCAGCTTATGGAGGGTATTGCGCTTGGGCGGTTTCTAATGATGCGTTGGCACCCATCGATCCGCAGCAGTTTACGGTGTTGGATGGGCGGTTGTTTTTGAATTACAACGCGGCGGTGCAGAAGAAGTGGTTGCCGGAGAAGGAGGAGCGGATTCGGTTGGCGGATGAGAATTGGCCGGGGTTGGTGGAGGAGTGGTAGGGGTTGGGGTCGCCTGCTGTCGTCGATCTCCTCTAAAAAACCCCTTCCAGACCAACCCCCCTTTCCCCCCTTGTCAGGGGGGCTTCAGATTGGTAACCCTCTTGTCAGGGAGGCTTTTTGGGATCCCTTGTTGGGGTTTTGAAAGTGAGGGTTTAGGTGTTTCTTTTTCATTTCTTCGTGGACATCGAGGCCGTTGTGTGTGCGGCCTGCTTTTGCTTCTGCTAGGGCTTTATCCAGACGTTGGTGGAGGATCTGTTGGCGGAGCGTTTGGGTGCTTTGGTATTCATCCATGGACATTATTACGGCCATGGCTTGGCCGTTTTGGCTGATGCAAATGGGTTCTTGCTGGGCTTTTGTTAGCATTTGGGCGAGAGAATTTTTTGCTTCTGTGGCGTTTACTGTTTGCATGATTTGATTCCGGTGAGGGGTTAGGCTTCGGATTCGGTTTGGATTTCGGCTTCAGGTTCTGATTCCTTGGGGTGGGGTTGGTCTGGTTTTGAGATTGGGATGTTGCGGTCTTGGAAGATGCGGTTGCGGAGTAGGATGGCGAAGATTGATAGGATTTGGCGCATGTCGCCGCCGTCTTCGAAGCAGACTTCTTGGAGGCGTTTTTGTTCTTCGGGGGTCATTATTGCTTGCAGGCGGAGGCTGGCGAAGTTCCAGCAGGCGTTTTGGATTGCGAGGCGGGTTGGGTCTTCTGGTAGGGGGACTTCTTGCCAGTATTTTTCGACGATGGCGTCGGCTTGGAGTGCTTCGGCGTTTTTTATGCCGCGTGGGGTTAGGTCTAGTGGGCTTTTTGGTGTTGTGCTGGATGATGCTGAGGAAGGCAGGGAGAGGGGTTGGCCGGTTTGGGCTTGGATCCAGCCGACGATGGTGCTGGTGGTTGCTTGTAGGTTTTCTATAGATTGCTGCATTCTTTCTATGGTGCGTTGCATTCTTTCCATGGATTTTTCGCCGGCGGTTATTTTGCCTTGTAGGTTTTTGTAGGCGAAGATGCCGAGTGCTATTAGGACTAGGCTTTCTGCGCTGAAGCCTAGATCGGTGAAAAGGGTCAGTATGTTTTCCATTTCGCTTTGCTGGTTGATGGGTGGGGGTGTTGGGAGATTGTAGTCGGGGGTTCTTGAGAGTGCAAATGGAATTACCATAGCCAACCGCCCAAATTTTTACTTCCAACCCCCTCCCCACTTCCAACCCACCGAACCCCCCTTGTCAGAAAGGCTTCCAGAGTGGGGGTTAGGCTTGGGCTTGGGCTTGGGCTTGGGCTTGGGCTTGGGCTTGGGCTTCGGTTTCAGTTTCGGTTTCTGATTCCTTGGGGTGGGGTTGTTCTGGTTTTGAGATTGGGATGTTGCGGTCTTGGAAGATGCGGTTGCGGAGTAGGATGGCGAAGATTGATAGGATTTGGCGCATGTCGCCGCCGTCTTCGAAGCAGACTTC
>JACONM010000003.1:69058-70713 GCA_014323765.1 Cellvibrionales bacterium | reverse complement strand
AACCCTACACCCCGTACTCACCGACTGCGGCCTCACCCACGGCGCCAAACGCCTCTTCCACCACCCCCCACCGCTGGCATTTTCCATGGCCAACATGCTCCCCCCCGGCTACTTCGACCTCGCCACCATGGACACCTTGCGCACCCACGGCCTCAGCTTCTTCTTCGAGCTCCACCCCGACCGCGACAACATGCGCACCTACGATGCCATGCTGGCGACCGTCCACCGAATCCGCACCGCCCTCGGCGGCGAATTCCGCGACGAAAAACGCAACGCCTTCACCGTACAAACCGCCGAACACGGCCGCGCCCGCATCCGCGAATTCGCCCGCCGCCAGCTGACCCGCCATGAATAGCCCCAAAACACCGCCCAACCAAGCCAAACGCGAAGCCGCCCAGCTCCGCGCATCCCTCAACGACCACAACTACCGCTACCACGTCCTCGATGCCCCCACCATCGCCGATGCCGACTACGACCGCCTATTCCGCCGCCTGCAAAAATTAGAACACACCCACCCCGCCCTCATAACCCCCGACTCCCCCACCCAGCGAGTCGGCGCCGCCCCGCTCACCAGCTTCCCCCCGATCACCCACCGCCAACCAATGCTATCGCTGGAAAACGCCTTCGCTGACACCCAAGTCGCCGACTTCGACCGCCGCGTGCGCGAGCGACTCGGCATTGAAACCGACATCGACTACGTCGCCGAACCCAAACTAGACGGTGTCGCCGTCAGCGTCTTCTACCGCCACGGCATTTTCGAATACGCCGCCACCCGCGGTGACGGCACCACCGGCGAAGACATCAGCACCAACGTCAAAACCATCGCCGCCGTCCCCCTCCGCCTCCGCGGCCCAAACCCCCCGGAAGAACTAGAAGTCCGCGGCGAAATTTTCATCGACCACGCCAGCTTCGCGCAAATGAACCAACGCGCCCGCGCCCAAGAAGAAAAAGTCTTCGTCAACCCCCGCAACGCCGCCGCCGGCAGCCTCCGCCAACTCGATGCCCGCATCACCGCCACCCGTCCCCTGCGCATCTACGCCTACAGCCTGGGCCACATACAAGCCCACATCCAAGACCACACCCAAGCCACCCCCCCCCTCCGCACCCACCACGAAGCCCTAGAACGCCTGCGCGAATGGGGCTGGCCCACCAACCCAGAAACGCAAAAGGTGCAGGGCCTCGCCGGCTGCGCTGCCTATTACCGCCAACTAGCCGCCCGCCGCGACACCCTCGGCTACGCGATCGACGGCATCGTATTCAAAGTCAACGACCTACAAATGCAGCAAGAACTAGGCGCCGTCGCCCGCGCCCCCCGCTGGGCGATCGCCCAAAAATTCCCCGCCGAAGAACAAACCACCGTACTGGAAGCCGTAGATTTTCAAGTCGGCCGCACCGGTGCCCTCACCCCGGTAGCGCGCCTCCAACCCGTATTCGTCGGCGGCGTCACCGTCAGCAACGCCACCCTCCACAACGCCGATGAAATCCGCCGCCTGCAAGTGCGCATCGGCCAACGAGTAGTAGTCCGCCGCGCCGGCGACGTCATCCCGCAAATAGTCCGAGTAGCGGCAGACAACCAGGAAGAAGGCCACCCAATCCAATTCCCGGAAAAATGCCCCGAATGCAATTCCCCAATCTGCGCCGATTCCCCCCCCCCC
>JACONM010000003.1:65063-68980 GCA_014323765.1 Cellvibrionales bacterium | reverse complement strand
GCCGAAGTCGGCATCCTACGCTGCACTGGCGGCCTCATCTGCCCGGCCCAAGTGCGCCAAGCCCTCAGCCACTACGCCGCCCGCCGCGCCCTGGACATCGATGGCCTCGGCACCCGCCTAATCGAACAACTCGTCGAGCGCGGCCTGCTAAAAAACCTCGCCGACATTTACACCCTAACCGCCCAACAACTGGCCGACTTAGAACGCATGGGCGAAAAATCCGCCGCCAACCTGTTAGCCGCCATCGAATCATCCAAACAAACCCGCCTACCGCGCTTCATCTACGCCCTCGGCATCCGCGAAGTCGGCGAAGCCACCGCCGCCACCCTAGCCCAACACTTCGGCACCCTAGAAAAACTAATGCAAGCCGACCAAGAATCCCTCATCCAAGTCCCCGATGTCGGCCCCACAGTCGCCGCCCGCATCACCGCCTTTTTCGCCGACCCCCGCAACACCCAAACCATCGCCCGCCTCCGCCAAGCCGGCGTCCACTGGCCAGAAACGCAAACCCCAACCCCTCCCACCAAACAACCCCTAGCCGGCCAAACCATCGTCCTCACCGGCACCCTAGAACAAATGCCCCGCACCGAAGCCAAAGACCGCCTGCAGCAACTCGGTGCCAAAGTCACCGGCTCGGTTTCCGCCAAAACCACCCTAGTCATAACGGGCGCCAATGCCGGCTCCAAACTCCAAAAAGCCCAAGCCCTCGGCATCGAGATTCTGGACGAACCCGCCATGCTATCCTTACTAAACCAAGCCCCAAAACCGGCCAAAGCACCGGGCTAACCACTTAATTTTCTAACCAAGACAGGCAAAAGAGGGCAGGGCGCATGCACCAAGCCAAACCCCAACAAAAACTGCGCACCGCCGCCCTACTATTCGCCCTCACCACCCTAGCCGCCTGCGCCAACCGCCCGCCCGACAACCCCGCCGACCTATGCAGCATTTTCCAACAAAAACGCGGCTGGGAAAAACACGCCCGCCGCGCCGAACAACGCTGGGGCAGTAGCGTCCCCACGATGATGGCCATAATGAAACAAGAATCCGCCTTCATCGACAACGCCCGCCCGCCACGGATGCGCTTCCTCGGCATCCCCCTCTGGTGGCGCAAAAGCAGCTCCTACGGCTATTCCCAGGCCAAAGACGCCACCTGGCGCTGGTACGAACGCAGCGTCGGCCGCAACGCCGACCGCGACGATTTTGACGATGCCATCGACTTCATCGGCTGGTACAACCACCAAAGCCACCGCACCAACGGCATCGCCAAACACGACACCTATTCCCTCTACCTCGCCTACCACGAAGGCCACGGTGGCTACCGCAAAAAATCCTACCGCAACAAACAATGGCTACTAAAAGTCGCCGCCCGCGTCCGCGACCAGGCCGCCCGCTACCAAAAACAATACGCCCGCTGCCGATGAAACACCGCCCCACCGCCCAAGCGCACCGCCGCGCCAATCGCCCACCGCACTCGACCGGCCGCTGGCTAGTCCTCCGCGCCATCCTCACCGCCGCCACCCTATCCGCCCTAGTAATGGTCGGCTGGGGAGTAAAACCCACCCAACTACTAGAACTCAGCGCATTTTTACTCATACTAACCCTAGCCCTACTAATCCCCGCCGCCCTAACAGTAGCCCTACTAAAACTAGCCGCCCAAATCCACCACCGCCACCGCCAAAAGAAAAAAACCAACTCACCCCCCTGACAAGGGGGCAGGGGGGGTTGGTCTTGAAGCCCCCCTGACAAGGGGGGTTTGGGGGGTTTGTTTTCGGGGCGGCAGGATGTTTATGTTTGAGGGGTTTCTTCATCACCAAAACACCAAAAAAAATCACCCCACCCCACCAACCAAACCAGTACTATCGCCACCACCACAACCCCCCCCAAAGGCCCCAAAAATGCACAGCAAACTAACCACCAAACTAGCCCAGCTAACTCTAGCCCTAACCCTAGCCCTACTTCCCACCACCACCCAAGCCGATCTAGCCACCCAGATCAACATCCCCTTCGAACGCTTCACCCTCGACAACGGTCTCACCCTACTAGTCCACGAAGACCGCAAAGCCCCGATCGTCACCGTCAACATCTGGTACCACGTCGGCTCCAAAAACGAACGCCCCGGCATCACCGGCTTCGCCCACCTGTTCGAACACCTCATGTTCAACGGCTCGGAAAACTACCGCGGCGAATGGTTCCTACCCCTAGAAAAAGCCGGCGGCACCAACCTCAACGGCACCACCTGGTTCGACCGCACCAACTACTTCCAAACCGTCCCCAGCCCCGCCCTCGACCTCGTCCTCTGGATGGAATCCGACCGCATGGGCCACTTCCTCGGCGCCATCACTCAAGAAGGATTAGACACCCAACGCGCCGTCGTCCAAAACGAAAAACGCCAAGGCGACAACCGCCCCTACGGTCGCGCTGGCTACGCCCAGCTGGCCGGCATGTTCCCCGAAGGTCACCCCTACCGCTGGTCCACCATCGGCTCCATGGCCGACCTAAACGCCGCCACCCTAGAAGACGTCAAAGACTGGTTCAAAACCTACTACGGTGCCGCCAACGCCGTACTCGTCCTCGCCGGCGACATCAGCCCCGCAGAAGCCCGCCGCAAAGTCGAACACTATTTCGCCGACATCCCCCCCGGCCCCGCCTTAACCCGCCCCGAACGCTGGGTCGCCAAACGCACCGCCCCCAGCCGCACCGTAATGCAAGACGAAGTCGCCCAAGCCCGCCTCACCCGCAGCTGGAACACCCCCCCCTTCGGCGATCCCGACGCGGTCTACCTCGACATCGCCGCCCGCATCCTCGCCGACGGCAAAAGCAGCCGCCTCCACCAACGCCTAGTCCAAGAAGACCAACTAGCCAGCCAAGTCGCCGCCGCCCAGATACCCCTAGAAATCGCCGGCCTATTTGAAATCGAAGCCTACGCCAAACCCGGCACCCCACTCACCCAGATCGAAAAAGCGATAAACCAAGAGCTCGCCGACTTCCTCCGCCGCGGCCCCACCAAAAAAGAGCTCGACCGCGTCCGCACCGCCTACTTCGCCCAACTGATCCGCGGCTTAGAAAAAACCGGCGGTTTCGCCGGCAAAGCCCAGCTCCTAGCCCGCTACCAAACCTACCTCGGCGACGCCGCCCGCTACCGCCAAACTCTAGAAACCTACGACCAAGCCACCCCCGCCAAAGTCCGCGAAGCCGCCGAACGCTGGCTATCGAACGGCGACTTCAACCTCGAAGTTCACCCTCGCCCCCGCTACCAAGTCGCCGACTCCGGTGCCGACCGCACCAGCCTCCCCGACCCCGGCCCCGCCCCCGAATTGCAACTTCCCCCCCTCGCCCAATACCAGCTCACCAACGGCATCCAAGTGCTCCACATGCAACGCGGCGACCTCCCCGTGATCACCATGAGCATGCTGTTCGACGCCGGCTACGCCGCCGACCCCGCCGACCGCCAGGGTCTCGCCGCCTTCACCGCCGCCATGCTCAGCGAAGGCACCCGCCGCCACACCGCCCTCGAATTCGCCCAACGCGCCGAAGAACTCGGAGCCCTCATCCGCGCCACCGCCAACCTCGACCTAAACCTGCTCAGCCTCTCCGCCCTCAGCCAAAACCTCCCCGCATCGCTAGAACTATTCGCCGACGCCCTCCGCCACCCCCGCTTCGCCGACCGCGAACTCGACCTCACCCGCAGCAACTGGATGGACCGCATCGCGCAAGAAAAAACCGACCCCCAAAGCCTCGCCCTCCGCCACCTACCGCCGCTCCTCTACGGCCGCGGCCACCCCTACGCCATCCCCTTCACCGGCTCCGGCACCGAATCCAGCATCGCCGCCATCGCCGCCGCCGACCTCCACCGCTTCCACCGCCGCTGGCTCCGCCCCGACAACGCCCGCCTAGTCGTCGTCGGCAACCTCCCCCCC
>JACONM010000003.1:62048-65043 GCA_014323765.1 Cellvibrionales bacterium | reverse complement strand
GCCCTAGGCGACTGGCAACCGCCCGACTCCGCCCCCGGCCGCAAAACCATCGCCCAAGTCGCCCCCCCCGAACAACCAATCATTTACCTGCTCGACAAACCCGGCGCCCCACAAAGCATGGTCATCGGCGGCCAGCTGATCCCCCCCACCCCCGCCGCCGACAGTCTCCATCTGGACATGGCCACCCGCATCCTCGGCGGCAACTTCAACGCCCGCCTAAACATGAACCTGCGCGAAGACAAAGGCTGGGCCTACGGTGCCCGCCTAACCGCCACCAACGCCCGCGGCCAACGCCCCCTGCTTTACTACGCCCCCGTGCAGATCGACAAAACCACCGCCGCCCTCCAAGAAATCATCCGCGAAGCCCAAGATTACCTAGGCCCCCGCCCCGCCACCCGCGAAGAGCTCCACCGCACTCGAGAAGGCATCCTCCGCAGCCTCCCCGGCCGCTTCGAAACCAACACCGCCGTCCGCCGCACCCTAGTAGACATCCTCCGCTTCGACCGCCCCCTAGACTACATCGACCGCTACCAAGCCAACCTAGAAACCCTAACCCTAGACCAAGTAAAACAAGCCGCCCAAACCCACCTAACCCCCCCAAAAACCCTATGGCTAATAGTAGGCGACCTAACCAAAATAGAAAAACCCCTACGCGACTCCAAAATAGCCGAAGTAAAAGTACTAACCCCCCACGAAAAAACCCCCTAAAAAGGAGAGATCTAGAAGCCCCCAACAAGACCCCCCTCCCTCCACCCCCCTGACAAGGGCACCCCCTTTCACCCCCCTGACAAGGGGGGCAGGGGGGGTTGGATGTGGGGGGGGGGGGTTGCTCTAGAAGCCCCCCTGACAAGGGGGGTTTGGGGGGTTGGTCTGGAAGGTTAAGAAGTTTCGGAGTTTGTCCGGGGAAGGTTAAAGGAGGTTTGGAGGGTTGGCTTGAAGGAATTAGAGGTCAGGCAATTTAGGGAGTTAAAATCCCAAAACAGACTTCGCCTCCCCCCAAAAAACCATGAAACTCCAACAACTCCGCTACATCTGGGAAATCGCCCGCCACGACCTCAACATCTCCGCCACCGCCGCCAGCCTCCGCAGCTCCCAACCCGGCATCTCCAAACAAGTCCGCATGCTCGAAGCCGAGCTCGGCATCCAGATTTTTTCCCGCAGCGGCAAACACCTCAGCCGCATCACCCCCGCCGGCGAACAGATCCTCCGCATGGCCGCCGCCGCCCTCCGCCAAGTCGACAACATCAAACAAGCCGCCCAAGAACACAGCGACCCCAAACGCGGCACCCTCTCCATCGCCACCACCCACACCCAAGCCCGCTATCGGCTACCACCCGTCATCCAAGCCTTCATCGCCCGCTACCCGCAGGTCGACCTCCACCTCCACCAAGGCACCCCCACGCAAATCGCCCAAATGGCCGCCGACTGGCAAGTCGACTTCGCCATCGCCACCGAAGCCCTAGAGCACTTCACCGACCTAATAATGATGCCCTGCTACCGCTGGAACCGCTGCATCCTAGTCCCCACCGACCACCCCCTCACCCAAACCGCCCCCCTAACCCTAAAAGCCCTCGCCCAATTCCCCATCGTCACCTACGTCTACGGCTTCACCGGCCGCTCCAAGCTCGACCAAGCCTTCCAAGCGCAAAACCTCACCCCACGAGTCGTCTTCACCGCCACCGATTCCGACGTCATCAAAACCTACGTCCGCCTAGGACTAGGCGTCGGCATCCTCGCCCGCATGGCCTATGACCCCAAAGCCGACCAAGACCTAACCATGCTCGATGCCAGCCACCTCTTCGAACCAAGCATCACCAAAATCGGCTTCCGCCGCGGCACCTTCCTACGCGGCTACATGTACGACTTCATCCAAGCCTTCAGCCCCCACCTAACCCGCCCCCAAGTAGACACCGCCCACCAATGCCGCAACCACACCGAACTAGAATCCCTATTCCAAAACCACCCCCTCCCCAACCACTAACCAAAAGCCCCCCTAACAAGGCCCCCTCCTTCCACCCCCCTGACAAGGGGAAACCAATCGAAGCCCCCCTGACAAGGGGGGGTTGGGGGGGTTGGTCTGGGGGGGGGGTTGGTCTTAAAGCCCCCCCGACAAGGGGGGTTTGGGGGGTTGGTCTGGAAGGGATTGGTATGGAAAGTTGCAAGGTTAGCCCGAAAAAGAAGTCGCCCCAGAGAATGCTAAAATACCCCCCAAACCCCACCCCAACACCCCTCCCCACCGGAGCCATCAATGGAAATCGCCTGCCTAGACCTAGAAGGAGTCCTAACCCCAGAAATCTGGGTCGCCGTCGCCAAACAAACCGGCATCCCCGAGCTCGCCACCACCACCCGCCAAATCCCCGACTACGACCAACTAATGCGCAACCGCCTCAAACTACTCAAACAACACAACCTAGGACTAAAAGAAATCCAAGCAGTCATCGCCACCCTAGACCCCCTAGACGGCGCCCCCGAATTCCTCAACTGGCTCCGCCACCACTTCCAAGTCGTCATCCTCTCCGACACCTTCTACCAATTCGCCGCCCCCTTCATGGCCAAACTCGGCCACCCCACCCTCCTCTGCCACAACCTAACCATCGACGACCGCGGCCAAATCGCCGCCTACCACCTCCGCCAAGCCAACCCCAAACGCCAAGCCGTCCTCGCCTTCAAAAGCCTCTACTACCGCTGCATCGCCGCCGGCGACTCCCACAACGACACCGCCATGTTCGCCGAAGCAGACGCCGCCATCTTCTTCCGCCCCCCCCCCGAACTAGCAAAAAAATTCCCCCAATACCCCCAAGCCAACACCTACCCCGAATTCCAAACCGAATTCACCAAAGCCAGCCACCGCCCCCTAACCCCCCCCTGACAAGGGTCCCTCCCCTCACCCCCCTGAAAAGGGGGGGCTATGGGGGGATTGAAGCCTCCCTGACAAGGGGGGGTTTGGGGGGTTGGTCTGGAAACCCCAGATCGCCCTCCCTCCCCAACCCCAAAA
>JACONM010000003.1:46260-62004 GCA_014323765.1 Cellvibrionales bacterium | reverse complement strand
CACACCCGCCAGCCATCCTCCACCCGCTCCACCGTGCAATCCTGCGCCGCCTGCCGATAGCGAATTTTAGCCGCACACGCAAAACAATCCCGCCGCGGCCCCCCGTTGATAAAATGAATCGCCCCCGTCCGCAACCAGCGACTAAACAAAGCCGGATGCTCCCGCCCCTGCACCAAAATCAGCGCGTTATCGCCCAAATCCTTCCCCGCCACATACCAAGGCATCGCCGCCGCCCCCCGCATCCCGCCAATCTGCAACCCCTGCCGCTGCCCCAAGGTGTAATACATCAGCCCCTCATGCCGCCCCAACCGCCGCCCATCGAGCGCACGAATCTCCCCCGGTTGCGCCGGCAAATAGGTCTGCAAAAAATCCTTAAACCGCCGCTCGCCGATAAAACAAATGCCCGTGCTGTCCTTCTTCGCATAATTGGCAAACCCAAACCGCCGCGCCATCGCCCGCACCCGCCGCTTGTCCAACCGCCCCAACGGAAACAACGCCCGAGCAAAAGCAGACTCCGCCACCGCATGCAAAAAATAACTCTGATCCTTCTCCGCATCCGCCCCCTTCCATAACTGCCACTGCCCGCCTGCCCGCCGCAGCTGCGCATAATGCCCGGTCGCAATCCGCGCCGCCCCCAACTCCCCGGCGTACTCCAAAAAAGCCCGAAACTTAATTTCCCGATTGCACAACACATCCGGATTCGGCGTCCGCCCCGCCCGATACTCGCGCAAAAAATGCTCGAACACCCGCTCCCAATACTCGGCAGCAAAATTGGCCCGATGCAACCGAATCCCCAGCCGCTCGCACACCTGCTCAGCATCCGCCAAATCCGCCCGCGCCGTGCAGTATTCACTGCCATCGTCCTCCTCCCAATTCTTCATAAACAGCCCCTCCACCGCATACCCCGCCTCCACCAGCAACGCCGCCGCCACCGCCGAATCCACCCCGCCGGACAACCCCACCAACACTTTCGCACCGGGCACCAAAGCCGGCACAGCCGGCACCAAAACAGAAGAATCAGACATAACAGGCAGCCTCAACAGGCGCAAAAGGGCGAAAAACAGAGCAGGGCGCATTCTATGCCTTTTCCACCCCCGCCACCCTCGCCCCCCGCCCCCGATTTAAGCTAAACTTGCCGCCCGCCACCGCCACCCCACCGGAGCCAAAGTGCCCAAAATCATCTACACCAAAACCGACGAAGCCCCCGCGCTCGCCACCTATTCACTGCTGCCGATCGTCCGCGCCTTCGCCGCCACCGCCGGCATCGATATTCAGCTCAGCGACATCTCCCTAGCCGGGCGCATCCTAGCCAATTTCAGCGACCACCTCCCCCCCGACCAGCGCGTCCCCGACGCCCTCGCCGAGCTCGGCACCCTCACCGCCGACCGCACCGCCAACATCATCAAACTGCCCAACATCAGCGCCTCAGTGCCCCAGCTAAAAGCCGCCATCGCCGAGCTCCAGGCAAAAGGCTACGCTCTGCCCGACTACCCCGACGACCCAAAAACCGCCGCACAAAAACAAACCCACGCCACCTACCAAAAAGTGCTCGGCAGCGCCGTCAACCCCGTCCTACGCCAAGGCAACTCCGACCGCCGCGCCCCCCCCGCAGTAAAAAACCACGCCCGCAAAAACCCGCACAAAATGGGCGAATGGGATCCCTACTCCCGCACCCACGTAGCGCATATGCACACGGGCGATTTTTTCTCCAGCGAGCGCTCCGAAACAGTCCGCCACGACACCCAAGCCCACATCGAATTCCACGGCCACGATGGCAGCCACCAACTGCTCGCCGACTCCTTCCCCCTCGAGGCCGGCGACCTCATCGACACCGCCCGCCTCAGCCGCGCCCCCCTCTACCAATTCCTCGACGAGCAACTCACCGTAGCGCGCCGCAGCAACCTGCTCTGGTCCCTGCACCTAAAAGCGACCATGATGAAAGTCTCCGACCCAATCATCTTCGGCCACGCCGTCCGCGTGTTTTACCAAGACCTCTTCGCCAAACACGCCCCCCTGTTCGAAAAGCTCGACATCGACCCCAACCTCGGCATGGGCGACCTGCACAGCAAAATCGCCGCCCTCCCAGACACCCAACGCCAAGAGATCGAAGCCGACATCAAAGAATGCCAACGCAACCGCCCGCCGCTCGCCATGGTCGACTCCGACAAAGGCATCACCAACCTACACGTGCCCAGCGACATCATCGTCGATGCCTCCATGCCCGCCATGATTCGCGCTGGCGGCAAAATGTGGGGGCCAGACGGCCAGCTGCACGACACCCTCGCCGTCATCCCCGACCAAACCTACGCCCGCATGTACCAAGAAGTCATCGACTTCTGCAAAGAAAACGGCGCCTTTGATCCAGCCACCCTCGGCTCGGTCGACAACATCGGCCTCATGGCCGGCAAAGCCGAAGAATACGGCTCCCACGACTGGACCTTCGAAATGCCCGCCGCCGGCATCGTGCGGCTCACCACCGATTACGGCAGCCTAGGGATGAGTCATACCGTCGAGGCCGGCGACATCTGGCGCATGTGCCGCACCAAAGACGCCGCCATCCGCGACTGGGTCAACCTGACAGTAGAGCGCACCCGCACCAGCCAAACCCCGGCCATTTTCTGGCTGGAAGAGTCCCGCGCCCACGACTCCCAGCTGATCGACAGAGTCCAAAGCTATCTGGCAGAACACAGCAGCACCGGTCTGTGGATCGACATCCGCCCCCCCACATACGCCGTCCAAGACACCATGAAGCGCATGGTCGCCGGGCGGGACACCATCGCAGTCACCGGCAACGTATTGCGCGATTACGTCACCGACCTATTCCCGATCATCGAGCTCGGCACCAGCGCCAAAATGCTGTCCATCGTGCCGCTCATGGCCGGCGGCGGCCTGTTTGAGACCGGTGCCGGTGGCTCAGCCCCCAAACACGCCCGCCAATTTATCGATGAAGGGCACCTGCGCTGGGACTCGCTCGGCGAATTCCTCGCCCTGTCCGCCTCCCTGCAAAAGGCCGCCGCCGGCTACAAGGGCGAACCCCGCGCCGCCATCCTCGCCACCACCCTAGATCAGGCCACCGAAAAACTGCTGGAATCTGACCAATCCCCGCAACGCAAAGTCGGCCAGCCCGACAACCGCAGCAGTCACGTCCACCTCTGCCGGCACTGGGCGCAAGCCCTCGCAGACCAAGACCAAGACCCCGACCTGCAAGCCGCCTTCGCCCCACTAGCAAAAACCCTCGCCGCCAAAGAAGCCCAGATCCTCGCCGAGATCGACGCAACCCAAGGCCAGCCCGTCGACCTCGGCGGCTACTATTACCCCGACCCCGCCAAAGCCACCGCCGCCATGTGCCCCAGCCCCACCTTCACCGCCGCACTAAGCACCCTGACCCCGCCCGGCCAAGCCGCCTAGATGCGCTAAAATGCCCGCGATGAAAAAGACCATGGCAAACCGACCGCTCGATTACCCTGCCGAGACGGGCGACACGCTCCTCGCCGAGTCACGCCCGCGCCTGCGCAAACCACCGCTCTACCGCGTCATCATGTTCAACGACGACTACACCCCCATGGAATTCGTGGTCTACGTATTACAGCGGTTTTTCGGCATGGGCGGCGACCAAGCTGAGCAAATTATGCTCACCATCCACACCCGCGGCCGCGCCGTCTGCGGCATCTACACCCGCGACATCGCCGAGACCAAGACCCAGCAAGTCAACCAGTACGCCGAACAGTCGCAGCACCCCCTGCTGTGCGAAAGCGAGCCCGTAGAGCAGGACGATGACTAGCCCCGCCCCGCGCCGGCCAAGGCAGCGCAAATGCTAAATCAAGACCTACAGCGCACCCTCAATTTGGCGTTCCGCGAGGCGCGCCGCCACCGCCACGAATACGCCACGGTCGAACACCTACTCCTAGCCCTGCTCGACAACCCCGCCGCGCTCGAGGTGCTCAACGCCTGCCAAGCGGACCTACCCGCCCTGCGCGACCAGCTGCGCCACCACCTGCGCGAACACCTGCGGGTGCTCGATGCCGAACAAGATGCCGAGACCCTCAAAACCCAGCCGACCACGGGCTTTGGGCGCGTTGTCAACCGCGCCCTCTGGCACGTGCAGTCCTCCGGCAAACGCGAATGCACCGGTGCCAATGTGCTGGCCGCCATCTTCAGCGAGTCGGACTGCCACGCCGCCTACCTGCTGGAAATGCACGAAGTGCAACGCCTCGATGTGGTCTATTACCTCAGCCACGGCCATGTGCGCCACGATGGGGCCGCCGATGAGCCACCCAATGCGCCGCAAAAACAGCGCAGCAGAAGCCGCCAACAAGCCAAGCAACGCCCGCTCGACCAGTTCACGCAAAACCTGCATCTAGCCGCCCAAGCCGAGGAGATCGACCCGCTCATCGGTCGCGCCGCCGAAGTCGAGCGCGTGGCGCAAATCCTACTCCGCCGCCGCAAAAACAACCCGCTGCTAGTCGGCGAAAGCGGCGTCGGCAAGACCGCCATCGCCGAGGGCCTAGCACGGCTGATATTGGAAGAAAAGGTGCCCGAGACCCTCCTCGACAGCCGCATCTACTCGCTAGACCTCGGCGCCCTGCTGGCCGGCACCAAATACCGCGGCGACTTTGAAAAACGTCTGAAAAGCCTGCTGGCCGACCTCGCCGCCGAAGAACGCTCCATCCTCTTCATCGATGAAATCCACACCATCATCGGTGCCGGTGCCGCCTCCGGCGGGGTCATGGATGCCTCCAACCTGCTCAAACCCGTGCTCAGTGCCGGCAAAATCCGCCTGATCGGTGCCACCACTTACCAAGAATTTCGCGGCATATTTGAAAAGGACCGCGCCCTATCCCGCCGCTTCCAAAAAGTGGACGTGCCGGAACCCAGCGCAGACGAGACCTACCAAATTCTGCGCGGCCTAAAACCACGCTTCGAATCCCACTACGGGCTGCGCTACCAAGACCGCGCCCTGCAAGCCGCCGCCCAGCTCGCCGCCCGCCACCTGCGCGACCGCCACCTGCCAGACAAAGCCATAGATCTGGTCGATGAAGCCGGTGCCTACCAACGCCTGCAACCCGCCGCCAAACGCAAAAAAAGCATCTCCAGCACCGACATCGAAGCCATCGTCAGCAAAATCGCCCGCATCCCCCCACAGTCGGTATCGAGCACCGACCGCGCCCAGCTCCGCCACCTAGAAAAACGCCTGCGCATGGTGGTATTCGGCCAGGACCCGGCGATCGCCACCCTCGCCGATGCCATCAAACTCTCCCGCGCCGGCCTCAAACAACCGCAAAAGCCCGTCGGCAGCTTCCTCTTCGCCGGCCCCACCGGGGTGGGCAAAACCGAGCTATGCCGCCAGCTGGCACAGATCCTCGGCATCGAATTGATCCGCTTCGATATGTCCGAATACATGGAACGCCACACAGTCTCGCGCCTAATCGGTGCCCCGCCCGGCTACGTCGGCTTCGACCAAGGCGGCCTGCTCACCGATGCCGTCACCCAAAACCCGCACTCCGTAGTGCTCCTCGATGAAATCGAAAAAGCCCACCCAGAAATCTTCAACCTGCTACTGCAAGTCATGGACCACGGCCAGCTCACCGACAACAACGGCCGCAAAGCCGACTTCCGCAACGTCATCCTAGTAATGACCAGCAACGCCGGCGCCGAAGCCATCAGCCGCGCCTCCATGGGCTTCACCCACCAAGACCACAGCTCGGACGGCTTAGAGGCCCTCAAACGCATCTTCACCCCCGAATTCCGCAACCGCCTCGATGCCATCGTCCAATTCGGTCGCCTGCCGCTGAACGTAGTCAAAACCCTAGTCGACAAGTTTGTAACGGAATTGCAAACCCAAGTCGACGACAAAGGCGTACAGATCCAGCTCCGCGACCCTGCCCGCAACTGGCTGGCCCAAGAAGGCTACGACGAGCACATGGGCGCCCGCCCCATGGCCCGCCTAATCGCTGAAAAAATCAAAAAACCCCTCGCCGAACAAATGCTATTCGGCCCCCTAAAAAGCGGCGGCAAACTAATCATAGACCTCGCCGCCGACACCCTAGACTTGCGCTTCCAACCCCCCCGCCGCAAAACCCCACCAAAACGAGTCCCCCGCACCCCCACCCCAGCGCGGACGAAAAACAAGCCAACTAAAAAATCAACCGGCAAAAAATAAAGCTCGACAGGGAAATCGAGCGATCAAAAAAGGCGCAAACCCAGCGCAAAAACCCTACCGCGACCGATACGTAATCCGCCCCTTGCTCAGGTCATAGGGCGACATCTCCACCTTCACCGTATCGCCGGTCAAAATGCGGATGTAATGCTTGCGCATCTTGCCGGAAATGTGCGCAATAATGACGTGGCCATTTTCCAGCCGCACCCGAAAAGTCGTGTTGGGCAGGGTATCGATCACCTCGCCCTCAAACTCGATCAAATCATCTTTCGCCATTGAATCGCTCACGCCCTAACGGGATTTACCAACCATCGCCGGGCCAGCCATTGCCAGCCCCATTGAATTGGCTGCGCATTCTGCCCGAAAACGGCAGCAAATTAAAGACTCCAACACCGCGGCCAATCCAACCCCCGCCCCGCATGGTCCGCCAGCACCCCTTCAAACTCCGCCCGCGGCATCTCGCGCACCCCAAGCGTAGCCAAAAAGGGGGTCGACATCTGGCAATCGACCAGCGCAAACCCCCGCGCAAACAGAGTCTGCGCCAAGCAAATAAAGCCGAGCTTGCCCGCATTCGCCCGCCGATGAAACATGGACTCGCCACAAAAAACGCCCCCCACCTGCACCCCGTAAATCCCGCCGACCAATTCCCCCTCGCGCCAAACTTCCAAAGAATGCGCCACCCCAGCCCGGTGCAGCTCGATATAAGCAGCGTGCATCGCCGGCAAAATCCAGGTCCGCCCGGCCCGCAACGCGGCACAGTGCGCCACGACCTCAGCAAAACAGCGGTCCGCGGTAAAACAAAACTCACCACGCCGCATGAGCTTGCGCACAGTGCGCCCCAAATGCAGATCGCCCGGCCCCAACACCGCCCGCATCGCCGGTGCCCACCAAAGCAGCGGCTCCCCCGCCAAATACCAGGGAAAAATACCACGCCGATAAGCCGCACACAGAGTCTCGACCCGCAGATTACCGCCCACCGCCAGCAGCCCATCCAGCCGTCCCTCCGGCGCGACCAGTGCCTGCCCAGTGGGCGGAAAGCGCGGGCATTCCGGGTCCAGCACAGCCAACCGTCGTCGCGCCTTCACCCGTCGCCCGCCTCATCCAAAAAGCGCTCGGCATCCAGCGCCGCCATACAGCCCGCCCCGGCCGAGGTAATGGCCTGCCGATACACCGAATCGGCCACATCGCCGGCCGCAAACACCCCCGCCACGCTAGTGGCTGTGGCATTGCCCGCCGCCCCGCCCGCAACCCGCAAATACCCCTCGCGCATCGCCAGCTGCCCGGCAAAAATATCGGTATTGGGGGTATGGCCAATGGCGATGAACAGCCCGCTAACTGGCAACGATTGTGCGCTGCCGTCCACAGTATTTTTGACGCGCACCCCAGTCACCCCCCGCTCATCGCCCAGCACCTCAGCCAGCTCGCTGTCCCACAAAATGCGCACCGACCCGCTTTTCACCCGCGCAAACAGCCGCTCCTGCAGCATCTTCTCCGCCCGCAACGCCCCACGCCGGTGAATCACCGTCACCTGCGAACAGATATTCGCCAAATACAACGCCTCCTCCACCGCCGTATTCCCCCCACCGACCACCGCCACCGGTTGCTCGCGGTAAAAAAACCCATCGCAGGTCGCGCAAGCACTCACCCCGCGCCCCATAAACGCCTGCTCCGATTCCAACCCCAGATAACGCGCCGTCGCCCCCGTGGCAATGATCAGCGCATCGCAGCTGTATTCGCCGCTACCGCTCAACCGCAAAGGACGCCCCCCCAAATCCACCGCCTCGATATGGTCGACCACCACCTGCGTCCCAAAGCGTTCCACATGCGCCAACATGCGCTCCATCAAGGCCGGCCCCTGCAACCCCGGCGGCTCGCCCGGCCAGTTTTCCACCTCCGTGGTCGTGGTCAGCTGCCCGCCCTGCTGCATGCCAGTGATCAGCAGCGGTCGCAAATTGGCCCGCGCCGCGTACAGTGCGGCGGTATAACCGGCCGGCCCAGACCCCAAAATAATCAACCGATGATGCGCCGCACTGCCCATGCTGTACTCCTGTGTTTGCAACAAGCGGAAATTTCACGAAGTGCGCATGATAGGCAAAGCATAGGCAAAGCGGCGATAAAAAGACCCCACCACGGCGGCGGCAAAAGCCCACAAAATAGGGCAAAATGCACCCGCCCCCTCCCCACCGCAGAGACCCCAACTTGCCCCCCCCCAGCAAACCGATCGCGGCCCCCGCCGAGCCACCGGGCCGCAGCCTATTGCGGCGCGAGGGCGCGTTCATCGGCCTAACCGCGTTAGCCGGCTTTGCGGCCCTCAGCCTAGCGCAGTACGACCCTAACGACCGTTCCTTTTCGGTCGACTCCAGCGAGCCGGTACAAAACCTCGCCGGCCCGGTCGGGGCATTCCTGGCCGATGCGCTCTTCCAGACCTGCGGCCAGCTGGCCTGGCTCTTCCCGCTGCTGCTTGGCCTGAAAGCCCTCGCCATCTTCCGCAATCACCCCACCCCCCCAAATCTAACCGCCCGCTTATTCACCCTGCGCACCATCGGCTTTGCGCTGATCCTAGGCGGCGGCACGGCCCTAGTGGCCCTCAGCGGGGCCGCCGCAAACGCCCTACCCGCCGGCCCAGGCGGGCTCCTCGGCAAAGCACTGGGCACTTTTCTGGTCGATACCCTAGGCCGCGCCGGTGCCCGCCTGGCCCTCATCGCGGCCCTCTTATTCGGCATCACGCTCCTCGCCGGGCTGTCCTGGCTGGCCCTTTTCGATCAAGTCGGGCGGACCCTACTACGCAGCGGCGAGCAGATCCTGAACTGGCTGTCCCGCTGGCAAGCCGCCCGGCGCGATCGCCGCCAAAACAAGGCGTATCACCAAGAGCGCAAGCAAGCCCTAGTCGAGCAAAAAAAACGCCGCAAGGAGCGCGCCCCGCTCGCCATTGCCCCACCCACCCCGCCAGCCCAGGTTAGCAAGCGGGTAGCACGTGAAAAGCAAACCGAGCTCTTCCATGATGGCGAGCGCAACCGCCTGCCGCGCATCGACCTGCTCGATGCCATGGACGATGCCGAGCGCACCGGCTATTCCCCCGAATCGCTGGAAGCCATGTCGCGCCTGCTGGAATTGAAACTCAAAGATTTCGGGGTGCTCGCCGAGGTGGTCGCGGTGCAGCCCGGCCCGGTGGTCACCCGCTTCGAAATCCAACCCGCCGCCGGGGTCAAAGCCAGCAAAATCACCAATCTTGCCCGCGATCTCGCCCGCTCACTGGCGGTGGTCAGTGTGCGGGTGGTGGAAGTCATCGCCGGCAAATCGGTGATGGGCATCGAAGTCCCCAATGAAAAACGCGAAATAGTGCGCCTGCGCCAAGTCATCGCCTCGCGCCACTACGAACAATCCGGCTCAGCCATCACCGTCGCACTCGGCCACGACATCGCCGGCCAACCCGTGGTCGCCGATCTAGCGCGCATGCCGCACCTGCTAGTGGCCGGCACCACCGGCTCCGGCAAATCGGTGGCGGTCAACGTCATGCTGCTGAGCCTGCTCTACAAAGCCACCCCCGCCGAAGTGCGCCTGCTATTGGTCGACCCAAAAATGCTGGAACTGGCAGTCTACGAGGGCATCCCACACCTGCTCGCCCCAGTGATCACCGACATGAAAGACGCCGCCAACGGCCTGCGCTGGTGCGTCGGCGAAATGGAACACCGCTACCAATTAATGGCGCGCCTAGGGGTCCGCAACCTCGCCGGCTACAACAAAAAAATAAAACAGGCAGAAGCCGCCGGCACTCCAATCCCCGACCCAACTTGGCAACCAGAGCCGCCCGATCTGGCCGAGACCGAAGCAGATCAGGGCGCAGAAACCGCCACCGCACCCACCGCCCCACCGCCCCTACAACCCCTGCCCTCCATCGTCGTCGTCATCGATGAATTCGCCGATATGATGATGATCGTCGGCAAAAAGGTCGAACAGCTCATCGCCCGCATCGCCCAAAAAGCCCGTGCCGCCGGCATCCACCTAATACTCGCCACCCAACGCCCCTCGGTCGATGTGATCACCGGCCTCATCAAAGCCAACATCCCCACCCGCATGGCTTTCCAAGTCTCCTCACGCATCGACTCGCGCACCATCCTCGACCAAGGCGGCGCCGAACAGCTACTCGGCCACGGCGACATGCTCTTCCTACCGTCCGGCACCAGCGTCCCGGTGCGCGTCCACGGTGCCTTCGTCGATGACCACGAAGTCCACCAAGTGGTCAAAGACTGGGCCAGCCGCGGCCTGCGCCCCGACTACGTACCGGGCCTGACTGATGAGATCGCCACCCCGCCCCCCACCGCACTCTCCGCCAGCCCGCCGAATCCGCCCAGCAGCCCGCTAAGTGCCGCCCCCGCCGTCCCCATCCCTGAAGGCAGCATGGACGACCAACAGCTCTACGACCGCGCCGTCGATTTCGTCGCCCGCAGCCGCAAAGCCTCCATTTCCAGCCTCCAGCGCGCCCTGCGCATCGGCTACAACCGCGCCGCCCGTCTAATGGACGCGATGGAACAAGCCGGCGTGGTCTCGCCCGTGCAGATCAACGGCAACCGCGATGTGCTGGCCCCGCCGCCCGATTAACAGCCACCCCATACCCGTGAAAAACCTCCCGATCTGGCGCACACTCTGGCCCATCCTGCTACTCCCCCTACTCGGGGCCAACCAGCCAGCACAACCCGCCCCCAAGCCAACCGCCGACCAAGAACTCGCCGCCCTACTAGCCCCGCTGCAAACCTTCCGCGCCGCCTTCCACCAGCGCGTCACCGAAGAAGACGGCTACCTCCTCGACGCAAGCCGCGGAATAATGAGTTTCACCCGCCCCAACCAGCTCTACTGGCAGATCACCACCCCCGCCCCCGCCCTGCTCATCGCCGATGGCACCGCCCTCTACTACCACGACCCCGAGCTCAAGCAAGTCAGAATCCGCCCCTGGATCCCCGACCCAGCGCAAAACCCCATAGCGATCTTCGCCGCCGCCGATGCCCCGATCAGCCAATCCCACCAGGTCACCAAACTACCCACCGCCAAAGACTCCCCCCGCTACCGCCTGCGACCAAAAGACCCCGCCGCCGGCTACCAACAGCTAACCCTAACTTTCGCTGGCGGCCAGCCAACCCGCATTGAGATCCTCGACCCCCTCGGCCAACACACCCAGATTGACTTCCAGCCGCTGCAAGACCCGCAAGCCATCCCCGCCGACCCCTACCGCTTCACCCCCCCGCCAGACACCGAAATAATCCATGAACGCTGAGCCAACCGCCACCCTCTGGCCCGCCAAATCCACCGCCGAACCGCTGGCCGCCCGCCTGCGCCCGACCACCCTCGATGACTTCCACGGCCAGCACGCCCTCCTCAAACCCGGCACCCCCCTGCGCCACGCCCTAGAATCCGGCCACCCCCACTCGATGCTCCTCTGGGGCCCGCCCGGCACCGGCAAAACCACCCTAGCCCGCATGCTGGCCAACCGCGCCCAAGCCCAATTCATCCCCCTCTCGGCGGTCACCGCCGGCATTCAGCAGGTGCGCGCCGCCATCAAACAGGCGCAAACCGCCCAGGCATCGGGGCGCAAAACCCTGCTTTTCGTCGATGAAGTCCACCGCTTCAACAAAGCCCAACAAGACGGCTTCCTGCCCTTCATCGAAGACGGCACCATCATCTTCATCGGCGCCACCACTGAAAACCCCGCCTTCGCCCTAGTCGGTGCCCTGCTATCGCGCTGCAAACTCTACGTGCTGGAAAGCCTCGACCAAGCCGCCCTCGCCGCCGTATTACAACGCGGCATGGCGCAATACCCCGACCTCCGCCTGACCCAACCGCAAAAACGCCAGCTGCTCGACACCGCCGATGGCGATGCCCGCCGCGTCCTCAACCTACTAGAAATCGCCGCCGACTGCGCCGCCCCCAGCGGCCAGCTAGACGCTGCCCAATTTGCCGCTCTACTCAGCGGTCGCAACCGCCGCTTCGACCGCGGCGGCGACCACTTCTACCACCAAATCTCCGCCCTGCACAAAGCCGTGCGCGGCTCCAACCCCGATGCCAGCCTCTACTGGTTCGCCCGCATGCTCGATGGCGGTTGCGACCCGCTCTACCTCGCCCGCCGCCTACTGCGCATCGCCAGCGAAGACATCGGCAACGCCGACCCCCGCGCCCTGACCCTCTGCCTAAACGCCTGGGACACCTACGCCCGCCTCGGCAGCCCAGAAGGCGAACTCGCCCTCGCCCAAGCCCTGCTCTACCTCGCCTGCGCCCCGAAAAGCAACGCCCTCTACACCGCCCTCAACCAAGTCATGGCCGACATCGACCGCGACCCCAGCTACCCCGTACCGCCGCACCTGCGCAACGCCCCCACCAAGCTGGCCAAAAGCCTAGGCCACGGCAAAAACTACCGCTACGCCCACGATGAACCACACCACTACGCCGCCGGCGAACAATACCTACCACCAGAGATCGCCGACCGCCGCTACTACCAGCCCAGCAACCAAGGCTTAGAAGCCCGCATCGGCGAAAAGCTAACCCAGCTGCGCAACCTCGATGCCCAAGCCCAAAAATCGACCAATCCGGCCCCGACCCCAGAACCCGCCACGAGCTAAGCAAATGCTAGACCCAAAACTCCTCCGCACCGCCCCCGAACAGGTCGCCCACCAGCTGGCCCGCCGCGGCATCCCCCTAGACACCGCCGCCCTGCAAAACCTCGAAGCCCAACGCAAACAACACCAGCAAGCCACCGAATCCCTGCAAGCCGAGCGCAACCACCAAGCCAAGCTGATCGGCCAAGCCAAATCACAAGGCCAAGACATCCAACCACTACTCCAAGCCACCAACACCCTCGGCCAAAAACTCAACGCCGCCAAACAAGCCCTCGCCGCCGTACAAAAAGACTGGGACGACCTAGCCGCCACCCTCCCCAACCTCCCCGACCAAGCCGTCCCCGAAGGCAAATCCGAAGCCGACAACCGCGAGCTCAGCCGCTGGGGCCACCCCCGCCACTTCGACTTCAAAGTGCGCGACCACGTAGAGATCGGCGAAAAACTCGGCGGCCTAGATTTCGCCGCCGCCACCCGCCTCACCGGCGCCCGCTTCGTGGTCATGCACGGCCAAATCGCCCGCCTACACCGCGCCCTCACCCAATTCATGCTCGACACCCACCTCGAGAACCACGGCTACTGCGAAGTCCAGGTCCCTTACCTCATCCACCGCGACTCCCTCCACGGCACCGGCCAGCTCCCCAAATTCGCCGCCGACCTTTTCCGCCTCGACACCGACCCCGGCTACTACCTCATCCCCACCGCCGAAGTCCCCGTCACCAACCTAGTGCGCGGGCGCATTTGCGAAGATCTGCCGCACAAATACGTCTGCCACAGCCCCTGTTTCCGCAGCGAAGCCGGCAGCCACGGGCGCGACACCCGCGGCATGATCCGCCAACACCAGTTCGACAAAGTCGAGCTCGTCCAATGCGTCCACCCCGACCAATCCGATCAAGCCCTCGAAGAGCTCACTGCCCACGCCGAAGCCATCCTGCAACTGCTAGAATTGCCCTACCGCAAAATGGACCTCTGCACCGCCGACCTTGGCTTCGCCGCCGCCCGCACCTACGACCTCGAAGTCTGGCTCCCCGCGCAAAAAACCTACCGCGAAATCTCCTCCTGCTCCAACTTCCGCGACTTCCAAGCCCGCCGCATGCAAGCCCGCTTCCGCGACACCCGCGGCAAACCGCAGCTGCTCCACACGCTCAACGGCTCCGCCCTAGCCGTCGGCCGCACCCTAGTCGCCGTCCTAGAAAACCACCAACAAGCCGATGGCTCGGTCACAGTACCGCCCATCTTGCGCCCCCGACTAGGCGGGCTAGACCGCCTCACCGCCCCCGACTAGCCTCCAGATTCGGCAGCAAAAGACGGACAGCCCGGCCCGCACTGGCAAAAAAATGGACAGCTTCCCGCTCTTCATCCGCCTGCGCGACCGCCCGGTCCTAATCGTTGGCGGCGGCGAAATCGCCTGCCACAAAGCCCGCATGCTCAGCCGAGCCGCCCCGCAGATCACCCTGGTCGCCCCCCGCCTACACCCCGCCACCGCCACCCTGCTCCAATCTCTAAACTGCACCCACCACGCCCGCTCCTACCAACCCACCGATCTGGCCGGTGCCGCCCTAGTCATCGCCGCCACCGATGACGAAGCCCTAAACGCCCAAATTGCCGCCGCCGCCGACGCCGCCGGCATCCTCGTCAACGCGGTCGACATGCCCGGCATCGGCAACGTCACCTTCCCCTCGATTGTCGACCGCTCCCCCCTAGTCATCGCCGTCGGCAGCGGCGGCCGCGCCCCGGTGCTAGTCCGCCTGCTCCGCGCCCGCCTAGAAACCCTAATCCCCGCCAGTTACGGCACCCTCGCCGAGCTAGTCGGCACTCTCCGTCAGCGCGTCAAAAAATTACTGCCCAACCTAGACCTACGCCGCCGCTTCTGGGACCACCACCTGCAAGGCCAAGCCGCCGACCAAGCCCTAAGCGGCGATCTCGCCGGCGCCAAGCAAACCCTAAACAACGCACTAAAACAGCTAAACCCCAACTCACCGCAACGCCAAGAACTAGAACGCGGCGAGGTCTATCTAGTCGGCGCCGGCCCCGGCGACCCCGACCTGCTCACCTTCCGCGCCCTGCGCCTAATGCAACAAGCAGACGTGGTGCTCTACGACCGCCTAGTCGCCAAACCCGTGCTCGACCTAGTCCGCCGCGAAGCCGAGCGCATCTACGTCGGCAAAGACCGCAACCCGTACAGCATCACCCAAGAAAACATCAACCAAGCCCTGCTAGACCAAGCCCGCGCCGGCAAACGAGTCCTGCGACTAAAAGGCGGCGACCCGTTCATTTTCGGTCGCGGCGGCGAAGAATTAGAAAGCCTAGCCGCCGCCCAAATCCCCTTCCAAGTGGTCCCCGGCATCACCGCCGCCAGCGGCTGCGCCGCCTACGCTGGCATCCCATTAACCCACCGCGACCACTGCCAATCGGTACGCTTCATCACCGGCCACCACCGCGGCGGCAAACTAGACCTACCCTGGGCAGAACTAGTAAGCCCCGGCCAAACCCTAGTCTTTTACATGGCCCTAAACGGCCTAGAAGAAATCTGCCACCGCCTCCAAGAACACGGCTTAGACCCGAAAATGCCCGCCGCCCTAATCGAAAAAGGCACCGCCCCCCACCAACGCATCTTCATCAGCACCCTAGCAAACCTCCCCCAAAAAGTCCGCCAAGCCAACGCCAAAGCCCCCACCCTAATAATCATCGGCACAGTAGTAACCCTAAACAAAAAACTAACCCCAAAAAAGCCCCCTGACAAGGGGGGTTCCCAAATCGAAACCCCCCTGACAAGGGGGGTTTGGGGGGTTGGTCTGGAGGAGGGTTGGTCTGGAGGAGGGTTGGTTTGGGGTGTTGGGGATTGGTCTGGAAAATTACTGCCCCAACACCCAAAACCCCTTGACCCCACCAATCCATCTGAATTACAATAAAACCCAATCACTCAATCGAACCCAACGAGGCACCCAATGAACAGTCTAAATCTCCGCATCCCCCGCACCCCAC
>JACONM010000003.1:25563-46240 GCA_014323765.1 Cellvibrionales bacterium | reverse complement strand
CCCCCCCCCCCCCCCCCGCACACTAACTAACCCTTGCCGCTTCCTCGCGGCGTTTCTTTTCACTCTCTGTCTCAGCCTGTCCCTCGGCCTAGTCTCCACAGTCCACGCCCAGCCCGGCGACTGCTCCGGTGCGGCCAACAACACGGCCACCGGCAACGATGACACCCTAATCGGCGATGAAAACGCCAACACCTTAGATGGTCTGAACGGCGATGATCTTCTCTGTGGCAAGGCCGGGGTCGACAACCTTAGCGGCGGCACTGGCCTGGACACGATCCGCGGCGGGGCAGGCAACGACACCCTCAACGGTGGCGATTCTAGAGATGAGATCTACGGCGGGGCAGATGACGACATCCTAAATGGCGACTCCGGCAACGATTTCTTGCACGGTGGCCCCGGCGACGACACCCTCAGCGGCGGCACTGGCAATGACAAACTCAGTGGCGGGGCCGACGACGATGTTCTGAACGGCGATGCCGGCAACGATCGCCTCTACGGTGGCTCCGGCGATGACGAACTGCGCGGTGGTCCCAATAACGACAAACTCTACGGGGGCGATGGCGAAGATATGTTGCTGGGCGGTAACGACAACGACTATCTCCATGGCGGGGCAGACGATGACGATCTGCGCGGCGAGTCCGGCAACGACCGACTCCACGGCGGCCCCGGTGACGACGATCTGGACGGTGCTGGCGGCTTCAATTACCTCCACGGTGGCCCCGGTAACGACACCTTAACAGTCGCCAGCGGTAGCGATAGAAACCGCCTCTACGGTGGCCCCGACAACGACACCCTCGAGGGTGGCAGTGCCCGTGATTACATGCACGGCGAGGCCGGCGATGACGAACTCAACGGCAACGATGGCAACGACCGCCTCTCCGGCGGGGCCGGCAACGACACCCTCGATGGCGGTGCAGGTTCCGACCGCTTAAACGGAGGGCCAGGCAAAGACACCCTCACCGGCGGCAGTGAAAACGACCGTTTCCGCCTGCTGGACCCCGAATCGGATGCAGACGATGCCGATGTCATTACTGACTTTACCACCGATGAAGATCGCATCATTTTGCCAGAAGGCACCACCGGCCTCTGGTATGAACACCTCACCGACTCCGGCAATCAAACCACCGTCATCTACGATGATGCCAGCCGTACCAATACCTATGCGGTGCTGGAGGGCGGACATTTCACTTTGGTGAGCAGCGACGTGCTAGATGAGGACGAGAGGAACGTGTCTACTACCAAACTGTAAGTCTGTAAGCGCAAAGGCCCTGATAAGAGGGGTTTAGTGGTTCCCAAAATCAAACCCCCTGATAAGGGCCCAGATCGAAGCCCCCCTGACAAGGGGGGTTTGGGGGGGGGGGTTGGTATGGGGAGGGGTTGGTATGGAAGGGGGTTGAAATGGGAGGGTTGGAATGGGAAGAGTTAGTCTGAAAAAATGAGAACCGCACAAAAAAGACCCCCACCACACCACTCCAATCCCCTATAAAATACGCCACCAAACCCCCCAAAAAACCCCCCCCCAAAAAAATGCCCCCAAAAACCCCCCCAAAAAAAGTAGTCCTAGCCTACTCCGGCGGCCTAGACACCTCCGTAATAGTGCGCTGGCTACAGGACGAATACCACGCCGAAGTCATCACCTTCACCGCCGACATCGGCCAGGGCGAAGAAGTCGAACCCGCCCGCACCAAAGCCGCCGCCCTCGGTGTTACCCAGATCCACATCGAAGACCTACGCGAAGAATTCGCCGCCCACTACGTCTTCCCCATGCTCCGCGCCAACGCCCTCTATGAAGGCGAATACCTCCTCGGCACCGCCATCGCCCGCCCCCTCATCGCCCGCCGCCTAGTCGAAATCGCCGCAAAAACCGGTGCCCAAGCCATCGCCCACGGTGCCACCGGCAAAGGCAACGACCAAATCCGCTTCGAGCTCGGCGCCTACGCCCTGCACCCCGGCATCCAAGTCATCGCCCCCTGGCGCGAATGGGACCTCGATTCCCGCGACAAACTAATGCAATACTGCGCCAAACACCAAATCCCCGTCGACTTCGCCAAAAAACAAAAATCCCCCTATTCCATGGACGCCAACCTCCTGCACATCTCCTACGAAGGCGGCCAGCTAGAAGACCCATGGCAAGAGCCCGACGAGCAAATGTGGCGCTGGACCACCGCCCCCGAAGCCGCCCCCGACCAACCCACCTACATCGAAATCGACTTCACCGCCGGCGACCCAACCCACCTCGATGGCACCCCCCTCTCCCCCGCCACCCTAATAGAACGCCTCAACCAACTCGGCGGCGACAACGGCATCGGCCGCCTCGACATGGTCGAAAACCGCTACATCGGCATGAAATCCCGCGGCTGCTACGAGACCCCCGGCGGCACCATCCTACTCCGCGCCCGCCGCGCCATGGAATCGCTCACTCTCGACGCCCAAGCCGCCCACCTAAAAGACAGCCTAATGCCCCGCTATGCCGAGCTCATCTACAACGGCTACTGGCACACCCCCGAACGCAAAATGCTACAAGCCGCCATCGATGCCCCCCAACGCCACGTCAACGGCCGCGTCCGCCTAAAACTCTACAAAGGCAACGCCACCCCCGTCGGCCGCACCTCGGACGACAGCCTGTTCGACCCCCGCCTAGCCACCTTCGAATCCGACCAAGGGGCCTACGACCAAGCCGATGCCGCCGGCTTCATCAAACTCAATGCCCTACGCCTACGCCTAGCCGCCGCCAAAGGCCGCCGCCCCTAACCCCAAGCAGCCGCGCCACCCCCCAAGCAAACCCAAAAATACCAAGAGCACCCCCGCCCCAGCTTCTGCCCACCCCCGCAACCGCCGCCAAATTAAAAACCAAATCCGCAAACACCAAGAAAACCACCGCCCCTAACCCTACCAACCGCCCCACCCTGACCGCGCCCCAACCCCACCAACCAAAACCCAAATCCAAAATGCCCCCCCCAACCGCTCGCATCCAATGGGTAGACAGCCTCCGCGGCACCGCCATCGTCCTAATGGTGATCTTCCATTTCTGCTACGACCTGCGCCACTTCGGCTGGGTGGACTGGGACGTCCCCAACGGCCCCAACTGGTGGCCCTTCCGCTACCTAATCCTAACCCTGTTCATCTTCACCATGGGCCTCAGCCTATCCCTCGCCCACGGCAACGGCTTCCGCCCGCGCCAATACGCCACCCGCCTCCTCCACCTCGCCCTAGCCGCCGCCGCCGTCACCGCCATGTCACTCATTCTCTTCCCCAACAGCTGGATCTACTTCGGTATCCTACATTTCCTACTCGCCGCCTCCCTGCTAACCCTCCCCCTAGTCGCCGCCCCCCGCACCGCCCTAGCCCTAGCCGCCCTCGTCCTAATCCTCTACGGGTCCGGCACCCTCAGCAGCACCTGGCCTTTCGCCGCCCTAAACGGACTACCCGCCCACACCGAAGACTACGTCCCCCTCGTCCCCTGGACCGCCATCGCCCTACTCGGCATCGCCGCCGGCCGCCTACTCCCCCTCCCCCGCTACCAAACCCACCTAAACTGGCTCCCCACCCCCCTAGCCCCCCTAGGCCGCCACAGCCTACTAATCTACCTAACCCACCAACCAATCCTATTCGCCGCCTTCTACCTAGTAGAAACCCTACGCTAAAGATCGAACCCCCACCGACAAGAAAAGCCCGCTTGACAACCCAACCGTCAACCCCTACCTTACAGCCGTGATCAAAAGCATCCGGCACAAAGCCCTGCGGCATTACTGGACTCGCGGCGACCAGCGAGGATTAAACCCAAACTGGCTCACCAAGATCCGCCGCGTCCTCTGCGTGTTGGATGCCGCCAGCAGTGCAGAGGATCTGGACCTGCCCGGCTATTACTTCCACCGTCTGTCAGGCAAATGGGCGAATCGGTTCTCGGTCCGTGTGTCCAGAAACTATCGCCTCACCTTCGGTTGGGAGAAAGACGGCCCCATCGACCTAGATTTGGAGGATTATCACTAATGAACCGCCACCAAAGCATTCCCCCACTCCACCCCGGCGAAATCCTCCGCGAAGACCTCCTCCCCGCCCTCCCCATCAGCAAAACCCAGCTGGCAAAATCCCTACAAATCTCCCGCCAAACCCTCTACGCCATCCTCAACGAACGCCAACCAGTAACGGCAAAAATGGCCCTCCGCCTCGGCAAACTATTCGGCAACGGTGCCCCCCTCTGGCTAAACCTACAACGCAACTACGATCTCGCCACCGCCGAAAAAACCACCAACCTATCCACCATCCCCACCCTACACCCCGCCACCAACCAATAGCCGGCGATCCCCCAGATCGAAGCCCCTGACAAGGGGGGCTGAAAGGGGGGGGTTGGCCCGGAAAATTGATTCTGGCAAATCCACCAACTCTGACTCCAAAATCCCGAATAAGCAAAACAAGCGCAGACCGCCCTCAACCCCCCACCTCTTCTTCTTTAGCAATCCTCAAAACCCGCGCCGAGCAACGACCATCCGCCAAACGCAGCTCGATTTTCTGCCAAAACCTTAACCGCGCCACCGAATCCACCACCGCCCCGCCACTATCCCGAGCAATCGCATAGCCACGCCCCAGCACCTGCAACGGGCTAACCGATTCCAACATCTGCGCCGCATGCACCAAGCGTTCTGCCGAGCGACCATGCGACCGTTCCCCCGTCGCCCGCAAACGCCCCGCCTGCGCCTCCACGGCCCCCCGCCCCCCGTGAATGCGCCGCCGAATTTGCACCGCGGCAGATTCTCGCACCGTGCCAGCCAAAGACCCCAGACGGGCCACCAGACGGGCATGATTCTGCCGCCCGGCCACCGCCAGCCGCGCCGCCAGCATGCGCACCGCCCGCCGCGCCCCCTGAATGCGCTCGACCATCTGCGCCGGGTCCGCCCCCGGCAATGCCCCCGCCAACCGCGCCCGCCGCTGCAACAAAATGCGCCGCATCTGACTGTCCAACAGCGGCTCCAGCGCATCGATGCGCTGCATAGCCCCCGCCACCCGCTCCGCCGGGTTCTGCAACCGCCCCCGCACCTGCTGCCAATGCAGCTGTTTTTGCCGCACCGCCCGCACCGCCAGCTGCTCCAATCGCACCCGCCCCTGATGCAGTTGCTGCGGCAAACCATAATAGCCAGCGGTAAAAATTTCCGCCGCCTCCGAGGGTGTCGCAGCGCGCCGATCAGCCACCCAATCGGCAATGCTGACATCCGCCTCGTGCCCGACCGAACACAGCACCGGCAGCGGGCAATCGGCAATCGCCTGCGCCACCGTCCGCGAATTGAAAGCAGCGAAATCCTCCAGCCCGCCACCGCCACGCGCCAACACGATAAGCTCCACCCCAGAATGCGCCGCCGCCCGTTCCAGTGCCGCAACAATCCCCGCCACCGCCCCCTCGCCCTGCACCGCAGTCGGCACCACCAACAACGGCAAAGCCGCCGCCCGCCGCCCAGCAATGGTTTGCATATCCCGCAACACCGCCCCGCTCGGCGAAGTCACCAGCGCGACCAATTTCGGCAAAAACGGCAACGACCGCTTGCGCTCGGCGGCAAAATACCCCTGCTCCTGAAGTTCTTTTTTTAACTGCTCAAACTGCTGCTGCAAATCGCCCTGCCCGGCGCGCCGCACACTCTGCACAACCAGCTGCAGATCGCCGCGCTCGCGATAAATGCCGGGAGTGCCGACGACAAGCACCGCATCCCCATCGGCAATCTGCGGCGCACTAAAATTGCTCCGCACAAACATCACCGCCCGCAGCTGCGCCGCCTCATCCTTCAGCGAAAAATACCAATGCCCAGAGCGCGCCCGTACAAAATTGCAAACCTCGCCGCGCACCACCACCGCCGGAAACTGCGCCCGCACCGCCCCGCCCATAGCGGCGGACAGCTCGGCCACACTATAGATGCGCCGCGCCACCCCGGACGGATCCCGCAATTCGGCAGACGCGGCAGACGGCAGACGCGGCGGCATAGGGCTACCTATGGCAGGCGGCACCGGGCGCGACTATAATGGCGCACCCATCGCCCGCCACACCGCCCAGGCCGCCCCCCATGTTGCGCATTGTTGAAGAAGCCGTCACGTTCGATGATGTGCTACTGGTGCCCGCCCACTCGGCCATTGTACCCAAGGACGTCAGCCTACAAACCCAGCTAACCCGCGACATCCGCATCAACATGCCATTGGCCTCGGCGGCCATGGACACCGTCACCGAAGCCGCCATGGCCATCGCCATGGCCCAAGAAGGCGGCATCGGCATCGTCCACAAATCCATGTCCATCGCGCAACAGGCCGCCCAGGTCAGCGCGGTAAAAAAATACGAGAGCGGCGTGGTCAAAGACCCGATCACCATCGCCCAAAACGCCAGCATCCGCGAGCTCCATCAGATAAAAAACAAATACAACATCTCCGGGGTGCCGGTGGTCACCAATGGCGAGCTATCCGGCATCGTCACCAGCCGCGATCTCCGCTTCGAGACCAACCTCGATGCCCCAGTCGCCACAGTAATGACCCCCCGCGAAAAGCTCATCACCGTCCGCGAAGGCGCCACGCCAGAAGAAGTACAAAGCCTAATGCACCGCCACCGCATCGAAAAAATCCTCGTGGTGAGCAAAGACTTCAAACTGCGCGGCCTGATCACCGTCAAAGACATCGACAAAGCCGAGCAATACCCCAACGCCTCCAAAGACGACCACGGCCAGCTATTGGCCGGCGCCTGCGTCGGCACCAGCGGCGAGACCGAAGAGCGCGTCGCCGCATTGGTGCAGGCCGGGGCGGATGTGCTGGTGGTCGATACCTCGCACGGCCATTCGCAAAATGTGTTGGAGCGAGTGCGCTGGATCAAACAACACTACCCAGACCTGCAAGTCATCGGCGGCAACATCGCCACGGCGGAAGCCGCCCTCGCCCTGCGCGATGCTGGCGCGGACGCGGTCAAAGTGGGCATAGGCCCGGGCAGCATCTGCACCACCCGGGTGGTCGCCGGGGTGGGCGTGCCACAGCTGACCGCCATCGCCAACGTCGCCTGCGCCCTAGAATCGTCCGGTCTGCCACTGTTAGCCGATGGCGGCATCCGCTATTCCGGCGACATCGGCAAAGCCATTGCCGCCGGTGCCCACGCAGTCATGCTCGGTTCCATCTTCGCCGGCACCGACGAAGCCCCAGGCGAGCTAGAAATTTTCCAAGGCCGCACCTACAAATCCTATCGCGGCATGGGCTCGCTCGGAGCCATGGCGCAAACCCAAAGCTCATCCGACCGCTATTTTCAAGACTCCAGCGAAGGAGCCGAAAAACTCGTCCCCGAAGGCATCGAAGGCCGCGTCCCCTACAAAGGGCCCGTATCGGTGGTTATCCACCAGATGATGGGCGGCTTGCGCGCTTCCATGGGCTACACCGGCGCCGCCGATATAGAAATCATGCGCGCCAAACCGCAGTTCGTCAAAGTCAGTCCCGCCGGCATGAGCGAAAGCCACGTCCACGATGTCGCCATCACCAAGGAAGCCCCCAATTATCCAAGTCGCTAAGCGGCACCGCGGCGACCTGCCAGCGCACTGTGCCGACTTGCAGCGGAAGAAGGGTTTAAGCAGTTAGGCAAAATGCGCACAGACATCCACCAACAGGCCATCCTAATCGTCGATTTTGGCTCGCAAACCACCCAGTTAATCGCCCGCCGGGTACGCGAAGCCGGTGTCTATTCCCAAATCCACGCCTGGGACCGCCTAGATAATCTGAATGCCGGGCCAGAGAACGAGCCAGAAAACGGCCCAGACTACCGCCGCTTCGCCGGCATCATCCTGTCCGGCGGCCCCGAATCGGCGACCGCCGGCAACGCGCCGCCCGTGCCCGCCGCCCTCTTCGCCGCCGGGCTACCGGTGCTCGGCATCTGCTATGGCATGCAGGCGATGGCACGGCAATTCGGCGGGACAGTGCAGGCGGCAAACAGCGGCGAGTTCGGTCATGCGCAGGTCAAAATCGAAGCCGACTCGCCACTATTCACCGACCTCGCCGACCATATCGAACAGCAAAACCGCCTCCTCGATGTTTGGATGAGCCACGGCGACCGGGTAACGCAGCTACCGCCCGGCTTCCACCTATTGGCCTCCACCGCCGCCTGCCCGATCGCCGGCATGGAAGACCCAGCGCGGCGATTTTACGGCCTCCAATTCCACCCCGAAGTCACCCACAGCCGCCAAGGTGCCCGCATCATCCAGCAATTCGTGCGCGAGATCTGCGGCTGCCCCCCTCGCTGGACACCCGCCAACATTATCGACCAAAGCATCGCGCAAATTCGCGCCCAAGTCGGCAGCGAACGGGTATTACTGGCCCTCAGCGGCGGGGTAGATTCCAGCGTCACCGCCGCGCTATTGGAACGTGCGATCGGCGACCAGCTGCAATGCGTATTCGTCGACAACGGCTTATTGCGCAAGGCGGAGGCCGAACAAGTCATGGCCATGTTCGCCGACCAACGCGGGCTAAATGTCCGGCATGTGAATGCGGCGGATGAGTTTCTCGCCCGCCTCAAAGGCATCACCGATCCAGAAGCCAAGCGCAAAATTATCGGCCAAACCTTTATCGAGATATTCGAACGCGAAGCGACGCGCATCGCGGGGCTTAACTGGCTGGCACAGGGCACCATTTACCCGGACGTCATCGAATCCGCCGGTGCCGCCTCCAATAAAGCGCACCTAATTAAATCGCACCACAATGTGGGTGGCCTGCCGGCGCATATGCAGCTCAAACTACTGGAACCGCTCAGCGAATTATTTAAAGACGAAGTGCGCCAAATTGGGCTGGAATTGGGCCTACCCCCCGATCGCATTTACCGCCACCCCTTCCCCGGCCCCGGCCTCGGCGTACGCATTCTCGGCGAAGTGCGCCAGACTTACGCCGACCTATTACGCGAAGCCGATGCCATTTTTATCGCCGAATTACAGGCCGCAGATCTTTACCAAAAAGTCAGCCAAGCCTTCGCTGTATTCCTGCCCGTAAAATCGGTCGGCGTGGTCGGCGACGGGCGCCGCTACGAATACGTGATCGCCTTGCGCGCCGTCGAAACCAGCGATTTTATGACCGCCCACTGGGCCCAATTACCCTACGATTTTCTAGAGCAAGTCTCCCGCCGCATTATTAACGAAATTCCCGGCATCAGCCGAGTGGTCTACGACATCTCCAGCAAACCGCCAGCGACCATTGAGTGGGAATAACCGCCCCTCAGAACACCAATGCAAAAAGCAGGCTTATTTGTAGCACTGGTTTTATTGCCAATTCCTCTAAGCGTTTTTGCGCTTGAAGCAGAAAACGACTTAGCGGCACAACCAATTCAAGAAATGACCGTCACCGCCTTTCGGGTACCGCAACCAGCCACCAAACTACCATTGAGTTTGGCGCAGCTAGACAGCAAAACTCTAGAAAATACCGCCCACCTACACATTCAAGAATCGCTCAATCGCCTGCCCGGGGTTAACTTCCATCGCAACAGCGGCCAAGAATATCTCGCCGCCATCCGCTCGCCCGTATTCACCGGCCCCGGCTCCTGCGGCAGTGTATTGAGCGCAGAAGAGGGTCTGCCGCTACGGCCCGTGGGATTTTGCAACGTCAATGAACTGTTCGAAGCCCACACCGAAGCCGCCGCCGCCATAGAAGTCCTACGCGGCCCCGGCACCGCCGTTTTCGGTTCCAACGCCATGCACGGTGTTATTAACCTGCGCGATCTCACCCCAACCCCCAATTCATTGCGCGCCAGCATCGACGCCGGCGCCTACGGCTTTCGCCGCCTAAAACTAGCCGCAGCCAAGGGGCAGCTAAGCGGTGCCCTAACGCTGGGCTCCACAGACGGCTATCGCACCGATTCCGGCTACCACCAGCAAAAACTCAGCTTGAACCACCGCACAAAATCGGGCAATACACAAATTAAAACGAGCCTGACCGCAACCCACCTAGATCAGCAAACCGCCGGTTTTCTTACCGGCACAAACGCCTATAAAAACAAAAAACTAGCGCGCACGAATCCCAACCCCGAAGCATTCAGGAAAGCGACCGCCCTGCGCCTATCCACCCTGCTAGAAAACCCAGATAGCGGCTGGCAATTACGCCCCTTTGCCCGCTTTAGCAGCATGCGGTTTTTACAGCACTTTCTCCCCGGCCAACCGCATGAAGAAAACGGCCATTACAGTCTTGGCATAATGAGCGGCTGGACGCGCTCACCTACAGAAAACATGCAAATTATTCTCGGACTAGACCTAGAATACGCCGACATCTGGCTAAAACAATTTCAAGATAACCTAACGCAAGGTTCCCCCTTTTTACAGGCAACCATTCCACCGGGCCAACATTACAACTACCGAGTCCATTCAACCGTGGCCGGCCCCTACGCACACCTCGATTGGCAGCTGGCAGATAAATGGCAACTTGGCATCGGGGCCAGACTAGAGCGAGTCGAATACCGCTACCGCAACCATTTACCCAGCGGACGCACTCGCGCTGACGGCACCGCCTGCGGCTTTAGCGGCTGCCGCTATTCCAGACCGGCGGATAGCCAAGACATCTTTACCAATTTTTCCCCAAAATTGAGCGCACATTATGCATGGTCAAAAAATCTTTCTACCTATATGAATATCAGCAACGGATTTCGGGCGCCGCAAACCACCGAACTCTACCGCCTACAGCGCGATCAAGTCATCGCCGATCTGCAATCCGAGGAACTAAATAGTATCGAGCTAGGCAGCCGTTATATTAAAGAAAATCTAATTTTGGAAGCGGCTCTATTTAGAATGAAAAAGAAAAATGTCATTTTACGCGATGCAAATTTTTTCACTGTCAGCGCAGGCAAAACCGAGCACCAAGGATTGGAGCTTCAAGGGCAATGGACTTTTGCAACCGACTGGTCCCTAGAAGCAGCAGCCACCTATGCCAGGCATCGCTACCGCAATAATCCGGGCCTAAGCCGCAACAAAATAATCGGCAACGATATCGACACCGCCCCGCGACACTTCGCCTCCACCCGCCTAATTCGTCAACTGGGGCAGAGCAGGGCAGAGCTAGAATGGCAACATATGGGCCGCTACTACACCGATCCAGAAAACCAACACTCCTACCCCGGCCACAACCTGCTACACCTGCGCACCATCTGGCAATGGCACAAAAACTGGACCGCCTCCCTGCGCCTGAACAACCTACTAAACCAACACTACGCCGAACGCGCCGATTTCTCCCCCTTCACCGGCAACCGCTACCTCCCCGGCCAACCAAGACGCCTCCATCTAGGTGTTGCGTATCGACTTTAGATTTCGTACCATAGAACACAGTTTTCAACCCTTGACTCGAAGGAACCAAAATATCATGAGTAAGTTAACCAACAAAATTGATGCCAATGACCGCACTGTGCTGGAAGTGTTGGACAGGAAGAAGTACACGGTGGACTACTTCCAGCGCGAGTACAGCTGGGGACAGCAGCACATCGAGCAGCTGGTAAGCGATCTTACCTCAGCCTTTTTAAGCGAGTATCGTGAAGGCGATCATCGAGAAAAAGGCATGGATTACAATAGCTATTACCTCGGCCCTTTCGTGCTAAGCGAGCAAAATGGGCAGCGCAGCATCATCGATGGTCAGCAGCGTCTAACCTCCATCACCCTGCTTTTGATCTATCTGAATAATTTGCAAAAAAAGTTAGGCTTGTCTGAGAGCATATCGAGTATGATTTTCTCTGAGAACCGCGGTAGACAGTCTTTTAATATCCAGGTCGATGGGCGAGAAAATTGCCTTAAACAGCTATATGAGCATGGCAATTATCAGCCTAAGGAATCCGATGACGAATCTGCCAATAACATGGTCAAACGTTATGACGATATTGAAAATGATTTTCCCGATGAGTTGAATGATAACAAGATTTTGCCATATTTTATAGACTGGCTAAAATATAATGTTGTGTTAGTAGAAATCATCGCCTACAGCGACGATAATGCCTATACCATTTTTGAAACTATGAATGATCGCGGATTGAGCTTGACTCCAACTGAAATGCTCAAAAGCTATCTGCTTTCTCGCATTACCGATACGCATCGCCGTCAAAGCATTAATGAGCGATGGAAAAAAGCTATTCAGGAATTACATACCTATAGTAAAAATGAAGATAACCTTTTCTTTCCAGCTTGGTTGCGGGGCCAATACGCCGAGACCATTCGACCCGGCTCCAAAGGTGCCCAGAATGAAGATTTTGAGAAAATCGGTACTCGGTTTCATGGTTGGGTAAAAGAGAATCTACAAAAAATGAATCTTAATTCGGAATCATCGAATGACTTTGTACGGTTTTTTGATCGAGATTTTACATTTTTCTTAGGTGCTTACTTAGAAATATTATCAGCCCAAGATAAACTGATTGAGGGCTTGGAACACATTTACTATATTCGTTGTTTAGGCATTGCTCATTCTTTGCGCTATCCGCTCTTGCTTGCATCGTTAACCGTAGATGATGACAAAACCACTGTGCATAAAAAATTAGATCTGGTAGCGCATCATATTGAAGCTTTTGCGGTGCGCCGCTTGCTTAACTTCCGTAGAGTGGCACATAGCTCCACTCGTTACACCATGTACAGTCTGGTCAAAGAAATAAGGGGCAAAAACATTGAAGATTTGCGCACGGTGCTACAAGCCAACCTTCGCAAAATAGACGAAGATTTCTCCGGCATGGAGCATTTCAGGTTGCACGGACAAAATAGACGCTTTGTCAAATACCTATTGGCCCGCATCACCGCTTTCATTGAGCGGCAATCGGGCGAGCCCACAACATTTGCTACCTATTTTGACAATTCCGATGGAAAACCTTTTGAAATCGAACATATTTGGGCGGACAAGTTCTCCGAGCATCGTGAATTTAATCAAAAACATGAATTCGATGAATACCGAAACCGAATCGGTGGCCTGATATTGCTTCCCCGCGGTACCAATCAAAGCTATGGTGCTAAGCCTTACGAAGAGAAACTCCAGCACTACGCCCAAGCAAATCTGCTGGCAAAATCGCTGTGCGAGCTAACCTACAAAAACAACCCAAATTTCACAACCATGTATGAACGTTTGGGACTCAATTTCAAACCCCATGCACAGTTCAAAAAACAAGGTCTAATCAAACGTCAACTTCTGTATCGATCCATTGCCGAGCAAATTTGGTCGGCGGAACTATAACCTACCTAAAAAGGCACTCATCATGGTCCTCAGTCTAACCGACTCCAAGCTCAAGGCACTCATCAAGTACCAAGGCAACCTCCTAACCCTCAACCTAACCGACTCCAAGCTCGCCGAGCTAGTTCTCGATGCGCAGGCAAGCGGCGTGAACCTGCTTAGCCGGGAATTTCAAGATGAACTGGATGCCGCCCTGACACGGCTTGAAAGTGCCAGCGGCGTAACCGGCCTGCTAATTTCCAGTGCCAAAGACAGCTTTATGCTGGGCGCGGATATTGGCCAGTTTATGGATATTTTTGCCCGCGGTGCCACCGCGGTGACCGCCTATCTGGGCATTACCCACGGGCTTTTTTGCCGGCTGGAGGCCCTGCCATTCCCCACGCTGGCGGCCATCAATGGTGTGGCCCTCGGCGGCGGGCTGGAGCTGGCACTCGCCGCCGATTTCCGCATTGCCGAGCCGGGCACCCGGCTTGGTCTACCGGAAGTCAATTTGGGTCTGTGTCCCGGTTGGGGCGGCACGGTGCGCCTTAGCCGACTGATTGGCCCCGCTGCTACGCTGGACTGGATATTGAGCGGTCGTCAACAGGGGGCGGAGCAAGCCCGCAAGCAGGGGGTCGTCGATGCGCTGGCGACGCGGGAAACCCTATTGGATGAGGGGCGGGCTTGGCTTAATCGAGCGGCGAGCGGCGAATTGAATTTCCGCCAATGCCGGGATCGTAAGCGGGCCGCTTTGCCGGATAACGCTGAAACTGCCGCCACCATACAAGCATTACACGACCAACATGCGGCCACCGCGGCGGATGCCAATTACCCGGCCAAAGGCGGCATTTTGCAAACCCTAACCGATAATATGACCGCCGATTACAGCGATGCCTTACAAGCAGAGGCGCAATTATTCGGCAAATTGGCCAGCGGCGACACGGCTAAAAATCTAATCGGAGTATTTCAGGGCGGCCAGCTGATTAAAAAGCGCGCCCGGGCCTGGGCAAAAAAAGCAACACTGGTGCGCCGTGCCGCCGTGCTCGGGGCCGGCACCATGGGCGGCGGCATCGCCTATCAATCGGCGCACTCGCAAATTCCCATCCTAATGAAGGATGTTGCACAAAATGCGCTGGATTTAGGGATGCAAACAGCGACGGGATTACTAGACCGGCTGATTGCCAAACGGAAACTTGCGCCCGAACAAAAGAACGCAGTACTAGATCGAATTACCCCGACGCTCGATTATCAGGAATTTTCCGAGGTCGACTGCGCCATCGAAGCGGTCACCGAAAATATCGATATTAAAGCCGCGGTGCTGGCGGAATTAGAAACCGCCGTCAATGCGGACACAGTCATCGCTTCCAATACCTCGACTATTTCCATCGATGCGCTGGCAAAAAACTTAAACCATCCACAACGTTTTTGCGGCATGCACTTTTTCAATCCGGTGCATGCCATGCCACTGGTAGAAGTAGTGCGCGGTCAGCACACCGCCGAGGCCACACTAGCGCGAACGGTCGCCTACGCCCTGGCACTGGGGAAAACGCCCATAGTGGTGCGCGATTGTCCCGGTTTTCTGGTTAACCGGGTACTGTTCCCCTATTTTAATGGCTTTAATCGACTGCTACGCGATGGGGTAGATTTTCAACGCATTGATCGGTTAATGGAAACCTTTGGCTGGCCGATGGGCCCCGCTTATTTAGCGGATGTGGTGGGTCTGGATGTTATGGCGCATGCCGATGCGGTCATGCAACAGGGTTTCCCTGAGCGCATGACGCACAGCACCCGCCCGTTTATCGAGCAGTTATTGGCAGGCGGCGCACTAGGGCAGAAAAGTGGCGCAGGGTTTTATCAGTACGGCAAGGATGCCCGCGGTGTACGCAATAAAATCGCCTCGCCCGCGGCCCTTGAAATGCTAGAAAAATACGCCGATAAAAATGCAGGCATGAAAATCGCCGACCAGAAAATTGTCGACCGTTTGATGATTCCCATGTGTCTGGAGGCAGTGCGCTGCCTAGAAGAAGGCGTGGTGGCGGCCCCGGCGGAGGTCGATATGAGCCTGATTCTAGGGCTCGGCTTTCCGCGTTTTCGCGGCGGCGCATTGCGTTATATCGAGAGTTTGGGGCTGGCCGAATTTGCCCGCCGGGCGGAGAATTGCACAGCGCACGGACCGCTTTATCATCTCACCGCAGGATTTAAGCAAAAACTGGAGAGTGGACATGCTTTTTATGAATAACCCATTGGGTACGCCACGGAGGGTGCCAGCATGAGCGACTATCGACACCCCTACAAGGATCTGGCTTTCGTGCTACGCGAGCTAATCGGCTTTGATGCCCTCTTTGCAGCGGGCCGCAGCGCGGAACCGGGCGCGGATCTGGGCGCAGAATTGGACACAGATTTTGCCCTGTCAATTTTGGCGGAGGCGGCTAAATTGGGCACCGCGGTGCTCGCGCCCCTGAATCGCGATGGCGATAAAAACCCGGCCACTTGGTCAGAGCAGGGCGTGCAGGAAAGCCCCGGTTTTGCCGCCGCCTACCGGCAATATGTGGCTGGCGGCTGGTCTTCCCTGACGGCGACGGCGGAGTTTGGCGGACAGGCCATGCCACAGGTGCTGGCGGCGGCCATCAATGAAATCTGGCAGTCGGCCAACCTGTCGTTTGCACTCTGTCCGCTGCTGACACAGGGGGCGATCGAGGCCATTGAATTGCACGGCTCGCCCGAACTCAAACAACGCTATCTGCCTAAGCTGGTCAGCGGCGAATGGACCGGCACCATGAACCTGACCGAATCCGATGCCGGTTCCGATCTGGCCGCGGTCAAAACCCGCGCCACCCCCTGCGGCGACCACTATTTGCTCAAAGGGCAGAAAATTTTTATCACCTGGGGCGATCATCAGATGACCGACAACATCATCCATCTGGTATTGGCGCGCACCCCCACGGCTCCGCCCGGTGTGCATGGCATCTCGATGTTCGTGGTGCCGCGCTTGCTGGCCGATGGCTCACCCAACGACCTGCGCTGCGTATCGCTGGAACACAAGCTGGGCATTCACGCCAGCCCCACTTGCACCATGAGTTTTGGCGATGCGGACGGCGCGGTGGGTTTTCTAGTGGGTGAAGAAAATCAGGGGCTAAAACACATGTTCACCATGATGAATAACGCCCGCCTAGCGGTCGGCTTGCAGGGGCTGGCGGTGTCCGAGCGCGCCTATCAGCAAGCCGCCGCCTACGCCCGCGAGCGGGTGCAAAGCACCAACCCAGACGGCAGCCGTGACCCGATCATCCGCTTCCCGGACGTGCGCCGCATGCTGATGCAAATGAAGTCCGCCACCGAGGCCATGCGCGCCCTCTGTCTGGTGGCCATGGCGGAAATCGACCGCCGTAACCTAGCGCAGGACGCCGCAGCGCGCACCCACCACGCCAACCGGGTAGACCTGTTCACCCCCATCATCAAAGGCTGGCTGACCGAATTGGCGCAGGAGCTGACCTATTTAGGTATTCAGATCCACGGCGGCATGGGGTTTGTCGAAGAGACCGGTGCCGCCCAACACTATCGCGATGCGCGGATTTTGACCATTTACGAGGGCACCTCGGGCATTCAGGCGATGGATCTAGCGGTGCGCAAAACCCTGCTCAACGGCGGCGAGCACCTGCTGGCATGGCTCGAGGAAATCGACCGCGATCTGCAAACAGTGGCCGCACAACGCGGGTTGCAACCATTAGCGCAGGCGGTGCAAAAAGCCCTAGCCGATGCGCACAGTGCCCGCCGCTGGCTGCTGGAAAATGCCCCCAAAGACCCACACGCAGCGGGCAGTGCCGCCTTTCACCTGATGATGCTGTTAGGCTACCTCGGCGGCGGTTGGGTGATGGCGAAAATGGCCCTAGCCGCGCATGACAATTTAACCAGGCAAACCGGCGATGCCGCCTTTTTACAAGCCAAACTAGTCAGCGCACAATTCTATTGCGCCCACCTGCTACCGCGCACCCAGAGCAGCCTGTGCGCCATCCTAGCCGGCAGCGAGCCCATCATGGCCTTGCCGCAAGATCAATTCGGTGCCGCAGCATAAAGCGGCGAGCACCCCGACAGCATTTATGCAAGAGGCGAAAACATGAAAGAATTTATTGTCGGCATGCTGTTCGGCTTGATGTTGATGCTTAACATCGCCGTCTTCACCTTCGCTTTTACTATTTAAGCAGGAATTTACACCGCCACCGGGCGACCGCCCCGCCACCAATTTGCGGGCGGGTGCGGGGCAGCAGACATCAAATCGCCTCTTCCAGGGCCGCCCCCAACTCCGAAGTACTAGCCGTGCCACCCATATCCGCCGTCATACAGCGGCCCGCGGCCAGCACCGTTTCCATCGCCGCCATCACCGTCCGACTGGCCGCCGCTTCGCCCAGATGATCCAGCATCATCGCCCCGGCCCACACCGCCCCGATAGGGTTGGCGATGCCCTGGCCGGCGATATCCGGCGCAGAGCCATGCACCGGCTCAAACATGGACGGGTACTCGCGCTCCGGATTCAAATTGGCCGATGGGGCGATGGCAATAGTGCCGGTGCAGGCGGGGCCTAAGTCGGACAAAATATCGCCAAATAGATTAGAGCCGACCACCACATCGAAATGCTCCGGCATGCGCACCAGGTTGGCGGTAAAAATATCGATGTGATATTGGTCCACCCGCACGTCCGGATACTGCGCCGCCATCGCCTGCACCCGCGCATCCCAATAGGGCATGGAATGGATAATGCCGTTGGATTTAGTCGCCGAACTCAAGTGCTTAGCCGGGCGCGACTGCGCCAACTCAAAAGCGTATTTCAGCACCCGATCGACCCCCTTGCGGGTGAACACCGCTTGCTGCACCACCACTTCGTCCGCCGTCCCCGCGTACTGAATGCCGCCGATATTGGAATACTCGCCCTCCACATTTTCCCGTACCACCATAAAGTCGATGCTGTCCTGCTCACGCCCGACCAAGGGGCAGGGCACCCCAGCAAACAACCGCACCGGGCGCAGGTTGACGTACTGATTAAACTCGCGGCGGATGGGAATCAGCAGCCCCCAAAGCGAGATATGGTCCGCCACCCCGGGAAATCCCACCGCCCCCAAATAGATGGCATCAAAAGCCCGCAGCTGCGCAATGCCATCGTCCGGCATCATCGCCCCGGTCCGGTGATAACGCTCGCAAGACCAATCAAACTCACGCCATTCCAGCCCGACCCCGTGCTTGGCCGCAGCCTTTTCCAGCACCCGCTGCCCGACCGGAATCACCTCAGCACCGATACCATCGCCGGGAATTACCGCAATTCTGTGTTGTTTCACGTCCATCCTTCAATGTGAAAAGTCAAAGCCCGGGCACGGCGCACGGGCGGCAAGATGCTAACATAGCAAACACCGCTTGGCAGCAAACCCAATTTTGGATAGGATGCACCAGCGCAACGGGTGCCGAGCCGCACCGCTCAGGCCCGCCCCAGCCACCCTTGAGGACCCCATAGATCATGCCCACCCCCCCAAAAAACACCGCCGACCAAGCTCTGCTGCAATCGGTCACCGCCTTCCTCTATCAAGAGGCCAAATATCTGGACGCGCTCGACTACGACAGCTGGCTAGGGCTATTCACCGAAGATGCTCGCTACTGGATTCCGCTCAAACGCGACGCCAAAGACCACGCCGCCGAGCTCAACCACGCCTACGACAACCTGCTAATGCTCCGCCTGCGCGCCGAGCGCAAATCCACCCCAGACGGCTGGGGCCAGCAACCGCCGCCCGCCACTTCACGAGTCATCGGCAACATCGAGGTCGCGCAGCAAACCGATGGCACAGTGCAAGCCGAATGCACCTTCATCTGCTGGCAGTGGTACCGCGGCAAAACCGGCAGCATGGGCGGGCGCCTGTTCTACACTCTGGAGCCGGCGGGCGACAGCTGGAAGATCCGCTTCAAAAAGGTCCAGCTGCCCGCGCCGGAGGTCATCACCGGTGCCGACGGAGTCATGTACTAGCGCATCCCGCCCCGCATTCCGCCAATTCCGCAACACGCCAAACCCCACAGATTTCCCGGGAGGAACCCAAAATGTTGGACAGCCTAGCCACCAGCGACCAGTACAGCGTCGACCGCGACCGCTACCGCAGCCCCGAGCAATTCGCCCGCGAGATGCAGGCGATCTTCCACGAAAACTGGGTCTACCTCTGCCACGCCAGCGAAATCCCCGCGCCCGGCGACTTCCGCCGCGTCGATGTCGGCGGCATCCCATTGATTGTGGTCCGCCAAGACGATGGCTCCATCAAAGGGCTGTTCAACCGCTGCGCCCACCGCGGCACCACAGTGTGCGAGGCAACACGCGGCAACGCCGAGCGGTTCGTCTGCCCCTACCACGGCTGGGCCTACAAGCGCGACGGCCGCAACCAAGCCCCCTCGCTACCGAAACGCTACGCCAACTGGAAAGACCGCAAGGGCAAAACCGACCTCGCCGCCGCCCACACAGTGCAGGAATACCGCGGCTTCATTTTCGGTGTCATGAACCGTGCCCCCGCCCAGCCCCTCGAAGACTGGCTGGCGGGTGCCAAAAAAGTGCTGGATGTCTGGATCGACAGCATGGCCGATGGCGACCACACGCAAATCTGCCTCGCCCCCGATTCCCAATTCAGCCGTTTCCGCGGCAACTGGAAGCTACAGTGCGAAAACTCGGTCGATGCCTACCACGGCGAGTTCGTCCACGGCATCTACTTCCGCCAGCTCTTCAAAGAACTGGAAGCCGCCGGCCAACTGAAAAAAGACGGCCTCTTCTCCTCCCTGCCGCCCTCGGCGGTGAACCTCGGCAACGGCCACTCCGCTCTGCTACACGTCCCGCTCGGCAAAAGCTACGACTCGCTGGACATGCGCATCCCCATGATTCCAGACGGCAAAGAAACCCTAGACCGCCTGATCAGCGAAGTGCCGGCGGACGAGGTCAACATCTGGAAGGAGCGCGCCAGCATCGCGCCCTTTAACATGGGCATCTTCCCCAATCTGGTGATTCTCGGCACTCAGACACGCCGCATCATCCCGCAAAGCCCCACCGACACCATCTCCGAATATCAGGTGATCCTGCACAAAAACCCGCCCTCCAGCGCGGTCAACGAGCTCCGCCTGCGCTACCAAGAACAGTTCTACGGCCCCTACGGCCTAGCCGCAGTCGATGATCTGGTGGTGTTCGAGCGCACCACCGACGGCCTCGGGGCCCCGCGCCCCGCCCCGGTCTTACTAAACCGCGGCACCGGCCAAGGCACCACGGATGAAAACGGCTGGGAGAGCGGCGACATTACCGACGAAATCCCCCAACGCGCCTTCCAATCGCAGGTCGCCCAGCTACTAGACCAGGCCGCCTAACCCTCAACTCGCCCCACTCTCAACCCGCCCACAAGGAGCAAATAGCATGCAACCGCACAATCCCCGCCTCATAAGGTCCGTCCTCGCCGCCACCCTGCTGGCCCTCGTCGCCCCGCTCGCCCAAGCGCAGGGCACAGGTTCCCCCCCCCCCCCCCCCCCCTCC
>JACONM010000003.1:0-25543 GCA_014323765.1 Cellvibrionales bacterium | reverse complement strand
CCCCCCCCCCCCCCCTGCTTTGCAGATTGAAGAAATAGTCGTCGTCGCCCAAAAGCGCGAGGAAAGCCTGCAAGATGTTCCGGTCTCGATCACCGCGCTGACCGCGCAAGATCTAGCCAGCAGCGGCATCGATGGCACCCTAGAGCTCGGCACAGTCACCCCCTCGCTACACATCGCCCAACAAGCCGGCGCAGTCATCTCCTTCATCCGCGGGGTGGGCAACAACACCGCCACCATCGGCAACGAAGCCTCAGTCGCCACCTACATCGATGAGGTCTACTTCGCCAACGCCTCGCTCGCCAAATTCAACAACATCGCCCAAGTCGAAGTCCTCAAAGGCCCACAAGGCACCCTATTCGGGCGCAACGCCACTGGCGGCCTAATCCACATCCGCACTCGCGACCCCAGCCACACCCCCGAATCCCGCATCAAACTCGGCTACGCCGACTACGAACAGCTCACCGCCAGCCTGTATTTAACCGGCCACATCAGCGACTCCACCGCCGCCGACATTGCCATCTACTACCGCGATCAAGGCAAAAGTTTCATCAGCAACTCCCACCCCGGCGGCGGCGAACACCGCCCCCCGCAGGATCTCGGCCTCCGCAGCAAATGGCTAATCCAGCCGCACGACAACCTCGATATTCGCCTCATCGCCTACTACGACCGCAACGAAGGCAACGCCTCCATGGCCCGCCACGTCCGCGCCGGCTCCCTCGGTCGCGCCGGTGCTGGCGTGGACCCAGATGGTGACGGCCCGCGCCCCGCCGCCGCTTTCATGTCCGGCCCCAATTTCCACGACATCCCGGTCGACCGCGGAGCTTTCTGGGATGTCGAACGCCAAGGCGGCTCGATCAACCTCAAATATCGCTTCAATGACTTGGAATTAACCAGCATCACCGCCTACAGCGACGACCTCACCCACTTCGGCCTGGACGTAGACGGCACCCCAGTCGATGCCACCTACGGCGACTTCAAGCCCGCCAGCGAATCCCTCTCGCAGGAATTGCGCATCGCCTCCACCGCCAACACCGCCCTATCCTGGCTCGCCGGCCTCTACTATTACGACAACCAAGCCCGCAACCGCAGCACCCGCATCATCATCGGCGGCAACCGCACCTTCTTCGAAACCATCAACCAGCAAGACACCAAATCCTGGGCCGCCTACATCGATGGCAAATATCAGCTCAGCGACCAACTGGGCCTCACCGCCGGCCTGCGCTATTCAAAAGACGACCTCAAAGCCCGCACCCGCCGCCAAGACTTCATCCGCAACCCCGGCTTCACCGCTGATGCCAACCAGACCGACTTCGACGAGCTCACCTGGCGCCTAGTCGCCGATTACCAACTCGCCGCCGACCAACTGCTCTACGCCAGCCTCAGCACCGGCTACAAATCCGGCACCTTTAACCTAACCACCTCCGCTAACCTAGACGAGCCAGCCAAAGCCGAGACCCTAAGTGCCGCCGAACTCGGCTACAAAAGCCAGTTGCTCGACCGCCGCCTGCAATTAAACGCCGCCCTGTTTTATTACGACTACAAAGACATCCAAGTCGCCACCGCCATCACCACCGCCAGCGGCGAGGTCGGCACCCTGATCAGCAACGCCGCCTCCGCCGAGATCAGCGGCTTCGAAGTGGACGGCCTGCTACTAATCAACGAAAACATCGACCTCAGCCTAGGGCTGTCCCTGCTCGATGCAGAATACGACAAATACACGGAAGGCTTTGGCCGCGCCGCCAATCCGCCCGATGAAAACGGCAACCCCCGCTATGTCGACCCCATGAATCCAAGTGCCACCCCGATCACCACCCCCAACCGTGAAATACGCGGCGACTTTTCCGGCAACGCCCTACCCCGCACCCCCGACTACACAATCCACGCTGGCCTCCACTGGCACCTTCCCACCGCGCACGGTCGCTACGATGCCTCCGCCACCTACTACTACAACGATGGCTTTGCTTGGGAAGGCGACAACCGCCTGCTGGAAGACAGCTACTCGCTGCTCAATGCAGAACTATCTTGGACCAGCCTCAATGAGGCCACCCGCCTAACCCTCTGGGGCAAAAACCTCACCGATGCAGAATACTCGGTCTACACCATCTCCAACACCGCCGGCGGCGACCTAGAAGCCCCCGCCGCCCCCCTAACCTTCGGCATCACCGGCGAATTCAGATTCTAGCTTCACTCTCAGTGGAACCTCCTTCGCCGCCATTGGTGCTGGCGACACTTTCGGGTATGTTCTGAGCGATGAGCTAGAACAGTTAGCCCTCAACGCAGTAGCCAATAGAGCGACACGAGGCACCACCGACGTGTTAGCAGGAAGCAAATTCGGACACGGGTTCGCCGCAGCAGGCATTAGCACCTTCGCCAAACCGGGAATCCGCAAGACCTTCGGCACCAGCACCAAGGGCCCGCTCGCCCGCGTAACCGCAAGGACCATCCTCGGTGGCACCTTCAGCAAGCTCACTGGCGGCAAGTTTGGCAATGAGACATTCACCGCTGCTTTCTCGCAGCTGTTTGATGAGAGGGCGTATTTGGCGAGGCAGCGAGGCACAAGACCATGACTATGCAGCTTGCCAAGAAACCCTGTGTATGCATATTTTTGCTCTTAGTGGCTACATTAATCGCGAGCCATGATGCTTCGGCTTCATGCAACATTTCTAGCATATTGAATCTACCTTCAATGGATTTAGCTAATTATGAAAAAATACAGACAAATTTATTAGGTTATTCAGCAGAGGGAGCAGATGTTGAATATTATTATTCCTTCTATATATTGAAAGCAATCAAATCCACTTATTACGGCGAAACTGGAAAAACTGAATTAGAGTACTATTTTAGTTCCCCAATAACATATGCATTAAAAATTACAGAAAATCATTATTTGGCACCTATATATCTAGAAAGCTCTGAGATCATATCAACAAACCAAGTTCTCTTAGCAGTTTGCAAGGGTGAGCTTGTTAGGGGAATAGGGGATGATATGATCTATAACTATTTCAGAAGATTGAATAGCTCTCTAGAAGATCTTCTGGATAATGCACCAAAATAGAGGGCAATAATAATGAATGGCTACACCCGCTATATCCCCCATGACCTATCTCTGCCACGAGATTTACAAAGCCCTCATGCGGTAATGACGCGCATATATTTAGTAATGGCTTTAGTCTTCTGTTTGTTTGCTTGCGGAGAACAGAAAATGACCAAACAGGATTTAATCAATCTTGCCGATCACAGCATTCAACTTTGTATCAGCGAATATTCTCGCTTCGGTGGAAAAACATTTGGAACTGCCCCAGATAACTACCCCAAATCCATCCTAACTCATTGTCTTAATTGAACTATCTGAGCCGACGGGTCACTGTGGTTGAATCGCCACTTGCATTCCTTGAGATAGAGCGAGAATCGGTGCTTGGGGATACCGTTAAATTTGCGCATATATCATTTGGCTTGGTTCCAGAAGTTTTCAATGCCATTGATTTGGTTGTGTGCGAGCGCGAACTGTTTCGAATGGTTGAGTTGCAAATGCTTGAAGGCGGAGGCATCTAGGACATTGTGCGCACCCCATCTATCGCTGTAGACGATGCTGTCTGGGAGGACCTTGCCTTCAATCATGGGGTAGAGTGTCTCAGGTGATGCGTTGGGGATAACCCTAGCATAGACCTTGCCACCGCGCTTGCACAAGCCGAATACGGGTATCTTGCCCGCAGCCCCCCGCCCGCGCTTGCCCTTCCTATGGCCGCCGAAGTAGTTCTCATCGACCTCCAATTCACCGCCGAACATTGCCGAATTTTCGGCTGCGGTCTGTGCGGCAATGATCTACCGCGAGCGGTGGAAGTGGTGCGCCCCGGTCCTGTGGTTGATGCCGCACAGCTTGGCGGCCTTCTGCGCTGTGGTCCCCGCCACGAGGTGCTCGATCAGGCGGCTCTGCTTGTACTAATTAAGGCAGCTTTTCCTAACGCTTTCTAGCATAACACCTTAGGGGGGGGGGTTATCTGGTACAGTCCCGAGATAAAAGCACGGTTACACTGTGGAATCATTTTCAATCTGTTATTGCGTGGGTCGAAGCCACCTTTCTTAACTATCGCCGGCAAATGAAAGAGCTTAAATGGGGCGAGCTTTATGCCGCTCATCTTCAGCGCGACCTCGACCCGGTTGCTTTGGAATCCGAAATTAAACGTCTGCTAATGGATGACGAAGTGCAGAAAAAATCTGGTGTTTGGGCCTATGTATTAGACGGTGACGAGCGGCACCTAAATTTGCGCAGTTTTACCGAGGCCATGCGAATCGAAACCTACGAGCGGCAAAACGGTATCTGCGCCGAAACCGGCGAACATTACCCGATCGAAGAAATGGAAGCCGACCACATAACACCGTGGTCAAAAGGCGGCAAAACCATTGTAGAAAACTGCCAGATGCTGCACAAAGACTGCAACAGACGGAAATCGAATAAGTAGCCCCACATGGAGGGGTTTTTCGAAAAGTGCCCAGCCGACTGGCTTACCCGCCAAACGCTTGAGCTACCCACCATCCGCCCGCCCAGCAGGCCCAGGCACTATGGCACCGCTAACCATTTATGCCCCATCCTCCGCAACCAAAAACCGCTCCCGATACTCTTCCAGCTGCGCCGCCTCGGCCTGCCGGTGCAAAGGAGCTAACGGATCCGTGCGACCAAAGGGCGGTGGGTGCACCACCACCTGCGCCCGGCCAGCCAGATAATCCACCACCAAAGCCGTCAATGCCTCGCGCCATTCCCGCACCAGCGCAGACCAATCATCCTGCAGCTCCACCCCCGGCAGCCCCTCCTGCGCCCCAATGCCAACAAAATCGCGCTTGTCAGAACGCACTCGCGCAAAGCAAATCGCCGCCGCCCGCTCGCCCCGCGCCGCCTCCAAGCCCAGCAAATAGACCGGCAACTGCGGTTGCGCCGGCGGCATCTCCAACCAATCGCGCCGTCGCAGCACAGTGCCGGTTTTGTAGTCGATCAACAGCAGCGCACCATCGGCCAAGCGGTCTAGGCGATCCAAGCGCAGATCAAATTGCAGCCCGCCCAGATCCACCGCCAAAGGCTCCTCAGACAGCTCCACCGCAAACCCTTCCCGCCCGCGCTCAAACTCCAACCATTCCACCGCCAGCTGGCCGATGCGCCGAGCCTCCAATGCGGCGATCGGCGGCGGTTGCCAGCCGTGGCGCGCCTGAAAACGGCGCAGCTGCTCGGCGGCGGCGCGTTGGCACAATTCCTCAATCTCGGACTCCGAACGCCGCGCCAACCCAGCGGAATCACCCAATTCCTGCCAAACGGCAGCGAGCAAACCATGCACCAAAGTGCCACGACTGCTGGCGGAAAATTCCACGACCGGCTCCCCCAGCGGCTCAGCCCCCAGCCGCCAGCGCGCAAAGGCGTTAAAAGGCGACTCGGCCATGCTTTGCAACAACCCAATACCACCGCGCACCCGCCGCTCGGTCGCCGCCACCGCCGGAGCCTGAGCGCAATCCACCCATTCCAGCGGCGGCGCAGGCGGCACCTCCACGTCCAATTCGCGGCCCGCATAGGGCGGCAGATCAGCGAGCAAAGGGGAAGGCGCACAGTCCAAATCATCCTGTCGCACGGCAAAACTATAGACGACCTCCGCCGCCGCCTCAGAAATTCGCCGCACCAGCCGCTCGCCCAACACGGTCGCGGCGGCGGCACTGGCCTTCGGCATCCCAAAACGCACCTGCAAAGCCACCGGCAACAGCGGGTTGGGGGCCGGGCGCGGCGGCCAGCGTTCCGCATCCATGCCGAGCACCCACAGGTGGCTGTAATCCGCCGCCGCTTCCAAAGTATCGAGCAAACACAGCCCCCCCGCCCGCGCCGCTACCGCCTGCGGACTGCGCCCCTGACAACAGCGATCCAACTCACGCAACGCCTGATTCAAATCCATCCGCGGCACCACCGCTTGCAGCCCGGCAAAATCCGCCAACGCCATCTGCCAACGCCCCGCATGCTCCCCCGCCTGCCAGCCGAGCGCATCCAGCTGCCGTTGAAAATGGTCCGCCCACTCCAACGCCCCCCGCTCAGCCTGCCGCCGCTGCCGAAACGCCGCGCCCAACCGCGCCGCCACGGACTCGGAACCGGCGCAATCGCCCAGCAATTCGAAAAGCTCCACCGTACTCAGGCTCGCCCGCTGCAGGTCGCACAGCCGCCGCTCCCAATCGGCCCGCACGCGATACTCCGCCGCCCAATCGCCCCAATGCGGAGCCGCGATCAGCCGCCGCGCAGCGGCCAATTCCAGCTGCGACCGATTCAACCGCAAGAGCGCGAGCGCCGTCTGCACCGCCCCGGTTTGCGCCAATGGCAAACGGTGCGCAAATTGGCACCGCTCGGCCCCGACCATCTCCGCCGCTAGGCGCATGCCGCGCTTCAGATTCGCCGGCAATTCCATATCGACAATCGCCACCTGCGCCGCCGGGTCCGCATCCAGCCGCGCCCGCGCCCAGTGCAACGCCTGCTGCAATTCGTCCGCAGGATCCGCGGCGACATAAAGCCGAACGCTGCGATTGGCCGCGCTCGGCACCGGCAGATCGACTCGCTCGGCAAAGCAGCATTCCAACCAAGCGCACCACAACGGCGGCGGCGACTCGATAAACCCACAAAGCTCGACTTTGGGGGCCAGCACCCCCCGCTCATCCGCATTCAGGCGCGCCGCAATCTCCAACTCCAGAGTGCTCAGCCCCAGCTCCGCCAGTCGCGCCTCAAAAGCCACCATCCAGCCGCTAAACCGCAACAGCTGACCAGTCTCAGCCTGCTGCAATTCCGCGCCCGGCACCTGCCAAAGTTTCAGATTGCGCCATGCCGAATGCGCATTCCGCGCCAAATAATCGGGGTTCATCTGCCCCAGCCCCGGCTCACGCGCCAGCTCCGCACCAATAATCTGCTCCCACAGCACCCGGATCTGCGCCTCGCTCGCCAAAGCCCGCCGCGGTTCAATGCTCTGCGCCAGCCAACTGCGCAACGAATAGATTGGCAACCCCGGCGCAGCACGACAGCCCAACTCTTGCAACCGCCGCTTGCGCAACCGCTGCGCCAAAGGCTCATTGGGCGCGATCAACGGCACGGTGTCGATGTTCATGTTTCCAGCACCTCGATAGAATCGATACCCCGTGCCGCGCAAGCCGCAAGCAAGATCGGCAAGTCGGGATCCGCGGCGGTCAAATACAGCCGATGCCCCGCGACCGCCCCCGCCCCCACCCCCCTCTCGGTCGCCGCATCCGTCGCCGACACAGCGATCGGTTCCACGCCCAGCAGCGCGCCGACCCGCTCGGCGATCGCCGCCCCCGAATCCAGCAAGCGAACATGCGCCGGCAACAGCGCAGCCAACTCATCCGCCAGCAAAGGAAAATGGGTGCAAGCCAGCACCAGCGTATCCAGCCCCGGCTGCGCCCGAATGGGCCGCAAAATCTCGCCCAGCAGCCGCACATCCACCGCCGCCCCACGCAGCTTGCGCTCGGCCAGATGCACCAAGCGGGCATCGCCCACACGGACGATCTGGCAGCCCGGCGCAAAGGCGGCAATCAATTCGTCGGTATAACGCCGCTCGGCAGTCGCCGGGGTCGCCAGCAAGCCGATAACCCCGCTCCGCGATTGCGCGGCGGCAGGCTTGATAGCCGGCACCACCCCCACCACGGGAATCGCGACCCGCTCACGCAACGCCTCCAACACCAGAGTGCTGGCGGTATTACAGGCGAGCACCGCCAAGTCTGGCGCACAGCGACCGATAAACGCCCCCATCACCGCCAACACCCGCTCACGCAACGCGGCCTCCCCCAAAATGCCGTAAGGAAAGCGCGCATTGTCGAGCACCAATGTGCAGCTAATCGCCGGCACCCGCCGCACAACCTGCGCAAACACCCCCAACGCGCCCACACCCGAATCAAAAATCAGCACCTGCGGCAAACGGCAACCCGCACGGGCGGAACAGGATTTAGCAGAGGCAAGCCCCGCACGGTCAGGCGCAGAACACACCGAGTCAGAAGCGGGTCCCCGCGGGCAGGAATCGGTGGTGGCGGTGATAGGCAGCATACCGCAACTCTAGCAAAATCCACCGCCCACAGACCCACCATCCACCGCTTTCCGCCTACACACTGTTTTGGGCAAAAATTTTTTAAAAAACATTTGATAAGAAGTGCTAGATTATCCATATTGACTTCATGGATGGTCATCCTCTCAGGGGGGTAACCCAGAGTAGGATGCGCATCGATGGGCTAGGTAGTGTGTTCCAAGATTCCAAAGGATCTCCGAAGTGCCCCGGTTCAAGATGAATAGCAGCAACACCGATGCAATCAATGCCACCGAGGGCCTCTACGACCCAGTGGCGATCGGTAACTTTTTCGTTCGCAAGTCATTGGACTCTGGCTGGTGCCTTGACATCATCAAGATCATGAAAATGGTCTTCTTCGCGCACGGCTTTGCTACCCTCCTACCCTTAGGCAGGCCCCTTGTGAAGGGTGGCTTTCAAGCGTGGCAGTACGGTCCCGTCCCTCCACGAGCCTACAGGATCTTCCGTTCTCATATCACGATGGGTCTCTTCGCCAAAAAGCCCATCGAGGATCCGGATATAAAAAAGGAAGAGCAGAGAATAAGAGAAGGATCTGGCTTAGAGGAAGTCGAGGGTGTCGATGGATCCGACATTGTTCGCCTGCTCAATGGAGTCTATGAAAGGTACCACAGGATGGACCCCTTTAAGCTATCCACTGAAACCCACGAAAAAGGGTCGCCGTGGGACAAGACTAGAGCGAAAAACCCCGGCAACTACTATGCCGAGTTCGATGATGAAGACATAGCAGAGTACTTCAAAGAGAATCATCTTTTAAGTGAGGTATTCGTGCGCTCGGCATCCACCACCGAGGAGGCGAGGAGCAAGGTATGAATACCGATCCCGAATCGGGGCACTTGTCAGATCAGGCTGTTGCCGTCGCCATTGATGCTCTCTCGTCGGAACTCAATAGGAGAGACATTTCCCTCGAATCCTACGAGAAAAACAAGCGTAAGGCTCTGGCCTTCCTGTACGCTTTCGGAAAAAGGCTCTGCATCGCAGACTTTATTGCCCCCTTCATTCCGATATTAACTGCAGCAATCTATGGTTTGTTCGGAGGGTGTGGCACTGAATTGACCAACATACTCCACCATCTTTCCGACTACACCCCGATAACCGTGCTGGTTACAGGAGCATTCGCAGTGCTTGGCGGCACTGTAATCAGCATCGCGTTGCTTTCTAGGCACAGCTGGGGAAACAAAGAAGACTCCCAGGGCACAGCATTGCTCGCGACGCTCAATGAACTGCGCTCGGAGCAAAGCAACGGCCAATAATCTCGACATTGTCCTTCCCACAACCCGCCCGCCAGCCGACAAATGAAGCCCTACCTAATGAGGTAGAATGCGCCTCCGCCCGCGGCAAATCAAAGCAACCCATGCCCCGCACCCTATACGACAAACTCTGGGACGCGCATCTGGTCGAAGATCGCGCCGATGGCTCGGCTCTGATTTACATCGACCGCCATATCGTCCACGAAGTAACCTCGCCGCAAGCCTTCGCTGGCCTGCGGGCCGCCGGGCGCACCCCCTGGCGCACCGACACCACCCTGGCCACCCCGGACCACAATGTCTCCACCCTGCCCGCCGAACGCCGCGGCGGGTATGCCGCGCTGCCCGATGCGCAATCGCGCATTCAGCTGGAAGCCTTGGATGCCAACTGCGGTGAATTTAACCTGCCGGAATATCGGCTGGATGACCCGCGCCAAGGCATCGTGCATATTATTGGCCCGGAATCCGGCGCGGTGTTGCCGGGGATGACCGTGGTCTGCGGCGACTCCCACACCTCCACCAACGGCGCGCTCGGCTGCTACGCCTGCGGCATCGGCACCAGCGAGGTCGAGCATGTGTTGGCCACCCAAACCCTAGTCGCCAAAAAGATGCGCAATATGCGGGTGCAAGTGGATGGCCAGCTGGGCCCCGGGGTGTCGCCCAAGGATCTGATTTTGGCGATTATTGGCAAAATTGGCACCGCCGGCGGCACGGGTCACGCCATCGAATTTAGCGGTCCGGTGTTGCGCGAAATGTCCATGGAAGGCCGCATGACGGTGTGCAACATGGCGATCGAAGCGGGCGCGCGAGTCGGACTGGTGGCGGTCGACCAGACCACCATCGACTATGTCGAGGGGCGGGATCACGCCCCCCGCGGGGACGATTGGCAGCGGGCGGCAACCTATTGGCGCACCCTGTATTCGGATCCGGACGCGCATTTTGACCGCACGGTGGCACTGCAGGGCGAAGAGATCGCGCCGCATGTGTCATGGGGCACGTCGCCGGAGATGGTGTTGCCGATCAGCGGGCGGGTGCCGGCGGTGGAATCCGGGCGCGATGCCACCGAGCGCAACAGCATCGCCGCCGCGCTGGATTATATGGGGTTGCAGGCGGGCACTCCCTTGACGGAGATTCCCATCGATCGGGTGTTTATCGGCTCCTGCACCAATGCGCGGATCGAGGATCTGCGCGCCGCCGCCGCGGTGGTGGCCGGGCGCAAGAAAGCCGCCTCGGTCAGGCAGGCGTTGGTGGTGCCCGGTTCCGGGCGGGTCAAGCAACAGGCCGAAGCCGAGGGGCTGGACCAGGTGTTTCTGGATGCGGGGTTTGAATGGCGCGAACCGGGCTGTTCCATGTGCTTGGCGATGAACGCCGACCGGCTGGCAGCAGGCGAGCGGTGCGCGTCCACCTCCAACCGCAACTTTGAAGGCCGCCAAGGGGCCGGCGGGCGCACTCATCTGGCCAGCCCGCAAATGGCCGCCGCCGCCGGCATCGCCGGGCATTTGGTGGACGTGCGCCCCATGCTGGCCGCCTGCTAGATCGGACGCTAGATCGGGAATAAAAAATGCAGCCATTCACCCGCCACCGCGGCCTAGTCGGCCCGCTGGATCGCGCCAATGTGGACACCGACCTGATCACCCCTAAGCAGTATCTGAAAAGCATTGAGCGCAGCGGTTTTGGTCGCTACCTGTTCGACCCGCTGCGCTATCTGGACGAGGGCTGGCTGGATAAGCCGGAAAACGAGCGCCGCCCCAACCCCGATTTTGCCCTGAATCAACCGCGCTATCGGGGCTGTTCAGTACTGCTGACCCGCGCCAATTTCGGCTGCGGTTCCAGCCGCGAACATGCGCCCTGGGCCCTGGCCGACTACGGCTTCCGCGCCCTGATCGCGCCCAGCTACGCCGATATTTTTTACAACAACTGCTGCAAAAACGGTCTGTTGCCGGTGGTGCAGCCGGAGGCGGTGGTCGAGCGGCTATTTGCGGAAACGCTGGCCAACCCGGGCTACGAATTGACCATCGACCTAGAACAGCAGCATATCGAGACCCCGGCGGGCGAGCGGCTGGCCTTCCATATCGATGCCTTTCGCAAAGGCTGCCTGCTGGCGGGGTTGGATGAGATCGGCTTGACCTTGCAAAGTGCCGCCGCCATCAAGGCGTACGAACAGCAGCGCGCCGCCGCCGAGCCTTGGGTGTTCGGTGTGCTGGATCGCGCCCGCCTCTAGGCTATTCGGGCGGTTGGCGATGAGTGCGCGAGTTCTGATCATTCCCGGCGATGGCATTGGGGCGGAAATTGTTGCCGCGGCACAGCGAGTGCTGGAGGCGGTCGCCGCGCTCGATGGCTTGGAGCTTGATTTTCAGCATGCGCTGCTTGGCGGGGCGGCGCTCGATGCGCACGGCGACCCCTATCCGCCCGCGACTCGCGCCGCCGCCCGTGAGGCCGATGCGATTCTGTTCGGGGCCGTCGGCGGGCCGCGCTGGGAGCAAACCGCGGTGGAATTGCGCCCCGAGGCTGGCCTTTTAGCCCTGCGGGCGGACCTGGATCTGTTTGCCAACCTGCGCCCGGCCCAGGTATTTGCGCCACTGGCGGACTCTTCATCGCTGAAGCCGGATCTCGTCGCGGGCCTGGATATTTTGCTGGTGCGGGAGCTGACTGGCGGCATTTATTTTGGCGAACCGCGCGGCATACGCACCCGCCCGGACGGCGAGCGTGAGGGAGTCAACACCGAAATCTACCGCGAGTCGGAAATCCGCCGCATCGCCCAGGTTGCCTTTGCCGCGGCGGGCGAGCGCGGCGGGCGGCTCTGTTCGGTCGACAAGGCCAATGTGCTGGAAGTCAGTCGCCTGTGGCGGGCGGTGGTGGACGAGCTTGCCGCCGATTATCCGCAGGTCGAACTGGGCCATCTGTATGTGGACAACGCCGCCATGCAGCTGGCCGCCGCCCCCAAGCAGTTCGATGTGCTGCTGACCCCCAATCTTTTTGGCGATATTTTGTCGGATCTGGCGGCGGTGCTGACCGGCTCGATCGGCATGCTGCCCTCGGCTTCGCTGGATGGGCGCGGGGGCGGGCTGTATGAGCCGGTGCATGGCTCCGCCCCGGATCTAGCCGGGCAAAATGTGGCCAACCCGCTGGCGACCATTCTATCGGCGGCCATGCTGTTGCGCCATTCGCTGAATGCGCCCGATTCTGCGGCGCGTATCGAGGCGGCGGTGGCGCGAGTGCTGGAACAGGGCCTGCGCACCGCCGATATTGCGACCGCGGGTCAAGTTGCGGTGGGCACCGCCGAGATGGGCGATGCGGTGGTCGCCGCGCTCGCTTCGTAACCGCGACCGGGCAGGCGGATGAAGACCGTCGGCATGGTCGGCTGGCGTGGCATGGTCGGCTCAGTGCTGCTGGAGCGGATGATTGCCGAACGCGATTTTGAGCATCTGGAGGCGGTGTTTTTTAGCGGCTCGCAAGTGGGCCAACCCGGCCCGCAGATCCACAGTGAACGCCGCCCCGCGCCCCTGCTGGATGCGCATTGCATCGCGGATCTGGCGCAAATGGACATCATTTTGAGCTGTCAAGGCAGTGCCTATACCCGCGCTGTGCGCCCGCAGTTGGCGGCGGCGGGCTGGGATGGCTATTGGATCGATGCGGCCTCAGAGCTGCGCATGCGGGAAGATGCAGCGATCGCGCTGGACCCGGTCAACCGGGCGTTGCTTGAGCGGGCACTCGAGTCCGGAGTGAAAAATTACATCGGCGGCAACTGCACGGTGAGCCTGATGCTGCTCGGTCTCGGCGGGCTATTTTGCGGCGGCGCGGTCGACTGGGCCAGTGCCATGACCTATCAGGCGGCTTCCGGGGCCGGCGCGGCGGCCATGCGTGAGATGCTGGCGCAAATGGGGGCTTTGCACGATGCGGTGGCTGCGGACTTGAGTAATCCGGCGGCGGCTGTGCTGCACATTGACCGGCGGCTGGCGGATTGCCAAAGATCGGCGGACTTCCCCCAATCTGAGTTCGGGGCACCGTTGGCCGGTAGCCTGCTGCCGTGGATCGATGGCGAGATGCCGGGCGGCCAGAGTCGCGAGGAATGGAAGGCTGCCGCCGAGACCAATCGGATTTTGGGGCTGACGGGCGAGCGGCGGATCGCGGTCGATGGGCTCTGTGTGCGGGTGGCGACCATGCGCTGCCACGCTCAGGCTCTGTGCATTAAGCTGCGCCGCGCCCTGCCGCTGGAGGATATCGAAGCCATGCTCGCCGCGCAAAATCCATGGGTCGAGGTGGTGCCCAATAACCGCACCGCCAGCCTGGCCGGGCTCAGCCCAGCGGCGGTGTCCGGCGGGCTACGCATCGCAGTCGGGCGCCTGCGTAAATTGCAGATGGGCCCCGAGTATCTGGCAGCCTTCACCCTAGGCGACCAGCTACTCTGGGGAGCCGCCGAGCCACTGCGCCGCCTGTTGGGCATTCTGATGCGGCGGTAGCGGGGTTCTTTTTGCCGGCGGCTTACCTGCCGATTCTGCCCGCTTGCTGTCCCGAGTGCGAGGCCAAGGCCGGGGATGGCGATCGGGGGATGGTGGAGCGGCAATGGTCCGGCGGCGGGGTAAGCGGTGTTGCCGGTTACGGTGGCTTGGACAGCTTTGTCGCCGGTGGGTTTTGCGGTGTCGCGGGACATGCCATTGGGGGTGGGTTGTCGGGGCGGCGCGAGGCGTTTCACTGGCCTCCCCACCAGGACTCGAACCTGGATCTAGGGCTTAGGAGGCCCCCGTTCTATCCGGTTGAACTATGGGGAGGTGGCATCGATATGCGCAATTTTAAAGCAAAGTTGCCGTGGGCGGCAGGTTGGGCCGGGCGGCATTCGCGGTCGGTCAGGTCGGTCTCGCGTTCAGCCGAGCAGGCGTTCGCGGGCGCGATTTAACAGTGCGGCCAGAAAGTCGTTGCCGCCGCGGTCGGGGTGTAGCCGCTGCATTAGCTGTTTGTGCGCCCGCCGCACTTGCGCGGCATCGGGGTCGCCCTCCAGCCCCAAAATTTCCAATGCCTGTTCGCGTGACATATCCGCTTGCGCAGCGGGGGTGCCGCCCGCATTCGTCCCGCCAAACCGCTTGGCCAGATAGGTGCGCAACAGGTAGGCGGAGCGTGCGTCTGCGGCGCATTGTTGGAGCAGGCGGTCGAGATCGGCGCGGCTCAGGCTGTCGAGCGGCTGCCCGGCAAATTCGCCCTGCAACACCTGGCCGGCGAGGGTGCCGGTGGCAAAATCCACCTGCAGCTCCAGCCAGGCGGTGCGCAGCCGCCGGACCCGTCCACGGCTCATTCCATAGAGACTGGCCAGCAGCGGAATATGGCGCAGCGCAAAGGCGAAGAGGAATTTTAGGCAGAGCAGCAGGCCGGCGAAAGCCGCGGCCAGCACATCGATGCGCCCTAGAGCCGCCAGTGCGATGATGCCTAGCACTAAGCCAATGACTAGGCTGCGGGCGATAAATTCGCGCCGCTCGCCGCCCGTTTGCAACCGCCGCCAATGCCCGCGCCACCAGAGGGCGAGTACGATGGCGAGTAGGGACAGTAGGATTAGCTGCGGCATCTAAGATTCGGCAACAGGGCGGGGCGGCGGAGTCTAGCGCAGATTGGCTGGTGGCTTTGGGTGGCTTGTCGGGTGGCTTTAAGGGTAATTTGCCAAACTAATCTTCCAAGACAACCCCCCCAAACCCCCCTTGCCAGGGGGGCTTCTTTAGAGGGTGGGGCTTACGCAGGCGTGGGTGGCGGTTTGGCCGGCGCCGATTATTTTTAGGGCTTCCTCGGCGCGTTCTAGGGGGAAGATGCTGGCGGGCATGGCGCGTTCCATGGTTTCGGTGTGGGTTTGCAGGTAGTGGAGGGCGGCGGGGATGGTGCGGATGTCGCGGCCGTAGGGGCCGGATATGGTGAGCTCTTTTAGGATGATTTGATTGCTGACGAACTCGGGGACGGCGCGGCTTTTGGAGCCGGCGACCACCACGCGCCCGCCGATGTCGGCGAGCATGGCGGCGTAGCGGAATACGTTGGGGTCGGGCGTTACATCGAGAACGACGTTGGGGCGGAGGTCGCCGAGGGCTTCGAATAGGCGGTCTTCGTTGTCGGTGGGGGCCATGGCGATGGTGCGGGTGGCGCCGAGGATTTCGGCGCTGCGTAGGCGGTCGGTGTCTGCGGTGCGTCCGACGACGATAATTTCGTGGGCACCGGCTAGTTTGGCGCCGATGACGCAGCCTAGGCCCTGCTGGCCGGGGCCGAAGATCATTACGGTGTCGCCGACTTCCATGGCACCGTAGTTGCGGGTCCAGGCGATGCCGTTGGCGACCGGTAGAGTCATGCAGGCCATGGCGGAGGGGATGCCAGCGAGGATTTTGACGACGATGGAGCGGGGGTGCAGGTAGAGGTAATCCGCCCAGCCGCCCCAGAGGCCGGGGGCGACGTCCACCGAGGTTTCGCCGTAGCGTAGCGGGTGGCACATGCGGTAGCGGCCGGTGCGGCAGAGTTTGCAGACTCCGCAGGGGATCGGTTCTTCGACCAGGATGCGGTCGCCGGGTTTTACGCCCCAGATGTCGGCGGGGCCGTCTTCTAGGGCTTCGACCTCGCCGATGATTTCGTGGCCGAGGGGGATGGCGTGTTCGGCGGCGACTGTGCCATCGTAGCCGATGCCGTTTTGGTAGACCGGCCAGTCGGAGCCGCAGACCCCGCAGGCTAGGACGCGCATGCGGTTGCGCTCGGCACCGTCGGTTATTGGCAGGCGGAGCATTTCAATTTTGCGTGGGCCGGTGAGGGCCATGACGCGGCTGGTGGTGGTGCTCATTGGGGCGGGCCGCCGTTTGGTTGCTCGATGGCGGGGGACTGGGGGGCTGTTTAGCTGGCGGCGACGCCTAGGCCGGTGATCCACTGTGGGATGGCGTTGTAGCCGAGCATTTCGACCGGGCGGGCCCCGGCGCAGAGGGCGGCGACCCAGGTGCGGGTTTCTGCCGCGCCGCTGCCGGCTTCAGCGACCACGTCCATGCCGTCCAGCCAGTCGATCAGTTCATCGTGGGAGCGGTTCATGTGCTGGATGAAGTCGGCATCCCATTTTTCGTTGATGGGGCGGGCGGTGAGCATGAGTTTTTTGAGGTCTTCGCTGGGTTCGCCTTCGGTCCAGATTTCTGCCGTGGCCGGGTCTAGGCCGGCTTTGGCGAAGTCCATGCTGGCCGGGTCGTGCGATAGTCCGCCGGTGCCGATGAAGAGGGGGCGTTCTTCGTGCTCGCGGCAATAGTCGCCGACTAGGCGACCGACTTCGGCGGCGCGGGGGTAGCTCATCATTGGGGGGGCGAAGGCGTTGATCAGGATGGGGATGATTTTGGGGGTGGAGTAGTCGTCGAAGAGCATGCTTAGGGTGTGGGTGAAGCCGTGGTCGAGGCCGGCATCGGTGGCGACGGCGGGGTCGAAGTCGTGGTCGAGGAGGATCTCGGACAGGGCGTTGACCTGCTCGGTCGGCACATTGAGTGGTACCTCCGGGCGGCCAAATTCTTTGATGCCGCGGCCGCTGGCGATCAGGGTTAGCGGCGGGCGGATGCCTTTTAGCAGGGCGATGTGGTCGGAGCCGAATACCACTACGCAAGTGGGGTCGAAGTCGGCGACCCGTTGTTTGGCGCGGGCGAGGCCAGCGCGGAATTCGGGGGCGATGGATTTATCGCTGTGCGGCGACATGGCGGGGTTGTGCGATGCGCAGACGGTCATGGATTGGGCGTTTGTCATGGCGGTGTCCTCCGGGGGGTTGGCTATGGCTTGACTGTGATTTAGATGACGCCGATTTCTCGGGCGGTTTGCTGGACCTGCTCGCGCACGGCGGCACTGACCTGTTGCAGAGGCGGCAGGGGGGGGCCGGCTTTGAAGCCGACCGCTTCGAACCAGGCTTTGACGATGGTGTTGGCGCGGACGTAGCTGCCGACTTGGTCGATGTCCAGCGAGGTGCTGTGGGATTTGTCGATCGCCACCTGCACTGGGCGCAGGGCGTGGAAGGTGTCCCAGCCGCGCTTCCAGTTGCCGGCTACGGCGTCGTTCATATAGGAGCGCAGCATTTCGCGCTTTTTGCCGTAGATGGTGTAGACGTAATTGGCGAACATGCAGGGCACCCCGCCGCGCCAGAGGTCGTGCATAAAGTCCCATTCCAGCGGCTGCATGACCAGTGAATCCTCAGGGCAGACTTCGCGCAGGTAGACGGTTTCGGCGCGGAGGGAGCCTTGCTTCATGCCGACTACCGTGGGGAGTTTCATGATTTCCGCGATGGTGGCGTGCGACAGCAGGCGGCCGGAGGAGGGCGAGCGGTAGACGACGATCGCCATATCCGAATGGTCGGATATGTATTTGAAATAGTCGATGCCGTCTTGTTCGGTGACTAGGCCGAAGGGGGGGTTCATGATTTCGGCGCCGGTGAAGCCGAGGCTTTGCACGTAGTTGAGTTTTTCTACGGCGATGCGCGGCGAGGAATCGAGGATGATGGTGAAGAGTTCCGCCTTGCCGCGGGCGGCTTCGGCGTAGACCGCGTGGCAGCGTTTCCACTCGTCTGGGGTCATGTTCCAGCCTTCGCTGAGGTTGCCGCCGGTGACCAGCCCTTCGACCCCAAGGTCGAGGTATTTTTCGATGTTGTGGTGGATGCCCGCTTCGTCCAGCTGGAAATCGGCGGTGATTGGGGTCATGGGGGCTTCGAAAATGCCGCGCAGTGTTTCGCGCGCCCATTGGCGGATGTTGCTGCGGGTGTAGGGGAGGTTGCTCATGAGATGCTCCGGTTGGGGGTGAATTTGGATCGGTGCCGCTAACTTGGGTCTGAGTCCGCCAGCCAGCCCGTGGCGGAGCCGAGTTGCGGAGTTTGGTCGCGGCGGGCGGGGCGGATGCCGTTTACTGTCCAGGGGCCACGCCATAGCCATTCGCGGTGTTCGGGTTCGAAGTGGAAGAGATCTAGGGCTTCGATCTGCTCGTGGAAGGCGACTTCGGCTGGCGAATTGTAGGGCGAGATGGGGAAGCCGGCTAGGCTATCGAGCCAGACTTGGCGTGGTTTGGTGGCGAAACGCTGTTGCAATTCTTGGGTTAGGGCCGGGTAGTTGGCGACCCGCTCGCCGTAGGTGGCGAAGCGGGCATCGTTGCTGAGTGCGGCGAAGTCGGGGATTTCGGTTAGTTTTTGCCAGAGGGCTTGCGAGGTGGCCAGCATCATTACCATGCGCCCGCCGTCCGCGCCGGTTAGCGGGAAAACTAGGCTGAAGGCGGGCTTGGTGCCGATGGGGGCGCGTGGTTGGTCGGCGTTTGCTGCGGTCAGGGGGCCGTTGTTGCGCTCTTCACTGACTGCGACCAGCATTAGATCTAGGGCGGATTCAAACAGCGAGGTTTCGATGTGGCAACCGACCCCGGTTTTGCGGGCGTTGGCCAGCCCGGCCAGTGCGCCGATGGCGGCGACTAGGCCGGTGGCGGTGTCGGCGGCGACGGGCATGTATTGGGGGAGTTTGAACTCGGCTGGGTTTGGGCTTTCTGGGTCTGAGCTTTCCGGATTTGAGTTTGCCGGGTTTGAGCCTTCTGGGGCGTAGGAGTCCAGCATTCCTACTAGGGCTTGCATCATGCCGTCAAAGCCCGGTTGTTGCGCCCAGGGGCCTTTGCTGCCGAAGCCGCTGATCGATACTTGTACTAGGGCGGGGTTGATCTGGCGCAATGCCGGGTGGCTTAAGCCTAGCTTGTCCATGTTGCCGGGGCGGAAGTTTTCTAACAGGATGTCGGCGTCTTTGATCAGCTCGCGGAAACGGACTTGCCCTTCAGTGGATTTCAAATCCAACACTAGGCTGCGCTTGCCGGCATTTTGGGCGCGGAAGCCCACGGCGTAGCCGCGCACTTGGTCGCCGCTGGGTGGTTCGATTTTGAGCACCTCGGCACCGAGTAGCGACAGCAGTGAGCCGCCGTGTGGCCCGGCGAAAACCTGTGCGGCTTCCAGAATGCGGACCCCGGCCAGCGGCAACATGGCGTTAGTCCTCGCGCTCTAGCAGGCCGGAGGCCATGATGGCGTTGTAGCCGCTGATGGCTTGGTAGGCGGCATCGAGGTGCGGGGTGTTTAGGTTGTGTTCGCGGGCGCCGCGGTAGAAGGGGCCGAGTTGTTCTTCGACCTCGCAGTGTTTGTGGCGCAGGATGTCATCGTGCATGGAGCAGCGGACTATGGCGTTGGATTTTTGCAGCTGTTTGCGGCCCATTTCTACGTGCAGTGCGACGGCTTCGTCTAGCGGTAGGCTGACGATTTCTTTTAGGCGGGTGATGGGGGCGAAAAAGTTTTGCACTTCGTAGCCTTTTGCTTGGTAGACGCTGAGCAGGTCGCGGGCGAAGAGGACGAAGGAACGGGCTAGTTCGGGGAGGCTTAGGGCTTGGTTTATGCCTAGGTTGTGGAAGGGGCCGAGCGCCATGATCGACCAGCCGGCGTAGGAGGCGACTTGGGCGATTTTCTCCCAGGCCACGTGGCGGATGTCGGCGGCGGCGTGGGCCCCGATGCCGCCTTGGTTGAAGGCGGCGATTAGCTTATCGACCCGTTCCGATGTGCCGCCGGATAGCTCGCCGATGTAGATGCTGTGGTCGAGGGTGGAGTGGTTGTCGGCTAGGCCCGGTTCGACCAGATAGCCGCCTTCGGTGGTGATGAAGCCGAAAATGTCGGCGGTGCGGTCGGCTGGTAGGTTTTGCGCCAGAATCTCTTCTTTGGTCAGGCTGTTTTGCAGTGAGGCGAAGGCGGCGCAGCGCGGCAGCAGGTTGGCGGCATCGCGCAGGGTGGCTTGGGTGTCTTTGCCTTTGACGCCGATTAGGTAATAGTCGAAATCGCCTTGTGCTTGGTCGGGGTGGGAGACGGCGGTTAGGTTTTTAGTAATGTGCGCCTCGCCGCGGATGCCGGTCAGGCGCAGGCCGTGCTCTTCGATGGCTTGCACGTGGGCCGGGCGGGCGATCAGGGTTACTTCGACCCCGGCTAGGGCCAGCCGCCCGCCGAGCACTGAGCCTAGGCCGCCGGCTCCGTGAATCACTACTCTCATTGGGGTTCCTCTGGGTCGGCGGCGAGTTTGCGGACGGTTTAGTGTGAATCGCTGGGCGGCGCGGGGGGTGGCGGTGCCCGATTGCGTTTTGCCATTATCATCCAGCTGGCGGGCGGCTGTCAACCGGTCCGCCGCCTGCTGTGGGGCAGGCAGGTGCGAGCGGGTTGCATGGGCTATAATCGCCCGCGTTTCACCCCTGCTCGGATATTCCGGTGAGCGGGGCAATTTTCTGGCTTTATGGGGAACAACCATGCCCAAGATTACGTACATCGAACACAATGGCACCGAGCATCAGATCGAGGCCGAAAACGGCGACACCCTGATGAGTGCTGCGCTCGACAATATGGTGCCCGGCATCGATGCCGATTGCGGCGGTGCTTGCTCTTGCGCCACCTGTCACGTCTACATCGATTCCGCGTGGCGCGAGGCGGTCGGGGCGCGCACTGAATCGGAGGAGGAGATGCTGAGCATGAGCCCGGATTGTCGGGAAAACTCGCGGCTTGCCTGCCAGATCGAATTGAGCGATGCGCTGGATGGGTTGGTGGTGACCATTCCTGAATTTCAGATGTAGCGGGCTTTCCGGCGCAATCGAGATAGCGGGGGGTAGAGATGGGGCCTTTGGCCGGACTTACCGTTATCGAGATCAAGGCATTGGGACCGGCCCCTTATGCGGCCATGCTGCTGGCTGATCTGGGCGCGGAGGTGGTGGTGGTGTCCAACCCGGCGGTGCCGCCTGCCGTGCCTGCCGAGCGGGACATTGCCTGTCGCGGCAAACGCTCGGTGGCACTGGATCTAAAATCTGAGGCTGGCTTGGCGGCGTTGCTGGCGTTGATCGAGCGGGCGGATGTGCTGATCGAGGGGTTTCGGCCCGGTGTGGCCGAGCGGCTGGGGTTTGGCCCTGAGGTTTGCCACAAACGCAATCCGCGGCTGGTTTATGGGCGCATGACTGGCTGGGGGCAGGATGGGCCGCTGGCGCAACGGGCGGCGCATGATATTAATTTTATTGCTCTGACTGGGGCGCAGGCGGCCATTGGCACCGCCGAGCAGCCGGTGCCGCCGCTCAATCTGGTGGGCGATTTTGGCGGCGGCAGCATGTTTCTGGTGATGGGCATTTTGGCGGCGCTCTACGAGGTGCGCGAGTCGGGGCAGGGGCAGGTGGTGGATGCGGCGATTACCGATGGGGTGGCCAGCCTGATGTCCATCGTCCACACTTTGCACGGTTTAGGGGCTTGGTCGGTGCGGCGCGAGCGCAATATTATGGACGGTGCGGCCCCCAATTACGGGGTGTATGCCACGGCCGATGGCAAGCATGTGGCGGTGGGGCCCATTGAGCCGCCCTTTTATCGATTGCTGTTGGAGAAATTGGGGCTGGATCCGGCGATGGTTAAGGCGGTGCGGGACCCGGCGAATTGGCCAGCGCAACGGGAGGCGTTGGCCGCGGCGTTTAAGAGTAAAACCCGCGCTGAGTGGGACGCGGTTTTTGAAGGGTCGGATGCCTGCTACGCCCCGGTGCTGGACATTGAAGAGGCCCCTGAGCACCCGCACAATCGGGCGCGGGGGACCTATATAGAGGTGGGCGGCCAGGTTCAGCCCGCGCCAGCGCCGCGCTTCAGTCGCTCGGTGCCATTGCAGCCAGCAGCTTCTGTGGCGGAGGGTAGCGATACGGCGGCGGTGCTGGCGGAATTTGGTCTGGATGAGGCGACTGTGCGGGCGGTGTTGGAGGGGAATGCGGTATTGAGTAAAAAATCTTGACCGCCGCCGCTTGTGTGCTCCACAATGCCGAGTTCCTCAGGTTCTGCGTCTTGCCCGGCCCCGATGAGGAAAATCCAATATGAACACCTCGCTCCCGCACTCCGCCCGTAGCACCCCCCAATACCGCACTCCTCCCCCCCGCAAAGCCACGGTGAGAGCCGAAGTAATTGAGGGTACGGTTGAGGGCACCATCGAGCAGAATTATTTGCAAGCCAATTTCCCGCTTAACTTAGAAGACGGGCAGCGATGTTTATTGGTGCAAGGCGATGCCACGGACCGCGCCACATTTAGCAAACCGTTTGCCGACCTGATCGTCACATCGCCGCCCTACAATGTCGGGAAGGCGTACACTGGCGAAGCGCAGGATGATGAGCGGGCGTATAAAGATTATGGGGCTATCCTAGATAACTACCTCATACTCTCCCTAACCCATTGTGATAACTGAGATAATTGGATTTTTGGGTCACTTGTGGTTGAACCGCCACTCGCATTCCCTCAAATAGAGCTCAAAATGAGCCGTAGGCACCCCGTTGAATTTGCGCATGTGTCGCTTAGCCTGATTCCAGAAGTTCTCGATGCCATTGATGTGATTGCGGGCTTGTGCAAACTGTTTCGAATGATTGATCCGCAAGTGTTTGAAGGTGGAGGCATCTAGGACATTGTAACCCCGCCAACTGTCGCTGTAGACGATGCTGTCTGGGGTTACTTTGCGCTTGATGATGGGCAGCAACGTACGGCTTTGCGCATCGGGGATGACCCTAGCATAGACCCTGCCACCCCGCCTTGCGGCGCCAAACACGGGGGTCTTGCCCGCCGCGCCCCGTCCGCGCTTGCCTTTGCGCTGGCCACCGAAGTAACTCTCATCGACCTCCACTTCACCGCCGAACATTGCTGCGCTCTCGGTCTCGGTTTGCACAGCGATTATCTGCCGCAAGCGGTGGAAGTACAGGGCCGCCGAGTTGCGGTGAACACCCACTAGCCGGGCCGCTGTCCGCGCCGTTGCACCGGCAATGAAATGATCAATCAAACGGCCTTGCTTGAATTGGCTGATACGGCTCTTTCTCATTGCCTTCATGATACCCTGATGGTGGGTTATCTAGGACAGCCCCATGTTCAAAATTGTAGCTGAAGTAATGGAAGAACTTGCTCACCCGCGGGTCATCGCAGTTGCAGTAGATCACCTTGTCGCGGAACAGCGGCTTGTAGTGCCGCATCTCATTTTCGATGTCGGAGAGCTGGGTGTAGAACTCGTCGTTCTTGGCCTTGATGGCATCGTTTAGGCTGGTGTTTGGCATGGGCTGGTCCTGCTGTGTGGCCCGTTCGTGGGGCGGGGTGTATTATAGCGAATTTTGGATGGGCTGGTGGGTGGCTTGTCTGCTGGGCGGGCAGACTCGGTGGTTCGGGGGCATAATGCGTTTGTTTTGGACTGGGGCTGCTGCGGTTTGGGTTGTTGGGGCTGGATGAATTTGGAGGCTGGTTTTGAGTGGGTTGCGGGATGCGGGGGTTCGGGGGCGGGCTATTGATCCGGCGGGATCTTTTGCGGTGGCGGCGCCGGCGGGGTCGGGTAAGACTGAGCTGCTGATTCAGCGCACTTTAAGCCTGTTGGCGCGGGTGGCGCAGCCGGAGTGCATTTTGGGGATTACTTTTACCCGCAAGGCGGCGAGTGAGATGCGCGGGCGGGTGATTCGGGCTTTGCAGGATGCCGAGCGGGGGGTGGCGGCGGAATCGGCGCATGCGCGGACCACGGCGGCATTGGCCAAAAAGGCGTTGGAGCGCGACCGTGAGCTTGGTTGGCGGCTGCTGGATAACCCGGCGCGGCTGCGCTTTCAGACCATCGATGGGCTGTGCCGGATGCTGGCCGGGCAGCTTTGTTTGGAGACCGGTACTGCCCTGCCTGCGCAGGTGGCCGCCGACCCGGGGGCACTGTATCGGCAGGCGGCGGAGCGGGTGTTGGGGATGCTGGACGGCGACGGGCCCTTAGCGGATGCTTTGGCGCGGTTGATTGCGCATTTGGACGGCAATATCGAGGGGCTGTGTGACTTGCTGGCGGAATTGTTGGCGAGCCGCGATAGTTGGTTGCCGATTATTGTGCCGGGGGAGGAGACGGAGCACCAATATTTGGCTGACAAAGTGGCGCAGTTGGTCGCGGAGCAGCTGCGCCACGCCCATCGCAAGCTCGCGCCATTTTGTGCGGATTTGGAGCCGTTGTTGGGCTATGCGCTGCGCCATCGCGAGGGGGCGGATTGGCTGGACCCGGCCTTGCCGGCGAGTCTGCCCGCTGCGCAGCCTGAGCGGCTGGCCCAGTGGTTGGCTGAATGGCGGGCGGTGCAGCGGTTTTTGGTGACCGGTCAGGGCGGCTGGCGTTCCGGCAAGGTGAATGTGCGCATGGGGTTTCCGCCGGGGGCGGGGGTGGCGGCGGAGCGCAAGGCGGACTATGCGGCACTGTTGGCGGCGTTGCGCGATGGCGATGCCGATGGCGAGATCTTGGCGGCACTGAACCATGTGGCTCTGTTGCCGACTGTGCCGGGGGCAGGGACGGCGGAGGCGATTGAGCAGGCGTTGTTTGGGCTGTTGCCGATGTTGGCAGCGAGTTTTGATGCGTTGAGTTACGAGCGCGGCGAGACCGATTACACCGCCACCGCGCTGGCTGCCACCCGTGCGTTGGGCGAGCCGGAATGCCCCACGCCACTGGCGTTGCGGTTGGATTATCGCATCGAGCATATTTTGGTGGATGAGTTTCAGGATACGTCGGCGGTGCAGGTGGAATTGCTGCGCCGCCTGACGGCTGGGTGGCAGGCCGGCGATGGGCGGACGCTGTTTGTGGTCGGCGATGGGATGCAGTCCATTTATGGGTTTCGCAAGGCCAATGTCGGTCTGTTTATTCGGGTGCGGCGCGAGGGGGTGGGGGGGCTGCCGGTGGAGGCGGTGGATTTGAGTGCCAATTTTCGCAGTGACCGGCAAATTGTCGATTGGGTGAATCACACCTTTGGTCGGCTGTTGCCGGCGGCGGATAACTTGGCGCAGGGGCAGGTGGGGTATCGCGATTCGCAGGCGACTCGGGCGGCGTCCGATTGGCCGGTGCGTTATCTGGGGGTTGCCGATGCGGCGGCGGAGGCGCGGGCGATTGCCGCGGATATTGCCGCTAAATTGGCCGCTGGGGAGCGGGATCTGGCGATTTTGGTGCGTGGGCGCAGTCATTTGCGGGAGATTTTGCCGGCTTTGCGGGCGCGGGAGATCGCTTGGCTGGCGCAGGATATTGACCCGCTGGGGGGGCGGATGGCGGTGCTGGATGCGCACAGTTTGACCCGGGCACTTTGTGTGCCTGCCGATCGCATCGCTTGGTTGGCGGTGTTGCGGGCGCCTTGGGCTGGGTTGGATAACGCCGATTTGCTGGCGGTGGCGCAGTGGGCGGATGGTGGGGGGTCGACGG
>JACONM010000002.1:39290-53157 GCA_014323765.1 Cellvibrionales bacterium | reverse complement strand
CGAAGATGCCCCGCCCAGCCGCACCGACTACGACTTCCAAAGTTTTGAATTCCACCTGCCGCTATCCATCGCCCCAGCCGTGCCCGCCGGTGCCCTCAGTTTCACCGTAACCCTATCCACCCCAGACGGCGCAACCCCCGCCACTTGCGCCGACAACCCCGCCGCCGGCATCTTCTCCCTATCGCTCCCGCCCGCATCCACCGGCGACTACCAATGGGCCACCACCCCCGGCGACACCGATGCCGATGACCGCACCCTAGCGATCCCCTGCAACGACGACAACACTTCCACCACCACCCTAACCTTCAACCCCACCCTCCAAGAACACTGGCTACACTTCAGCATCCGCCGCGACTCAGTCGAAGAACCATCTGAGACCATCCTCCTAACCCTAACCCCCGGCGAAGGTGCCACAACCGCCAACCTAGGCGGCAAAGACTCACTCACCTACCGCATCGAGATCGCCCCCAGCGACCCCCCCTAACCACAGCCAAAGCCTAATAGGAATTAGGGACACTCGTATCTCTCTCATTCCCCCAAGAATAATCACCTGTATCCTACCCCAACAACACCCCGGCCACCTACACCATCCTCTTTGAAGACGACGACTAGCCCGCCACCCGGCGACTGAAGTTCACCCCCTTTCAGGAAGAGTCAGGCTACCCCCGCAGCTCCGCATGCCAATCGTCATTTTGCAGCACTTTTAGCACTTCGCCCATGCTGGCGGGGCGGGCGGCGGGGTCTTTGGCTAGGCATTGCATGGCGAGTGTCTCCAGAGTGGCAGGGACGCGATACTGGCTGACTTTGCTCGGGGCCTGCGGCGGCTGGTTGGCGACCCTATCGAGCAATTCGTAGGTTTTATCGGCGGTGAAAGGGGTTTGCCCGGCGAGCAGCTCGTAGAGCACCGCCCCTAGGCTGTAGGTATCGGTGCCGTAGCCGATGGCTGGGTCGCGGGCGATCTGTTCCGGCGACATGTAGCAGAGGGTGCCTTGTAGCGGACCCCGTTGGGTTTGCGACGGATCCGCACCCGCCGCGGGCAGCGACCCGGCCCCGGCTTCTTCTGTGTCAATCCCCGCCGCACTATCCGACCCATCGCGCCCCCAAACCTTAGCCAGCCCCCAATCGAGCAGCAGTACCTCGCCGAACGGGCCGACCAAGATATTTTCCGGCTTGATATCGCGATGCGCCACCCCGTGCGCGTGGGCGTAGGCCAATGCCTGCGCGATCTGCACGATAATGTCAACCAGCTGGGTCAGGTCGTAGCGGGCGCGATAGTTCATCACCTCACGCAGGGTGTAGCCGTGGACCAGCTTCATGGTGAAGTAATAGTTACCGCGGCGGTCGCGCCCCACTTCATAGGTCGGCACGGTGTTCGGATGCTGCAACATGGCGGAGATTCGCGCTTCACGCAGCAGTCGCTGTTGCTCAAGCGGGTCGCCCGCGCATTCTGGGCGCAGGGTTTTGTAGCAAACCACCCGCGACAGGTGCAGGTCTTTGCAGGATTTGATCAGCGATTTGCCGCCCCGCGCCAGAGTGCTGAAAAAAGCGTAGCGGGTGTTGGGGTCGATTTTGGCGGGCAGCGGGCTGTCCGTGTCCTCCAAAAAGACATGGCTGTATTCCTTGGGCGGCTGCTGAAATTCGAGCATGGGGCAGGTGATGAGGCGGGCGATTCGCTGGCGAGTATGCCCTTAGTCTAGCACTGGCGGCGCGGTATCCATCGCCCGGCGGACGCACCATTCCGCCGGGTCCAGCGGCTGGCCTTGGTGACGAATCTCGAAGTAAAGGCCCGCCTCGTCCCCACCATCGCCGCGCCCCACCAACGCCAGCACTGTGCCCGCCGCCACCTGCTCGCCGGGTTGGACGAACAGCGATTGATTGTGGCCGTAAGCCGTCTTGTACCCGTCCCCGTGGTCCAGAATTACCAGCAGGCCCTGGCCGCGCAAATAGTCGGCGAAAAGCACCTGGCCCGGGTAAATGCTGCGCACTTCGGTGCCCGCCGTCGCTTGCAAAATGACCCCTTGCCAAGGCAGGCGACCGATGCGCTGGCTGCCGTATCGATGTTTGATCGGCGCGGCCACGGGCCACGGGTGGCGACCTTTTAGCGCGGCAAAGGTGCGGGGCCCGCCACTGGTCGCAGTGCGGCGGTTGCGCTCGGCGGGGGGGCGCATTTGGGCTAGGCGGCGAGCCTTTTGTTCGCGCTCGGCCAGCTGCTGTTCGATACTGAGGATGCGGGCGGCGGTCTGTTCCAGCAGGGCATTGCTCCGGGCGAGACTGGTTTCTAAGTCCGTCTGGCGGGTGATTTGACGGGTGCGCCGGGCGGCAAGTTCCGCATTCTTCGCATCGCTGGCTTGATGGGTGCGCTCGAGCTCGGCGGCAGTGGCGGCAACGCTGGCGAGGCGATCTTGGCGAGCGGTCAGCAAATAGCGATGGTAGAGGCGCATGCGGGTGAGGTGCGCCGGATCTTGCTGGCTCAAGAGGATCTGCAGCGGCTCGGCGTGGCTGGCACGGTGCATCGCCAGCAGGTCGGCGCGAATGGCGGCTTCCTGCTGGGTGCGCACTGCGGCGAGGCGGGCACGGCGGTCGTTTAGATGATTACGCTGCGCGGTGTTGGTTTCAATGGCGCGGGCGGCGGTGTCGATTTCACGGCGCAGACGTGCGAGTTCCGATTCTTGGGCGCGCCTCTCGCGCTCGATGCGGGAGTGGGCGGCCCGCTGCTGTTGCAGCTGGGCACCGAGCGTTGCTATTTCTTGACGCACGGCCCCTAGTTCGGCTTGTTCAGCAGCCCGCACCTGCTCCGCAAACGGGGAGAGCAAGAGAGCGGCGAGCAGCAGCGGACGGGCGGTCTTCAGCGGCAGCATGGGACGCATCGGAGTGTTAGCCCCTGCATTACGCGGCGGTTTAGCGACCGAGTCGGGGCGGCTTAGCCTTTTAGTGGCACACAGATCTCGGTGAGCAAGTCCTCTTCGGCGGTCTCGCCCGGGTCGTTGAGATAAATCTCATAATCGGGCGCGTCCGCAAGCTCTTCGCCAGATTGCGGTAGCCAGTGGCGGTAAATATAGTCGGCGGCGGCGCATAGCCCGCTGTAGGGCCCCTTGAAAGTCAGAACCGCGGTGCGCCCCGCATGCAGATCGAAACGTTGCATATCTGCCGGCACCTGGTCACCGTGGAAGACCGCTCCAGTCAGGGCGCGCAATTCGGCGGCGGGCACCGTGGCGGGGTCGTCAAAATAGACCGCCACGACCGCCCCCAGCTGCGGCCACAGATTGTGCGCATTGCCCAGCGCGGCGAAGGCTTCGAAACCGCGGGCGATTTCGGCGTAGGGGCCAGTGTATGGCACCGCGGCAAGCCGCTGGGGCGGGGCGGTGCGGATGATAATTTCATGCATGGAGTGCCTCCGTATTTAACAAGCTCGGCGATCTGGGGGCTTCTAGCTGGCGTTTGCGGCAAATTGCGCTAGGTTTTTGCCGCTCATCTCAGCCGGGGGTTCCAGCCCCATGAGGGCCAGCATGGTGGGCGCGACATCGGCCAGAGTGCCGCCGTTTTCCAGCCGCAGTGGGCGGTCGCCAATATAAACCAGCGGCACGGGCGCGGTGGTGTGGGCGGTTAGCGGCTGGCCATCGGCATCGCGCATGCGCTCTAGATTGCCGTGGTCGGCGGTAATCAGGCATTGCCCGCCGACCTGTTCGACGCTGCGGACGATCTGCCCCAAACACTGATCAAGCACCTCGACCGCCCGCACTGCGGCATCAAACACCCCGGTATGGCCGACCATATCGCCGTTGGCGAAGTTGCAGACCAGGCTGTCGTAGGCCCCGCCGCTGATCGCCGCACAGAGTTTTTCGGCGACCGCAAAAGCACTCATTTCCGGGGCCAGATCGTAGGTGGCGGCCTTGGGCGAGGGCACCAGCACCCGCTCCTCGCCCGCGAACGGTTCCTCGCGCCCACCGCTGAAGAAAAAGGTCACGTGCGCGTATTTTTCGGTCTCGGCAATTCTGAATTGCGTTTTGCTCAAAGCCGCGAGGTAGGCCCCGAAGGTGTTTTGCAAATCATCGGCGGCAAAGGCGACCGGCGCGGCGATGTCGGCGGCGTATTCGGTGGTCATCACAAAGTGGCAACGCGGGTGGGCACGGCGTTCAAAGCCGGCAAATTCGGCATCAACAAAGGCGCGGCTCAGTTGCCGGGCGCGATCGGCGCGGAAGTTCATAAACAGCAGCGCATCGCCATCTGCGATCGGGGCGGCATCACCAATTCTGGAAGGCGCGACAAACTCGTCGCTCTCATCCCGCGCATAGGCGGCCTGTAACGCAGTCGCGGCGGACTCATAGCCGTGTTCCGCCGCCCCCGCGCTGAGTAATTCGTGAACCGGCGCGATGCGTTCCCAGCGATGGTCGCGGTCCATGGCGTAATAACGCCCGCTCAGGCTGGCGATGCGCCCGCAACCGAGCTCGGCAAACAACGCCTGCGCCGCTTGCAGAGAGGCCAAGGCAGAGCGCGGCGGGGTGTCGCGGCCATCGAGAAAGGCATGCAAATAGATGGCCCGCGCTCCGCGTACATGCGCCAAACGGATGGCCGCGAAAATATGGTCTTGGTGGCTATGCACCCCGCCTGGCGAGAGCAGCCCCATAATATGCACCGCCTTGCCGGCTTGCACCGCCCGCTCGATGGCCTGCAAATAGGCCGGGTTGCGGGCGAATTCACCGCTGGCAATGGCGCGGTCGATGCGTGTCAGGCTTTGCCACAGCACCCGGCCGGCCCCCATGGTCATGTGGCCGACTTCGGAATTGCCCATTTGGCCGTCGGGCAAGCCTACATCCATGCCAGAGCCGGACAGCAAGGTGCGTGGGCGGGTGGCCCACAATTCATCCCAGACCGGCGAATTGGCCGCGGCAATGGCGTTGTATTCCGCCGAGTCGCGGTGCCCCCAGCCGTCCAGAATAATTAAAACAAGGGGTTTTTTCTTCATAATTCCTGCCTTTTATGGGTGCGGATGACTTCGACAAAAGGGACAAAAAATTCATCCAGCTTTTTCTGCCCCACGCCATTGATATGCAAAAATTCATCCTCAGTTTGCGGTGCCACATGCGCCATGTGAATCAGCGTTTTATCGGAAAATACCACAAAAGCCGGCACCGCGCGTTCACGGGCAATTTTCAACCGCAAATCTTTTAACGCTTGCAACAGGGCGGGGTTGGTGTCGGCGGGCAGATCTTCAGCAATTTGGCGGTGCCCGCTCCGGAATTGTGCGCCGGCAATGCGTTTTGGTTTTGTATCGATCCGCGCCATAAAGGGCTCGTTACCGCTAAAAATAGCCTGCCCTTTATCGGTAATTTGCAGCGCACCATACCTTTCCAGATTTACCCGGATTGCGCCTTGGGCAATCAGCTGACGGATTAGCGATTGCAATAAATCCTTAGGAATTTTTTGCGCCGCTCCAAAACTCTTTAATTCATAGTGCTTGCGTTCTTTTACTTTCACATTTTGCACCCCGCGCAAAACATCGACAATATGCGCTGCGCCAAAAAACTGCCCGGTTGCCCGCATGCATGCAATAATTTGCCGCGCCACTTCCGAGTAATCTTCGACCGCCGGGGGATGCAAGCAATTATCGCAATTTCCGCACCGGTCTATTATTTCATCAAAATAGGATAACAAGGCCAAGCGGCGACAGCCGGCGGTTTCGCAATAGCCGATTAGGGCCTGCAACCGCTTGTTTTCTAGCATTTTGAAGTGGTCGTCGCCCTCGCCTTCAAATATCATCCGCTGCCGCCGCAGCATATCTTGCAGGCTATACAGTAGCAGAGTCTCCGCCGCCGCACCATCGCGACCGGCGCGGCCAATTTCTTGATAAAACGCCTCCATGCTGGCCGGCAAGCTGGCGTGGACGACAAAGCGTATATCCGCCTTGTCAATGCCCATGCCAAAGGCCACGGTGGCCACCATTATGGTCGCCTCCTCATGCATAAATCGATGCTGGGCTTCGCGCCGGTACTCTGGCGATTTGCCGGCATGGTAGGGGATCGCCTTAAAACCCTGAAAATCTAACCAGTCGGCCAGCTTGTCCGTCTCGGTTCTGGATAGGCAATAAACAATGCCGCTCACATGTTTTTTATCTCGCAAAAAAGCCAGCAGGCTATTTTTAAGGTTTTGTTTGGGGGCGACTGCGAGCGCGATATTCGGACGGTCAAACCCCTTGACAAAAACCGCGCAGTTGCCGGCGGTCAATTTTTGTACGATGTCGCCGCGGGTGGCTTTGTCAGCCGTGGCGGTGAAGGCCGCAATGGTCGAGTTTGGAAAACGTTCTTTTAGCTGCGACAACGCCTCGTAATCCGGACGAAAATCCGCGCCCCATTTAGAAACACAGTGGGCTTCATCGATCACAAACATGCCGATATTTTTGCGCCGTAAAGCATCCAACATCCTAGGCTGCATTAACCGCTCCGGGGCCAAATAAAGCAGCTTAGCTTCTGCATCGGCAAACTTTTGCCAATTTTCGATATTTTGTTCGCGTGACTGGCCAGAGTGGATTTTGCCCGCCGCAATGCCATTAGCACCTAGGGCGGCCACTTGATCGTCCATCAGTGCCACCAAGGGGGAGACGACCACGGTGCGCGTATTTGCCGCCACCGCCGGCAGCTGATAGCACAGCGATTTGCCGGCCCCGGTGGGCATCACCGCCAACACATGCTGCCCCTGGCCGATGGCTTCGATAATTTCCGCCTGCCCGGGGCGGAATGCATCGTAGCCGAACATGCTTTTCAGCAGTTGCGCGGAACTCGTTGCGCTGGAACTTTCCATCATCGCGGGCGGCGTGGGCGGGGCGGGGGGACTATTGTAAGCCTGCGCGGGCGGTTCAACAAATGCCCGCTGGCGGGTATACTCCGCCCCTCTCGCCGCTATCGATGGGCCGCGCACTTGGAATTTTTTGCTTTTGCCAGCGAGCAGTGGCTGCTGCTCAGCGTATTTTTGCTGCTGCTTTACGCCTTTATCTGGCGCGAGAGCAGCAAGGGCGGCAAATCCATCTCGCCCCATGAGCTCACGCGGTTGCTCAACGCCGAGCAGGCGGTACTCATCGACCTGCGCGAAGAGAAAGAGTTTGCCGCCGGACACATCGCCGGTGCCATCAACATCCCCTTCGCCCGCATCGCCGAGCGCACCGCCGACTTGCACCCCCACCGCGAAAAACAGCTGGTTTTGGTCGACCGCATGGGCCAGCACACCGGCTCCACCGGCCGCACCCTCGGTCGCCAGGGCTACCGCATCAGTCGCCTGAGCGGCGGTATGAGCGAGTGGCTGGCCAGCAAGCTGCCGACGGTGCGCAAGAAATGCAAATGATCCATTCCGCAAAATACCGCCATCCCTATGCCCACTGAAAACGAACGCGCCGCGACGACCGAATCCACGGCGATTCAGTTCGGTATCGAGCGCATTTACATCAAGGGCCTGTCGCTGGAATGCCCGCAAGGGGCGCGGGCGTTTGCGGGGGATTGGCAGCCGGGCATCGACCTCGATATCAATACCCGCCAGACGCGCCTAGGCGATGGCCGCTACGAATTGGTGTTGCGGTTGAAAGTGCGGACCCGCGACAGCGAATCGGGCGATACCCTGTTTTTAGCCGAAATTCACCAAGCGGGGCTGTTCCGGATCAAGGGCGCATCCCCACCAGAATTGCAACGGTTGCTGGCCACGGCGGCCCCGACTGCGCTCTTCCCCTATGCCCGCGAGGCCAGCGATAGCCTGGCGGTGCGCGCCGGTTTTCCGCCGTTAAATTTGGCCCCCATCAATTTTGATGCGCTGTTAGCCGAGGCCATGGAAGAACAGCGGCAGGCCGAGCAAGCCACCAACGGCCACCGGCTGCAATAAGGTGCCCTGCCTTGTCGGCGGTCGCTATCTGTCGCATAATCGGCCCTCGCCCTGCTCCCTTTAAGTTGCCTTTCAGCGTATTATGGAATACTGGCTCTGGATATTGCTCGGCATTCTGTTGATCCTCAGCGAGCTGGCCATCCCCACCTTTTTTATTCTGTGGTTTGGCGTGGCCGCTATTTTGGTCGGCGGACTGGAATGGGCTTTGAATTTGCCGCTTTACGCGCAGCTATTGCTCTGGGCGGTGTTTTCCGTGGCTATGGCGGTGGCCTGGTTTAAGTACCTCAAACCGCACGAAGCCAAAAAAGCGGTGGCGCGTCTATCGCGGGAGGCGGTGATCGGCCAAGTCGGCCATATTATCGCTGCCCCCACAGCCGGCACCCGGGGGCGCATGCGGTTTGCAGTGCCGCTGCTCGGTGCCGATGAATGGGCGATTATCGCGACTGACAGCGATCTGCAGCTAGGCGACCGGGTGCAGGTGACGGACATTTTAGGCAATGCCTTGCAGGTCGCCAAGCTTCAACCGGGCCCGGCACCGGAATAATTTCAACCCCAACTGGATGTTTATCATGAACGAAGGACTTTATATCGTCATCGCACTGTTTGTGCTGATTATTATCACCATCGCCAAGGGCATGCGGATCGTCCCGCAAGGGTCCAAATGGGTGGTGCAGCGACTCGGCAAATATCACCAGACGCTCAACCCGGGCCTGAACATTATCGTGCCCTATATCGACCAGGTGGAATATCGCGTTACCACCAAGGATATAGTGCTCGATATTCCTCAGCAGGAGGTGATCACCCGCGATAACGCCGTGATCCATGCCAACGCCGTGGCCTATATCAACATCATTGCGCCGGCCAAAGCCGTCTACGGGGTGGAAGATTACACCATCGCCATTCAAAACCTCGTCCAGACCACCCTGCGATCTATTATCGGTGAAATGGATCTGGATGATGCACTGAGCTCCCGCGATAAAATAAAAGCACACCTAAAAAACTCCATCTCCGATGATATTTCCGACTGGGGCATTACCTTAAAGACCGTGGAAATTCAGGATATTAGCCCCAGCGGGCCCATGCAAAAAGCCATGGAAGAACAGGCGGCGGCCGAGCGCGCCCGGCGTGCCACTGTCACCCGCGCCGATGGCGACAAGCAGGCGGCTATCCTAGAAGCCGAAGGCCGTATGGAAGCGGCCAGCCGCGATGCCAAAGCGGAAGTGTTACTGGCTGAAGCCAATAAAACCGCCATTGAATTGGTCTCCGCCGCCATTGCCGATAAGCAGCTGCCGGTGATGTATTTATTGGGCGATAAATACGTCAAATCGTTGCAGGATGTGGCCCTGTCCAACGGCAGCAAAACGGTGATTTTCCCAGCCGATATTCCCGCCGCCATTAAAGGCTTGATGGGTAATTACCGGCCTTAACCCCGCAAAGCGGACCGCCGTTAATCGCCATCGCTAAAATCGTCCAATTCCAATTCTTTGAGTTTGCGCGTCAGGGTATTTCTGCCCCAGCCGAGCAGTTCCGCGGCTTCATTTTTGCGCCCGCCGCTGTGTTCTAGGGCGGCAGCAATCATGGCGGATTCAAACATGGGAGTCGCCGATTTTAAGATCTGCCGCTGCCCGCCTAGCAAAGCGGTTAACGCCCAGTTCTGCAGCAGCGTCGGCCAACTGTTTTCCGCAATGGTGTCTTTTGCCATATCGGACGGATTTTGCGATGGCTCACCCTCAGCCTCTTTGGTCAATAATTCCGGCGGCAGATCGCCGGGGTGAATATCGCGGCCCGGTGCCATCACAGTCAGCCAGCGGCAGGCGTTTTCCAGCTGTCGCACATTGCCGGGCCATGGCAGACCCGCCAATCGCTGCTCGGTCTCGGGCAGCAATGTTTTGCATTCCATTTGCAATTCGGTCGCCGCCCGCCGCATAAAATGCCGCGCTAAGGCCGGAATATCGCCGGGGCGCTCGGCCAAGGTGGGCAGCTGAATGCGGATGACATTTAAGCGGTGAAATAGATCTTCGCGGAAACGCTGCTCGGCGACCATGCGTTCCAGATCCTGATGGGTGGCGGTGATAATGCGTACATTCACCCGCACCGAATTATGACCGCCAATCCGATAAAACTCGCCATCGGCCAGCACCCGCAATAAGCGCGTCTGCGCCGCAAACGGCATATCGCCAATTTCATCCAAAAACAAAGTGCCGCCATCGGCTTGCTCAAAACGCCCCGGGCGGCGGGCAGCGGCCCCGGTAAAGGCCCCCTTTTCATGGCCGAATAACTCGCTTTCAATAAGTTCGGCGGGAATGGCGGCCATATTGAGCGCGATAAAAGACTTATCGCACCGCGGGCTGTGTCGGTGCAACGCCCGTGCGACCAACTCCTTGCCGGTGCCGGACGCGCCACCGAGTAGCACCGTCGCGTTAGACCGTGCCAGCCGTCCAATGGTGCGGAATACCGCTTGCATGGCCGGTGCCTCGCCGATAATTTCCGCCGCGCCCGCCGCCGCATCCGCCGCCGCATCTGCGGATTGACGGTGTTCTAGCGCCCGACGGGCCAAGCTTAAAGCATGCGCCAAATCAAACGGCTTAGGCAAATATTCAAAAGCCCCGCCTTGATAAGAATCCACCGCACTTTGCAGGTCGGAATGGGCGGTCATAATAATGACCGGAATCTGCGCAAAGCGGTTATTTAAATGCCGGAGCAGCGACAGCCCATCGGTGCCGGGCATGCGGATGTCGCTGATAATAAGGTCCGGCTGCTCGCGTTCTAAAGCCGCCAATAACGCATCGCCCGAGGCAAAACTTTGCACTTGCAAGCCCGCCCGCCGCAGGGCTTTTTCCAATACCCAGCGAATGGACTTTTCATCATCGGCGACCCAAACAGACTGGGTATTGTTCATGCGTTTTTCTCCGCACCGCGCTCGGTTTGGTTTAGCGGCAAATAAATACTAAAAGTGGTCGCGCCCGGTTCGCTGGCCGCTTCCAACATGCCGCCATGGCGGTGAATAATAGCCTGCGCCAGTGGCAAACCCAACCCCGTGCCCTGGCTACGCCCGCTGACTAGGGGATAAAAAATCTCATCGATCTGTGCGGCATCGATACCCGGGCCGTTGTCTTCAATATCGATCTTGGCCACCAGCGCATGTTGCACCGCATGCAGAGTAAAGCAACGCTGAATGCGAGTGCGCAAGCGAATCCGCGGGCTTTTAATGGCGGATTCAGTTAATGCCTGGGCAGCGTTGCGGGCAATATTCAGCACCGCTTGAATCAGCTGCTCTAGATCGCCGGCGATGATCGGCAGGCTGGGGTCGTAATCGCGCAATAATTCAATTTGCTGGCCTGACTCGGCGTTAATAAGACGAGCGACGCGCTCCAGCACCCGGTGAATATTGAGTGGGCGTCGCTGCGGCGGTCGCCGCGGCCCCAACAGCGCATCGACCAGATTGCTCAGCCGCTCGGTCTCCGCCCGGATAACCGCGGTGTATTCGGACAGCTCCGGGCGGTCAATTTCCGCGGCCAATAATTCAGCCGCGCCGCGAATGCCACCGAGCGGGTTTTTAATTTCATGTGCCAGCCCGCGCATTAGCTGTTTGGAGGTCGCGTGGGTGTGCAGCATGGATTCTTCACGGCTAATGCGCACCAGCCGATCAATCTCCTGAATCTCCAGCAGCAACAGAGTCTCGGCGGCCTCTGTGAGGGGGGTGACGCTGTAGTCGACCGCCAGCGTCTTGCCGAGCAGGTTGCGCAGTGGGGCTTGGCGGCGAGTGAAGGGCTGCGCCTGCAAGGCGGCATTTTGCAATGCCTGGCGGTCTTCATCGTCCAACGCCAATAACTCAAGCAGATTTTTGCCCAGTGCCTGGGGGGTACTCGCTCCGATCAATGCCTCGGCGGACTGATTCACCCAGCGCACCCGGCCGGCCGCATCCAACAGCAAAATGGCCGTGCTGAGGTGATTGAGCAGACTCGCAGGCAGGTTAGATTCATTCACGAGATTGTTTTGGGGGGCGGTGTTTTTTAAAAAATTAAGTGCGACAGTATGAAGCGGCGATGGATACGCGGGCCGACCTTATTGCCGGCGATTCGCCGAAGGTGGACGCAGGCAGGCGAGTCGGCACCCGGTTGCGCACTATTATAGTGCATCGGGCGATACATTCTTTATTGACAAAAGTCCGACGACGATTGCGGGCGGATCAAACCTGCGTTGCCAACGCGATCTCACTACGGCGAGCGCACTATGGGGCGGTGGACGTGAATGGTAACCGCAGCAGAATGCGCCAGCGGCTCGCCCTTTGCATCGAGCAGCTCCACCCCAAGCTGATGGGTGCCGCGCTCCAAATCCACCACCTGCCAATTTAGGCTGGTCGAGCGCGCATATTCCGCCCCATCGATCAACAAACGCGCCACCTCGCTGGCCCGCAATGGGCGCGATGCCCGGGCGACCACGGCAAAGGCATGTTGCCCGGCGGGAATAGTGGCATTCTGCGCTGGCGTTTGAATACTGAGCGTGACTGGCGGCACCGGATCATCCGCTTCCGACTGCGCAACTTGCGGAGACGGCACCGCCACCGCCGGCGCGATGATAATCTGCGGTAGTCTCTCCGGCTGCACACCCGCCCGCCCCGGCGGCGGCTGGTCGCTATAAGTGATATTACCCTGCGCATCCACATGTTTATACACCTGCGTTTCGGCGGCAGGCAGTGCACTGGTGTAAAGCACAGCGCAAAACCCGGACAGCAGTGCTATTAAAACATTCATTTTCAATCTAACTGCCACTCCAACTAATCCCCTGACCACAGCTAGGCACTCTCATCGCAAAATCCATTCTGGACGAAATAACGGTGCCAAGCAAGCGTACTGGCCTGCATTCGGTGTGCCCCATCGCAATCCGTTCTGCTAGTAAAAAACGGACCTCGCCAGTACCCGCTCGCTGATCGCTAAGTACTCCTACATCATCATCGGTTGCTTGGTTATCGGCATGCTGTTCGCCTAGCTGGTGGAGCCGCCCGTCGGAGATTCCGCGGCCAGCCCCTGAGTGAGCTATTATTAGCGAATGGAGATGTACCAGCATAACCCCAAGGAGTTATGCTAGAAAGCGTGAGAAAGAGCCGCCTTAGTTGGTACAAACAAAGCCGCCTGATCGAACACTTTGTCGCGGGCACTACGGCTCGGACGGCATCCAAGCTGTGCGGAGTCAACCCAAAGACCGGTGCTCATTATTTCCACCGCTTGCGACAGATCATTGCCCAGCAGACCGAGACCGAGAGCGCAGCGATGTTCGGCGAGGAAGTGGAGGTCGATGAGAGTTACTTCGGTCGGCCAGGTGCGGGCAAGCGCGGACGGGGAGCAGCCGGCAAGATCCCCGTGTTTGGTCTACTCAAACGGGGCGGCAAGGTCTATGCCAAGGTCATCCCAGATGCCTCCTCCGAGACACTCTATCCCATCATTGTGCGTAAGGTGGCACCCGACAGCATCGTCTACAGCGACAGTTGGCGGGGTTACAATGTCCTAGATGCCTCCACCTTCAAACACTTGCGGATCAATCATTCGAAACAGTTCGCACAAGCCCGCAACCATATCAACGGCATTGAGAACTTCTGGAACCAAGCCAAGCGACATATGCGCAAATTTAACGGGGTGCCTAAGGCTCATTTTGAGCTCTATTTGAGGGAATGCGAGTGGCGATTCAATCACAGTGACCCGTCGGCTCAGATAGTTCAATTAAGGCAATGGGTTAGGAGGAATTTGGGGTAGTTATCTGGTACAGCCCCTTTATTTTTTCTTTCTTTTCTTGCGGTGCCCTGCCCTGCTTTGTTTTTTCTGTTAATTGGGTTTGGTTTTGACTCGGCTTAGTGTGAACCTGAATAAAATTGCCTTGCTGCGGAATTCGCGGGGAGGGGATTATCCGGATCCGGGGTATTTTGCGCGGCTTTGTATTGAGGCGGGGTGTGGGGGGTTGACGGTGCATCCGCGGCCGGATGAGCGGCATATTCGGGCGGCGGATGTGCGGG
>JACONM010000002.1:3152-39270 GCA_014323765.1 Cellvibrionales bacterium | reverse complement strand
GCGTGAGAAAGAGCCGCCTTAGTTGGTACAAACAAAGCCGCCTGATCGAACACTTTGTCGCGGGCACTACGGCTCGGACGGCATCCAAGCTGTGCGGAGTCAACCCAAAGACCGGTGCTCATTATTTCCACCGCTTGCGGCAGATAATCGCTGTGCAAACCGAGACCGAGAGCGCAGCAATGTTCGGCGGTGAAGTGGAGGTCGATGAGAGTTACTTCGGTGGCCAGCGCAAAGGCAAGCGCGGACGGGGCGCGGCGGGCAAGACCCCCGTGTTTGGCGCCGCAAGGCGGGGTGGCAGGGTCTATGCTAGGGTCATCCCCGATGCGCAAAGCCGTACGTTGCTGCCCATCATCAAGCGCAAAGTAACCCCAGACAGCATCGTCTACAGCGACAGTTGGCGGGGTTACAATGTCCTAGATGCCTCCACCTTCAAACACTTGCGGATCAATCATTCGAAACAGTTTGCACAAGCCCGCAATCACATCAATGGCATCGAGAACTTCTGGAATCAGGCTAAGCGACACAGGCGCAAATTCAACGGCATCCCTAAGCACCGATTCTCGCTCTACCTCAAGGAATGCGAGTGGCGATTCGATCACAATGACCCGTCGGCTCAGATAGTTCAATTAAGACAATGGGTTAGGAGGAATTTGGGGTAGTTATCTGGTACAGTCCCTAGCGAATTATCAATTATTATCAAATTGATAATTACGATTTAAGGCGAGTCAAGATTTACCGCAGAATTTGCGGGCGATCAGCCAAAAGTCTTAGAGCACGGTCGATCCCATGCTTGAACGTGGAGCGGAAAACGCTTACAGTGTGCGGCTTCTCAATTCAGCGATTCAAGGTGAACCCTATGAAACTGGCGAAGAAAACCGCAGCCCACAAAATCTTCAAGCGCAACGATGGTCGCTATGCAGTCAAGACCCGCAAGGCTAAGGCCGCCAAAGCGGAGGCCGCCGTGGGATCCAAATCTGCGGAAGAGGAAAAGACGGACGCAGGCAAATAATCCGGCCTTTGCATCCATCGGGCACTGGCGAATTGCTCAACAAGCAGTGCCGCTCTCATTGAACGAATCATGCAAAACCTCATAAAACACCGCCGTCGATTTTTGCGCGAAGGTCTGCTGATTGGCTTGATTTTGCTAGGTGCTTGGGCAGCCGCAAAGCCGACCAATAGCTATCTGGGGCAACGTGCGCTCGCCGATACGGGTATCGATTATCTGCCCTATGTGGCGGCACTGGAACGGGCGGCGACCACCGGTAAGCCGCTACTGCTGCAATTTTCGGCACTCTGGTGCGGTGCTTGTCGGCGACTCGACCGGCGGGTATTTGCCGACCGTGCAGTGCGCGATAAAATCCAAGCCGACTATATTTTTAGCCGCCTCGACTGGGATGCGGACCGGGCCCTTTACACCAAGTATGGAATACCGGGGTTTCCAGTGGTGCTGATTATCGACCCGCAAACGGGTGCAACCCGACGCCTACCCGCTACCTTTGAACCTGCTGAATTTATGCGCTATCTTTAGCGCGGTTATGCTCGCAATAAAAAAGTAACTGGTCCATCGTTAATTGAATGCACCTGCATATTTGCGCCAAATCGACCGGTTTCCACTGTCGCTATCCGCTCGCGGCAGCGGCTTACAAAATGCTCGTACAGGGACTCGGCTTGGTGCGGCGATGCGGCACTGGCAAAGCTCGGCCTGCGCCCCCGTCGGGTGTCCGCCGACAGGGTGAATTGCGGTACCACTAGCAGGCTGCCACCGCATTCGCTTAAACTCCGATTCATTTTGCCGGCGGCATCAGCAAAAAGGCGATATTCCGCCGTCCGCTGGGCTAGTTTGGCTGCAGTAGTTTCATCGTCCCCGGCATCCACGCCGAGCAGCACCAAAAGCCCGGTATCGATGGTGCCGACCGCCTGCCCGTCAATTTTTACCTGAGCTGCGGATACTCGTTGCAGCAGTGCTCGCATGGGGTATGATTGCAGTGGTTTTGGCTTGCGCCGCTATTTTACCGCCATTTTAAGGGATGAAGTGCTAATGTCGAAAGGAACTCAAAAAACGCGCTGCGATTGGTGTCTGGGCAGTGCAATTTATCAGGAATACCATGATCTTGAATGGGGTGTGCCTCTGTTTGATGATCGAAGGCTATTTGAGATGCTTGTTCTGGATGGTGCTCAGGCGGGACTTAGTTGGCTCACCGTGCTAAAAAAGCGAGAAAACTATCGCGCCGCTTTCGATCAATTTGATCCGGAAAAAATAGCTGCCTACGGACAGCGTAAAATCGATGAGCTATTATGTAACCCCGGCATTATCCGCAACCGCTTGAAAATTGAATCCGCCGTGCGTAACGCTCGCGCCTATCTGCGTATTTTTGAGGCGGGTTCATTCAGCGATTATCTGTGGCGTTTTGTCGATGGTGCCCCTATTCAAAATCGCTGGCACGCTCTTGCTGAATTACCCGCGGAGACGGCGGAATCACACGCCATGAGCCGACATCTGCGCAAGGATGGCTTTAATTTTGTCGGCCCGACTATTTGCTATGCCTTCATGCAGGCGGCGGGCATGGTTAATGATCACCTGACTAGCTGCTATCGACATGCGGAGCTGGCCTGAAAGCGACCGGAACATTTTTTATTTTTTATCATTCTTGCTGAGGAGTTTATGGGGATGGGCCGTTAATAAGAGTTAGATGCCCGCTATTTTTATTTATGCTGCCCGTTCTATTCCCTGTTCACGGCGTAACCGCTCAATGTCTACTCGGTCTCTGGGTTTGACTGGCATGCGGTCATGCCATGGCTGCTTGGAGTGGCACAGGACGCACAGAGCTTGTAAATTTTGGTTTGAATTATCCGTTACTACTCCATTTTTGTGATGGGCATGCAGCAGATTTGTTTGTTCGCTTAAATCAACGCCGCATTGCTCGCATGTCCAGTGCATTTTCTGGCGATAGTTGCGTGATATTTTATTCCAGTTTTTTACATATCCACCTAGTGGGGCCGTTATATCTGAATATCTTGGCATGTTTTCAAAGAAAGTGCTGTATGCGTGAAAGAAAGTTTCAAACGAAAATTCTTTTACAACCCTGCTGATATTGACTCGCCAACTTGTGCAATTTTCATAATTGAGATATTTCAGACAGTTTTTACACGGATGCAACCTGACTTCTATTTCATTTTTTGGTTTTCCCCAAACTTTATTTTGCGGTTCAACTAGAAATTTTCCATCGGTTCTTTGAGTGGCGACATAACGCTGAAAGCGACCCTCGATTTTCATTGTTTTTAGGGTTGCGCAATCAACTAGGTGAACTTTTCGTGCTTCTTCTGGTTTATTTTCTAGGGTAAATTGATCTTGCCTAGTATCTTTTATGTATAGCACACATTGGGCACCCTTGTACGATAATAAACTACCGGGGCCAATAAGAGTCTCAAGTTCACCCGGTTTTATTACTACGCCTTCTGGCTTGCGAAGTGCCTCTGTTACTGCCTTACTTGGTCCTCGCGATGGCTTCCATTCGGTTCTAGGCGCACCGAGAGAGGCTCGTATCGCAGCTAGTTGTTCGCTTATTCTAGACATGATTAGTTCTCCAAGGCATCTAGAATTTCAATTATGGTTTGAGCTTGAACTCGAAATTCAACTCTTCTGGATTTTATTTTATCCTCTCTGCCGGCTTGATTTTTTATCAATCTACTTGAAGAAAGGCCATTTGCTGTCATTGTGGTGTGTGCCCATTGCTTAAGCCATGGCTGTTCAGTGAAATCCAGATTAAGACAGTACTGCAAAACTGTACGGGTCCGGCCTTGCGACAGTTCCATGTTCTTAAAGTATGCTGTATCGGAGTCTACAGCAGCGTTCCACTCTGAGGAAGTATGACCTTCTATGCGTACTTCCTGAATCGATTTTCTAAAATCGATTAAAACATCTAGATATCGAGGGCAAAAATCTGCCAGAATTTTCTTAAAATGATTGCTTAAATTTGTTTCGTTTTGTCTAAATAGAACATTAGGATTTTTGAAACGAATTATTAGCGTGCTTTCTTCAATTTCTGCATCCCATTCATCGAGATCTTCTGAAAATTCTTGGTTTAGTGCTTCATAAATTTTATCATGATTTTTTCGCCATGCTTTAACTTCTTCAGAAAACTGGGCCTCCTTCCTAGCCTGCATAATATAGGTAATGGCGATGAACAAAAACACCACCATTAGGCCGGCCATCAAATCCGATACGGTTAGCCAGTGATCCTCTTCCTCGGTGCGTACTGCGCCGAAGACTCGTTGCATGATAGCCATTATTTATTCTCCTCTTGTTTGGGTATCACAATGTCGGGCAGTGTCTCTGCAAGCCCTTGCCAATTCTCGGCTAACTTAGCTGAAATCGAAACTAGCTCCTGACCGGCTCCTTGGAATTCTTTCGACAATTCCCGAACTTGCGATTCGGTAAAGCCCTTGAGTTCCTTCATGGATTCCCGTACCAAATCTTGAATAGCGGATCGTGCGCTTTGCATACTCTCATCTATGGTTTTTCTAATATCGCCTGATATGTTTTCGAAGGCTTCCTGTTGGTGAGTCACCAAGCCTTCCATTCGCTGTCCAAGTTCCGTAAATGCGCTGCTTTGTTTGTCGAGTATTGACCCAATTTCAGTGCTGATATTTTTAGCGAGATTATGCATCTCCGCTGTCGAATCCCGCACCATTTCTTGAACAACCGAGCGTACGCTTGCTACGCCTTCTTCAAGGGCTTGTTGCATACCGCTAGATAGATTCTCCAAAGCTTCTTGCTGGCGAGTGGCTAGATCCGTCATTCGCTCTGCAAGTTCCTGTGCTTTTTTGTTCAGGTTATCTGTCATTTTGTCAACGTCAGCACTTAGTCTATCAAACCCCACACCTAGTGCGGCGAATGCGGCGTTTTGTTTGTCGAGGATGCGTTCCACTTCCACGCCGATATTTTCTATCACCTTTGCCGATTGCTCCTGCAAGGCGGAAACGCTATTGCTGATCTCTTCACCAAGCCGGTTGTAACTTTCTCGTACTTCTGTAAAAACCGCCCGATACTCAGTAGATGCTTTCTGAATTTCGGCTGCCGCATCGGAAACTTTTTCAGCAAAGCCTGTGGTGAGGCGTTCAATATTTTTCTCGATAATAGGGAAGGCTTCTTCCGCTTGTTGTTTGAGATTGGCGAAGGTTTGTAGCCGATCTTCCAATTCCTCCATCTGTTTTCTCTGGGTTTCAAGCAGTTCTGCAAGGGATCGCATGTTTTCCGGAATGGCTGCGGTGTGTTCTACTATAGTTTGCAATGCCTGCTCGGTGCGTTCGTTAGCACTGACTGCCTGCTCAATTCTTTCTTCCATTGTTTCGACATGCTCTTTGTACTTTTCTTGCCACAGCAATAGCTTGTCCATTGACTCTTTCAGCCGTTTGAAGTTATCGCCAAACTGCTCGTTGAGTTTGGTATTAAAGTCTCTTATGACCGACTCCAGTGCGCCTATCAAAGCCTTGGTACTGTCCTCAGTCATCCGACGGGAAAAATCCCTGAATTCCTTAACTAGCTCTTCGCGCAGGCCGGTGCTGGCTTCTTTTATTTCGACTAGGGTTTTATACACGTCTGCCGGTTCGGGGTCATCCGTTTTGCTTTGTTGCTTGGGGGTCTGCAAAATACATGCCATGCGATAAATAATCGCACAACCCATTCCGCAAATACTGGTTGAAAAAGCCAACCTGAGACCGGTCAGCAAATCGGGGATGCTTTCCTGTATTGCATCGACATCAAAATTCTGCAAGCCGAAAAATATGCCGGTAAAGGTGCCTAAAATTCCCAAAGTGGTCAAAAAAGCGGGGGCGATGCGGTCGATATGTGGTTTGCGCTTGCGTTCCTTAAAATAGAAATACAGTGCAACGCCGATTATGGCTAGGCAAAACCATCTTACTAAGCTGTCATTCCAAATTGCGATGAGTATTTCCATGGCTTATTCCTCGTTGTTCAGGTTCCTGTGATGAACGCGGTTTCTTGGCCCGGGCGGGGCAGCGTTGCGATGCTGCGGATTTGGCGGCGCACTATACCATCACGCATTCAAATAATCCACCGCTTCGGGTAGCCAGCGTTGTAATAGTTTTTTGGCGCGGGCTGCGTCTGTTTTTAGGATTTGGCGGGCTATCTGGATGGCGCGGGGGAGTAGGGGGGCGTCGCGGGTTAGATCGGCTAATAGAAAGCCGGTCTCGCCGGCTTGGCGGGTGCCTAATAATTCGCCGGGGCCGCGGAGGCGGAGATCTATTTCGGCTATTTTAAATCCGTCATTGGTTTGGCGCATGGCATTTATGCGTTCTTTGCCGGTTTGCGATAGGGGGGATTGGTACAATAATAGGCAGTGGGAGCGGGCGGGGCCGCGGCCGACTCGGCCGCGTAATTGGTGGAGCTGGGCTAATCCTAGGCGTTCGGGGTTTTCGATAATCATTAGGCTGGCGTTGGGCACGTCGACGCCGACTTCTATTACGGTGGTGGCGACTAATACTTGGGTGGTAGCGGTGCGGAAAGCCTCTATTTCTGCGGCTTTTTCTGCTGATTTCATGCGCCCGTGTAATAAGCCGATGTTTAATTCGGGGAGGGCTTGGCGCAATTCGGTGGCGGTGGCTTGGGCGGCTTGGGCTTGGAGGCTGTCGGATTCTTCAATTAGGGTGCAAACCCAATAGACTTGCCGGCCTTTTTCTACCGCGGTGCGCACGGCTTGTATTACTTGAGCGCGGCGGCGGTTGGATACGGCGGCGGTGGTGACGGGGCCGCGGCCTGGCGGTAGTTGGTCGATGATGGAGGTGTCTAGGTCGCTGTAATGGCTCATGGTTAGGGTGCGGGGGATGGGGGTGGCGGTCATTATTAATTGGTGGGGAAAATCGGATCCGCGCCCGCCTTTGGTCGCCAGCGATAGGCGTTGGTGGACGCCGAAGCGGTGTTGTTCGTCGATGACTAGCAGGCCGAGGTCGGCGTAGGCGACGTCCTGTTGAATTAGCGCGTGGGTGCCGATAATGAGCGGGGCGTGGCCGGCGGCGATGGTTTGTAATAGCTGGGTGCGGGTGCGTCCGCGGGTTTTGCCGGACAGTAATACCGGGGTAATTTTTAGCGGGGCGAACCAGGCGGTGAAGGTGGCGAGGTGTTGGTCGGCGAGAATTTCGGTGGGGGCCATTAGGGCGGCCTGTTTGCCGGCGGCGATGGCGGCGAGGCATGCGATGGCGGCGACTAGGGTTTTGCCGCAGCCGACGTCGCCTTGTAGCAGTCGCAGCATGGGCAGGCCGGATTGCAAATCGGCTTGGATCTCGCCGATGACGCGCTGTTGGGCGGCGGTTGGTGTGAAGCCGAGGGCGGCGAATAGGGTGCGTTGTTTTGCGATGGCGGGGGTTAGGCGGGGGGCGGTTTTGGATTTGGCGGTGCGGCGGGCGGTTTGCAGGCTGAGCTGTTGGGCGACTAATTCTTCGAGGATGAGCTGTTGTTGGAAGGGGTGGCGGCTGGCTAATAGGTCGGCGATGGGGGCTTCTGGCGGCGGGCGATGGAGGAAGCGTAGGGCTTCTTTGAGCGGGGCATGGCCGGGGCCGGGGAGCAGTTCTTCGACGTCGGCGCGGGCTAATAATTGCAACGCCTGCCCGCTCAGGTCGCGCAGGCGGGGTTGCGTTAGGCCCTCGGTGGTGGCGTAGACTGGGGTTAGTTCGGCGGCGGGCGGCGGGGCATTGGCGGTGATGAGCTCGTATTCAGGGTGGTAAAACTCGCCGCCGTGGCCGAGTTGCCCGGCGCAACGTAGTAGCCTGCCGCGGGCCAGCATCGCCTGTTGCGCTTTGGAAAAGTGGAATAGCCGCATGGTCGCGATGCCGGTGCCATCGGCCAGCTGCACCACTAGGCTGCGCCGCCGTCCTAGGCGGACTTCGGCTCTTTGGATTTCGCCCTGTACTAGGGCGTAGCTGTTGGGGCGCAAGTGGCTGATGGGGGTGATGCGGGTTTTGTCTAAATAACGCAGGGGCAGGCGGAATAGCAAATCTTTGACCTGCCGAATGCCTAGCTTGGCGAGCAGGGCGGCGACTTTGGGGCCGACGCCTTTGAGTTTATCTACGGGTTGTTCCAGCGCGGGGGCTTCGGGCAGTCCGGGCGAGGGCATGGTGGCTTTCCGTTGGGCGGATTAGGTGTGCGGGTCGGAGGCTGGGCCGCTGGCCGGGGGTTTCTTGTTCGGCGGTGGGGCTGGCATGGGGGTGGGAATTAAAAGTTCAGATCGCATTGCTCGATGCCCTGCCGCAGGGCTTCGATGGCCCGATGGCGCGGGAAGCTGGCGCGCCATGCTAGGGCCACGGTGCGCGCCGGGGCGGGTGGCTGAAAGCGGCGGATTACCAGTTCTTGTTCGCCGTAATGCGTCGGGCGGGTGGCGGAGCAGGGCAGGATGGTGATGCCTAAACCGGAGGCGACCATGTGGCGCAGGGTTTCCAGTGAGCTGCCTTCTGTGGCGGTGAGGATGGGTGAGCGGCTGTCTTTTAGGGCGGCGCGTAGGGGGGGGCACTGTTCTAGGATTTGGTCGCGGAAGCAGTGGCCTTCGCCGAGCATTAGGAGGTTTTCCGCCTGTATATCCGTGGGTTTGATTAGTTTGCGGCGGGCTAATGGGTGCGTGGTGGGTAGCAGGGTGACGAAGGGTTCTTGGTAGAGCGGCGTGGTGAGGACGCCGGCCTCGGTGAAGGGCAGGGACAGAATCACCGCATCGAGCTCGCCATCGCGCAGGCGGGTGCGGAGCGTGGCGGTGTAGCTTTCTTCTATGACTAGTGGCATGGAATTGGTGAGGCGTTGCAGGCGCGGAATCAGGTGCGGGAAAAGGTAGGGGCCGATGGTGAAAATGGCCCCGACGCGCAGCGGGCCGCCCAGCTGATTTTGCCCGGCGGTGGCGAGACGTTTGATGTCGGCGGCTTGCTCTAGAATGCGGCGGGCTTGGGCGATGATTTGCTCGCCGATGGGGGTGGGGCGCACCCGCCGCTTGGTGCGCTCGAACAGGGCGACACCGAGTTCGCCTTCCAGCTTTTTTACCGCAATGCTGAGGGTTGGCTGGCTGACAAAACAGCCCTTGGCGGCCTTGCCAAAATGCTGTTCTTTGGCCAGCATGACGATGTAGCGCAATTCGGTTAGGGTCATGGTGGGGCTTTGCGGGGCTTTTGCTATAGACTGGCTTACCTTATCAGTTTTTTTCCATAGCTTGGATAAATAACGGAATGATGCGGATGGCGGCGCACAAAATCCTGCTGATTGGCTTCGGTGCCTTGAACCAGCAGCTGGCGCGATTGTTGCGTGAGCGCGGTGGCGATCTGCTGGCGGTGCGGCGTTCGGGCGGGCGGGCAGCGGGCGTTGACCTGCGGGCACTCGATGCCACCGATTGGGAGTCGTTGGCGCGTTTGTTGCGGGACGAGCGACCGGCGCAGGCGGTCATTACCTTGACCCCGGATGAGCGCAGTGCGGCGGGCTATCGCCGGTGCTATTTGCAAGCGGCCCGCGCATTGGTGGCCGCGGCGGCTGATGCGGGACAGCGACCGGCGGTGCTGTTTGTGTCCAGCACCAGCGTTTATGCGCAGAATCGCGGCGAATTGGTCAACGAGTCCAGCGCATGCCGCCCGCGCCGATTTAATGGGCAGGTGCTGTTGGAGGCTGAGCAGTGCTTATTAAACTCGGAATTGCCGACCAGTGCGGTGCGCTTTTCTGGTATTTACGGGCCGGGCCGCCATTGGTTAATCGAGCAAAGCCTGCGCGATGCGCCCGCCGCGAATTCCATGCAGTGGACTAATCGAATTCATATCGATGATTGCGCCCGGGTGCTGGCGCATTTGCTGGCTATGCCGGTGGCCCGGCGGCGGTCGATCTATGTTGCTTCCGATTCGGAACCGGTGCTGCGCGGCGAGGTGCAAAATTGGATTCGCGCCCGGTTTGGGTTGCCGGCCATCGATATGGCACAGGCGGGGGAGGTATCCGGCAAACGCTGCGACAATCGGCGTTTGTTGGAATCCGGTTTTGTATTTGAATATCCGAGTTATCGTGAGGGGTTGGTTGGGGTGATTGAGGGGTATAAATACGTCCAGCGAAGGAGTGAACCGTCGCATTCCTTTAAATAATATGGCTTCGGAAAAATTCTCTAGCATGACCGGCGGGTGGTTAGGCTGGCAATGCGGCGGAGCAGGTGGGGGATCTAGTGCGGCGGGTCTTTGCTTTCCGATTCGGCGGGGTTTATTGCGTGATAGATGGGTATATTGGATATCGGGTGGTTTTTATAGCGCGGGTAGGCTACGGTGCCCCATTTATTGGTGTCCGGTTGCCGTTCGATGTCTTGCCCTATAATTTCGATAATCGGTGGCAGGATAGCTTCCATGATTTTGCGTCCGATGACGAGTTGCTCATCGCCTAGGCTTGCGCTGCCGAAGGTTGTGCCGCCGTGGATTAGCTGATTTCTGAGCGTGTAGATGCGTATTAGGGCCTCCCGGATTACGCCGATAATGCCTTGCTGATGGCCTTTATCGTTTTTACTGTCGCGGCTCCAGTTTGTTTGCAATTTTTTATTGGTCTTCTTTAGGTGTGTTTTCCAATTCGTTTCTTCGTATCTGGATTTTATTTTATCGCCGCGGATGGCTCGCCAAAAGGGCTCGTAGGTATGGCGGTTTTGCGTTAATTTTCTGATTTCACTATAGATGCTGTTGAGTGCGGTTTTTATTTTTTCTTCATCGCAGAACACAATTTGGCGGCTGAATTTTGCGAAAAGCCTTTTTTCATTTTCATCTTGGCGTTCGACCCGGCCATAGGCTGCGTTAAAGGCGATCCAATAGAATAGGAAAGCCGCTTCATCGGACTCTTGTTTATCGGCTTGCTGTAGCCAGCTTTTTGCCCGCCTTAGGCGGTCTTGGTTGTGATAGCTGTAATCGATGCTCATGTGATTGGCGCGTTTTTTATTTGGCCGGCTGTACAGCGGCGGATCCGCCGGGCCAGCGGGGGTCGGTGGATCCTTGTAGGCGATCGTTGTGGTGGGCGATTAGTTGCAATTTGCCGAAGGGGCGGGGGGTGGGGGCGAAAGGGTGGCCGCGGGATTTTAGTATTTGGCGGGTGTCGGCGGGGATGCCGGGTTCCCAGAGGATGCGGTCGGGCTGCCATTGGTGGTGCAGGCGCGGCGCGGTGGCGGCTTCGGCGGCGTTCATCTGGAAATCGACCACATTGAGGATGCTTTGTAATACCGCGGTGATGATGGTGGGGCCGCCGGGGCTGCCGGTGGCGAGGATGGGGGTGCCGTTGCGGGCGACAATGGTCGGGGCCATGCTGGAAAGCGGGCGTTTGCCGGGGGCGATGGCGTTGGCGGTGCCGCCTGGCAGGCCGTAGGCGTTGGCGGTGCCTGGTTGGGCGGTGAAGTCGTCCATTTGGTTGTTCAGCAGGAAGCCGGCGCCGGCCACCGCGATGCCGTTGCCGTAGGAGAAATTGAGGGTGTAGGTGTTGCTGACGACATTGCCTTCTGCGTCCCAGACGCCGTAGTGGGTGGTGTCGTGGCTTTCGGTCGTATTCAGCGCGAATTGGGTGGGGCGGATTTGTGCCGCTGGGCGGGCGCGGGCGGGGTCGATCTCCTTCCAGAGTTTGGCGGCGTAGTCTTTGGCGGTGAGTTGTGCGACTGGTACCGGGGTGAAGTCTGGGTCGCCGAGGTGCAGGCTGCGGTCGGCGTAGGCGGGCTTCATGGCTTCGATCAGGTAATGCAGATAATCGGCGGAGTTGTGTTCGAGGTTTGCCAGATCGATATTTTCCAGCATGTTGAGCATTTGAATTAGGTGGACCCCGCCGGAGGAAGGCGGCGGCATGGCGATGATTTGGTGGCCGCGGTAGGTGGCGATGAGCGGGGGGCGTTCTAGCGAGCGGTAGTCGCGCAGGTCTTGGGCGGTTAGCTGGCCGCCTAGTTTTGTGACTTGGTCGATGATTTTTTGGGCGGTGTCGCCTTGGTAGAAGCCGGCGCGACCGTGGCGGGCGATGCGGCGCAGGGTGCGGGCGAGATCGGGCTGGCGCCAGTGGGTGCCGGGCGGGCGGGCGTTGCCATCGCGGTCGAGAAAATAGGCTTTGGTAGTGGCGGTTTGCAGGCGGGGGGCGGCGCGTTGCAGGGAATAGGCGAGGGAATCGCTGATGATGAAGCCCTTGGTCGCTAGGCGGATGGCGGGCCACAGCACCTGGCGGCGGGATAGGCGGCCCCATTTTTGGTGCGCATGGAGGAGGCCAGCGACGGTGCCGGGCACGGCGACCGATTCAATGCCGTAGCGTTTTTTGCGGGTGTCGATGGTGCCGGCGGCGGTCACGTACATATCCGCTTGGGCGCTGGCTGGGGCAGTTTCGCGGTAGTCGAGGGCGTGGTATTGGTCGGATTCCGCCAGATAGACCAGCATAAAACCGCCGCCGCCGAGGTTGCCCGCCTGTGGGAAGGTTACGGCGAGAGCGAAGCCGGTGGCGACTGCGGCGTCTATGGCGTTGCCGCCGCGGGCGAGGATGCGGGCTCCGACTTCCGAGGCGAGGCGGTCTTGCGAGACCACCATGCCTTTGCCGGGCGGGGCTTGGACGGGGTGGAAGCGGGCCCCGCGGTCGAAGATGGGCTGGGCTTGTAGGGTGCCGGCGCACAGGGCCAGTAGTGCGGCGGCGACTAATCGTGCGGCGGGGGTCGGGCAGAGTCGAGCGGTTGCCGGCTGGATTTGGCGGCGGTTTGGTGTTGGCATGGCCCTAGCCCTAACCCTAGCCCTAGCTTGGCGGGGTGCTGGCGGGGGGCGTTTGCGGTGCCGCTGGGTGCAAGTGGGAGAGTTTAGGTGGGGGTGGCTTCGGCGGCGGATTCGTTTTCTTGGTCGGTCGCTTCCGCATCACCCAACACCGCTTGCATGATGCCCTGTTCTAGCTGGGCGGCGATCTCCGGGTTTTCGCGCAGGTATTCGCCGGTACGGTTTTTGCCTTGGCCGATTTTTTCGCCTTGATAGGCGTACCAGGCACCGGATTTTTCCAGCAGGCCGTGTTTGACCCCGAGGTCGATAACCTCCGCTTGGCGGTTGATGCCGGTGCCGTACATAATCTGAAACTCGACCCGCTTGAATGGCGGGGCGACCTTGTTTTTGACCACTTTGACGCGGGTCTCGTTGCCGACCACCTCATCGCCCTCTTTGACCGCGCCGATGCGGCGGATATCCAGCCGCACGGAGGAGTAAAACTTGAGCGCATTGCCGCCGGTGGTGGTTTCCGGGTTGCCGAACATGACGCCGATTTTCATGCGGATTTGGTTGATGAAAATGCACAGGCAGTTGGCTTGTTTGATGGAGCCGGTCAGCTTGCGTAACGCCTGCGACATGAGCCGCGCTTGCAGTCCCATGTGCGAGTCGCCCATATCGCCTTCGATTTCCGCCTTGGGAACTAGGGCGGCGACCGAGTCGACCACCAATACATCGATGGCCCCGGAGCGGACCAGCATGTCGCAGACCTCCAAGGCTTGCTCGCCGGTGTCTGGCTGGGAGACGATCAGCTCGTCCACGTTGACGCCGAGTTTTTCCGCGTAGATCGGGTCGAGCGCGTGTTCGGCATCGACGAAGGCGCAGGTGGCCCCGGCTTTTTGTGCTTGGGCGATGGTGGTCAACGTCAGGGTGGTCTTGCCGGAGCTTTCTGGGCCGTAGATTTCCACTATGCGGCCCTTGGGCAGGCCGCCGATGCCGAGCGCGATGTCCAACCCGAGGGAGCCGGTGGAGATGGAAGGGATGGCGTGGCGTTCTTTGTCGCCCATGCGCATTACGGTGCCTTTGCCGAACTGCCGCTCGATCTGGCTCAGTGCCGCATCCAAGGCTTTTTGTTTATCCGATTCCATGGGGGTTCCTCGTAGGTTTTTGCACAAAGTGGGGTGAATTGGCCGCCTAGCGGGCAGGCGGTGAATACTGCTAACAATCGGGCGGCGCGTCAACCGTTATTTGCGGTCAAGTGGGCGGCGTGGGGGTCTAAATGGGCGATTAACACCGCCAGTGCGTGGTGGACCGATTGGGTGCGTACTGCATGGCGTCCGCCGGCGAAGTGGCAGGTTTGGGTTTGAGTTTTTGCGCCCAGCTGCCAGCCGAAGCAGACGCTGCCGACGGGTTTGGCTGGGCTGCCGCCGCCGGGGCCGGCGATGCCGGTGGTGGCGATGGCTAGATCGGCGGCGAAGGCGCGGGCGGCACCGCGGGCCATCTGGGCGGCGACCGGTTCGCTGACCGCGCCATGGTCGCGCAATAGTTTTTCGGGCACTTGTAGTAGCTGGTTTTTGGCTTGGTTGCAGTAGGCGATCACCCCGCCTTTGAAGTAGGCGGAACTGCCGGGGACGGCGGTCAGGGCTTGGCCGATTCCGCCGCCGGTGCAGGATTCGGCGAGGGCTAGGGTTTGTTGTCGGGCATTGAGGAGGGCGGCTAGGCGGTGGGCGAGGGTGTCGATGTCGGGGGTTGTATCGGGATCGGGGGTCACCTTGGGATCTGCGCTTTGGGTCATATTTCGCGCTGTCTCAAGAAAAGTAGGCGGTCAGTAGGTCGGGGCTTTGCTTTAACTTGCCGGCTTCGATCTGTAAGACGTAATCGGTGGCTAGGGCGTTGGCGGCGACTTTTAAGCCCAGCTTGCGTCCTTGTGCTGCGACGAAGCCGTTCATGTCCTCGACCTCGGTCTTGCGGCCTTTCAGAATATCTTGGCCCATGGAGGGGCGTTGCTGGCTGTCGGCGTTGGCTGGATCCGGCAGGAGCGCGGTGTGAACGGCCTCTAGATCCGCCGCGTTGCCTTCGATGGCGCGCACGAAACGCACCGCCTCTAAGCCGTTTATGGTTTCTAATTTGTGGCCGAGGGCGCGGGCGACACGCACCGATTCGCCGCACAGTTCGATGGCGAAGCGGCGCACCCCGGCGTGGGCGAAGCACTGTTGGCCGGTTAGACCGCTGACCGCGGCGATGGCGTTGTGCATGGCGTTGATGGAGAGCTTGGTCCAGCGCTCGCCCATTAGATTGGCGGTGATTTTGGCGGAGTCCACTTTGGCGATAATCTCGAACAGCCGCCGGATGCGTGGGGTTATTTGCCCGTCTGGCTCGCCGACCCGGAAGATGATGTGTTCGGCATCGCCGCGGCGCATATTGCGGGCGATCCGCCCGGGGCCGGCCAGACTCACGCCGATCCGCGAGGCGATGCCGCCGGTGGTGCGCGGCCAGCCGAGAATACCGGCGATGGTGTTTTCATTGATGCAGTTTTGCAGCGATAGGGCGTAGCCGTCTGGGCTGAGGTGGTCTTTGATTAGTTCCGTCATCGGGGCGGTGAGGTAGGATTTGACCGCGATAATGGCGATGTCGACCTTTGTACCGGCGAGGGCCGTGGGCAGTTCGCTGCTGTGGGCGATGGGCGGGTGCGCAGTCCATTGCTCGCCGTCCATCTCTTGGATTTGCAAGCCGCTTTGTTGCACTTCGGTCACGTGTTCGGCCCAGTCGTCGACTAGGAGCACATCCTGGCCGGCGCGGGCGAGGGCTGCGCCTACGTAGCCGCCGACGGCACCGGCCCCTAGGATGGCGATTTTTTCGTTCATTGGTTTGGGCATTGGTTTGAGTCCGGGGTGGCGGGCTTTTGAGTGGCCCAATCCCAAGTCACCTCGGCATTTTCATGCGCCAGAAAATCCGCCTGCCAATCGCGATAGTCGGCGGCGCGGGTTAGCTGGCGGACCAGATCGGCGGAAGCCAGCAGGGCAGGGTCTGGTAGCTGGTTTTGCCTTAGGCTGGCGTAGGCGGTCTGTGCGCCCTTGAGGGTGGCCAGATAGGGGTGGATGCCGAGCACTAGCATGGCGACGCGAAAATCTCCGCCGCGGGCGGCAGCTAAGACTTCTTCTGCGCAGCCGCCGAGGATGATCGGCAGGGTGGTGCAGTCGGCGAGGGTTTCCAGCTCGGCGGCGGTTTTTAGGCCGACAAACATGTGCGCGTCCACGCCGAGTGAATCGTAAAGCGGTGCTCGGCGCAGGGCTTCTTCTAGGCCGGCGATGGGGACGCAGCTGGTGCGGGCGATGAGCGATAGGTTGCTGGATTGGCGGGCGGCAAGTGCGGCGCGCAGTTTGCCGCGCATTTCATCGGGCGATATTAGGGCGGCGGTGCTGTCGCCGTGAACGCCGGGCAGGCGGGTGTCCTCGATGGAAACGGCAGCGGCACCCGCCGCTTCGAGCTCTTCCACAGTGCGCATCACATGCAGGGCATTGCCGAAGCCGTGGTCGGCATCGATCAGCACCGGCAGGCGGCTGGCGCGGCAGGTGCGGCGGACTTGTTCGGCCAGTTCGCCCATGCTGACCAGAGCCAGATCCGGCGCGCCGGCAATGGTCATGGCGGCGACCGAACCGGCCATTATGCCTAGCTCGAAGCCGAGGTCGGCGGCGATGCGGGCGGACATGGGGTCGTAGACGGAGGCCGCGACTAGGCAGTCGGGCTGCGCCAAAGTGTGGCGCATTTGGTCTCTTATTGCAGAATACATGCTCGGCGGGGGCGAATTGAATGGGGGGGCGGGGCGGCCCGAACGGAATGGCCGAAATTGAGCCGTTCAGAATAGCACAGATTGGCCCCTAGTCCGCCTGCACCGCCTGTCGCGGCCCGCGGATGCAGCCAGTGTGGATCTGCCCCCCAGCACATCGACCGCCATCGCGAAAGTAGCATTCCAGCGCAAAGCGACCGCTGGCGAAGGCGAGCTCGTCCCAGGGAATCTCGCGCTCGGTGAAGAGGGCGGCCTCTAGGCTCTCTTCGCCCGCGCTGTAATCGCCGCACAGCCGCCCGGTGAAGAAAATATGCACCTGGCCGATGTGCGGCAGGTCGACGCTGGCGAACATGGGGCCAATATCGATCTGGGCGCAGGCTTCTTCCAAAGTCTCCCGCGCCGCGCCCTCGGACAGCGATTCGCCGAGCTCCATAAAGCCGGCCGGCACCGTCCAGCAGCCGTAGCGTGGTTCGATGGAGCGTTTGCACAGCAGCACCCGGTCGGCGCGGGCGGCGATGCAGCCGACCACCACTTTGGGGTTTTGGTAGTGAATGGCGTGGCAAGCGGTGCAAACCCAGCGCGGGCGGTTGTCGCCGGCCGGTATTTGCTGTTCTACCGGCGCACCGCAGTCCGAGCAGTAATTCATGGGGCGCAGCATTTCATGGGGCACAACATAGGGACATCGGGAACCTTGGGTCGGGCGGTTTGCGGGGCCGGTTTGCGGGGCCGGTTTGTCGGGTATTGAGGCGCACAAATCATGGGCACTTGCGGCGCACTTGTCAATTTTGTGGGGGTTAGTGGATGAACTGCGCCCGGTTGCGACTCGTACATGCCGCAATCAAAGCCAGCGCAGGCGCAGATCTGCCGCCGCGGTTTGTGTATCGCGCCGATGTTGGATACCATCGCACCGCCCATGCGCCACCGCACAGGAAATCAGACCATGATGCAGGATGACGAAATCACGCGCGTTCTGAAAGAGACCTTGGAAAATTTTGCCGCCGCCGAGCTTTGGCCATCGGCGGAAGCCATCGACCACAGTGGGCAGGTGCCCGCCGAACACTGGCAGAAAATTGCCGAGCTGGGGGTAACCGCCCCGGTCATCGGCGAGGAATTTTTGACCCCCGGCCAATATCTGCTGGTCGCCGAAGAGTTGGGACGCGGCGACCCAGCGGTGGCCCTCGGCGCACTTGGGCGGGCGCAGTTGGCGGTCCTGGCCGCCGCAGCGGAACCAGTCAGCCTGCCCGAATCGTTGCGGGCCACTTTGGCGGATGCCAACAAAACCACCGCCGTTTTGCTTTACGAAGGCTTTGGCCGGGCACCGGAAAACTATTCCGCCACCGCGACGCCGACCGATACCGGCTGGACCATCGATGGTTTGAAATACACAGTCGGCGGCCCGGCGCGGCCCGATCTGGCGGCGGTGATTGCTCGCGATACGGGCGATGCCAATCTCAAAGCCTTTATTGTGGAACCGCAGAATGCGAGCGGCTTTGAAGTCGAGCGCGATGGGGCGCAAGTGGCCACCTGCGGGCTGGGCGGGGCGGCACCGGTCAGCCGGGTGCGACTCAATGGAGTGCCCGCCATCGCCGTCCTAGAATTGAATGAGGATGCCCTGCTGCGCACTGTCAGCCTGCTGCGCCTGAGCCCGGCGGCAGTGGCGGTCGGCACCACGGCCAAAGGCATCGAATACGCCGCCGAATACGCCAATGAGCGAGTCTCGCACGGCAAGCCGATCGCCGCGCATCAGGGGGTGTCTTTTATGCTGGTCGATGCCCGCCTATCGCTGGATGCGCTGCGGCTGGCATTTGAAGATGTGGCCGCCGCCATCGCCGATGACAGTGCAAGCGGCGCAGCGGTCAGCGAGCTAACCACGCGCATTTGCCGCGATGCCTATCAAGCCGCGCTGCAAGGCACCCGCGACTGTGTGCAAGTGCTCGGCGGGCACGGCTTTATCAAAGACCACCCAGTCGAGCGGCTATACCGCGCCGCACTCGGCATCGCCGCGCTCGACTGCGACACCCGCCGGTTGCTGGCGGTGTCCAGTCGCATTTCTTAACCCTTCGCTAATTTTAGGACAGGACCATGGAAACCACCGCCCTTTACCGCCCCGATACCCTGCGCCTGCGCGATGCCCTGCACGAATGGGGTATGCAGCACATCCGCCCCTACGCCCGCGAGGTCGACAAAACCAAGCAGATGCCCGCCAATCTGGCGGACATCCGCGCCGCCTGCCCGCTTAAACAGTGGTCTATGGCGGTGGCCGATCAAGGGCTAATCGAAGGCGAGGCATTCTATGGCGGCGATCTGGATGGCAATTATGTGCTGGCAGCGGTGGTTTGCGAGGCATTGTTTTACTGCGACCCATGGGCCTACGGCGTGTTACCGGGCAGCACCATCGTCTTCAAGGTTATCGAGGCGATCGGCACTGACGAACAAAAAGCGCGCTGGTTAACCCCAGAGGCAAAAAAAGCCCTAGGCGACGGGGCCTTCGCTCTGACCGAGCCGCACTTCGGCTCCGACCCCTCGCAGGTCGCCACCACCGCACGGCGCGAGGGCGATACTTGGGTGCTAAACGGCTCCAAAATGTATTGCAGCGACGGCTCGACCGCCGGCAACATCGTGGTCTTCGCCACCCTGGATAAATCCCTCGGCAACGCTGGCATCCGCGCCTTTCTGGTGGAGCCAAAGAAAACCCCCGGCTTCCACGTGGTGCGGGAAAATGAGGATAAATTAGGGGTGCGCAACTGGGTCACCAGCTCGCTGTCTTTTGAAGACGCGGTAATTCCGTATGAAAACATGCTCGGCGACCCAGAAGGTCCAGCCCGCGGGCTATTCGGTGCTTTGTCCATGCTCAACGATTCACGCCCGCTAGTCTCGGCCTACGCGCTCGGCATAGGTGCCGCTTCTTTACAGTATTTCACCGATTGGCACGCGCAAAATCACCAATACTTTTCCAAGCTAGACAACCTGCGCATTGAAGACGAGGTGCGCTCCATGCGCCACACTTTAGCCAGTGCCCGCCGCATGATCTACCATTCCTGCCGCCTAAAAGACGCCGGCCAACCCAGCCGCTTCGAATCCTCCGCCGCCAAAACCGCCGCCCCCCAAGCCGCCGAACAAGTCTGCCGCCGGGTGGTGGAATTGATGGGCCCGGAAGGCGCATCAGAAGAACATCTGGTAGAAAAATGGTACCGCGATGTGAAAATTTTCGATATTTTTGAGGGGTCCGGGCAGATTCACCGGATTCTTATGGGGCGGGAGGTTTTTGGGGCGGGTAAGTAGATTGAATACAGGTCTGAGCGGAACGAATTCTGGTTAAGTATAACCTATAAATCAAATCGCTCTTCCTTGGCTGCCCGCCGATCTTCCCAGTCCCCGTCTAAATCATAATTATCAGCAATGGAACGAAGCATCGCAGAGACACGCGGATGCGCGACCTCATACATCGTCGCGAGTTCACGGTACTTACCGGCAAGATGCCTTTCTTGCTGACCGCCATAGGCACGCCATGTGGCACCCCGGGCGTTCACCACTCCGGTTTCAAATTTTTTTCGTAAGCCACTATTCTCAGGACGATCAAGATAGTCCAGAATGCAGGACGGCAACCAGTCATCCCACGCCCTATCTCGCGCAAAGTTTGCCAGCAATTCTCCCAAATGAATTTCGGCGAACTCCTTCCTATCGACCTCGACAGCAAGCTGTAAAGCATTATCCATCCACGAATTGAACTTATCTGATCTTATAGTGCCATCCGCATCGCAACCGGGAACCGTGCGCCATCCATGCAGCAATCGGTAGGCCAGATTTGCATAGGACGCGCCATTTTCTGCGGGCAATTTTTCACACTCCGGTTCTTCTACTTTATCTTGTCGCCGATATTGCCAGCAAAGCATCTTAACGAAGAGGCTTGGATCGCATGCAAGCTGTCGATGCAATGCGAGCGTTCTCTTCTTATTCCGGTACCCATAGCCAGAGAGATGCGCAACAAAAGGCAATTCAAGTTTGGCAATTTGTTCATCGGTCACTTCGTCAGTTTCGTCAAGGTACTGGAATATCTCATCGAGATTATACGACTTCGGAAATTCTCCGTCGGGCTCTTCTCCTCTCGAAATTGCCTCAAGTATCTTTATCCACAATCCAGGATCTAGGTCATCCTTCATGAACTGGATAGCAGAAAACACCGACCGAGGTCGCTGAAATTTAAGCAGCTTAGAAACTAGATATTCGATGTCTTTAATAGGCGCATCATCAGGGCGAAGGTAGGGAATTAATACTGTTTTCCAGAATGTAGAGCCTACGTCGCTCCCCAGTTCTTCTGCAACCCGCCAACTGAATGGATGCCACGAAAGATGCCCTGCAAATCTAGAACGATTTTCTGTAGTTTTTAGGATCCCTTGCTTGACAAGGGTGTCAGTCACAAAGCGTAAATTATCTTCTCCTGCGCTCCATAATAACTGTCGAAGGAAATCGTTTGATTTATCGTTGATATCGGTTTTCATGGCCATTGACACCCATTTAGCTACGAATTCCGCATTGGAATCCTGCGGAATCAATGTCTGCACAACTAGGTCAGGCTTTTCTACGCTAAGCGCAAAGGAAAGAACAGCCTCATCTCCTCCCTGTTCCCTGATGTCATCCAGCGCGGCCTTGCACCGTTTAGCGAGAAGCGCACTCTGATCCTGCCAAGAAAGACGCTCATTTTCTTTGTCTTCAACTAGCATGCGCCCCTCGATGCTCGATCCAAACAACCAGCGATGACGAGCGGTCGGTGACTGCGGCTCCAAAGCCGCTTCCATACGGTGAAGGGCGGCGACTAGATCCTCTTTTTTATCCTGTTCATAATGCTCCCACCTAACATGGTGTCGGCGCAGGCAATGTCGAAGCTCCGCCTTGTCTTCATCAGATGCTGTTTTTGACCAGCGTTCAGTCTCGCCTACTAAGCGGAAAAAGTCATCGGGATGCAAACAGGTTACAATCCCTAGTAACTTTTCTAGCTCTGGCTTGTCAAAGGGTGTCATATCGAGGAGAAGCCGACTGGCTTTAATCGCTGCTTTGTAAATATTCGCCCTTGTGGGAGGGAGTATTTTAGTATTCAGTGCCCGCCACTTTGGTTTTTGTGTTTCTGAAGCAAAACTTTGTCCACTTTCTGGCAACAGTGAAATGCAAACGTCCATCGCAGGATCCCGGAAACGGTCAGATAAACGGCGCAAGACAGCCATCCTTTCGGAAGCTCCAAGTGCAGTAGCAGGCAGCCAAGCCAAAAACAGCGAGCGAGCGGTCGATTTTGGCGAATTGCTGAATCTATCTTTAACCTCTAGGCGGCGCAGGCCGAAAACAATTTCTGCCACACGCGCAAAATACTCAGGGTGCCAGGCTAATGATTCAAGCGCCCAAAACAAATTGGCCCTGAGGCAATCACCGCTTATCCCGCCTTCGATACTACCCATGATTGCACGTATAGCCGGTTCGGGTTTGCGAAGCTCCGTATCCAGACAGTCGAGGAATGCATTCGGAGATGTCTCGGCAATAACACACAAATGTCTCCGAATGGAAAGCCATCGGTCTTCATCTGCACCATCTAGTAGCGAGCGGACGATTCCTTCGGCACGATAGCTAGGATTCATTTCCAATCTATTCTCGAAAATTGCGGCACCATGCACGGAGAGAATACAAAGCGCATTGCTCAATCCAGACAACAATTCATTAGAGAAACTTCGTGCATGACCGAGGATATTAGCCATCCATCGCTGATCTTCTGGAAGGTCAAGAGCGGGGTCTCTATCACCAAGAATTTCTGGCACTAACCGAAAGAATCGATCCAGATCTTCTTCTTTGATATATGCCCCTACCGCAAAAATCGCATCAAGCTGAGACACGGCCACGTTGACGGGACCATAGCGGGCTATCGGTGCGTCATCTAGCGCAACTAGTTCATCTCGAATAGATCGAACCTCACGACTCTTGATATCGCCAAGCAACTCGATAACTGCCCTATCATCTACATCCTCGCGCTCAACCCAAGAACCCGCCAAAACAAACGGGATCAATTTTTCTGCCGATGCGTGATCCCTAGCCCAAATAGGTCGTCGAATATCTGGATCTCTGGAGAGTCGCCGTCTCAAGATGGGAACGGAATGCCCCACTTCTAGTGCCTTACTTTCTGCATCACCTCGAGACATGCCCATTGTTTCAAGCTCCGAGCGAAAAGTTTCTGCCGGGACATGCGAGAGAAGAATAGAATCGTCGATGCCGACTCGCCCTTTGGAGTAAGTACGAATAATGGTCAAATTTCGCCGGTCGCCAAAGTCCGGGTTTTCACCATCTCTAAGATCTGCGATAACAATTAGGTGACTGGAACTCGAGGGAATTCTCGCTTCAGGGGAAGTAGCCACAAGCGTTTTGTCTAGCAGATCAAGTGCGTTGGTATCAATTAGCGATGCCACAATAAACGCTACGGCTTCTGCTCGATCATCTGCTTGTACCGAGATCACCCCATTCTGATTCCGCAACTTCTGCAATAGATTCTGCTGTTCATCATGCCGCCTTGTTGAGACCAATTTTGTCGAGATTGGTGGCTTTGAAACCGTGGCCCATCCATCCCACCATTCTTGCGGTGTCTTCAAGCCGGGTGAGGCCATTCCTAGTTTTTCACCCAGCCAGCGAGCAGTCGCCGGGGCTTCCTCTAGCCAAGTTTCAATGTCTATCGCATCATACGCCTTGACAGACCCCCAAGATCCTTTATTATTTTTTTCTTTTAGCCATTTTTCTTTACCGGGCCACCTTTCTTGGCGTAACAAAAACAAAACTGGTATTTTCTTGCTCATCTTGAAGTGTTTCTACCCGTTTTTTATAATCCTTATTGGCTTTGACTGCTGGCTTCTGCTCACAGCCCATTTCCCAAAAGCTAACACCTTCAGGCACCCAGAGGGTACCGACTTTACATTCTGCTTGCCCATCGATTCCGGACAAATCTACCGCCTCGTTTCCGGGGAAACGTAGGGAGATCAACGAATTCCTGCTCACGGTTTCTCTTATCAGCCGACGAATGAGAATTGGCAAATTGTTGCGGCATTCTTGATGGTCAGCCCACTGACGTATATCGGTTTCACTGATAGGCATGGCATTTCTCCTAGGGTGGTAGATGACTGGTCAGGTTATCGCACGGTAGCTTGCCGCCGTCTCCTGAGCATGTACATCTGGATTCTGCGCTGGTATTGTATGGTTTGCAAGGGAATTTTGCTGCTGATTGCGGGGACAAGTGCGAACTTTTGGCTCGCTTTGCAGGCGGCTAGGCATCAGTCTGCCGGGCAACAAATTCCCTCGATACCTCTCGTTTTTCTCCGACATGCAAAGGGAGCATGAACGGGTGTGCGGCTGCGGGCAGGCGGAGGATGAGATGTCTTAGGTACGGGTGGCGGGCGAATCTGGTAGACTAGGGCGCAAGTTCCGCGAAGGGTGACGATGGTTGAAACGGAGACATAGCGTTGAAAATTAAAGATTTTCTCCTCGAAGTAGCGCAAATTCGCAAGACTGGAGTTGCGACTGAGCACTCTTATCGAGCGGCGTTGCAAAAGCTGCTTGACTCCATCGCCGCGGGGGTCAGGGCTGTGAACGAACCTAAGCCGGTGGAATGTGGGGCACCCGATTTTATTGTCCAGCGCGGGGATCTGGTTATCGGTCATATTGAAGCCAAGGATCTGCCCATGGATATTCACGCTTTGAAAGGTAACAACAAAGATCAGCACAAGCGTTACCTAGCTGGTTTTCCCAACCTGATTTATACCAACTGCCGCGATTGGGATTTTTACCGCGATGGGGCGCGGGTCGCCGCGGTTAGCATTGCCGATTTGCATGCGGAGAAAGGGATACAGCCGCGGCGACAGGAATTTGACCGCCTTGCAACCCTGCTGCGTGAGTTTGCGGCGCAGGATCCGCAAGCCATTAACAGCCCGCGGGAACTGGCCGAGCGCATGGCGGGCAAAGCCGAACTCATTAAAAATTCTCTGCGCTATGTACTGCGCCAAGATAAAAAACAGCAAACTGAACTTAGCCAACAGCACAAGGCGTTTCAAGCAAATTTGATCGGCGATATAACGGCGGACGACTTTGCCGATATTTACGCGGAGACCATCGCCTATGGCATGTTTGCCGCTCGCTTACACGATGACGGCTCGCACCCATTTAGCCGGCAACGGGCATTGACATTGCTGCCTAAATCGAACCCTTTCTTGCGTTCTCTGTTTGGCTATGTGGCTGGACCAGATCTTGATGAAAGCATTGTATGGATTGTCGATGACCTAGCGCAGGTTTTTCAAGCATGCGATATGGCACAGATCATGGCGGACTTCGGCAAGTTCACCGGGCAGCGCGACCCCTTTCTGCATTTTTATGAAACGTTTCTAGCCGCTTACAACCCCAAAAAACGCAAGGCGCGAGGGGTTTGGTACACGCCAGAACCGGTGGTCAATTTTATTGTACGGGCGGTGGACGAGGTGTTGCAAACGGAATTTGGCTTGCGCGATGGTCTGGCCGACACTTCCAAAGTAACCATTCGTTGCGCTACAGATAAAACCGATAGCGAGGAGCGGCAGGTGCATCGGGTACAAATCTTAGACCCGGCTACGGGGACCGGTACTTTTCTCGCCGAGGTAATCAAGCAGATTGCCCCTAAAATTAAAAAACTCGCATCGAGCATGTGGTCGGAATACATCGAGCGTCACCTGATCCCTCGTTTGCACGGTTTCGAACTGCTGATGGCATCCTATGCCATGTGCCATACAAAGCTCGATATGACTCTGACCGAAATGGGCTACAAACCCACCAAGCAACCGCCGCGCCTATCGGTCTATTTGACCGACAGCCTAGAAGAAAGCGGCGCACTCTCCACGCAAGCCATGCCTTTCGCTCAATGGCTCAGCAATGAAGCCAAAGGTGCTAATGAAATAAAGAGCGAGATGCCGATTATGTGTGTAATTGGCAACCCGCCCTATCTAGGCGAAGGCGGCAAATCAAAGGGCTGGCTTGGCAACCTAATGGACGATTACAAAAAAGAGCCGGGCGGCATAGATAAATTGCAGGAACGCAACTCCAAATGGCTAAATAACAGTTACATAAAATTTATTCGTCTTTCATCTAATTTTATAGAAAATAATGGTGGGGGTGTACTAGGCTTTATCACTGATAACAGTTATCTCGATGGCCCCACTTTCCGCGGCATGCGCTGGCACCTGTTGCATACCTTCGATAAAATCTGGATTCTAGATCTGCACGGCAACAGCAATAAAAAAGAGGCATCGCCGGGCGGCATCCCGGATAAAAATATCTTCGATATTAAGCAGGGCGTAGCCATTATTATCGCGGTCAAAAAGAACGGCAGCAATAAAGAACTGGCAGAAGTGATACATGCCGATCTATGGGGCGATCGGGCTGAGAAATACAAACTATTACAGGAAGCCGACCTTACAAACTCCATTTTTAACCGACTGCAAAGCCCTGCGCCGCAACATCCCTTTATATTGCGGGATTATACAGCGCAGGCGGTTTATGAAAAGGGTTTTTCAATTCGCGATTTTATGCCCGTTAAATCAGGTGGAATTGTCACCTCTAGAGATGCTATTACTGTTGATCAAAACAGGGAAGCATTGTGGCTTAGGGTCAAAAATTTTGCTGTGTTAGGGGTCGAGGAAGCAAAGCAAAATTATAAAATCAAAGACACACAAGGTTGGACAGTGAAGAAAGCACAAGCAGACCTGAATAGCGATCTTTCCGAAAATCATATTAAGCCTATTATATATCGTCCATTTGATACAAGATGGACCTATTACACTGGCAAATCACGCGGCTTTATTGAATCTCCTAGATCTAATATCATGCGTCACATGCTAGAGGGAAATAACCTTGGATTGATAATACCAAGAATCAAAGAAGAGCAGGTAGGGGGCATTGTTGCTAACAAAATTTGTGGGCATAAAACGTACGATGCTTACCATATCAACTCCTTATTCCCTCTTTACCTTTACTCCGCTCCAAGCATGCAAGGTATCGAAAAAAATCGCAGGGTAAATTTCGATGAAACACTTTACCGGAAACTACAAGAACAAGCCGACCACCCCGACCATGGCACTCCCGGCCCGGAACAAGTGTTCGATTACATCTACGGCGTTTTACACTGCCCCGCCTATCGCGCCACTTACGCCGAATTCCTAAAAATCGACTTCCCCCGCATCCCCTGGCCCGCCAGCGCGGCAGAGTTTTGGGCGGTAAGCAAACAGGGCACTGCGCTACGCCGCCTACACCTGATGGAGCCAGACGCCATCGGCGAGACCCCGTACCCCCTCGCCGGCGAGGGCGATCAGAAAATAGAAAAACCCCGCTTCATCAACGACCGCATCTACATAAACAAAACCCAGTATTTTGATAAAGTGCCAGAAACAGCATGGCAATTCTACATAGGCGGCTACCAACCCGCCCAAAAATGGCTAAAAGACCGCAAGGGCCGATAATTAAATTATGAAGAGGTACAACACTACCAACGCATCCTAAAAATCCTAGCGGAGACCGACCGGATTATGCAAACGATTCATATGAAAATTGCAAATTCGGAGTAAAGTTTTCTTTAATCTTCGTCCTCTGGTGCAGGCCCTATAAATAATGGCGCACTGTGAGAATCTTGTTTCATCAAAGTCGAGCATGGAGTTCTAAAAAATGGCACGAGTAGCGGCGATTGTGGCAGTGGCGCACAACGGGGTGATTGGTCGCGATAACCAGCTACCCTGGCATCTGCCAGAGGACTTAAAATGGTTTCAGCAGCGCACCGCCGGCAAGCCGCTCATCATGGGGCGCAAGACTTTCGAATCCTTCGCCGGTCTACTACCGGGGCGCCCGCATGTAGTGGTCAGCAGCAACCCGGATTATCAGCATCCGGGCATCCAAGTAGCCCCCTCGCCACAGGCAGCCCTAGATCTAGGGCAGCAAATCGCCGCGCAGTCGCAGGTAGAAGAGGTCATAATCGCCGGCGGCCAGACCATCTACGAGCAGCTATTACCACAAACCGAGCGCATCTACCGCACCCTAATCGACCTAGAACCCCCCGGCGACACATGGTTCCCCCCCCTCAGCAAAGACTGGCTAGTCGAACAACAATGGCCCAAATCCTGCAACCAAGTACACTTCGCTTTGCAAATAATGACAAAAACCGGCGGTTAATGTGGACCGTTAGTTTCGATCAAAAACCGGCCAAAACTTTTTGTGTTAGAAGGAATGCGAATACTTGATTTTTAGATTGGCAAATCAAAGCATGCTCACCACCAAACTCCCCCCCAAACACCAAACCACCACAACCAAAGGCGAAACCCGCCAAATCGCCAACAACCCAAAACCAACTAACCCAATCGCCAAATCCACCGCACTATCCACCGCCGCAACAAACACCGGATCATAAAACGCAGCAGCCAATAACCCCACCACCGCGGCATTCACACCGGCAATCGCATTGGCGGCACTGCGCCTCCCCGCGATGAAACGCCAAAGCGGCAACACCCCCGCCACCAATAAAAACCCCGGCAAAAAAATCGCCAGCAAAGCGACCGCCCCGCCCACCAATCCACCGCCCGCCGCAGGAATCAGCCTACCCAGATAGGCCGCAAAAGCAAACAGCGGCCCCGGCACAGCCTGCGCCGCCCCGTAACCCGCCACAAAATCCGCCTCGCTCACCCAACCGGGCGCAACCACCGTCTCCTCCAACAGCGGCAACACCACATGCCCGCCGCCAAAAACCAAAGCCCCGGCCCGATAAAACCCCGCCGCAATATCCAATGGCCCCGCCGCCCCAGCCGCCGGCCCCGCCAAATAAGGCAAGCCGATCAACAGCACCAAAAACACCCCCAGCAACCCCCAACCGCCCCGCGTTCCATAACCCACCGCCAACGCCGCCTCCGCCGCCGGTCCCGCCTGCCGGCAGAAAAGCGCCCCCAAGCCAGCCCCGATCGCCACCACACCCAACTGCACAGCAGGCGCACCAAACGCCACCATTGCCGCACAAGCCATCCCCGCCAACGCCGCCCGCCACCAGCCCGCACAAAGCGTCCGCGCCATCCCGACCAGCGCATGCGCCACCACCGCCAGTGCCAGAATCTTCAACCCCCCCACCACCGCCTGCCCCACCGCGCCAGACAGCCACGGCAACGCCGCCGCAAACCCCGCCAATAACAACACCGATGGCAAAGTAAAAGCAAAAAAAGCGCACAGTGCCCCCCGCCAGCCCGCCCGCAACAGCCCAATACTAAACCCCAGCTGACTGCTCGCCGGGCCCGGCAAAAACTGGCAAATCGCAAGCAGCTGCGCAAACTGCCCCTCACTAAGCCACCGCCGCCGCTCGACAAACTCGGTGCGGAAATACCCCAAATGCGCGATCGGCCCGCCAAAGCAGGTCACCCCCAACCGCAAAAAAACCCCGAAAACCTCGGCAGCCCCGCCCGACTTAAATGCCATAAAAACCAGCTAAAAAACCGTTAAAACCGCCAGTCACCGCCCTGCTCAATCCCCACAAAACGCCGCCTCCAAAGCCTTCAGAACCGCCCCCTCAAAAGCCACCAAATACACAATATCGACAGCAGTCGCCGCCGCCAAAGAATCCGCCAATGCCCGGCGTGCCACCTGCGCCGCCTGCTCCAGCGGATAACCATAAACTCCGCAGCTAATCGCCGGAAAAGCCAGCGAGCGCAACCCATATTCACCCGCCAGCCGCACCGCCGCCCGATAACAGCCAGCCAGCAACTCAGCTTCCCCCCGCTCGCCGCCGCGCCAAACCGGCCCGACCGCATGAATCACATAGCGGGCAGGCAGGTCAAACCCCGGCGTAATGCGGCACTCCCCAGTCGGGCAGCGCACCCCCGCACGCACCTCCGGCAAGGCGCGACAAGCCGCCAACAACCGCGGCCCAGCAGCGCGATGAATCGCCCCATCCACCCCGCCGCCGCCTGCCAACCCCTCATTGGCCGCATTCACCACGGCATCCACCGCCAACCCGGTAATGTCGCCCTGCCGCACCTCGATATTTGCCATAGTCACCCATCCGCCTCCCAGCGAAACAACCGCGCCGCCAAAGCCAAACTAAACACCGCAAACAGCCCCAGCGCCGCCAAACTAGACCAAATATCCGCCAGCCCCGCCCCCTCCACCATAATCGCCCGCAACGCCCGCACCATATGGGTCAGCGGCAGCAATTCAGACAGCCACTGCATCCAACGCGGCGCACTGTCCAGAGAAAACCAAAGCTCGGAGAAAAACATCATCAGCAAACTCAGCGTATCCAGCAACCCATTCGCCAATTCCTCACTGGCAATTCGACTGGCCACCACCAGCCCCACGCAAATCATCGTCAAACTACCGACCCCCAAAGTCAGCAGCAGACTCAGCCAGCTACCCTCCATACGCAGCCCCAGCAGCAGGGTGCAGCTAATTAAAATAGCACTGTTGACCGCCATAACGATAATAAAGCGCGACAGCATTTGCGACGTCAAAAAAACCAGCGGCGAAATCGGCGATGCCGCCAGCCGCCGCAGTACCCCATTTTTGCGATAGCGGACGATGACAAAACCCACCCCAAACAGTGCCCCAAACATCAAATTCATACCCACCACGCCGGGGATAACCCAGTCCGCATAGCGCACCGCTTCGCCCGTCACCGCCTGAGTTTCCAGCCCCAGCGGGTCGCCCCCATCGAGCAGATCCAACAGTGCCAAACTGGCCGGCGACAGCGCGTTGTAATACAGCCGCCCCGCGCCGCCATCCAACAGCAGATCCAATTCATGATGCCGCAACCGCGCCAGGGCCCGCTCGCGATCAACGTAGTCGACCGTCGCCACATACTCCGGCAGTGCAGCGGGCGCGGCCTCATCGACCAGCCCCAGCTGGAAAACCGCCGGCTCCGGCCGCGCAAAAGCCAGGCTAAAACCCAAAATCAACAGCAGCGGAAAACAAATGCTCCACACCAACGCCGCACGATCGCGGTAAAACTCTTTGTTACGCGCCACCACCAGCGCAAATATCGGATGCATAGCGTTAATCCCGCAGCCCGTGGCCGGTCAGTTTCAAAAAAAGATCCTCCAGATTGGGCGAGCGCACCTGCAACCCATCGATGTCCGCGCCCCCCGCCGCCAGCTCGCCAATAAACGCCGCCGGCCGATCTGTGGCAAACGCCGCCCCGCGCTCAGTCGCCAGCGGAGTAGCAAGCACCGGGTCGATGCGCAGCTCCGGCACCCGCTCCAACAGCACCTGTTGCCGATCAAAATGCGCCCGCAACAACGCCGCCGGTGCCCCCCGCGCCACCATCTCACCGTGGTCCAAGATCAGCAGCTCATCGCACAGCAGCTCCGCCTCTTCCATATGATGGGTATTCAAAACCACCGTAGTACCGCGCCCCTTAATGCGCTCCAGCAGCCGCCAAAAATGCCGCCGCGCCTGCGGATCCAGCCCGGTGGTAGGCTCATCCAAAAAGAGAATTTCCGGCTCACCCGCCAAAGCCACCGCCAACAACAACCGCTGCCGCTGCCCGCCGGAAACCTTATTGGCGTACTGGTCCACAAACTCGCCCAGATCACAAAGCTGAATCAAACTAGCGGCGGACGCCGGCCGGGCATAAAAACTGCTGAACAATTCCAGGACCTCACGCACCCGCAAAAAATCCATCAGCGCGGTAGCCTGAAACTGAATGCCGGTGCGCGCCTTGTAGCCAGCCAACGCCCGCCCAACCAGTGGCACCCCGCGATAGCGCAGCTCGCCGCGGCTCGGCTTTTTAATGCCTTCCAACATCTCAATGGTAGTGGTTTTGCCCGCGCCATTCGGCCCCAGCAACCCCAAACAAATGCCCGGCTCCAGCTCAAAATCCAAACCACGCACCGCATGCTTGTCGCCGAAATACTTGTGCAAACCACGCACCGATAGCAGAGGAGTCGTCATAGCCTGCCCCGGCTGTGCAGCCACTGATCGACCAGTAGTTTAGCGGCCTGCGCATCGACCTCGCCGACCCGCGCCCGCCGCTCGCTCGCCTGGATTTGCTCCCGCGCCACAAAGCTGGACAGCCGCTCATCGACCATATCGACCGGCCCCGTGAAACGCCCCCGCAACTCATCGGCAAACTGCCGCGCCCGCCCGCTGATCTCGCTCTCGCTACCATCCATATGCAGCGGCAGCCCCACCAAGCAGCGGTCCACCCGCCATTCATCCAAGATCTGTTCGATCTGCGACCACGGTGGCCCACCCCCCCGCGCCTGCAAGGTGGTCAACGCCGAGCTAGTGCCGCTGACGGTGTTGCCGGTGGCCACCCCAATCCGCCGCACCCCAAAATCGAAAGCCAACAGCCGCTCGCCAGTGTTACTCATGAAATCCGCTACCAATTAGATAGGGTGAAAAAAGACCGAAAAGGGCAGGGCAGGGCACCCATCAGGCATGCCCCGCCGCACTCGCCAAACGTCCGAAATCGATACCGGCCAGAGCGGCGGCGCGTGTCAAGCGGTGCTCGCAGGCGGTGCCGAACACCACCTCGGCGGCGGCGGGCAAACTCAGCCAGCTATTCTCCCCCATTTCCCGCTCCAGCTGCCCCGCATCCCAACCGGCGTAGCCCAACACCAACGTCGCCCCGGCAGGAGCCCGCCCCGCCGCCATCGCATCGATAATATCGCTAGAAGCGGTCACCATCAGCCCATCGGCCACGCGCCGGCTCGCCGCCCATTTCTGGCTATCCGGCCGGTGCAGCACAAAGCCGCGTTCCGGCTTCACCGGCCCACCCGCCAGCACGGTCTGTTTGGCCAATTCGGGCGGCACCTCCAAACCAATCCGCTGCAGCAACGCGCCAAGCTCCACCGGCAACGGGCGATTGAGCACCAGCCCGATGGCCCCGTCCGCACCGTGCTCGCAAATCAGGCTGAGGGTGCCGGCAAAGTTGGGGTCCGCCATACCGGGCATAGCCGCCAGCATGCTCCCGCTCAGGGCATCGGCGGCAGGATGTTGCGGCAGGGTTTGTTTGCGGGGCGGCATCAGGGCAGGGCAGGGCAAGCAGGTTAGAAAGAGAACGAGCAGCTAGGCGCACGGCGGACGGGGCCCAGCCAAACAGGGTTGAGCCAAACTGGTTTGAGTCAGGCGATCCAAGGCCCATTCTACATGCTCACGCACCAACGCCGAATCCGTAGCATCACTTCGCAAGGCATGGATAGCCGCCGCCGTAGCCGGTCCATTGCCCAAACCGACTGCCAGATTGCGCTTCCAGCCATAAAACCCAACCCGCCGAATGGCCGACCCGGCGGTGCGCTGGCGAAATTGCTCTGCGCTCCAGCCAAACAGCGCGACCAAGTCCGCATTGTGCAACCCATGCCGCGGCCGAAAATCCGCCTCAGCACTAGGGCGGGCGTAGCGGTTCCACGGGCAAACCAGCTGGCAGTCATCGCAGCCAAACACCCGATTGCCCATTTTGCCGCGCAAGGGTTCCGGAATCGCCCCGCGATGTTCGATGGTCAGATACGAGATGCAGCGAGCGGAATCCAGCACATAGGGCGCAGGAAAGGCATCGGTCGGGCAAACATTCAGGCAGGCGCGGCAGCTACCACAGTGGTCGGTGGCGGATGCCGCAGCGACCGGCAGCGGAATACTGGTGTAAATCTCGCCGAGAAAAAACCAAGATCCCGCCGCCCGGTTCAGCAGCAGGGTATTTTTGCCAATCCAACCCAGCCCAGCCTTCTCCGCCAAGGGCTTTTCCAGCACCGGGGCACTATCGACAAAAGCCCGCTGGCACGAATCCGCCCCCCAATGGCGCGCCGCCCAACCCTGCATCCGCGCCGCCAATTTGGCCAGCCGCGGGCGCACCAATCTATGGTAATCGCGCCCAGTGGCGTAGCGCGACACATAGGCTTTGTCGGCAGATTTAAGGATGCGCAGCGGCTCAGTGTCCGGCGGCCGGTAATCCATCCGCAGCGAAATAACCCGCGCACAGCCGCCGACCAACCGCTCAGGGTTAGCGCGCAGATCGCGGCGACTGGCCATCCAATCCATCCCCGCCTGATAACCCTGCGCCAGCCAGCGATCGAGCCGCTTGACATAAGCATCCACCGCCAAATCCGCCACCCCCAACGCCTGAAACCCCAGCTCCGCCGCCCAACCATCCAGCCGCTCACGCAACGCGGCCAGCTGCTGCGGACTAGGGGCAGAATCGGGGGCAGAATCGGCGGTCGGCGGCATGGCCCGCGGGTGGGCGTGGGTATAATGGCGAATTGCCAACATGCGCCCCATTTTAGGGCTTTTTCGCCGCCATGCCTGCCCGGATAACCGCCGCCGCCCCTCGCCACCTCTACCGCGCCGCTCAACTCCGCGAACTCGACCGCCGCGCCATAGAACAGGCCAATATCCCCGGCATCCAACTAATGCAACGCGCCGGCCGCGCCCTATTCGCCGCCCTCTTAGAACGCTGGCCACAAACCCGCCGCCTGCTAATCTTTTGCGGCGGCGGCAACAACGGTGGCGATGGCTACATCGTGGCCGCCCTGGCCCTCGCCCGCCGCCTGCAAGTGGAATTGATCGAAACGCCCGGCACCCGCCGCGGCGATGCACTGCAGGCACGCACCGTTGCGCTTGAACAAGGTGCACACCCCATCGCCGCAGCAGATTGGCTCGCGCAAAACCCCGAACCGGAAGCACCCCCCAAGACCGCCGCAACCCCTCCGACCGTGGCCATCGATGCCCTACTCGGCACCGGCTTTAGCGGCGAAGTGCGCCCGCAGATGGCCGCCCTAATCGAGCGCATCAACGCCCTCGACTGCCCGCGAGTGGCGGCAGACATTCCCTCCGGATTGGACTGCGACACCGGCCATGCGGCAGGCCCCGCAATCCAAGCAGATCTCACCGTCAGCTTCATCGCCGCCAAACTCGGCATGGTCACCGGTCGCGCCGCCAACCACTGCGGCGAATTGCAATTAGCTTCCCTCGATGTGCCCGCCGCCATTTTTCAGCAAATGGAACCCGCCGCCGAGCTCCTCGACCTGCCAACCGAACAGTGCAACCTGCCGCCCCGCCCCCCCTGCAACCACAAGGGCGACCACGGTCGACTGCTCATCATCGGCGGCGACCACGGCTACGGCGGTGCCCCCCTGCTGGCAGCCCTAGCGGCGGCGCATGCCGGAGCCGGGCTGATCGCCGTCCTCACCCGCAGCACCCACATTCCGGCGGCACTGGCACACTGCCCGCAGCTCATGGTCGCCGCCGCCGAACAAGAATCCCCCGGCAAAGATTGGCTGAATAACGCCTCCGCACTGGTGCTAGGCCCGGGCCTCGGCACCGCCGCTTGGGGGCAAAAATTGCTACTGCAAACCCTCGCTGCGCAGGCCAACTCAAACACCTCCCTAGTTATCGATGCCGATGCGCTCAACCTGCTGGCCACCCCCGCATTCGCCGCCCATCTGCCGCTAAAAAACGCCGTATTTACCCCCCATCCGGGCGAGGCGGCACGGCTGCTGGATTCATCGGTCGCCGCAGTCAACCGCGATCGCCCGGCGGCGATAACCGCCCTACGCACCAAGCTCGGCGGCACCGTGCTCCTCAAAGGCAGTGGCACCCTGATCGACACCGCAGACGGTCTGTACGTCTGCCCCTACGGCAACCCCGCGCTCGGCACCGGCGGCACCGGCGACCTGCTCGCCGGCCTAATCGGGGCCCTCCTGGCGCAAGGGTTACCCGCCGCCCAAGCGGCCCGTCTGGCCGTATGCGTCCATGCCGCCGCCGCCGATCGTTTAGCGGAATCGCAGGGCCCTCGCGGCATCCTCGCCACCGACCTGCTCCCCCCAATCCGCACCTTCCTCAACCCGCCACCGCCCGCCTGAAAACCAGATGAACGCCCGCCCCCACCCCAGCCCGCAAAGCGAGTCGACCACCCCAAATCCGACCGCAAACTCGTCCGCCGATCCGCCCCCCAATCCAAGCCCCGCCCGCCTAGCCACGAATTACGACTTGCCCGACGAACAAGCCACCCTAGATCTAGGCACAGATCTCGCCGCAGAATTGCCCACCCGCCTCCCGACCGGCGGCATCGTCTTTTTACAGGGCACCCTCGGCGCCGGCAAAACCACCCTCGCCCGCGGCATTTTGCGCGGTCTCGGCTGGCGCGGGCCGGTGCGCAGCCCCACCTACACCCTCGCCGAGCGTTACCCCACAAAACCCTGGCCCTGCTGCCATTTCGACCTCTACCGCCTAGCCGCGGCGGAAGAATTGGAGTTTATCGGGGCCCGCGACGACCTCGGCGGCGGCACCCTATGCTTGATCGAATGGCCAGAACGCGCCGCCGGCTGGCTCAAAACCCCCGACCTCGAAGTGCATCTGCGCCCCACCCCCGCGGGCCGCCACCTCGAACTAGTCTGGCACCCGGCCACCGCCTAAACCAACCACCCCCGACCGACCGCTCGCCTCATCATGCCGCCCGCCAAGCACCGCCCAACCGCGCAGCCTGCCCGCCCATCCCCCACCAGCGGTCCGCCCACCACCCCCGCACAGAAGGCGCACCGCAACCCGATTCCCACCGCCCGCCGCCACCGCATCGCCCGCTCAACCCCCCCGCGATCCCTCATATGGCAGTCAAAACCCCGGCATCTCTCC
>JACONM010000002.1:0-3109 GCA_014323765.1 Cellvibrionales bacterium | reverse complement strand
TAGCACCACACAGTCGCCCCCCGTCCCCCGCCGCACCGTCCGGCCCAATGTCCGGCCCAGCACCGCATGGCCCGCTGCTCTCACAAAGGCAATATCCGCCACCAAATCACCGCGCTGGCAAACCCTCCTGCCCCTACTCGCCGCACTCCTCGCCGCCGCCCCGCCCGCTACAGCCGCCGACCAGCCCGTAGTCGAACAGCTGCGCATCCAACGCGCCCCGGACCAGACGCGATTAGTTTTCGACCTCAACCGCCCGCTCCCCTTTTACCGCCTGCCGCAGCCCACCGATCCTGAGCGACTCATCATCGACCTACCGCCCGTCGACTTCCGCCCCAATATCGCCAGTGAGCACCTAGCCGGCACCCCGATTCGCACCATACACCGCAGCCTGCGCCCCGGCGGTGGCATACGCCTGAATCTCGAACTCCTCACCGCCGTCCGCGCCCACAGCTACCAAGTGCCGGCAGATGCCAACCACCGCCCCCGCCTAGTGGTCGAGCTCGCCGCCGGTCGCACCGAGCGGCGCACGGATGCGCAAACCACCGCCGGGCGCGACATCCTCATCGCCATCGATGCCGGGCACGGCGGCAAAGACCCCGGCGCATTAGGCCGCGATGGCGTCCATGAAAAACAGATCGTCCTCGCCCTCAGCCGCCAAATAAAAGCCGCCATCGATGCGCAGCCCGGCTACGCTGCCATGCTGGTCCGCGATGGCGACCACTTCCTACCCCTGCGCGAGCGTTTCAAGCTGGCCCGCGCCGCCCGCGCCGACCTGCTGCTATCAATTCACGCCGACAGCTTCCGCCTGTCTACCGTGCGCGGCGCCTCCATCTACGCCCTCTCCCTCGATGGAGTCAGCAGCGAGGCGGCAGCCTATCTGGCGGAACGCGAAAACCGCGCCGACCTCGCCGGCGGCATCCGTATCGCTGGTATGGAAGATTCAACCGCCTACACCGTCCTCGACCTGTCCATGCGCACCACCCTGGAAGCCAGCCTGCGCGCCGGCCAAGCCATCCTAGCCGAGATGGGGCGGGTGACCAAATTGCACCGCAAAACCGTCGAGCGCGCGGATTTTGCGATTCTGAAATCGCCCGATCTGCCCTCCCTATTGATCGAAGCCGGTTTCATGTCCAACCCGCAGGATGCCCGCCAGCTGGCCGATACCCGTTTCCAAGCCCGCCTAGCCGCCGCGATCGCCCGCGGGGTGCGCACCTATTTTGCCGCCCACCCCCCGCCGGGCACAGCACCCGCCGGCGGCCCACGCCCGACCGAGACGTTCTACACCGTAGTCCGCGGCGACACCCTGTCGGAAATCGCCGAGCGTTTCAACGTCCCCCAAACCCAACTACGCACCCTAAATAACTTAGACAGCCCCCTAATCAAAATCGGCCAACGCCTACGCATCCCACCAAATACAAACCCAAAGCCCCCCTGATAAGGGGGGAAAGGGGGGTTGGTCTAGAAGCCCCCCTGACAAGGGGGGTTTGGGGGGTTGGATGTGGAAGGTTGGATGTGGAGGGGCTGCGCTTGGCAGGATTCGGCTTTACAAAAAATCGCAAGCATCGCGCTGCGTTTTCAGCTACAGCAACAGACTTAGCTATCGTTGTCGGTAAAAGTAATGGTATGGGTGGCGGGCTTCAGGGTATAGGTGTCGCCGGATTTGTTGGCCAGCGTCAGGGTTAGGACCTCGGAGACGGTGTTGCCGTCGTCCATCGCGTTGCCCGTGCGTGGCGGATAGATTAGAATCCAATAGCGGGTTAGAGTAGTGAAGCCGATGCCATCGCAATCGGCATCGGGGTCGTAGGCAAAATCCAAGGAGTCGCTGGCGGCCCCCTTGGCAATTTCAAGTTCATTATCGCAGTTGTCTTGGATTTGCCAATGCCAGGTAGTTTTGTCGCCGCTAATTGGGGCTTCACCGGTGGCAAAGGTCACCCCAGGGCCGGTCAGAGTGGCGGTGAAGGTAGTAACTTGCGTGGGGGCGGCACTCAGTTCAAGCTCAATATAAGCCACATCGCTGTCTGATGCCCCCTCGGCTAGGGCGGAAGTGCTGAGCACAGTGCCGGAGGAGGTGACGATGCTGTCACCATCGTTATCCGTTACCGCACTGATGCTGAGATCGCCCTGTGAACTGGGAGCCGGGGTCATCCCACTCAACAAAGTAACGCTAGTAATAGCCGTACCCGCATCATCATTCTGCAAAACAGTCGCATCCCCATCGGTCAGATCAAAATGGTCCCCATCCAGAATGCCATAAGCATTAGTCCGACTGGCATCGTCGTATAAAACAGTGCTCTCCTCCCCAGAATCCGTCAAATGCTCAAACCAGAGTCCAGTAGTACCCTCTGGCAAAATGATCCGATCCTCATCCAAGACAAAATCCGTAATGGTATCCGCCTCATCCGCATCGGATTCCGGATCCAGCAAAAGAAAACGGTCTCTCCCGTCCCCACCGGTTAATTCATCGGTGCCGGGGCCCCCATCGATCCGGTCACGCCCCTCACCGCCGTCTAGGTCATCGTCATCGGCACCGCCGTGCAACCAGTCGCGCCCCCCACCACCGCGCAGAGTGTCGTTACCGGTGCCGCCGCGCAAGCGATCGCCCCACCCCCCATCTCCACCGTCTAGCGTGTCATCGCCCGCCCCGCCGTTGAGGCGATCGCGCCCACTGCCACCGTCCAACATGTCATTGCCTTTGCCACCGTGCAGGCGGTCCCTGCCGCTGGAACCGCCACGTAGCACATCATCATCGGCCCCACCCCAGAGATTGTCGTTGCCAGTGCCACCGTCTAGGGTGTCCTCCCCTGCCTCGCCCCGCAGAATATCCGCACCGCTTTCGCCATAAAGCTCATCATCGCCTTTGCCACCGTGCAGGGTGTCATTGTTAACGCCCCCACGCAGGACATCATCATCGGGACCGCCACGCAAAATATCATTGCCCGCCCCACCACTCAGCATGTCATCGCCGCCCTTGCCACAGAGCGTATCAGCACCGTCCATGCCATTGAGGGTGCTGGCGGTGTCTTCACCGATGAGGGTGTCATCGCCCGAAGTGGGGCTGTTACTAGCCGCCCCCGAACAATCGCCGGGCTGGGCGTGGACTGTGGAAGCG
>JACONM010000001.1:26020-27113 GCA_014323765.1 Cellvibrionales bacterium | reverse complement strand
GCCAGTTTGGTGGCCAATTTAGGGCGGCGTAGGTGCCGCTGCCTAGGAGTGCGGTGCAGAGTAGGCCGGTGAGCCAGAGAGTTGGGCGGCGGTTTGCGGGCGGTGGCGGTTTGCTTGTGTTGGCTAAGTCGGGATAGGGGCCGCGATGAGGGCCGCGATGGGGGCTGTCTGGCGGGGTGGTTTGCTCGGCTGCTTTGCTTGAGGGGGCTGGGCGGCGGGGTGGCGGAGTGCCGAGGACTTCGCGGGCGGCGGTGCGGGCTATTTTCGGGGTGGGGCGTGGGGCGTTGCTGGCGTAGGTGCCGAGTAGGGTGCGCTCGGCGAGTAGGTTGAGCATGCGCGGGATGCCGGCGGCGCGGGTGTAGAGGGCGCGGACGGTGTCGGCATCGAAAAGGGCGCGGTTGCAGCCGGCGCGGCGTAGGCGGTGTGCCAAATAGTGGCCGGTCTCGCTGAGGCTGAGCGGGTCGAGGTGGAAGCGGGAGACCACGCGTTGGTTGAGTTGGCGGAGTTCGGTGCGGGCGAGTAGGTCTAGCAATTCGGGCTGGCCGACTAGCAGGATGTGTAGCAGTTTGGTGGTGTTGGTTTCTAGGTTGGTGAGCAAGCGGAGGGTTTCTAGAACATCGGGGTCGAGGTTTTGGGCTTCTTCGATGATTAGCAGGGTTTTTTTGCCGGCGGCGTGGGTGGCGAGTAGGTCGCGGTTGAGGGTGTCGGTGAGGGCTTTGACCGAGGCGTCGGCGGTTTGGGGGAGCTCTAGTTCGTGGCAGATGCTGCGTAGTAGGTCGAGCGCATTGAGGCGGGCGTTGAGGATGTAGGCGACGCGCACGTTGCCGGGTAGCTGTTCGAGAAGTAGGCGGGTGAGGGTGGTTTTGCCGGTGCCGACCTCGCCGGTGAGGAGGACGAAGCCGCCTTCGCGGTCGAGGCCGTATTTTAGGTGCGCTAGGGCTTGGCGGTGTTGCGGGCTGGGGTAGAGGAAGGCCGGGTCGGGCGAGATGGTGAAGGGGTCGCGCTCTAGGCCGAAGTAACCTAGGTACATTTTTGGGCCGTTGCGCTGCGCTGGCTGTTGCCGGCTATTCGGTGGCGATGGGCGGTGTCGCCG
>JACONM010000001.1:6058-26000 GCA_014323765.1 Cellvibrionales bacterium | reverse complement strand
GGGGTTGGTTTGGGGTCGGTGGGGGTGCCTAGTTTTTCACCAAAGCCTTCTAGGATGCCGCGGACTGCTGCGGGGTCGCCGGTGTCTTTTTCGCTGAGGTCGTGGGTGCGTAGGTATTCGAAGCGTTCGCGGGTGACGGCGCGGGCGTCGGCGACTGAGCGTAGGATGGTGGGGCGGATAAAGATCATTAGGACGCCTTGGTCGTTTTTTTGGTTGCTGGATCTGAATAGGCGACCGAGCAGGGGGATGTCGCCGAGTAGCGGCACTTTGGTCTCGGAGTCTTCGAACTGGCCGTCCATGAGGCCGCCGAGGACTAGCACTTCGCCGTCGGTGACCATGACATTGGTGATGATGGTGCTTTTGTTGGTGACCACATCGGCGATGGCTTGGCTGGTGGTGGTGGTGGCGATGCTGGAGGATTCTTGTTCGATTTCTAGGCGCACTGTGCCGGCGTCGTTGATCTGCGGGGTGACCTTGATTTTGACCCCGACTTCTTCGCGTTCGATGGTTTGGAAGGGGTTGGTGGAGGAATTGTTGTTGTTGGTGAAGCTGCCGGTGATGAAGGGGACTTCTTGGCCGACGTTTAGCGAGGCTTCTTCGTTGTCGAGGGCGACCACTGAGGGGGCGGAGAGGATGGTGGTGCGGGTGTCGGTTTTGAGGGCTTCGATCAGTACGCCGATGCCTTTGCCGGTGTCTGAGTCGAATTTGCCGCCGCCCCAGAAGGTGCCGACCCCGGCGCGGCCGGCGGCGGTGCCTAGTTGCTCAGCGGTGATGTTGTCGCTGAGCCCTAAGCCGAGTAGCGAGGGCACTAGCTCGTCAAAATTGGTTAGGACACCGCCGGTGTTTTGGCTGACTGCCACTAGCTGGGTGGTTAGGCGGTTGGCTTGATCTTCTGAAACCTCGGCGATGACCGCTTCGATCAGCACTTGCAGGCGCGGGCGGTCGAGCTTGCGGACCACGGCGCGAAGCTGGGCGACCACGGGGGCGGAGGCGGCGACCACTAGGGCGTTGTTGTCCGGCTCGACCTCGATGCGGTAGTTGGCGCGGCTTTTGCCGTCGCGCCCGGTGCTTTCGCCGGCACTGCGTAGGAAAGTTTCCGATTCCAGCATGCCGTCGAGGATTGGTTTGATTTCTTCGGCTTTGGAGTAGTTTAGGTAGAGCACTTCGACCCCGCCGCCCTGCTTGGCGGGCACATCGAGAGTGGCGAGCATGCGGCGGAAGGCGGCGCGACCGATGCGCGGGCCGCCGACGATGACCCGGTTGTTGAAAGAGTCTTCGATGATGCTCAGGTTGTGCTGTTGCAGGCTTTTCATTTGGGTGGCGATGTGCAGGGCTTCGCCGGCGGAGATGTGGGTTAGGCCGATGACTTCGACGTCCGATTGCTCGGGCAGGTCTAGCTGGGCGAGCAGCTGCTCTAGTTGGACGATTTTTGAGCGTAGGTCGGTGATGACTAGGTTGTTGCCAAGGTCGTAGGCTTGTAGCAGGGCCCCTTTGCTCATGATCGGTTTGAGCAGCGGCAGCATTTCCGTGGCTTTGACGTGTTCGACGCGGAGCACTTTGGTTTGGAGTTCGCCGGCGGCACTGCGGGGGATCTGGAAACTTTGTGAGAAGGGCACTACGCGGATGATGGCGCCATCGTTGACCGCCTGAAACCCTTGCACTTGCAGGGCGGACAGTACGGCTTCGTACAGCAGTTCCGCCGCGATCGGCTGGGGGGAGATGATGGTGATCTTGCCGCGTACCCGTGGATCGAGGACGAAGGAGCGACCGGTGATTTCTGCCACTGCTTCGATCACGCTGCGGATGTCGGCGTCGCGAAAGTTGATGCTGACGGTGTCGGCATTCGCGGCGGCGGGCGGTAGCCCTAGGAGGCATGCCAGCAGCAGGGCGCGGAGCCGGGCGGCGGGGGCGGTCCAGCCAGTGCGGGGGCGGGGGGGGGCGAATCTGTTCATCGGTGCTTTCCCAGGGTAGTGGGTCTCCAGTTAGCGGGTGCTGCCAGCGACATTTTGCATCAGGCTGGCGGCGTTGACGATAATTTCCAGTTCTTGGCCGGCGCGGAGTAGGGTGATCGGCAGGCTGGTTTGCTGGCTGAGCTCGCGTTGCAGGGCGTTGTTGGTCATGATTTGGCGAATGGCTAGGCCGTTGACGGCGGTGACCACATCGCCCTCTTGCACCTCGGCCATGCTGCGTAGCTGGTCGCTGAGGCCGGACAGTTTGAGCCCGGCTCCGCCGCCGGCGATGGGCACGAAAGTGGGCGAGGTGACTAATCGGGGGAGGTTGAAGCTGGTGGGTCCGTCCGCGGTGGGTGTACTTGGTTGGACTTTGAGTAGATCGGTTTTTTTGGTGCCGGGGGCGAGGCCCTTGATGGGGATGCGGCCGCGGCGGCCGCTTTCATCGACCACCACGTGGTCGGCGTGGACATCTTGCAGGGAGACGGTGCGTTGAATCTCATCGCCCGGGCCGTAGACACCATTGGGGTTGCGCCCGGTGGAGATGGCGGCGAAAGAGCCTTCGGGGGCGATCAGTACACCGAGCAGTTCTGCTTTGATTTTTGCTAGGGGTAGCTCGCTTGAGTCGGTGATCTCTACCGGCTCTGGTTCCGCCGCTGCCTCCTGAGTCGGAAACCAGTTCCAGCGCGGCGGCGAGGGCGGGGCGGTCGCCTGCACAGTGGCGCGAATGACTGGCTGCGGGGCTAGGGCGGTGGTTAGGGCGAGACCCAGGGCGAGCAGGGCGAGGGTCAGCAGTAGGCCCGTCGCGGCGCGGCGGGTGGCGGCGACGTTGAGCCGGGCGGCCTGCTGACGCAGGGTGCGACTGGCGGCGGCTAGACTTGGCATGGTAGCTCTCCCGCAGCGTTCCACGCGAAGCGGTTTTCACCTAGGGGGCGCATTATAGTGCTGGCGAGGGTGGCGAATTCTGCCAACTCGCCGGTGGCTTGTAATTCGCCGCTGGCGGTGTAGCGGGCGGCAGCGTTTTGCATTTCGATCTGTATTTGGCCGGAAAAGGCATCGCCTTGCAGGGTGGCGCGCAGCTGGCCTGGCTCGGGGTGGGTCAGGTCGACTTGGTGGGGGCCGGAGGAATGGCCGAAGATGCGAATGTCGGCGGTGCTTAAGGTGCCGCGTAGTCGGGTGATGTTTTGCAGTGGGCAGTCGCCGAGTGCGATTTCTAGCTGGTCGATGCGCCCATCGAAGCGGGCATCGACCACCCCGGCCCCGAGGCCCAGCGAGCGCAGGTCAAGCTGGGTGATCTCTGCCCGGTGCAGGCGCAGGCGGGAACCGTGGAGCTCGACTCGGCCGGCGATGGCGGTGCGGTCTTGCGCGGCGCGGACGCACCAGGACAGCAGTGCCAGTCGCGGGCACCAGTGGTAGTCGACCTGCAATAGGCCCGGGCCTTCTGTGGTCAGCCAGAGGGAGCCGCCGAGTAGGGTGGCGCCATCGATGTCGGTGTAAGTCAGACTCGACAGGCGTTCGCCGGCCAGCCATTGCAGCGGCAGGTTGGCGACCGTTAGCACGGCCGCGACTAGGAGGCCCGCTAGGGCGGTGAATAGGGTGGAGCGGGCGGTCATGAGGTATTCCGCAGAAAATTGGCGGCGCGGAGCTGCACTTGCATTTGGACGGTGACGGCGGTGCCGGCGGTGCTGGGTTGGCGGTTGATCTGGAGTTCTTCCAGCATGAAGCCGTGGCAGCTGTAGGTTTGCAGTAGTCCGAGTAGGGCGCGGCCGGGGCCGGTGGCGGTGATTTTTAGGGTGGCGGGGCTTATGGGTTCAATTTGCGGGCTGGTGCCAGTGCCGAGGGCTAGGCGCTTGGCGAATTCGGCGAGATCCGCTTCGGGGGGTTGGCGACCCCGCGGGCACTGGTTGCGCAGCCGTTCTACCCGTGCGCTGTTGCGGTAGAGCCATTCTAGGGTGTCGGCAAGCTCGGTGTGGGCGGTGCGCATGGCGGCGTGGTGGCGCATTATTGGCTGGACGGCGGCCATGTAAATCAGCAGCAGCAGGATGAGCGGCAAGGCTAGGCTGAGGATGCGGCGGTCGCGCACTGTCAGTCGCATCCAGCTATTTTGCGCAATATGGGCCACTTGGCTGGCGAGGGCAGCTGTGCGATTGGCGATCGCGGTGGCGCCGCCGGCTAGAGGGGCGGTCGCTTTGTTCAGGCTGGCGCGCAGGGCGTTCATGGGGCCGCCCGGCGCAGGGTGAAACGTTGGGTGGCGGCCGCGGCGTCGGTTTCCCAGTCGGTGTGCCAGCCAGCCAGCCCCTCTAAGCGCGGGCGCACGGCGGCGGCTTGGTCGACGGTGATGCTGAGACCGGCGTCGTGTTGGGCGATTTGTTGGACTAGGCAATCGGCGCAGCCGGAGAACAGGCGGTCCAGTGCGCCGAGCTCCGCCAGCGGGGTGCTTTGCCAGGCGAGGGCTTGGTGTTCGAGGAGCTGGAGATGGCGGTTGGCCTGTTGCTGCGCTGTGCGTGGGTCGGCGGTGAGCGGTTCGCCGAATATCTGCTGATAGGCTTCGGTTACGCTGGCCTCGAGAGTCGCGGTGTCGCGCTGCCAGGCCCAGCTTTGCGCCAGCATTTGCGCCAGCACTGCCACCAGTAGCACGGTCGCGCTGGCGGCGAGCGGCAGCCAGGGGAGCCAGAGGGCGGTGCGGGCTGGTTTGTAGGATTCTGGTAGCAGGTTGACCGCCGGCGGCAGGGCATCGAACGTCCAGTTGATGGTGCCTTCTTGGGTGTCTAGCCGCTCGGCTAGAAAGGCGGGGATCTCGAGGTCGGGGTCGGTGGCGAGGTGGGAGATGCGCAAATTGTCGTCCTGCTGGCCGAGTAGCAGCTGCAGCTGTTGCCAGCCGTCCGCTTCGAGGCGTGCGGCGAAGCCGGTGTGGGGGCCGCTGCGGACTAGGATGCGGCCGTCGCCGGTGTAGAGGGTCCAGCGGCCCGGTTCGTAGGGCAGGACCAGAAAGTCCGGAGCCATGCGTCCGGGGCGTACCCCGGCGGCGGTGGCCAGCGATACCCATTGGCGTAGCACCTGTTTTTCCAGCACGTAGATGAGGTTTGTGCCGTTTTCTAGGGCTGGGCCGAGTAGGAATTCGAATTGCTCGGGTGGGTTTAGCAGGCGGTCTTCCAATAGCCAGGGCAGCATTTCTTCGCGCTTGCGCCGCGTTACTTTGGGGAGTTCGAGCTCGAATAGCATGAGCGGCTCGGCCGGGGCCCAGAGGTCGAGCGTTTGCGGCGGGGTGTCCGGCTCCGGCTGGCGGGTGGGCAGCTGGTGCAGGTGCTCGACCGAGTTTTGGAAGCTATTGCGGGGCATGGGTCTGGCTAGTTGGCGGTGGCTTGTAAGGATTCTAGATCGAAGCCGGGTTCGTCACTTGGGCGGTGGTTTTGGCAGGGCGAGAGCAAGGGGTCGGCTTGGCCTTCCAGCAATTCTAGGCGCGGAATGTAGGCGAAGGAACGCGACAGGGTTTTGACCTGATTGCCGGTGCGGTGCAGGCGGGCACTGAGGGCGACCTCGCTGCCGGCCAGGCTGACCTGCGCATGCAGGGCGAAATATTCGCTGCGGGTGCCGAACAGGGCGGAGGGCAGGCGTTGGCGGAGCTCGGCTTCCGTCAGGTAGCCCAGCTGGTCTGCCGCTAGGGCGTAAAACTCGCCGATGCTTTCAAAGGGGCGCTCTTCCATCAGGGTATCGATCGCGTATTCATCGATGACGTTCGCAAACAGGGCGCGGAGCACCGGGCGTGAGGCGGTGTTGATGTTGAGCCGGGTGGCGCCTTTGCCGGCTGCCGTGGGCAGTGCCGTCACATGCGGGTGCAGGGCGGCCCAGTCCGCGGCATTGTAGCCTGCCACCATGACCAATTCGCTGGGTTGGCCGAAGGGTTGGTTGGCGGCGAGGCGTGGCGGGCGCAGGGCGGCGTAGTCGTCGTCCTCAGAACTGCCGGGGGCGACTGTTTGCCGGTCGGCATCTAGCCAGTCGATCACCCTAGCGGCGCGTTCTTCACCGTAGTCCAATTCCAGCAGGGCCAGCAGGTTGAGGTAGAGCTCGAGGTTGCTGGTTTTTTCATCGGCGAGATCGCGTTTGAAGGTGGCGGCGGTGTAGGTGGCGAGGTTGTTCAGATTGAAGCGCCCGTGCAGGTCGAGAATGCAGCCGCTGAGCTGGCCGCCTTCGACCGGTAAGGCGGGAATGAGCTGCGCCCAGTCGTCTTCCAGCGAGTCGCTGCTGTTGTCCGCCGCGTCATCGAGCAGGATTTTTTTGGACCAGCTTTCGCCGCTGAGGGCCAGCAGGAGGATTTGGTCGGCCAGCAGGGCGCGAGAGCTGCGCTTGAAGTCTAGGGCTTGGCGGTAGGCGATGCTGGTTAGCACGGCCAGCATTACGGTGATCATGATAAGGGTGACCAGCAGGGCCATGCCGGACTGGCGCGTGGGGGCGGGGCTAGGCACCGGCGTTCTCGTCTGCCTCGTCTTCGTCGTCTTCGTCTTCGTCATCCTCGTCTTCTTCCTCTTCGTCGTCTTCGTCTTCGTTGCTTTGGGTGCTGTTGCCGGGGATGCGTTTGGGTTGTTGTGGCGGGTCGACGCCGGGGATTAGGCGCTCGAAACGTGCGCCGGAGAGCAGGTCGATTTCGATGCGGATCATGCGCGGCAGGCTGTCGAGGGCGTGGGCTTCGTTGAGGGGGGGCCAGTTTTTTTCGAATTCGTTGCGGGCGTTTAGTTGGAAGAAGCGCACTCGCTCGACGCCCTCGAGCAGCACTTGGGAGTGTGGGGTTTGTTCGGCGAAGGAGTCGAGGGTTGGCCAGTGCCAGCGCAGGAGCTCGTTTTGGGAGTTGACCGAATAGGCGAGGCGTTGCATGCCGCCATCGCTGAGGGCGGCGGGTAGGCCCCCGCGGGTGAAGAGGAGCGCGTAGTCCGTATCGCTCGTGTCATAGGCGCGTTGCATGCCGCCTAGGCGGTCGCGCACCGGGCGGGGGCGGGCGTGGAGCAGGTCTTGCAGCAGGATGGCACCGGCGCGGTGCAGCTGGTGTTCGGTGGCGTAGGTGGCGCGGGTGCGGCGGTCGTAGTCGGTGACTGCCACCAATCCTTGGTAGCCCATGACCGAGAGCACTGAGAAGATAATTAGCGCGACGAGGATTTCGATCAAAGTGAAGCCGCGCATACGGGGGGCGCAGGGGTGCGCGGTGTGGTGGTGCGCTGGGGGGGCGGCGTGCATCAGAATTCCACGAAGTAGGCGACTAGGGAGGCGGTGACGGTGTCGTCGCGGTCGGCATCGGTGAAGACGCGGGTTTCATAGCGGTAGAGGTCTTCGCCGAAGGTTTCTTGCTTGGTAATGCGCCAGTGGAGGGGGCGGTTTAGGACTTCGGTGCGCCCGCGGCTGCGGCTGGGATCGCGCGCCCAGCCGTTGACCTGGCGGTATTCTTCCATCAGCCGGTTCCAGGCGGCCAGCTGGCCGACGTAACGCTGTTGGATGCGGTAGCGTTGGTCCACTTGCGATTGGATCTCGGTAAAGATGCCGCCGAGTACCAGCCCCATTATTACCAGTGCGACCAGCACTTCCAGCAGGGTGAAGCCGCATTGGCGGGTGCGGGGGGCGGGGTGTCGGTTCACGATTGCTCTTGCCATGCTAGGCGGAGGGATTGGGAGTCGCGCCAATCGATCACCGCGAAGGGGGTTTCTTCGCCCGTGCCGAGTAGCTGGATGTCGCCCTCTGGTTGGATCTGGCCGGAGGGTAGTAGCAGCATGTAGGGCGGCGGTAGGATGTCTTGGTCGTCGCGGTAGCGGCTGTCGGCGGTGCGTCCGGTGAGTCGGGTGCGCTCGCTGCGTTTGCTGCGCTCGGCGGCGGCGAGGCGTTCGGCTTGCTCGCGCAATTCTGGGGACCAGCGTAGGCTGAGTTTATCGAGCGGCAGGGGCTCGGATTCGGCCAGCCGGTACCAGTCGTCTTGGTAGAGGGCCAGCAGGATCAGCCCGTCCTGATGCTCGGCCACGCCGAGAATGGCGGTTTGGAACACCGCGGTGTCCGCCGCCGCTTGCAGCCAGCTGAGTAGCCGTTCGGCATCGGCATCGCGGCCGCGTTGGGCGGTCTGGCCGATGCCGAGGGTGAGCAGCCCCACGGTCATGGCGATGATGGTTACGACGACCACCACCTCTAACAGGGTGAAGCCGCGGGCGCGGGCCGGTGCGACGGGCGGGGGTTTTTTGGGGGGGGATGCGCCCCCTTCGCCCTTGTCAGGAGGGGTTTTGGTGCGGTTCACTTGATGTTCCAGCTGCCCCAGTCGGCATCCGAGCCTTCGCCGCCATCGGTGCCATCGCGACCGAGGGTGAAGACTTCGACTTCTTTGCCGTGGACCCCGGGGTAGGCGTAGCGGTAGGGACGCCCCCATGGATCTTCGGGCACCGATTCCAGATAGGGGCCGCGCCAGTTGCGTGCCGTGGAGGGCTTTTGCAACAAGGCTTCTAGGCCGTCGCCCTCGCTGGGGTAGTCGTAGTTGTCGAGGCGGTACATCTTCAGGGCCCCTTCGATGGCGCGGACATCCTGAGCGATGCGGGTCTCTTCCGCTTGCTGCACTTTGCCGAACACGGTCGGGCCGATGATGGCACCCATCAGGCCGATGATGACTAGCACCACCATGACCTCGATCAGGGTGAAGCCGCGGGCGGGCGAGCGGTGGGTGTTTTTGGGTTGCATGGGGTACCTCCGTTGGGTGGTTAGACAGTGGGGTTAGACAATTTCGTTCATTTTCAGGATCGGTAGCATGACGGCGGCGACGATTATTAGGATTATTATTCCCATGCCGATGATTAGGGTTGGGTTCATTAGTTTCAGGAAGGTGTCTACTGAGGCTTTTAGGCGGGCTGTGTAGTAGTCGGCGACGCGGATTAGCATGGTGTCGAGCTCGCTGGATGCTTCGCCGCTGCCGATCATTTGGAGCAGGAAGCCGGTGCCGGCTTGTTCATCGCGGATGGCTTGGTGGAGGCTGTTGCCGCGGCGCATGCGTTCGGTGACTTGTTCCATTTGCCATTGGAGGTGCAGGTTGGTCATCACGGAAGAGGCTATGCGCAGGGCGGCTAGGGCGGGGACACCGCTTTGCAGTAGGGTGCCGAGGCTGCGGGACCAGTCGGCGAGGTTGGCCATCCGCATCCAGTTGCCGATGCCGGGCAGGCTGAGCATGTATTTGTGCCAGGCGCGGCGGCGGTCGCGGTTGGCTAGGAGCAGTTGCGCGATGACTAGGGTTGCGATCAGGGCGAGGGCGATGTAACCGCCGTAGGCTTGGGTGAAGTTGCTGACCGCTACGACTATTTTGGTGACGCCGGGCAATTCGGCGCGGGCGGAGATGAATACGCGGGTGATGCGGGGGACGACCCAGACCATCATTACGGCGACGGCGACGATGGAGGCGATCGCTAGGGTGACCGGGTACATGAGGCCGCGGCGCAGGGCTTTGCGGTTTTCTGCGCTGGTTTCTAGTTCGTCCGCCATGCGCATTAGGACATCGTGGAGGTGGCCGGTCTCTTCGCCGACGCCGACGCCGGCGATGATGGATTCTGGTAATTGGTAGCGCGAGCGGCGCATGGCGACGGATAGGCTGCGGCCTTCCATTAGATCGGCGCGCCAGGTCTCGGCGAGTTGGCGTTGTTTGTTGCTGTCGGCTTGTTCGACGATCAGTTTGAGGGAGTCTTCCAGCGGCAGGCCGGATTTGATCAGCACCCCCAGCTGGCGCAAAATTAGGGCGGTTTCGAAGTTGCTGACGCGGCTGGTTAGCAGGGCGGCGAATAGGCTGCTTTTTTTGCCCGGGCCACCACCGGTGCTGCCGCCCCGCCCGCTGCTGTTGGATTCGCGTTGCGCTTTCAGGGTGCTGGTGAACAGGCCGCGCTCGCTGAGCTGGCGGCGTGCTTGGCGCTCGGTGTCGGCGATGAGCGAGCCTTTGTGCGGCTTGCCTTGGCGGTCGTAGGCGGCGTATTTGAAGCTGGGCATGGGGATTCGGGCGGCTAGACGCTGGTGACGCGGAGTACTTCTTCGAGCACTGTTTGGCCTTGGCGGACTAATTCGTAGCCGGCTTCGACCATGCTGGGCACTTGGCGGCGGAAGCTCTGTTCGATTTCTAATTCGCCAGCTTGGTCGTGGACCAGTCGTTGCATTTGCTCATCGAGTAGCACCAATTCGAACAGCCCTTGGCGGCCTTCGAAGCCGGTGTGGTTGCACTGGTCGCAGCCAGCGGGGGCGTAGAGGGTTTGGCTGGGTTTGATCCCTAATCGCTTTTGCGCTACCGCATCAGGCTTGGTTTCCGTCTTGCAGTGCGGGCAGAGGCGGCGGACTAGGCGTTGGGCTAGCACGGCGCGCAGGGTGGAGGATAGCAGGAAGCTGTCGACGCCGAGATCTTGCAGGCGGGTTACGGCACCGGCGGCGGTGTTGGTGTGCAGGGTGGACAGCACTAGGTGGCCGGTCAGGCTGGCTTGGGCGGCGATTTCGGCGGTTTCTTTGTCGCGAATTTCGCCGATGAGGATGACATCTGGGTCTTGGCGCAGGATGGCGCGGAGGCCGCGGGCGAAGGTCATGCCGGCGCGGAGGTTGATTTGGGTTTGGCTGATGCCGGGCAGGTCGTATTCGACCGGGTCTTCGACGGTCATTATGTTGCGGGTTTGGCGGTCCATTTGTTGGAGGGCGGCATAGAGGGTGGTGGTCTTGCCGGAGCCGGTGGGGCCGGTGACTAGGATGATGCCGTGCGGGCGTTCTATTAGGTCGTTGAGGCGGGCTTGGTCGCTGGCGGGCATGCCGAGGTCGTCGGTGCTTAGCTGGCCGGCGTTTTTATCCAGCAGGCGGAGGACGACTCGTTCGCCGTAGCTGGTCGGCATGGTGGAGACGCGCATATCGATGCTGCGCCCGCCGAGCTTGACCGCCATGCGGCCATCTTGGGGTAGGCGTTTTTCCGCTATGTCGAGCTTGGCCATGACTTTTATGCGGGAGACGAGTAGGGGGGCGATGTGTACCGCGGGTTTTAGGACGGTGCGTAACACGCCATCCAGCCGGAAGCGGACTCGTGCTTCGGTCTCGTATAGCTCGATGTGGATGTCGGAGGCGCGTTCTTTTAGGGATTCTGCCAGTACTGCGTTGAGTAGGCGGATGATGGGGGCGTCGTCTTCTTCCAGCAGATCGGCTTCTTCGACCTCGCCGGCGGCCACTTCCAGATCGACAAAATCTTTGATGTCGGCCATGACTGCCGCCGACGAGCCGCGCCGCTCGGCGTAGAGTTCGCGCAGACGCTGGCCGAAGGCGTCTTCGTCCACCAGATAGGAGGCCAGCGCGGTGCCGGCAAAGCGGCGCACTTCGGCCAGGGCGGCGGCGGCGGCGGCGGGGCCGATGATCAGCTGCTGGTCGGTGGGGTCTAGCAGCACTTGCTGGTCGCGGGCGAATTCGAATGGTAGCAGGGCGGGGGATGTGGGTTGTGGGGCGGTAATATCGGGGTCAGCGGATTCAGCGGGGTCGGCTTCTGAGGGCGGGGGTTGGTCGGAATCGGGGGGGACGGCGGCAAGGTCGGGAGTGGTGAAGTCGGGGTCGGTCATATCGGGGACGGCAAGGGCGGCGGGGTCTTCGACGAGCGCGGGGTGCTCGGCTCTGGCGACTGCGGCGGGGGCCTGCTCGGCATCGGCAGGAGCGGCGATGGGTGGGTTCATGTTTTCAGGCGCATTTGGGCGGCGCGGACAAAAGGCGAGACTGGCGGGTGCGGGGAAAGTTCCCGTGGTGGGCAAAGCGGCGGGTTGGTGGGCGGATGATAATACAAAAGGGGGTTTGATTCATGGGAGGCTGTCGTGGTTGCGGTGAGGGCTAGCCTGAAATCGCGCCGATCTTCAGGTCGTCACTCCGCGACTCCTAGGCTAGTAATACTGCGGGAGGGAAAGACATCGCAACGGTTGCTTGTCCGCTTAGCCTAGCGTTGACTAACCATCCTTACTCAAAGATAACGCTAACTCTCTCGGATACGGAGACCCTGGAGAGCTGTAAGGTGAAATCCGCAACGGTCACGCGCATGCCTTTTTTATGTGACAACCGCTCGCCGCATTAGAATGCTTCCCCCTAACAATGCCGCTCGCGAATCTGCTCCCAACGCTGCAACTTAGCGGCCTTTTCATCGGGAGTCAGATAGCGCACCTCATCGCTCCCCGCCTCCCGAGCCCGAATCCGCCCACGCGCCTTTAGCCAATCCACCGCCTCCGTGGCCCGCCGGCACCGCTCCGGGTTATATTCCGTCACCACTTCCATCTCAGCCACCTCATCCGCCAGCCCACTCAACTCCCCTTCCGCCTCCGGACGACCATCGACCACCGTCCCCGCCACCGACACCGCCGCCCCCTCGCCAGACGGTCGCGGGCTATCCGGCAGTTCCCCCGCCTCCATCTCCGGCTGATGCGGCGGCGGCGTATCGGAAAAATGGGTACCCCCTTCCTCCCACTGATACACCGCCCCCGCCCGCACCGGCCCCCAAGCCCCAATCAGCAAAAGCAGGGCAAAAATAAACAGCAAAGCGAACAACAAAGCGGAAAAGTATTTGCTCATAACAGCCACCAACACAAAGCCTCTCGATTCGATAACCCCATCATACCCCCAACCCCCCACAACGGCAAAACCCCCTAACAAGGGGCATTGGGTTTTACCCCCCTGACAAGGAGGGCAGGGGGGGGGTTGGTTTTAAGGCATCCCCGTTTAAGACGTAAGCCGTTGCGGCGGACAGTCTATTCCCCCTCCCCAAACCGATCAGCAAACAGCCGCTCAATAGCCCCCGCCGCCGCAGCCTCATCCGTGCCCTCAGTACGCAAGATCAATTCGCTGCCCAGCCCCGCGGCCAGCAACATCAGCCGCATAATGCTTTTGCCATCGACCGCCTCCTCGCCCGCCTTTCCCAGCCGGATATCGCTGGAAAAACGCGCTGCCAGCTGCGCCAGCTTAGCCGCCGCACGAGCATGCAACCCCAGCCGGTTGACCACCTGAATCCGCGTTTCGATCACCGTAGTTCCCGATGGCGCACCAGCACATTGTCATACTGCGCTCTAAAATGGCGATGCAGCTGGTCAGCCAGATACACCGAGCGATGCTTGCCGCCAGTGCAGCCGATGGCGACCGTCAAATAACTGCGGCTACCGCTAAAAATCGCCGCCAGCCAAGGGTCCAAAAACTCCTGAATACTGCGCTGCATCTCGCCCACCGCCGGCTGCTCGCGCAAAAAATCGATGACCGGCTGCTCGCGACCATTGTGCGGGCGCAACGCCGGCACCCAATGCGGGTTGGGCAAATTGCGCACATCGAACATGTAATCGCAAAAAGTGGGCAAACCGTAGCGGAAGCCAAAAGACTCGATCACCAACTGCTGCCCGCCGCCCGCACCCGTGCCCAGCTGACTTTGCAAAATCTGCCGCAGGTCGTAATGGGTGATCTGGTCGGTCTGAATGCTCAGGTCCGCGACCTCGGATATTTCCGCCAGCAACTCGGACTCCTTCGCCAGAGCCTCGGCCAGACTGGTGCGCGAGTCGGTCAGTGGGTGTTTGCGGCGCGTCTCGTTGAAACGCTTGACCAGCACCGCGGTGGCCGCATCCAAAAACAAAATGGTCCGCCGGGTCTGGGGCCGGAGGTTTTGCAGCAGATCGGGCAAGCGTTGCAGATCGGTCGATGGAGTCCGCACATCCACGGCGACCGCAAAGCGGCGACTGTCAGCCGCCTGTTGCATATTCGCCAACTCCGGCAAAAACCGCGCCGGCAGGTTATCGATGCAGCAAAACCCAACATCTTCCAGCGCATTCAATGCCGCACTCTTGCCGGATCCAGAACGCCCGCTGATCAGCACCAGCTGCGCCCCCGCCGCCCGCCGCCCCGCCCGCTTCATAGCGGCCCACCCCGCCTGTTCATGGCGGCCCACAAAGGGCGGAACAAAGGGCCACCGGGCTCCGCGCCGCCCGCAACGCCGCCCGCACCCGCGACTCCCCCAAGCGCGCCGCCAAAGCCGCCAGCAAATCCAAATGCCCCTGAGTCGCCGCCGCATCCGCCCCCTCGGCCACGATCAGAAAAGCCAAAATGTCGACCGGCCGCCGGTCCGCAGCATCAAAATCCAAGGGCGTCGCCAGCTGCACCAATGCACCCGTGGCGGCGCACTCCAGCCCCGCCAGCCGACAGTGCGGCACCGCCACCCCATCGCCCAAACCCGTCGAACCAAGCCGCTCGCGGGCGATGAGCGCATCGAACAGGCGGTCTGCATCGAGCATGGAATATTCGGCGGCGACCCGCCGGGCCACAGTTTCAAACAAGCGTTTCTGGCTACTGGCCGCCACCGCCGTCAAACTGAGCGCGGGGGAAAATAGAGCATGCAACGGCATCAGTGGCGGCGCTGCTTTTCTTTGTGGCGGGTCAGCTGGCGGTCGAGCTTGTCAGCCAGCAGGTCGATGGCCTGATACATGTCTTCCGCGTGCGCATCGGCAAAAATATCGGCCCCAGCAACATGCAACCGTGCTTCGGCTTTCTGCTGCAATTTATCGACTGCGAGAATCACATGGGCGCGAGTGATCTGCTCATGGCGGCGTTCAAGGCGGGTGATTTTACGGGTAACCTGCTCGCGCAACGCCGCGGTCAGTTCAAGGTGGTGGCCACTAATGGTCAGCTGCATGGGAAGATCCTCAAGTAGCAAAAAAGGAGGGATAAAACCCTAGCACAGTCGGGCGGGGCAACCTCAGGCGAAGCGCCGCCGCAACCGCGCCGGACCGATGCCCTGCATTTCCCGATATTTGGCGACCGTGCGCCGCGCCACGGCAATGCCGCGCTCCCGCAGGCAAGCGGCGAGCGCACTGTCGCTAAGCGGCTTTTGCGGGTCCTCGCCCTCGATCAGGCGGGCGATCAGGGCACGGATGGCGGTGGCCGAGTTCGCCCCCTCCGCCCCGCGAGCGGAAAAGAAAAACCGCAGTTCCAAAATACCCGCCGGGCAGCTCAGGTATTTCTGCTGCGTGGCGCGGGAAATAGTCGACTCATGCAAGCCCAATTCCGCCGCCAAATCCTGCAACCGCAGCGCACACAGCCGCTCGCTACCGTGCTCAAAAAAAGCATGTTGCTTGGCCAGAATAGCCCGCGCCACCCGCAACAACGTCTCCTGTCGTTGCGCCAGACTACGCAAAAATCCCTTAGCCGCCTGCATCTGAGCGCACAAATAATCGCGATCACCCGCCGCCGCCCGGCTCAAATAGACCCCGTATTCGGAATGGCAACGCAGCCGCGGCAGGCTCTCCGCGCAAAGCTGTACCGTCCACTGGCCATCGATCTTGGCGACCGTCAAATCCGGAATGATGTAACCGGTCTCCGCCTCGCTAAAATTCGCCCCCGGACGTGGGTTGAGCCTCTTGATCAAATCCAGCGCACCGCGCACCTGCGCCTCGCTGTAGCTGGTTTGTTTCCCCAGCAGGCGCAGGTCCGCCCGGCTCGCCTGCGGCAAAAAACGCTCGACAATCCGCCGCGCCGCGCTCCAATGTTCGCCGCGCTCCGTCAGCAAATCCAGCTGAATGAGCAGGCACTCGCGCAGATCCCGCGCCCCGACTCCCGGCGGGTCCAAATGCTGAATGCGCCGCAAAACCGCCTCCACCTCGGCGACCGCAGGCACCGGTTTCAACCCGCGAGCCAGCTCGGCGCAATCGGTGCGTAGCAAGCCCTGGCCATCGATGGCATCGATCAACGCCGCACCGATCTGCATGTCCGCAGCGGACAGATGCGCCAGCCCCAGCTGCCAGCGCAAGTGTTCATGCAAACTCGGCGAGCGGACATTCTCCGCCGCCGACCAATCCGCCGCCAGATCGCTACCCCGCCGCAGGCTATGAAACTCAGCCTCGGGCCCGTCCGGCGACTGAACAGGCGGCAGCGGCGGTTCCGTATCCGCATGCTCGGCTTCATTTTCCGCCAGCGATGCCTCCTCATCGATCTCCAACATAGGATTGCTATACAGCTGCTCCTGAATTTCCTGCCGCAGTTCGGCACTCGGCAGCTGCAACAGCCGCAGCGACTCCTGCAAACGGGCGGTCATCTTCAGGCGTTGGCTGACGCCCAGATGCAGGCTTTGCTTAGACGGCATAGCATTCACCATCCCATTCACAAACGGCAAGATTCACAAACCGCAGCATTCACAGGCGAAAGTCGTCGCCCAGATAAACCGAGCGCACCTGCGGGTCAGCCAAAATCTCGCTCGCAGTCCCCGCAGCAATAATGCGCCCCTCGCCGACGATATAAGCCAAATCGCACAGCGATAGAGTCTCCCGCACATTGTGGTCGGTGATCAGGACCCCAATATCGCGGGTACGCAGCTGCTCGACAATCTGCTTAATCTCCCCCACCGAGACCGGGTCCACCCCGGCAAACGGCTCATCCAACAGCATAAAACGCGGGTCCACCGCCAACGCCCGGGCAATTTCCACCCGCCGCCGTTCACCGCCAGACAGCGCGATCCCCAGACTACCGCGAATGCCCCCAAGGTTAAATTCCGCCAGCAGCTGCTCCAGCCGCGCCTTTCGCTCCGTCTTAGGCACCCCCGCCGCCTCCAGCCCCACCCGCAAATTATCCGCCACACTCAGCTTGCGAAACACCGATGCCTCCTGCGGCAAATACCCCAGCCCCAGCCGCGCCCGCACATGCATAGGCGCCCGCGTAATCTCGGTCTCATCCAGCAAAATCCGCCCGCCGCTACCGCGCACCAGCCCGGCAAGCATATAAAAACAGGTCGTTTTGCCTGCCCCATTCGGCCCCAGCAAGCCGACGATCTGCCCGCTATCCACCTGCAAAGACACATCGACCACCACCCGCCGCCGCCCGTAGGACTTGGCCAAGTTAAACGCCGCCAGCCGCGCCATTATTCCGCCGCCGGTTGCAAAGGCGGTAGGCGCATGCGCACCCGCTCGCCGCCACCATCGGCCCGCAGCCGATTGGTGCGCAGATCATAGGTAATCTGCTCACCGCTCAAAGTCGCCCCCTCCTGCGTCAAGCTGGCCTCTTCCCGCAGCTGAATCAGGTCGCTTTCCAGCCGATAGTCGATGCTGTTGGCCCGCGCGGCAACCTGCGGTCGCTCCGGCCCAGCCTGCTGTTCATACTGCGCCGGTCGCCCATGCGCCACCACCCGCCGCACCCGACCGTCCGCAGCGTAAATCTGCAATTCATCGGCGCGCAACACAATGCCACCCTGCCGCATGCGCACATCGCCACGGTAAATGGTCAACCCCTCCTGCTCGCGGAATTCAGCCTGATTGGCCTCGATATCCAGCGGCGAATCGCGCTCAGCCTGCCCGCCGACCGGCAACGCAACAGCAAGCCCGGCCAGCAGCACCAGCCACACACCACCGCGCCGGCAACCCTTAAAACGACGCATGCTGACCGCGCACATTGGCACTGAGCCGATAAATGGAATTGAGCAGATCCAGCTGCACCCCATCGCTGTCCACCCGATGACCCTGCGCCTCGATACGCACCAGCAAATCGGTGTGCGCCCGCCGCGTTTGCGGGTAATAATCCAACCGCTCGGTGCGCATTTCCACCGCCGCCCCACTCTGCCGGGTCAGCCGCACCGCCCCGCTCAACCGCAACCGCCCCGCCGCCTGATCGAACTGCCCACTCTGGCTCAAAATTCGCCAGCTAGACCCGTGCGCCTCCACTTCGATAACCGGGCTCTCAATATCGATAACCCCCCCAAGCTCCTGCGCACTAAGCACCGCACTCTCGATCCGCAACGCCCGCTGCCCGGCCCCATCAAACTGAGTCAAGCGCACCTGCTCCAACGCAATAGCAGGCTGCTCGCCTTGCGGCAGGGATTGCTCCAGATCGCCGCCAAAATCCCAAAAAAAGGCGACCAGTGCCAGCGGCACAAAAATCAGCACCACGAACAGCCGCCGCCCTTCCGTCTTCACCGCGCCTGCCCCTGCGTTTGGCATTCTAATCCGCCCGCCTCCGCGCCCCCTGCATCACCGCCCGCCATGTCACCACGAAAAGCAGCAGTAACCGCCGAATACTGCCCACTACCGCGCAAGATCGCATCACAAGCCTCCCGCACCGCCCCACAGCCCCCGCCCGCCATCGCCGTCCAATCCGCCAGCGCAAGAATATCCGCATGTGCATCGCCCGGGGCCAGCGCCAGCCCCACCGCCCGCATAGCGCAATAATCCGGCAAATCATCGCCCATATACGCCAGCCGCTCCAACCCAACCCCACTCACCGCACCAACCTCCCGCACCCCCGCCAGCTTGTCCGTACACCCCTGCAACACTGGCGCAATGCCCAATTCCGCCGCCCGCCGCGCCACCACCGGCGAGCTCCGCGCACTAATAATGGCGACCGCAACCCCCGCCCGCCGCAGCAGCTTTATCCCCAAGCCATCGCGACTATGAAACGCCTTGCTCTCGCCGCCATCGCCGGTGTAATAAAGCCGCCCATCGGTCAGCACCCCATCCACATCCAGCACCAGCCCCCGCACCCGCGCAAACTTAGCCGCCAACAAATCCCCCATCGCCACGAACAACCCCCCCAACCGCCTCAAATAACCCCAGCCCGCAACAGATCGTGCAGGTGCAACACCCCCACCACCCGCTCGCGCTCATCGACCACCACCAGCGCGGTAATCTTCCGCTCCTCCATCCTCCCCAACGCCTCCACCGCCAACATCGATGCCCGCACACAGAGCGGCTCGGCATTCATCAGATCCGCGGCGCAAGCCCTCTCCATATCCACCCCACGATCGATAGCCCGCCGCAGGTCGCCATCGGTGAACACCCCTTTCAGGTTATTTTGCGCATCCACCACAGTGGTAATCCCCAACCCCTTAGCAGTCATCTCCAGCAACACCCTTTTGACCGGCATCTCCAACGGCACCCGCGGCAACGCCGCCCCAGCATGCATCAGATCCGCCACCTTCACCAGCAACCGCTTACCCAAAGCACCCGCCGGGTGAGAAAAAGCAAAATCCTCAGCCGTAAAACCCCGCCGCTCCAGAAGCGCAATCGCCAGCGCATCGCCCATCACCATCGCCGCCGTAGTGCTAGACGTCGGCGCCAATTCCAGCGGGCAGGCTTCCCGCTCCACCCCCACATCCAAATGCACATCCGCCGCCTGCGCCAACGCCGATTGCGGGTTGCCCGTTAGACTGATCAACGGCACCCCCAACACCTTGATCAACGGCAACAACGCCAAAATCTCCCCCGTCGCCCCAGAATTAGAAATCGCCAACACCAAATCATCGCGGGTGATCATCCCCATATCGCCGTGCCCCGCCTCAGCCGGATGGACAAAAAACGCCGGGGTGCCAGTGCTCGCCAAAGTCGCCGCCACCTTGCCGCCCACATGCCCAGATTTCCCCATCCCCAGCACCACCACCCGCCCACGCACCGCCAAAATACGCCGCCCAGCCTGCTCGATCCGCTCATCCAACCGCCCGGCCAAGGCCCCGATGGCCGCCGCCTCCAGCTCAATAGTCCGACGCGCCGAATCCAGCATGCGGGCATCCGGTGATTCACTCATAACAGGCACCTCGGCTTAGCCCAGCAACAGGAAATAGTAGCCCACATAAAGGCCCAGCAAACCCACCGCCGTAACCCGCCCCAAACGCCGCCGACCGCGCCCCAGCTTCCACAAACACACCGCACTCAACACCAAACACAACGCCAACACCGCCCCAAAATCACGCCAAAAATCCCCCCCAGCACTGGCCGCCGGATAAATCGCCGCCGGATAAATAATCCCCGCCACCGGCAACACCGCCGTCAGATTGAAAATATTGGAGCCAATCACATTGCCCAACGCCATCTCCGGCTGCCCCTTCATCGCCCCCGCCATAGAAGCCGCCAATTCCGGCAAACTCGTCCCCACCGCCACCACGGTAATCCCGATCACCATCTCACTCACCCCAAACGCCGCCGCCACCTCCGTCGCACTCCACACCGTAACCTGCGCCCCCACCAACAACACCGCCAGCCCAACCAACGTCA
>JACONM010000001.1:3748-5903 GCA_014323765.1 Cellvibrionales bacterium | reverse complement strand
CAGCACCGCCCCCGCCAACCCCGTAACCGCCAGCATGATCGGCAGCTCCACCCGCGCCGTGCGCCCACTAAAAGCCAGCGGCAAAATCAACGCCGTACACCCCAACACCAGCCCCATATTCGCCAGATTCGACCCCAACGCATTGCCCACCGCAATGGTCGGCGACCCCGCCAAAGCCGCCGAGGCCGAGACCAAAATCTCCGGTGCCGAGGTGCCAAACGACAGCACCGTAAGCCCAATCAGCAACGGCGACAGCCCCAGATTCCCCGCAATCCCCGCCGCACCATGCACAAAGCGTTCCGCCCCCCACACGAGCGCAGCGATGGCGACAGCCATAAAAACAAACAGCAGAGGGAGGGAAAAATCCACAGCAGGCAACAAGTTCAGGCAGGTTCAGATCCAATGCGCACATGGTATAGTCGCCCCCGCTTTCTGTCAGCCTCTATTTTGCACCCCCGCCATGCCACACCGCCCCCACTCGCTCGCCCTCACCGTGCTCTGCGCCGCCCTCGCCAGCGGCCCACTATTCGCCGCAACCCCCCCAGCCACAAAACCAGCCACCAAACCCACCACAACCCCCACCGCCACAAAACCCACCGAAAAACCCTACCCCGCCACCGCCCACCAAACCATCGAGCAAGTCTCCACCGCCCTACTCGCCGCCGTCCCAGCCCTAGCCGAGCGCTACGAATCCCAACCGCAAGACTTCTACCAAGGCATCGAGCAAATCGTCGCCCCCTGGATCGACTTCGATTCCTTCTACAAAGGCGTAATGGGCCGCCAACATTACAGTGCCGCCAACCCGCAACAACGCGCCAATTTCAAACAAGCCCTACGCCAAGATCTCATCGAAACCTACGGCAAAGCCCTGCTAAGAGTCACCGCCGACACCCGCTACGAAGTCGTCCCCCCCAAAACCGAAGAACCAAAGCCCGGCAAGCCAGTCTGGGTCAAACAACGCCTGTTCACCGCCACCGGGCGCATCGAAGTGCTCTACCGCATGCACCGCCGCACCGCCGCCGGCCGCTGGCAACTCCGCGACGCCCTGCTCGATGGCATCAGCATGGGCAAAACCTTCCGCAGCCAGTTCGCCCGCAGCGCCCAAGAAAACGCCGGTGACCTCGACCAAGTCATCGCCAAATGGGATTCCGCCGACTAAACGCAACGCCGCCAATCTGCCCTATAATCGCCGCCGCAATGAAGGGTTCACTCGCAACTTTCAGCATCCAAGTTCACAACACAGGGGAAAGATCATGTGGAACAAAGCCAACCTAGCCGCCTTGACCGTGGCAATCGCCGCAGCAATCGCCGCCACCACCACGCTTGCACTGTCGCCAGCCGCCGCCGCGCAAAGCGATGCAGACAGCCTCCGCCTCCGCGAAGAGGTCGTCGTCACCGGCTCACGCATCCCGCGCAGCAACCTGTCCTCGCCGACCCCAGTGACCCTGGTCGATGCGGAAGAATTGCGCATCTCCGCCAACACCAACATCGCCGACACCCTCAACCAGCTCACCGCCAGCGGGGTCCCCGGGGTGGCGCAAACCACCGGCAACTTCACCGTCTTCGGCGCCGGCACCTCCACCGTCGACCTGCGCAACCTCGGCACCACCCGCACCCTAGTCCTAGTCAACGGTCGCCGCCACGTCGCCGGCAGCATCGACAACCCCTCGGTGGTCGACCTCAACTCGATCCCCAACGCCTTCATCGACCGGGTAGAAGTCATCACCGGCGGTGCCTCGGCGGTCTACGGCTCGGAAGCCCTCGCCGGCGTGATCAACATCATCACCAAAAAAGATTTCGAGGGCCTCAGCGTTGACACCCAATACGGCATCAGCGAACAACGCGATGGGCAGGACGGCAACCTCTCCATCACCGGCGGGGCCAAATTCGCCGACGGCCGCGGCCACGCCATGTTCAATGCCGGCTACCAAGAATTAAGCGCCGTCAATTCGGCAGACCGCCCCCTCTCCGCCACCGATAATTTCCTCGGCAATTTCCGCGCCTTCAGCTCCTTCGCCCCCACCGGCAGCATCAACGCCCCGACCGGCGAATACCGCATGACCGATGACGGCGAGTTCCGCCTCGACCGAGACGGCAACCGCATCCCCGTCCTAGCCTTCTTCACTGATCGGGCAGCGGGGGGGGGGGGGGCAGC
>JACONM010000001.1:0-3728 GCA_014323765.1 Cellvibrionales bacterium | reverse complement strand
GGGGGGGGGGGGGGGGGGGGGCAGCACCCTGGACAACCCAATACGATTCCGCTCAGGATGGATTTAACCGCGCCGCCTTCCGCCGCATCCAGCTACCGCTCACCCGCAAAAACATCAATTTCGACCTAAATTATGCGCTCTCCGATACCCTCAACTTTTTTGTCGAATCCTCCTATGCGCAAACCAGTTCCACCACCAATCTGGAACCCAGCATCATCGGGCAATTCCTCTCCGTGGGCGGCGAAGACCTAACCATGCCCGCCAACAACCCCTTTATCCCCGACGCCATCGTCCAAGCATACGCAGACGTCGGCATCGACCTAAAAGCTCCCGATGCCCAGCCCCTCGTCTGGCGCAAACGCTTTTTAGAAATCGGCCCCCGCGTCGCCAACCCATCTCGCGACACCCAACGCCTCGCCCTCGGACTACAAGGCGAATGGCGCAACGGCTCCCAATGGGACATTTACTACCAATTCGGCCAAACCAGCAGCACCTTCAATAACAGCGGCGACTTCAACACCTTCAATTTTGCCCAAGGCTTAAACGTAGAACCAGACCCCGACAACGCCGGCGAATACCGCTGTGTCAATGAATTGGCTCGCGCCCTCGGCTGCGTACCGATCAACGTCTTCGGCGAAGGCTCGATCAGCGAAGAAGCCCTAGATTACGTCCGCGTCCCCACCAGCAACACCGCCCGCCTGCAACAGCAAGTCGTCGCCGGCAACCTGTCCGGCGATCTCTTCACAGTAGGCACCGGCAAAATCGAATACGCCAGCGGCTTCGAATACCGCAAAGAGCAATACGAGCGCACCACCGATGCCCTAGCCGCCGCCGGCCTAAGCTCCACCAATGCCTCCGCCCCGGTCGACGGCAGCTACGATGTGTGGGAGATCTACGGCGAATTAAATATCCCCCTAATCGCCGACATGCTCACCGCCGATGCCGCCTACCGCTACGGCGACTACAGCACAGTCGACGGCATCTCCCAATGGAAATTAGGATTGCGCTGGACCCCGCTGGAAGACCTCCGCATCCGCCTAACCCAATCGCAAGCAGTACGCGCCCCCAATGTCGCGGAATTGTTCGACCCCGGCAGCGAAACTTTCGAAAGTTTTACCGACCCCTGCACCGATGGCGGCACCGACGGCCCGGACAACACCCAAGCAAACTGCGCCTCATTAGGCATCCCCAACGATTATGACCCCGGCATCAACGGCTCCTCCGCCGGCGGCTTCCAAAGCGGCAACCCCAACCTCGAAGAAGAAACTTCCGATTCCACCACCCTCGGCATCGTCTACACCCCCCGCCAAATCGAGGGCCTATCCATCACCCTAGATTACTTCGATATAGAAATCGAAAAGGCCATCGAAGAAATAAGCCCGCAAATCAAGCTAGACGAATGCTACGCCGCCGCCGATTTTCCCAACAATCGATTCTGCGCCGGCATCGAGCGCAACGGCGCCGCTCTGGACTACACCATTAACCGCCTAGATTTTGGCGTAGAAAATATCGGCCAGCTGTCCACCAGTGGAATAGATCTGGAATTAAAATGGACCTTCAGTGCCCAAAATTTCGGACTGCAACACGGGCAATTCAATTGGACCTCAAGGGCAACCTACACCAACGATTGGGAGCGCATTATTTTTGAAGAGGTCGAAGACAACCTGCGCGAACCTGGCTACAACAAAATAAAATGGAATAATCGCCTAAACTGGCAAAACGACCTCTGGTCCCTGTCCTGGACTTGGCGATTAATCGGCAGCGGCGTGGCCGACAATGCCCCAACTTTCCAAGGCAACCCGCTAAACGACATCGGCCAGCAAAGCTACCACGACCTGAGTGCCCAATATAAACTGGAATTCGCCGGTGCCGAATACGAATGGTTTGCAGCGGTAAGAAATGCGCTAGACAAAGCCCCGCCCTATATCCCCGAACCCTCATCAAACTCCAATACCGGCACCGGCACCGCCGCCGGCGTCTACGACCCCATAGGCCGCTACCTCACCACCGGCCTGCGCATCAAATTTTAAGCCGCTCGTAAGTTAATAGAAAGGGAAGCCCGGTGGACCTCGATTTATCCGACCTAAAAACCCGGGTGCAGCAGCAGATCGCCGGTGCCAAAGTCAACGTGGAGTCCGACGGCTACTACGTCACCATCACAGTGGTCAGCGAAAACTTCGCCAATATGAGCGCGGTACAACGCCAGCGCACAGTCTACGCCGCTCTAGCCGAGCTAATCGCCGATGGCCGCCTACATGCGGTCAATATCGTCGCCCAAACCCCGACCGAGGCCGCCGCGGCATAACCCCGCCGCACTGCATAGGCAAGGGCACATGGACCGGCTAATTATCGAAGGCGGCACCTCCCTGCGCGGAGCCATCCGCATCTCCGGCGCCAAAAACGCCGCCCTACCGCTACTCGCCGCCACCCTGCTGACCGAAGACCGGGTGCGCCTGTCCAACCTGCCGCACCTGCACGACATCACCACCATGCTCGAACTGCTCGCCTGCATGGGTGTCGAGGCGGAAATCGACGAACGCCTCGGCGTACAGGTCGACAACACCCGCATGCACAGCCACACCGCCCCCTACGAGCTGGTCAAAACCATGCGCGCCTCAGTATTGGTATTGGGCCCCATGCTGGCACGTTTCGGCGAGGCGCGGGTCTCCCTGCCCGGCGGCTGCGCGATCGGCGACCGCCCCGTCGACCAACACCTGCGCGGCTTAGAAATGATGGGCGCCCAAGTGGGCATCGAAGACGGCTACATCCTAGCGCACTCCCCCGGACGCTTAAAAGGTGCCCACATCCCGCTAGAAATTGTCACCGTCGGCGGCACCGAAAACCTCCTAATGGCCGCCACCCTAGCCGAAGGCCAAACCATCATCGAAAACGCCGCCCGCGAACCAGAAATCGCGGACCTCGCCCGCTGCCTAGTCGCCATGGGTGCAAAAATAGACGGCATCGGCACCCACCGACTCTGCATCGACGGGGTCGATCAACTCCACGGTTGCGACTACCAAGTCATGCCCGACCGCATCGAAACCGGCACCTACCTAGTCGCCGCCGCCGCCACGCGCGGCACAGTGCGCCTGCGCGAAGCCGACCCCAGCCTGCTAGAAGCCGTGATCGCCAAACTGCGCGAAGCCGGTGCCGAAATAAACGAGGGCGAGGACCACATCGAGCTCGACATGCAAGGCAAACGCCCCAATGCCGTCCAAGTCAAAACCGCCCCCTACCCAGGCTTCCCCACCGATATGCAAGCGCAATTCACCGCCCTCAACGCCGTCGCCGCCGGCACCGGCACCATCACCGAAACCATCTTCGAAAACCGCCTAATCCAAGTCGGCGAACTAAACCGCATGGGCGCCCAAATAAAACTGGAAGGCAACACCGTCATCGTCTCCGGGGTCGAAAAACTAAGCTCCGCCACCGTAATGGCCTCCGACCTGCGCGCCTCCGCCAGCCTAGTGATCGCCGGCCTCCTAGCCAGCGGCTCCACCATCATCGACCGCATCTACCACATCGACCGCGGCTATGAATGCATCGAAGAAAAACTCCAACAACTCGGTGCCCGCATCCGCCGCATCCCCGCCTAAAAAATTCCGGCCCGCCCGCCGCACAGCAACCGCGGCTACTCCACCACCTCCCAAAAACCTCCCCCAACACCCGCCAAATCCAGCCGCCCCGCCGCCACCCGCGCACAGTCCGGCAACCCATGCCCGCCCAAC